>NZ_JBSFKL010000006.1:0-414925 GCF_053598535.1 Streptomyces sp. NPDC001108
GAGATCAACGCCCGCAAGGGCTGACATCCCCCGGGACGGCGAACGGGTGCGGGGCCGCGCGGTACACACCGCACGGCCCCGCACCCGTTTCCCGTCACCATTGACGCAGGTCCGGGCGCCTTATAACTTCACTATACGGATTGTTGATTCCGGGAAGCGGAAACGGCGTGACTGTGAAGGGTGTGGAAATGGGTCAGCAGGAGAAGGTGGCAACGAGCCTCGCCGGTGCGGTCAGCGAGGAGATCAGTGCTTCCCTCACCTCGGTCGACGCCGAGCTCGCGCGCCGCTACCCGGGCGACCCGGGCACCCGCCAGCCGGTCCACACCGTCTACGTCCCCGGCGACGCCTTCGCCGCCGGCACCCTCCGGTCCTGGGGCGACCAGGCCCTGGCCGCCCTCGACGAGCACGCCCCCGACGCCGCCTCCTTCGCCGCCGTCCTCGGCATCCCGGAGGAACTGGCCGGGCCCGTCCACGACCGGGTCCGGGCCAAGCTGGAGCGCGAGCCGGTCGAGGACCTGCGCATCGACTTCGAGGACGGATACGGCCCCCGCCCCGACGCCGAGGAGGACGCGACGGCGGCCCGCGCCGCCCGACTGGTCGCGGAGGCGTACGCGAACGGCACGGCGGCCCCGTACATGGGCATCCGGATGAAGTGCATGGAGGCCGCCGTCCGCGACCGGGGCATCCGTACCACGGATGTCTTCCTCACCGGCCTGATGGAGGCCGGCGGTCTGCCCGAGGGGCTCGTCCTCACCCTGCCCAAGGTGACCTACCCCGAGCAGGTCACCGCCTTCGTCCGGCTCCTCGAAGCCTTCGAGCGGGCGCACGGGCTGCCCGACGGGCGGCTCGGCTTCGAGATCCAGATCGAGACCAGCCAGTCCATCCTCGCCGCCGACGGCACCGCCGCCGTAGCCCGCATGATCGACGCGGCCCGGGGGCGGGCCACCGGTCTGCACTACGGCACCTTCGACTACAGCGCCTGCGTCGGCGTCAGCGCCGCCTACCAGGCCAGCGACCACCCGGCCGCCGACCACGCCAAGGCCGTCATGCAGGTCGCCGCGGCGGGCACCGGCGTACGGGTCTCCGACGGCTCCACCAACGTCCTGCCGGTCGGCCCCACCGAGCGGGTCCACGAGGCGTGGCGGCTCCACTACGGCCTCACCCGCCGCGCCCTGGCCCGCGCCTACTACCAGGGCTGGGACATGCACCCGGCCCACCTGCCGACCCGCTACGCGGCCGTGTACACCTTCTACCGCGAGGGCCTGGAGCAGGCCGCCGCGCGGCTCGCCGCGTACGTGGCCAAGGCCGGCGGCGACGTGATGGACGAGCCGGCCACCGCCAAGGCGCTCAGCGGCTACCTCCTGCGCGGCATCGACTGCGGCGCCCTCGACGTCGCCGAGGTCGCCCGGCTGACCGGTCTGACGCGCGAGGACCTGGACGGCTTCGCCTCGCCCCGCCGGGCCGGCCTCACCGTCACCGCGCCGTAGCGGGTCCTTTGCGAGGGCCGCACCGGCCGCGTGGCTCAGGCGGGCGGAAGCTCGCCCGAGCCTCGCGGCACGAGCCGGGTCGGCAGCTCCACCCGGGCCGGGGCGTGCCCCGCTCCGTCGAGCCGGCGGAAGAGGTGCTCGGCCGCGGTGCGCCCGGCGGCCGCGGCGTCCTGGGACACGACGGTGATGCCGAGCAGGTCGGCCAGCTCGATGTCGTCGAAACCGACCAGGGCGACACGGCGCTTCAGCTCGGCGAGGACCCGCACCACCGTCACCGTCACCCGGTTGTTGCCCGCGAAGATCGCGGTGACCGGCTCGGGGCCGGAGAGCATCCGCTCGGCGGCGTCCCGCACTCGCGCCGGGTCGGTCGGGCCGAGCGACACCCAGGCGTCCCCGGCCTCCGTACCCGCCTCCGCCAGCGCGGCACGGTAGCCGCGCAGCCGCTCGGCGGCGGTGTGGATGTGCGGCTGGTCGCCGATGAAGCCGATCCGGCGGTGCCCGTGCGCGATCAGGTGTGCGACGCCCTCGCGGGCGCCGCCGAAGCTGTCGCACAGGACGGTGTCGGCGTCGATGAGGCCCGCCGGGCGGTCCACGAAGACGGTGGCGACGCCCGCCCTGATCTCCGGTTCCAGATAGCGGTGGTCGTCACCGGCCGGGATCACGATGAGCCCGTCCACCCGGCGGGCGCACAGTGCGAGCACCAGCTCCTGCTCGCGCTCCGGGTCCTCGGCGCTCGACCCGTTGATGAGCAGGGCGCCGTGGGCCCGCGCGACCTCCTCCACCGCGCGGCTCAGCGGTCCGTAGAACGGGTCGGCGAGGTCCTCCAGGACCAGGCCGATCGAGGCGGTGCGGCCCTTGCGGAGCACCCGCGCGCTGTCGTTGCGGCGGAACCCGAGCGCCTCGATGGCCTCCTGGACCCGGCGCTCGGTGTCGGACGTGACGCCCGGCTCGCTGTTGACCACACGGGAGACCGTCTTGAGGCCCACTCCGGCGCGGGCGGCCACGTCCTTCATGGTCGGCCGGTTGCCGTAGCGGGACTCGGGGTGACGGGCGGTCTCGGCCACGGTGCGCTTGTCCTGTTCTCTGGTGCGGACCGGCCGGCTCCCGCACGGGCGGTGCCAGGGAGCGGGCCGGGTCGTGTGCGGTCGAGCATAGGCCCTGGACAACGTTGTCAGCGGCAGGGAGACTGAGCCGGACCGTTTCCGGAAGCCGCAGGTCCCCGCCCCCTACCCACGGAGCCGTACCCATGCCATCCGATCTCGTCGCCGCGCTGGACATCGGCGGCACCAAGATCGCCGGAGCGCTGGTGGGCGGCGACGGCACACCGGTGGTCCGGGCGCGGCGTCCTACGCCGGCCCGGGAGGACGCCGGGACGGTGATGGGCGCGGTCGCGGAGGTGCTGGCCGAGCTGACCGGATCGCCCCGGTGGGCGCGGGTGACGGCGGTCGGCATCGGCAGCGCGGGCCCGGTCGACGCCTCGGCCGGTACGGTCAGCCCGGTCAACATCCCCGGCTGGCGCGGATACCCGCTGGTGGAGCGGGTGGCCGGGCTGGTCAGCGGGATGCCGGTCCGGCTGGTCGGCGACGGGGTCGCGATGACCGCCGCCGAGCACTGGCTGGGCGCCGCCCGGGGGTACGGCAACGCGCTGTGCATGGTCGTGTCGACCGGCGTCGGCGGCGGGCTCGTACTTGACGGCAGGCCGCACCCCGGCCCCACGGGCAACGCCGGACACATCGGCCATGTGAGCGTGGAACTGGACGGCGACCCCTGCCCCTGCGGTTCGCGCGGTTGCGTCGAGACCATCGCCAGCGGCCCGAGCATCGCCCGCCGGGCGCTGGCGGACGGCTGGCGGCCCGGACCGGACGGCGACACCTCGGCGGCCGCCGTGGCCGCCGCCGCGCGGGCGGGCGACGGGGCGGCGCTGGCCTCCTTCGAGCGTGCCGCCCAGGCGCTGGCCGCCGGGATCGCCGCCACCGCCGCCCTCGTCGAGATCGACATCGCGGTGGTCGGCGGGGGAGTGGCCGGTGCGGGCGACGTCCTCTTCGTACCGTTGCGCCGGGCGCTGGCCCGGTACGCCACGCTCTCCTTCGTCCGCCGGATCGAGGTGGCCCCGGCGGTGATGGGGGCCGACGCGGGCCTGGTGGGCGCTGCGGCGGCGGCCCTGGGGGCGGGACCGGACGGCGGGCCCGCCGCCCGCGGCTGACCGGTCCGCCGTGGTGCGGTGCACGGGACTCGTCCGGGCGGGCCCGCGGATGTCCGGTTCCGGGGCACGGGGATGCGCCGGGCGGGCTCCGGGGCGCACGGTACGCGGCAGCCCGCCCGGCCATCCGTCAGCAGGTGATCCGCAGATCCGCCCAGTCCGCGTGGTCGGAGTCGGTGCCGTCCCCGCCGTCGGTGACGACCAGGCGCACCACCCGCGCGCCGCCCACGTCCGCGGCGATCGGCTGCGCGGGCATCGCGTTGGTCAGCACACCGGTGGACGCGGCCGTGCTGTCGTCGGCCCGGATCTCGAAGGCGACCGATCCCTTGGCGCCCTTCTCGTCGTCCACGCCGACCCGCGCCGTCACCGTGGAGCAGGCCCCGCCCGTGTAGAACTCGACGGAACTGTGGGCGTGCACACCGAGCCCCTTGGCGAAGACCGTGCCGCCGATCGTCATCGGGTTGCCGTCGCCCGCCGCGCTCTCCCCGTTGCTGGTGTCCCGCTCCACGGGGCCCCAGCCGTTGCTCGCGGAGAGCCGTGGCAGATCGCTCAGAAAGCTGGTGCCCGCCGGGGGCGCGACCACCACATGGGCGCCGAGCGGGACGGCGGACCGCGCGCGGGTCCCGTTCGGCGCCCTGTAGCGGACGTCGAGCGTCAGACCGTACGCGCCGGCGGGGGTGGACGCCGGGGCCGTCACCCGCCAGCGGGTGGTGAGGGAGCGGCCGGTGGGCAGGGCGGGCGCGCCGGTCGGCGACACCGCCTCCACCCGCCAGCCCGAGGGGCCGTCCAGCCGGGCCGTCACCGCCTTGGCCGGGGTGCGGCCCAGGTCGGTGACGGTGGTGGTCAGGGTGGTGGTGCGGCCGGCCTCCAGCAGGGGCGCGGAGTCGATCCCGAGCCCGACCGCGGGCGGGTACGCGGCCCAGCCGTCGTCGGCGGCCACCCGCAGCAGCACGGTGCCGTGGGCCGGGACGGTCGCCGCCAGGGCGCCCGCCGTGTTGTACGTCCGGTGCTCCCACAGGTCGCGCACCGTGTAGCCGTCGGCCTTCGGCAGCCCCGCCCCGGCTGCGGTCGTCGCGATGTGCTGGGCGCTGTCGGTCTCGTTGAAGAGGGCGACCGCGCGGCTGCCGTCCGCCATCTCCTTGGCGACCACCCAGCGTCCGTCGGTCGAGGACAGCACGGTGCCCTGCTTGCCGAGCGGGTCCTGGTCGACCGCGACGACCTCGCGGTTGGAGAGGATCTCGTAGGTCTCCGCGCTCGCCCCGCGCAGGTCGGAGCCGATGAGCAGCGGTGCCGCCATCACGGACCACATGGAGAAGTGCGTGCGGTACTCGGTGTCCGTCATGCCGCCGTTGCCGACCTCCAGCATGTCCGGGTCGTTCCAGCGGCCGGGTCCGGCCGCCGCGGCCAGTGGCAGGTTCTGCTTCATGATCGACAGCATGCTGCCCCAGCTGTCGTTGATGTCGCCGGTGGTGCGCCAGAGGTTGCCGACCTCACCGGCCCATTCCCAGGGCTTGTTCTGGCCCCATTCGCAGATGCTGTAGACGATCGGGCGGCCGGTCGCCTCCAGCGCGTCCCGCATCGTCCTGTAGCGCTGCCTGGCGTCGACGCCCTGGTTGTTGCAGTTGTCGTACTTGAGGTAGTCGATGCCCCAGTCGGCGAACTGCCGCGCGTCGCTGTACTCGTGGCCCAGCGCGCCCGGGAGGCCGACGCTGTCGCAGGTCCTGGTACCGGCGCTGGTGTAGATGCCTATCTTGAGTCCCTTGGAATGGACGTAGTCCGCGACGGCTTCGATGCCGTTCGGAAAGCGCTTCGGGTCGGCCTCCAGCTTTCCCTCCGCATTGCGCTGCGGTGCGGCCCAGCAGTCGTCGAGATTGATGTACTGATATCCCGCGTCCTTGAGGCCCTTCTCGACGAAGATGTCGGCGATCCCCTTGATCATCGACTCGTCGAACTCCGCCCGGCAATGCGTGGAGTTCCAGTTGTTGAATCCCATGGGCGGGGTGAGCGCAAGGCCGTTTCCGGACTGCGGGGCGACGGCGCGGTGCGGCGCGGGGGAGTCCGCGGCGCCGGCGGGTACGGCCGTTCCCGCCGCGCACAGCAGCCCGGCCGCCAGCGCTCCTGCGGCCCGGCGGGCCGCCCGAGCGGTTCGGGTTGTACGGGTTGGAAGATGACGCATCGTCACGTTCCTCCACACTCGCATGATCGGATGGCGTCATGTGCACGCCAATGAGTGCGATTACGTTAGGGCGTGTTGGAGTCTGTTGGAAGGGGAGTGGCGCCAGTTAACTGGCATCTCGTCAAAACCCTTGACGGCACGAATAGTTGGGGGTGAGATCCAAGCGCACGTTCGGTTGTGTTGGGTTGCATCTCCGAGGGAGTCGGGCATGACGCAGTCTGATGACGGCAGGTACACCGTGCCGGGAAGTGTGGCGGGACACCGGATGTCCCGGCGGAGTCTGCTGCGGGGTGCGGCCGTCGGTGCCGGAGCCGTGGCGCTGCCCGCACTGCTGACCGCCTGCGGCAGCGGGCCCGGCGGCGACGGAAAGACGATCACCCTCGGGTCGAATTCCTCCGATCCGGTCCCGAAGAAGGCATTCGCCGACGCCTTCGCCGCGTACGAGGCGCAGTCGGACGGGCGGAAGGTGAAGGTCAACACCGTCGACCACAACACCTTCCAGGAGAACATCAACCGATATCTGCAGGGCAAGCCGGACGACGTCTTCATGTGGTTCGCCGGAAACCGGATGCAGTTCTTCGCCGAGAAGGGTCTGCTGCACGACATCAGCGATCTCTGGCAGGAATACGAGGGCTTCTCCGACGCGCTGAAGGCCCAGTCCACCGGGGCCGACGGAAAGCAGTACCTCACGCCGTACTACTACTATCCGTGGGCCGTTTTCCACCGCAAGAGCCTCTTCGCCGACCGCGGCTACCAGGTGCCGAAGACGCTCGACGCGTACGTGGCGCTCGCCCGGCAGATGCGGAAGGACAAACTGGACCCGATCGCCTTCTGCGACAAGGACGGCTGGCCCGCCATGGGCACCTTCGACTACATCGACATGCGGACCAACGGCTACGCGTTCCACAAGAGCCTGATGGCCGGCGAGGTGGCCTGGACCGACAGACGGGTCAGGGAGGTCTTCGACACCTGGCGGCGGCTCCTCCCGTTCTGCCAGCCCGGCGCCAACGGCCGTACCTGGCAGGAGGCGGCCGCCGGCCTCCAGAAGAAGGAGGCCGGCATGGGCGTCTTCGGACTGCCGCACCCCGGCGCCCAGTTCCCCAAGGACGAACAGGACGACCTCGACTTCTTCCCCTTTCCCGTCATCGCACCGGAACACGGGCAGGACGCCGTCGAAGCGCCCATCGACGGGTTCCTGCTGGCCGCGAAGTCGAAGAACCTCAAGAACCGCAAGACCCTGGAGAGCGCCAAGGACCTGCTCAGGTGGCTGGCCACCGGAAAGGCCGAGGACATCTACCTGAAGAGCGACCCGAACAACATCGCGGTCAACGACCGGGCGGACATCTCCGCGTACTCGCCGATCCAGAAGAAGGCGGTGGAACTCGTCTCCGGGGCGAAGCAGATCTCCCAGTTCCTGGATCGGGACACCCGGCCGGACTTCGCCTCCACGGTCATGATCCCGGCGATCCAGCAGTTCATCAGCGACCCGAACGACGTGGACGGACTGGTCAACAGCATCGAACGGCAGAAGAAGTCCCTCTTCGCCGCGGGATGACCCCGGCCCGCCCCGACACCATCCGACCGAACCTGGAGCCCCGACCGTGTCGTTGAACCCGGCCCGGCGCGCCGGACGGCGGTCCATGCGGCGGTTCACCGGCCGCGACCTCGCCGTACTCGGTGTGCTGCTCGGCATGCCCGTCCTGCTCGACATCGTTATCGTCTGGGGGCCGACCCTCGCCTCCGTGGCCCTCTCCTTCACCGACTGGGACGGTGTCGGGGACATCGAGTGGGCCGGTACCCGGAACTACGAGAACCTCTTCACCAACTACCCGCCGTTCTGGCCCGCGGCCCGGCACAATCTGCTCTGGCTCGCCTTCCTCGGCCTGGTCGCAACCCCGTTCGGCCTGCTGCTGGCCGTACTCATCGACCGGGGCGTGCGCTTCAGCCGCTTCTACCAGTCGACGCTGTACATGCCCGTCGTGCTCTCGCTGGCCGTGGTCGGCTTCATCGCCCAACTGGTCTTCTCCCGCGACCAGGGCGCCCTCAACGCCGTCCTCGGGGACACGGCCTCGCCCACCGACTGGCTCGGCGACCCGGACCTCAACATCTGGGTGGTGCTCCTCGCCGCCGCCTGGCGGCACACCGGCTACGTGATGATCCTCTACCTCGCCGGGCTGAAGGCCGTCGACCCCTCCCTCAAGGAGGCCGCCGCGATCGACGGCGCGGGCGAGGCCCAGACCTTCTTCCGCGTCGTCCTGCCCACCCTGCGCCCGGTCAACGTCATCGTCGGCGTCATCACCGTCATCGAGTCCCTGCGCGCCTTCGACATCGTGTACGCCGTCAACCACGGCCGCAACGGACTCGAACTGCTCTCGGTGCTGGTCACCGACAACATCATCGGCGAGGCCGGCCGGATCGGCTTCGGCTCCGCCATCGCCGTGGTCCTGCTGCTGGTCTCCCTGGGCTTCGTCGTGACGTACCTCGTCCAGGAGTACCGAGGGGAGAAGAACCGTTGAGCGCCCCGGCCGCCCCCGCCCCCGCCCGACCCGGCCCACCGGTCCGGGCCGCCCGCCGCCGCTTCCGCCCCGGCCGCGTCGGCGTCCACCTCTTCCTGACCGCGGTCTCCCTCGCCTTCCTCGCCCCGCTCCTGCTCGCGGTGTACGCCTCGCTGCGGCCGTACGACGAGACCTCGGAGCACGGCTACTTCTCGCTGCCGCGCCACCTCTCCCTGGACTACTACCGGCAGGCGTTCACCGATTCCGGAATGACGAAGTACTTCGTCAACACCCTGCTCATCGCCGTTCCCGGGGTGCTCGTCACACTCTTCCTCGCATCGTTCGCGGCCTTCGCGCTGGCCCGGCTGCACATGCGCGGCAGCCTCGTCCTGCTCATGTTCTTCACCGCCGGGAACCTGCTGCCCCAACAGGTGATCGTGACCCCGCTGTACGTGCTGTTCAACCGCGTCCCGCTGCCGTACTGGATGTCCGACTCGATGACGATGTACGACTCCTACTGGGCCGTCGTCGCCGTGCAGATCGGCTTCCAGCTCGGCTTCTGCGTCTTCGTCCTGGCCAACTTCATGCGCACCCTGCCGCAGGAGATCCTGGAGGCGGCCGTCGTCGACGGAGCGGGCGTGTGGACCCGGTACTGGCGGATCACCCTCCCGCTGTGCCGCCCGGCCCTGGCCGCGCTCGGCACGCTCCAGTTCACCTGGATGTACAACGACTTCCTGTGGGCGCTGGTCTTCATCTCCGACGGGGACAAGCTCCCCATCACCTCGGCGCTGAACAACCTCAGGGGGCAGTTCTTCACCGACTACAACCTGCTCGCCGCCGGATCGGTGATCGTCGCCCTGCCCACCCTGGTGGTCTTCCTGCTGCTCCAGCGCCACTTCATCGCGGGTCTCACCCTCGGCTCGACGAAGGGCTGAGGGGCCCGGCCGCCGCCGTCGGTCCCGTCCGGGAGACAACCGCCGCCCCGGCCGGGTTTTCGCGGCGGGGTGTTGCGGGCAAGCCTCAGGGGGCTACGGAAGAGGGGGAACCGTGATCGTCTGGGTGAACGGCGCGTTCGGCGCGGGCAAGTCGAGCGTCGCGCGTGAACTGATCGATCTGATCCCGAACAGCACCTTGTACGACCCCGAGCTCGTCGGCGCGGGGCTGCGGCAGCTGCTGCCCCAGAAGAGACTCGCCGAGGTGACCGACTTCCAGGAGCTGCCGATCTGGCGCCGCCTGGTCGTGGACACCGCCGCGGCGCTGCTCACCGAGGTGCCCGGGGTTCTGGTGGTGCCGATGACCCTGCTGAGACAGGAGTACCGCGACGAGATCTTCGGCGGGCTGGCCTCCCGGCGCATCCCCGTGCACCATGTCCTGCTCGCACCCGAGGAAACGATCCTGCGTGCGCGGATCGCCGAACGGGTGGAGGACCCCGACGACCCGGAGCACAGCGAACGGGTACGGCAGTGGGCCTACCAGCACATCGAGCCCTACCGGGCGGCCCTCGGCTGGCTCACCCGGGACGCGCACCTCATCGATTCCGGGGCGCTGACCCCGTACGCGACGGCCGAGCGGATCGCCGAGGCGGTCGGCGACGGCACCGCCGCCCCGTGCGAGATCGTCCAGACCCCCGAGCCGACCGCAGAGACCGTGGCCGCCGGGGTGCTGCTCTTCGACGAGCACGACCGCGTGCTGCTCGTCGACCCGACGTACAAGCCCGGCTGGGAGTTTCCCGGCGGGGTGGTGGAGTCCGGGGAGGCGCCGGCCCAGGCCGGTATCCGCGAGGTGTTCGAGGAGATCGGCATCCATCTGGACCGGGTGCCCACGCTCCTGGTCATCGACTGGGAGGCGCCCGACCCGCCCGGATTCGGCGGGCTGCGGCTGCTCTTCGACGGCGGGCGGCTCACCGGGGCGGACGCCCGGCGGCTGCTCCTCCCCGGTTCCGAACTGCGCGGCTGGCGGTTCGTCACCGAGGAGGAGGCGGCCGACCTGCTGCCGCCCACCCGGTACGCACGGCTGCGCTGGGCGCTGCGGGCCCGGGAACGCTCAACCGTGCTCAACCTGGAGGCCGGGATCCCCGTCGGCTGAGGCGCGCAGCACCGCCGCCGCGCCCCCGGCCACCGGATCGCCGTGGCCGAAGCAGACCGTGTCCGGCTCCAGCGCGGCCAGCCGCCGGAAGGAGGCCAGGGCCAGGTCCGGGTCGATGTTGAAGACACCGAGCATCACCCGGCCGACCCCGGCCACGCAGTCCCCGGTGAACAGCACACCGTGTTCCGGCAGATGGATCCCGATCGAGCCGGGGGTGTGGCCCGGGGCGTGCACCACCCGGGCCCCGCCGCCGAACCCGAGCACGTCCCCGTCGGCCAGTTCGCGGTCGACCCGGGTCGGCGGGGCGGCGGGGACGGTCCGCGTCCGCTCCCACAACGGGCGTTCCCAGTCCAGGAGCACGGGGGCCGCCATCGTCTCCTCGCCCCGGATCACCGCCGCGTCCGCGCCGTGCGCGAGGATCTCGGCACCGTGCCGGTCGGCGAGTTCCCGCGCGGCGCCGTAGTGGTCCTCGTGCCCGTGGGTGACGACGATCCGGGAGACACGGCCCGGGTCCAGGCCCAGTTCGCGTATCCCGGACTCGATCGCGGGCGCGGCGTCGGCGTCGCCCGCGTCGATCAGCGTCAGATCGGAGCCGTCACGCCACAGATAGGCCTGACCGATGGAGAAACGGAACATGTGCAGCCGGGGAAGCACTTCGACGAGGTCCATGCCGCGAACGTACGTCTCCGGCCCGCCTCGGGACCCCGTTCTACGCTCTCGGCGAGCTTCGCCGAACGCGTAGCGGGACCCGGAACGGGCCGGCCGGGGGCGGTCAGCCCTGCTTGGACTCCGCGTAGTTCCGCAGGAACAGGGCCTCGGCGAGGGAGAGCCGCTCCAGCTCCTGGGGCGACACGCTCTCGTTCACCGCGTGGATCTGCGCCTCGGGCTCGCTCAGCCCGATGAGCAGGATCTCCGCCTCGGGGTAGAGGGCGGCGAGGGTGTTGCAGAGCGGGATCGAGCCGCCCATCCCGGACGTCTGCATCTTCTCGCCGGGGTACGCGAACTCCATCGCCCGCGCCATGGAGGTGTACGCGGGGCTGGACGTGTCCGCCCGGAAGGGCTGGCCCTGGCCGACCTGCTCCACCGAGATCCTGGCCCCCCACGGGGTGTGCGCCCTGAGGTGGGCGGTCAGCAGTTCCGTCGCCTCGACGGCGTCCTGGCCCGGCGGGACCCGCAGGCTGATCTGGGCCCGCGCGCTCGCCTGCACCGAGGGCGTGGCCCCGAGCACCGGCGGGCAGTCGATGCCGATGACGGTGACGGCGGGCCGGGCCCAGATGCGGTCGGCGACCGTGCCGGTGCCGATCAGCCCGACCCCGTCGAGCACCTTCGCGTCCTTGCGGAAGTCGGCCTCCGGGTACTGGAGTCCGTCCCACTCGGTGTCCTGGGCGAGCCCGTCGACGGTCGTCGTGCCGTCCTCGGCGCGCAGCGACGCCAGCAGCTGGATCATCGCGGCCAGGGCGTCCGGGGCGGCGCCGCCGAACTGCCCGGAATGCAGGTTGCCCTCCAGGGTGTCGAGGGTGACCCGCAGCATCGTCATGCCGCGCAGCGTCGCGGTGACCGTCGGCAGCCCGACCCGGAAGTTGCCGGTGTCGCCGATGACGATGGTGTCGGCGGCCAGCAGTTCGGGGTGCGCCTCGGCGTACCGCTCCAGACCGCCGGTGCCCTGCTCCTCGGAGCCCTCGGCGATCACCTTGACGGAGACCGGCACGCCGCCGTTGGCCCGGAGGGCGCGCAGCGCGAGCAGGTGCATGATGAAGCCGCCCTTGCAGTCGGCCGCGCCGCGCCCGTACCAGCGGCCGTCGCGCTCGGTCAGCGTGAACGGCGGGGAGAGCCAGGCGGACTCGTCGAGCGGCGGTTGCACGTCGTAGTGCGCGTACAGCAGCACGGTGGGGGCGCCGGCCGGGCCGGGCAGGAAGCCGTAGACCGAGCGGGTGCCGTCGGGGGTGTCCAGCAGGGCGACGTCCTGGAAGTCCTCGGCGCGCAGCGCGTCGGCGACCCAGTCGGCCGCCGCCTCGCACTCGCTCTTCGGGAACTGCGCGGGGTCCGCCACCGACTGGAAGGCCACCAGCTCGGCCAGCTCCGACTTGGCGCGGGGCATCAGCGAGGAGATGGTCTCGGCGATCGGACGGGCGGTCATGGGCACGCTCCTCGTGGGTGCGACGTTATCTGGACGAATCCGGCCGCATGCGCACCGAGTGTGCGGCGTCGCACGCAGGACGAACGTACGGTCGATCCTCCCACAGCGGGGGCCGGGGGAGACGCGCCGTAGGATGCCGTGAGCAGCATGGGCCACTGGTGGGATCGGGAGCAGAAGCACATCGTGAGCAGCGAGAACGCAGACGCCGTACAGGAGCACGAAGAGTCGTCCGTGTGGGACGTCGTCGTAGTCGGCGGCGGACCGGCCGGGGCCTCGGCGGCCTACGCGGCGGCAGTCGCCGGTCGGCGGGTCCTGCTTCTGGAGAAGGCGGAGCTTCCCCGGTACAAGACATGCGGTGGCGGCATCATCGGTTTTTCGCGCGATTCGCTGCCGCCCGGGTTCGAACTCCCGCTGCGGGACCGGATCCACGCGGTCACCTTCTCGCTCAACGGCCGTCTGGCGCGGACCCGCCGCTCCAAGCGGATGCTCTTCGGGCTCATCAACCGCCCCGAGTTCGACGCCGGCCTGGTCGAGGAGGCGCAGAAGGCGGGAGCCGAGCTGCGCACCGGCGCGACGGTGACGCGGGTGGAGCAGCACGGTGCCGCGGTGCCCGACCGGCGCACGGTCGCCGTGGTGCTGTCCGGCGGTGAGACGGTGCTGGCCCGCGCGGTCGTCGGCGCCGACGGGAGCGCGGGGCGGATAGGAGCCCATGTCGGCGTCAAGCTCGACCAGGTGGACCTCGGCCTGGAGGCGGAGATCCCGGTCCCGCCCACGGTCGCGGAGGACTGGGCCGGCCGGGTGCTCATCGACTGGGGCCCGCTGCCCGGCAGTTACGGCTGGGTGTTCCCCAAGGGCGACGTGCTGACCGTCGGCGTGATCTCGGCGCGCGGCGAGGGCGCGGCCACCAAGCGGTACCTGGAGGACTTCATCGCCCGGCTCGGTCTCGCGGGCTTCGAGCCGAAGATCTCCTCCGGCCATCTGACCCGCTGCCGCAGCGACGACTCGCCGCTCTCCCGGGGCCGGGTCCTGGTCTGCGGCGACGCGGCGGGGCTGCTGGAGCCGTGGACCCGCGAGGGAATCTCCTTCGCCCTGCGGTCGGGGCGGCTGGCCGGTGAATGGGCGGTCCGGATCGCGGAGTCGCACGACGCGGTGGACGCCCGTCGCCAGGCGCTGAACTACGCGTTCGCCATCAAGGCCGGCCTCGGTGTCGAGATGGGCGTCGGGCGGCGGATGCTGAAGCTGTTCGAACGCCGTCCCGGAGTGCTGCACGCCGTGCTGACGGGTTTCCGTCCCGCCTGGAACGCGTTCGCCGGGATCACCCGGGGCACGACCTCGCTCGGCGAGCTGGTCCGTACGCACCCGCTGGCGCAGCGCGCCCTGTCCGCGATGGACCGTTAGCCCCGGCCCCGTTCGTCGGCCCCGGCCCGTTCGGGCGTACGGTCACCGCTCCACGGCGATCCGGAAGACGGGGTGGTCCGGGCAGGCCGCCAGCAGTTCGGCGTCCGAGGACTGCGCCGTGATGCCCTTGAAGTAGTCCTTGACCTCCCAGCCCCAGCGTTCCAGGTAGGCGCGGACGACGAGCGCCTTGTGCTCGTCGTCCGCGATCTCCACGGCTGTGAACGCGTGGACCTTCCGGCCCACCCGCAGTTCGCCGCCGCCGGCCGCGCGCATGTTGCGCACCCACTGGGAGTGGCCCCGCGCGGAGACCAGGTACCGCGCGCCCTCGTACGTGTGCGGGTTCACCGGGATGCGCTGCATCTGCCCGCTCCTGCGGCCGGGTACCGACAGCTCGGCCGAGCCGAAGAGGCTGAGACCCCGGCGGGCGAGCCAGCCGATCAGGCCGTTCATCCGGACGTTCATCGCGCTGCCACGGAGGTAGTACGGCTGGGACATGGGGACTCCTCGACTTCTTGAGAGCGGTGCTCTCGCTTGAGATCAGTGTGCACGAGCGGGGTACCGTAAAGCAAGAGCACTGCTCTCGTTCTTGGTCGGTGCTCTTCCTCCATGGCAGACTGGAGGCATGAGCACTGTCCGAGGAGTCAGGGAACGCGCCCGCGCGGAGATCACCGCGGCGATCAAGGACGAGGCGAAGAGACAGCTCGCCGCCGAGGGCGCCGCGAAGCTCTCGCTGCGCGCCGTCGCGCGCGAGCTGGGCATGGCCTCGTCCGCCCTCTACCGTTACTTCCCCAGCCGGGACGAGCTGCTCACCGCCCTGATCGTCGACGCGTACGACTCCGTGGGAGGGGCCGCCGAAGCCGCCCACCGCGCCGCCCTCGCCGAGGACGCCCCGCATCTCGCACGCTGGCTCGCGGTCACCCGGGCGGTGCGCGGCTGGGCCCTGGCCCACCCCCACGAGTACGCCCTGATCTACGGCTCGCCCGTGCCCGGCTACACCGCGCCCCAGGCCACGATCGGCCCCGCCGCCCGGGTCGGCCTCGTCCTGATCGCCGTGGTCGCGGACGCCCACCGCGCGGGCGAGCTGGCCCCGCCGCCGCTCGCCGGTGATCTGCGCGCCGAAGCGGAACGGCAGGTCGCGGACATCGCCCCCGACCTGCCCCCTCAGGCCGTGGTCCCGTTGATCGCCGCGTGGTCGCAGCTGTTCGGGCTGGTCTCCTTCGAGATCTTCGGCCAGTTCCACCGGGTGGTGGACGACCGGGAGGTCTTCTTCCGGGAGGCCGTCACCGCACTCGCCCGTACGGTCGGCCTGCCCGGCGCCTGAACGGTCCGGCCGGAGGGCCGCCCGCGCGGGCGGCCCTCCGGCCGGACCGGCTCACCGGAACGGGAGCGTGAGGTGAGGGCGCTCGTCAAGAGGGGGTTCTCCAACGAGGAGATCGCCCGGCGGCTGGTGGTCGGCCCGCTCACGGTGCCGGGCCGTGGACGGTGCGCGTGTTCAGCCGTGCGTCGCGCCGCGTGCCCCGTATCCCAGCGCCGCCGCCGCGACGGCCAGCACCGCCACCGTGGTGAGGGCCACCGGGAGCGAGGACCATTCGGCCAGGAAGCCGATGGCGGGCGGCCCGAGCAGCATCCCGCCGTAGCCGAGCGTCGATGCGGCGGCCACCCCGCCGGGCCCGGCCAGTGCACCGGCCCGGCCGACCGCGACCGGGAAGATGTTGGCCAGACCGATACCGGTGACCGCGAAGCCGAGCAGTACCGCCCACGTGCTGGGCGCGAGCGCGCCGAGCAGCATTCCCGCCGCGGCGGTCGAGCCGCCCATGACCAGGGTGCGGGTCTGGCCGAGCCGCTCCAGCAACGCCGTGCCGCTCAGCCGCCCCGCCGTCATCGCCAGCGCGAACAGGGAGTAGCCCGCGGCGGCCACGCCGGGGTGGGCGTGCAGGTCCTGCTCCAGGTGGAGGGCGCCCCAGTCGGCCAGCGCGCCCTCGCCGTACGCCGTGCAGAGCGCGATCACGCCGAACAGCAGCACCAGGCGCCTGGTCCGCCCGCTCATCCCGGGCGCACCGGACCCGGTCGCCCCGGCCACGGGCGGTGGCGCCGGACGGCTCAGCAGCACCGGCCCGGCCACCGCGGTGACCAGCAGCCCGATCACGGTGAGGGCGAGGAGGTGGGTGGCGGGGGAGAGGCCGCCCGCGACCAGCCCGCCGAGCCCGGCGCCGACCATCCCGCCGAGGCTGAACGCGGCGTGGAAGCCAGGCATCACGGGGCGCCGCAGGGCGGCCACCAGATCGACCGCCGCACTGTTCATCGCCACGTTCATCCCGCCGTACGCGGCGCCGAAGAGCAGCAGCACCAGCCCGAGCGAGAGAGCCGAACGCGTCTGTGCGGGCAGCGCGATGGCGAGCGGGAGCAGGACACCGCAGGCCACGGTCACCGGATGGCTGCCGAAGCGGCGGCAGAGCCGCCCGGTGAACATCATGGTCACCACGGCCCCGGCGGACACCCCGAGCAGGGCGAGCCCCAGCGTGGCGGCGGAGGCGCCGGTCTGCTGCTTGATCGCGGGGATGCGGACCACCCAGCCGGCGAAGAGGAAGCCGTCGAGGGCGAAGAAGAGGGTCAGGGCAGTACGGAGACGGGGCGGGGGAGGCACGGCGGGGTCACCGCCGGGGTCCCCCGGAAGAGCCGTCCGCAGTTTGTTTAGTTGCGGCACAAATTGAGGATAGGGGCGCCCCGGCGGTCGACGCAAGGCGGCTGCGGGCAGCCTCCCGGCGCCACCGGGGGGTCCGGTGCGGCCCGGGAATCATGGGAGACTCGCCCCCATGAACGGCAAGGTGTCCACCACCCGGACGAAGTTGGAGAGGGGCCGCAGCGCGCTCGGACCCGCGCTGGAGCTGGTCCACACGGGACGCGCGCCCACCCGCGCCGTGCTCACCTCCGAGCTCGGCGTCACCCGGGCGACGGCCGGTGCGGTCGCCGCCGAACTGGAGGCGCTCGGCCTGATCCGGGTCGACTCCCGGCCGGGCTCCGCCGCCGGATCGCAGGGCCGCCCCTCGCACCGGCTGGCGGTACGGGAGGACGGGCCCGTGGTCATCGCCGCCCAGGTGCACGCCGACGGGTTCCGGTCCGCCCTCGTCGGGCTCGGCGGCCGGCTCGTGGCCACCGCCCCGGGCCGTGTCGCCGTCACCGCCGATCCGGCCCAGGTCATCGGCGAAGTGGTCGACGAATGCGCCCGGTTGCTGCGCGACAGCGGACTGCGCTGCGTCGGCGCGGGCCTCGCGGTCCCCTCGGCGGTCGCGGAGCCGGAGGGCACCGCGCTCAACCCGCTGCACATCGCCTGGCCGGCCGGTGCCCCGGTCCGCGAGATCTTCGCCGACCGGGTGCGGGCGTCGGGCATCCCCGGCCCCGCGTTCACCGGCAACGACGTCAACCTCGCCGCCCTCGCCGAGCACCGGCACGGCGCGGGGCGCGGCGCCCGGCACCTGCTGTGCGTGGCCACCGGCCACCGGGGCGTGGGCGGCGCCCTGGTCCTCGACGGCCGCCTGCACACCGGGAGTTCGGGGCTCGCGCTGGAGGTCGGCCACCTCACGGTCCACCCCGACGGCCGCCCCTGCCACTGCGGCGGACGCGGCTGCCTGGACGTGGAGACGGACCCGCTGGCCTTCCTGCTCGCCGCCCGTCGCGACCCCGGCCCGGAGGAGTCGCTGCTCAAGCAGGCGGGCGACCTGCTCCGCACGGAGTACGAGGACGCGGCGGTACGGGGGGCGGCCGAGGAACTGATCGACCGGCTCGGCCTCGGGCTCGCCGGACTGGTCAACATCCTCAACCCGGACCGCATCGTCCTCGGCGGCCTGTACCGTGCCCTGCTCGACGCCGACCCGGAACGGCTGCGTGCGGTGGTCGCCGACCGGAGCCTGTGGGGCCGCAGCGGCAGTGTGCCCATCCTGCCGTGCACGCTCGACCACAACAGCCTGGTCGGCGCGGCCGAACTGGCCTGGCAGCCGGTGCTGGACGACCCGCTGACCGTGCTGGCCTGACCCGGCCCCGCCGGGGTGGTCCCGAGGGGGAACCCGTACGGCCATCGGCGGTACGACGGCACCGCACCCGCTCCGGGCGAGGCTCGGGAGTGCCGGGAGCCCCGGCCGCGCCACCCGAACCGACGCGCCGACCCGGCCGGACCGGCGCCGATCGCCCTGCTCCCCGGCGCTTCGCGGCCGGGGAGACCGGCCAGGACGAGTACGGGCGCCGGCTCTCCGTCCTGGACGAACGGTTCGGCCGGGGCAACGGCAGCGGAAGCACGGCCTGATCGTCGCGACGGGTCAGCCGACCGCCACGGACCGCTCGGTGGACGGCGCACGGCTCCCCAGGTCCATGGCGGGACCCAGCGCGAAGGGGCCGTCGGTGGTCGCTCCGTACACCGGGCCGGATGGCGGGGCGGTGAGGAAGGGCGGGGCCGGAAGGGTGAACCAGACCACCTTCCCGGCTCCGCCGCTCGGCCGGACCCCCCAGCTCTCGCTGACGGCGGCGATCAGCGCGAGCCCACGTCCCGAGGTGCTGGACATGCTGGGCGGGCGCACGGTCGGCAGCCTCGGATCGTGGTCGTGGACGGACACCATGAGCCGTTCGAGCAGCAGCTCGATCTCGACGGTGCACGACTTGTCCGGCTGGGCGTGCCGGTGGACGTTGGTCAGCAGCTCGGTGACGCCGAGTGCGGCTTGGTCGATCAAGGGTTCGAGATGCCAGGAGCGCAACTGCGCCGAGACGATTCTGCGGACCTGGCCGATCCGCGACGGCAGGGCCTGGAGCTCCACCGTGCAGTGCCTGCTTGGGTCGGTGATCACGACTGCGACTCCCCGAAAGAGGTCCGGAAGAAGACGAAGAAACGGATCCAGCAGTTGGCGGCTGCTGATGTGGTGCCGGCGGAGCGTCCTACCGTCACCGCCGGTGAACCGTGAGTGACGTGTTCAATGTCACTCAGGGGTCACCGCTCCGCAACTCGCGGCCTTCCGGCGCCGCGGGGCCCGCGTCAGGTCGTCCGGCCGCCCGCGCTGCGCAGCGTCTCCAGGAACCGGCGGGCCGGTCCGGTCCGGTCCGGCCCGTGGTTGCGCTGTCCCATCGTGAGCCGGTAGCGCGTCCCGTTGAGGCGGGCCACCGTGGCGTCGGACCCGGCGAACCAGGGCCGACCTGCGCTGACGGTGCCCACCGGGGCGCTGTCGATCTCCCGGCCGTTGCTGGTCAGCAGTGCGAGTCTGCCGTCCTTGACGACCACCTGTCCGGCCCGCGTGAGCGAACGGGCCCACCGCTCGATGCGGACTCCCGTCGCGCTGAACTCCGTTTCCTTCATGACTGCTTCGCCCCCTTCATGACACCTCTGATGGGCAGTCTGCACAATGCCGGGCCAGGACGCCAGGCCGCGTGCGGGCCGGGTGTCCCGGCCGTCACGGCCCGGGGGTCCAAGGCAGTGCTATGACCTGTCAAAGTGAACGTTTTTGCAGGTGGGGAGGGTAGGTTGCGGGAGACGGCGACAGCGGCACGAGGAGGAACGGGCTGATGGGCACCAAGACGCACGAGCACGCCGGACGGGTCGTGGAGACGGTCGACGTCGACCGCTCCGACGCCGAGTACCGGGCCTGGCTCAAGGAGGCGGTACGCAAGGTCCAGGCCGACGCCAACCGGTCCGCCGACACCCATCTGCTGCGCTTCCCGCTGCCCGAGGCGTGGGGCATCGACCTCTACCTCAAGGACGAGTCGACGCACCCCACCGGCAGCCTCAAGCACCGGCTGGCCCGCTCACTCTTCCTGTACGGGCTCTGCAACGGCTGGATCCGGCCGGGCAAGCCGGTGATCGAGGCGTCCAGCGGCTCCACCGCCGTCTCGGAGGCGTACTTCGCCAAGCTGATCGGCGTCCCGTTCGTCGCCGTGATGCCCCGCACCACCAGCCCCGAGAAGTGCCGGCTGATCGAATTCCACGGCGGCCGATGTCACTTCGTCGACGACTCCCGGAAGATGTACGAGGAGTCCGCCAGGCTCGCCGCGGAGACCGGCGGGCACTACATGGACCAGTTCACCTACGCCGAGCGGGCCACCGACTGGCGCGGCAACAACAACATCGCCGAATCGATCTACCAGCAGATGAGGCTGGAGCGCTATCCGGAGCCGACCTGGATCGTCGCCACGGCCGGAACCGGCGGCACCTCCGCGACCATCGCCCGCTACGTGCACTACATGCAGTTCGACACCCGGATCTGCGTCCCCGACCCGGAGAACTCCTGCTTCTTCGACGGCTGGACCCACCACGACCCCCTGGCCACCAGCGACTGCGGCTCCCGGATCGAGGGCATCGGCCGCCCCCGGATGGAGCCGAGCTTCGTGCCCGGGGCGATCGACCGGATGATGAAGGTGCCGGACGCCGCGAGCGTCGCCGCCGTACGCGCCCTGGAGCGGGCCATCGGCCGCAAGGCGGGCGGCTCCACCGGCACCGGGCTCTGGAGCGCGTTCACGCTGGTCGCCGAGATGGTTCGACAGGGCGCCACCGGCAGTGTCGTCACCCTGATCTGCGACCCCGGCGACCGCTACCTCGACAAGTACTACTCCGACGACTGGCTCGCCGAACAGGGCCTGGACATCGCCCCGTACGCGGCGACCATCGACTCCTTCCTGGCCGACGGCGACTGGCCCTGACCGGTCGGCCGCCCTCTCGGTGTGGCTCCGTCCCCGGAGGTCCGGCCCGGCCGGCCCGGGGCCGTCGGGTCGTTCGCCAAGCTGCTGCCCGCCGGCGGACAGGAGCGCGGACAGGCGCTCGCGGGTCCGGCGGAGGCCGTCCCGCTGGGCGTCGATGCGCCCGGCCAGGGCCTCCAGCTCGGCCCGGAGCGCCGGGCACATCTCCAGCGGGGCCTCCTCGCCGTCCGGGCGGAGGCAGTCCAGGTAGCGGCCGATCGCCTCCGTTCCCAGGCCCGCGTCGATCATCGTCCTGATCCGCGCCACCCGGTCGACGTCGGTGTCGGAGTAGATCCGGTAGCCGTTGCTGTCGCGAGCCGGGACCAGCAGCCCGCGGTCCTCGTAGTGGCGCAGCGCGCGCGGGCTCACCCCGGTCCGCTCGGCGAGTCCGCCTATGAGCACGGCTCCTCCTCGGTGACTTGACCTTCACGCCGACGTGAAGCCGTACCGTCCGGCGTCATGACACACACCTCAACCGAACGGCGCGCCTCGATCATCCACGGCTACGGCGCGACCCCCGAGGACCACTGGTTCGGCCGGCTGGCCGGGCAGTTCGAAGCCGATGGCATCCGCACGGCGGTCCCCGCCCTCCCGGACTCCGGGGCCCCGGACCCCGACCGCTGGGTGGCGGCCGCCGGAGCCGCCCTGGGCACGCCGGACGCGGGCTCGATCGTGGTGGCGCACAGCCTCGGCTGCGTCACGGTCCTGCGGCATCTCGGCTCACTGACCGGGCCGTGGCGCCTGGGCGCGCTGGTGCTGGTCGCGGGGTTCGTCGACCGGCTGCCGGACCTCCCGGAGCTGGACGTCCATGTCGACGGGGTGCCGGACCCGACGGGGATCGGCGGCCATGTCGACCGGCTCACCGTCCTGCGGTCGGACGCCGACCCGATCGTGCCGACCGGCCACACCGACCGCCTCGCCGGCCTCCTGGGCGTGTCCGCGCTGGTGGTCCCCGGCGCCGGGCACTTCCTCGCCTCCGACGGCGTGACGTCGCTCGACGAGGCGCGGACGGCCGCCCTGGGGTGACCGTCCGCACCGCGGGGGCGTCCGCTACGCGACGGCCCCCGCCAGCCGCCGGTCGAGAGCGCGCACCGCCTCCCGGAAGGCCCGGCCCACCCCCGGCCGGGCCAGCCGCATGAGCAGCCGGTAGGGCGCCGGACCGTCCACGGCGAACGTCCATTGCACCCGGGTGCCCGTACCCGCCGGAGTCAGCCGCCACTCCTCCAGCAACGCCCGTACGGCGGGCGCGTTGACCAGGTCGGCCCGGTAGGCGTACCGCTCGCCGGGCTCCGCCGCCATGATCGTCTCGTGGGCGGTGAAGCCGCCCTTGAGCCGGACCACGCGGCCATCGCCGTCCGGGGTGGGGCGGGCGGACGTCACCGCCGTGAACCATTCGGGCCAGCCCGGCACGTCGTCGGCGAGCGCGCGGTACACCGCCTCCGGGGGCGCGGACACCCCGGCGGAGAAGACCAGCCGCACCGGGGCGGTGTCGATGAATTCCAGCTCCACGGAACGGAGTCGGCGCGGCATGGAACGTACCTCCCGTGCGGTCGTGGGCCCGGTCGGCCACACCATAGCTGACGCGATATCAGATGTCTTGTGCCAGAAGGCCGTCGAGGACCCGGCCGAAGACCCGGCGCCCCGCGCGGGCGAGCGCCGGATCGCACCACCGGGGCAGCGGACGCACGGTCAGCTCCTCCACCCACACCACATGCGAACCGGACCCCGTCGGGGACACCTCGATCGATGCCCGGCCCCGCACCAGCGCACCGCGCTTCTCCAGCCGGCACGACCCCGCCCGCCCGGCGACGGGCGGCACCCACCGCACCACTTCCATCGGATCGTCGAACGCCAGCGGCCCCAGCCCGGTACGCGCCACGAAGACCGTACCGACCCCGGTCGGCGAATCCTCCGCGACCGTGATCCCGGTCAGCGGGACATGCGCGGCGTGCCGCTCCCAGTCCGTCACCCGGCGCCAGGACTCGGCGGCGGGAAGTGAGGTGAAGCGCTCGATCCGGAAGACGGCCATCCCGTGATTCTACGGAGTGTCCGACAAGTCCGGTACGCACCCCGCCGGGGGCGGGGATCAGGCGCCGTCGTCCGGGCCCCGCCCCGCCACCACCAGTCCCGGCAGATGCTCCTCGATCTCCGCCCGGGCGGCGGCCGACAGTCCCGCGTCCGTCACGAACGTGTCCACCTGCTCCAGCGCCGCGAACGAACTCAGACCCACCGTCCCCCACTTGGTGTGGTCGGCGACCACCACGACCCGCCGCGCCGACTGGACGAACCGGCGGTTGGTCTCCGCCTCCGCCAGGTTCGGCGTCGACAGCCCGGCCTCCACGGAGATCCCATGGACCCCCAGGAACAGCACGTCGAAGTGGAGGGAGGCGATCGCCTGGTCCGCGACCGGACCGACCAACGAGTCCGAGGGCGTCCGCACCCCGCCGGTGAGCACCACCGTGGCCGCCCCGGGCCGCGCCCCGGACGTCCCCGACGGCCGCTGCGCGGTGTGGAAGACATCGGCGACCCGCACCGAGTTGGTCACCACCGTCAGATCGGGCACCTCCAGCAACCGCTGGGCCAGGGCGAACGTCGTCGTACCGCCGGAGAGCGCGATGGCGCTGCCCGGCACCGCCATGGCGGCGGCCACCCGCGCGATGTCCTCCTTGGCCGTCAGCTCCAGCGCCGACTTCGCCTCGAAACCCGGCTCGTGCGTACTGGCCTCGACCACCGGCACGGCCCCGCCGTGCACCTTCTCGACGACCCCCTGGCGGGCCAGCGCGTCCAGGTCACGGCGCACCGTCATGTCGGAGACATTGAGCCTGCGCGTCAACTCGTTGACCCGGACCCCGCCGCGCCTGCGTACCTCGTCGAGGATCAGCGCACGCCGCTGCTCCGCGAGCAGGTTCTGGTTCTCGCTCAACGCCGGTCCGCCCCTTTCCTCCGTGGCCGTGCGGCGGTCATGTCGAACGGGGTCATCCTGCCACGCGGTGTGGTCCACCGCCGCACTGGGGAGATTCCGTGAGAGCGGCGCGGACACCGGCCCCTTCCACGATCCTGGTGACACCGCGTCAACACCCCCCATGAACCAGAGAGCGAGTCACCCTCGTGCCACCTGCCTCCCAGGCCCCGCAGAGTCCGGGGCCCGCGCTGGAACTGCTGGTCCACGGGGTGGGCGGCACCACCCCCCAGGAGATGCTCGACGATCCGCGCACGGTCCGGATCACCGGCGACGCGACCGCCGCCATCTACCGGCGGGCCGAGGACACCGACGCCGAACAGCACCCGGAGCGCTACCGCGACCGCCCCATCCCCGAGGCGTACTGCTGGTCCAACCTGACCTCGGGCAACGGCTCCCGGGCCCTGTGGCTGCTGCTGCTCCCCTTCATGGTGGTCAACCTCGCCCACTGGATGCGCCCCACCGCCCGCGCCCGCACCCGGGCGGTGCGCCTGTACGGGGTGGTCGTCCGGCTCGTCGCGCTCAGCCTCACCGCACTGCTCACCGCGGCCGCCTGCGAGGTGGCGCTCGACCTGGTGGCCTGGCAGTGCGCGGGGGTCCCGGCCTGCTCCGACCAGCGCTCCTGGCTCGGCTTCCTCTCCACCGCCCAGGGCGGCTGGTGGTCCCAGCCGGGCCGCCGGCTCGCCCTCGCCGCCGTGGTGCCCACCGCCCTGGTGATGCTCCTGTGGTTCCTCTCCAACCGCACCTGGAGCGCGTACGAATCGCAGCGCACCCTCACCGGCTCGGCCCCCGACGACGACACCTACGACTCCGGCGCCGGCACGCCCTCCGGCGTCCCCGCCCTCGCCCGGCCCGGATTCTGGTACGGCCGCCGGCTGGTCGCCCGGCTGCGCGCCGCGCACACCGCCGCCGGCTTCCTGACCGTCGCCGCGTCGGTCGCGGGCGCCGCGGCCCGTCACGACCGCTCCGTCGCGAGCCCCGTGCCGGGCTTCGTCGGCCGGCTGATCGAGGCGACGCTGCTGCTCTGCGGGTTCGTGGTGGTCTGGGTGGTCTGCCGCCGGGGCCGCAGCGAACGGCGCCTGGACAACAAGCTCGACCGCGCCCTCATCACCCACCTGCCCGGCGTCGCGCTGGCCCTGCTCGTCCTCTCCGCCGCGTACGCCGCCTGGTCCCGCCCCGGCTGGGTCTCCTCCGGCACCCTCCCGGGCGACTTCGCCTTCAGCTTCCTCGCCATCGGCCAGGGAACCCTCGTCGTGGTGCTCGCCGCCGTCTCGCTGGGCCTCTACCACCGCACCCCCGAAGCCCGCACCGTCCTGTACGGACTGGGCGGCCCGGTGGTCGCCATGCTCGCCTGCGCCCTCGGCGGGGTGATGAGCGGCGGAGTCTCCCAGCGCGTCGCCGACTGGCTCGACGGCCCCGGCACCCCCGGCATGGGCAAGGGCTCCGTCATCCCCGGACCGCCCGTCCTGCTCAGCTGGCAGGCATCGATCATCCCGGTGCTCCTGGTGCTGCTCGCCCTGCCCACCCTGTTCCTGCTGGCACGGACCTGGCGCACCGCCCGCGCCATGGAGCCCGGGATCGACCGGGAGTACGCCGAGGGCCGGCCGGAGCCCGCCCGTACCCGGCAGATCGCCCGCGTCCGGGCCGCCGCGGGGCTCACCGACTCCGTGGCCTGGATGCTCGGCCCCCTCTGCGGGGCCGCCCTGCTGCTCGGCGCCGGGGCGGTCCTCGGCGCCTGGGCGACCGGGGAGGTCCCCGGGCTCGCCATGAAGGGCAGCGGCGCGTTTCTCGAATCCCTCGCCGACGCCGCCCAGTCCACCGGTTCCTGGATGGTCGGACTCGGCTTCATCCTCTTCGTCACCTGGGGCCGCCGCGCCTACCGCGACGCCTCCGCCCGGCGCACCATCGGCATCCTCTGGGACGTCGGCACGTTCTGGCCGCGCGCCGCCCACCCCTTCGCCCCGCCCTGCTACGCCGAGCGCGCCGTCCCCGACCTGGCCTCGCGGATGTCCGGCTGGACCGGACTGACCCACGGCAGGCTCGTCATCTCCGGGCACTCCCAGGGCAGTGTGCTGGCCGCGTCCGCGGTCTGGCAGCTGCCCGCCCACACCCGCGGACGGGTCGCCCTGCTCACCTACGGCTCACCGATCGAGCGGCTGTACGGGCGTTGGTTCCCGGCCTACTTCGGGACCGGGCCGATGCAGGTGCTGCACCGGTCCGTGCACTGCTGGCGCAACCTGTGGCGGGCCACCGACCCGATCGGCGGCCGGGTCCGCCTCGACGACGTCACCGGCCCCGAGGTGGACCGAGGTCCGCTGCGCGACCCCCTGGTCTACGGCCGGACCCCGGAGCATCCGCTGCCCGAGGCGATCCTCGGGCACGGCGACTACCAGGCCGACCCGGTCTTCGCCGAGGAACGGGCCGCGCTGCTGGAGCGCCTCGACCCGGTCGTTCCCCGGCAGGCGGCCGGGGCGGACGGGGCAGGAGCGCCGCAGGGTCAGGGAAGTTCCGGCAAGTCCTCCGGGTAGAGCAGGGTGAGGTCGTCGGTGCTCACCTCGTCGAGCTGGGCGACCCGTCCCGCGTGCCGCTCCACCATCGACTCGAAGGTCTGGCGCGCGGTGCGGCCGTTGCCGAACGCCGGCCCCTTGGGAAGCTCGGTGAAGTACTTCAGCAACGCCTCCCCGGTCCCGGAGGCCAGACGGTACTCGTGCTCGTCGGCCTGCTGTCCGACGATCCGCAGCAGCTCGGCGGGCTCGTAGTCGCTGAACGTGATGGTCCGGGAGAAACGGGACGCCACACCGGGATTGACGGTCAGGAACCGCTCCATCTCGTGGGTGTACCCGGCGACGATCACGACCACCGCGTCCCGGTGGTCCTCCATCAGCTTCACCAGGGTGTCGATCGCCTCCCGGCCGAAGTCCCGGCCGGAGTCCTCGGGCGACAGGGCGTACGCCTCGTCGACGAACAGCACCCCGCCACGCGCCCGGTCGAACGCCTCCTGGGTACGGATCGCGGTCGAGCCGATGTGCTCACCGACCAGGTCGACCCGGGACACCTCGACCAGATGGCCCCGCTCCAGCACCCCGAGCGAGGCGAGGATCTCGCCGTAGAGCCGGGCCACGGTGGTCTTGCCGGTGCCGGGGGAGCCGGTGAAGACCAGATGGCGCCGGACCGACGCGGCCTTCAGCCCGGCCTCCTGACGGCGCCGGCCCACCTCGATCATGTCGGTGAGGGCCCGCACCTCGCGCTTGACGCTGTCCAGGCCCACCAGCGCGTCCAGCTCCGCCAGCACCGCGTCCGAGGGGCGCGCGGGAGCCTCGGGTGTCCCGGCCGGGGCGGGCTCCACCGCACGCTGGCCGGGAACCCCGCCGAGCAGCCCGGGGGAGGACTGGGTGGCCGTCAGTACGGTGGGCGCCGGGGGAGCGGAGGAGCGCAGCGCGCTCTCGTCGCTCGTGCAGTCCTCCACCACCGGGCCGGTCCCCTGGCCGTCGCCACGGGTGACGGGCGGCTCGGCGAACTCGTACCCGCCGCGGGCGCACCGCTCGGTCCGGCAGCGGGTCAGCGTCGTACGGCAGCCGTCCATCACATGGAATCCGTAGCCGTCGCTCCCGGTGACCCGGCAGCCGTTGAACGTGCCGCGGCCCTCGGCGGAGACGTAGAAACCGGCCTCGGCGGGCGAGGTGACCGTGCAGCGCTCGATCGTCGGGTCGGCGCCCTTGGTGACGATCACGCCGGTCTGGACGGTGTCGACGGTGCAGTTGTTCAGCGTGCCGCCGCTGCCGTGGTCGCGGAACCAGGCACCGGTGGACGTCTCGCGGATGCGGCAGTCGTCGAGTTGCGCGGTGGCCCCGTCGCTCACCGACACGGCGGTGTTGCGGACCTGGGAGAGATCGCTGTCGACGACGTCGGCGCGCGAGCCCCGGTCGAGGACGAAGAGGGCGTCCGGCACGTCGTGGACCCGGCACGAGTCCAGTATCACCGTCGCCCCGTCGCTCACCCAGACGGCGGGGTAGTCGCCCGTACTGTCGTGGATCTCGCACTGGTTGGCGTCGACCCGGGTGCCGGGATCCCAGACCGAGAGGCCGTTGCGGCCGAAGCGGCGCACCGTGGACCGGGTCAGGGTGAGCACCGAACGGGACCGCAGGTCGACCGCGTTCTCCGGGATGTCGTGGATGTCGCAGTCGGCCAGCGTCAGTACGGCGTCGGTGTCGAGCGTCACCCCGTCCGCGGACGTGCGGTGCACCGTGCAGTCGGTGAGATGGGCGGACGCCCGGGAGGTGACCTGGACACCGCTGCCCTTGATCTCGTACACCTCGCAGCCGAAGCCCTCCAGGCCGCTGCCCTCCCCGGTGACGCTCAGCCCCGCGCCCGAGGCGTGGTGGATCCGGCAGCGCTCCAGCCGGGGGTGTGCGCCGTCGCGCACCGAGACGCCGGACTGCCCGGCGGAGACCACCTCGCACTCCTCGAACACACCGCCCGCCCCGTCGAGTACGGCGAGACCGGCACCGGCGGGATTGTCGACGGTGCACCGGCGCACGGTCGGACGGGCGGCCCCGCGTACCTCGATCCCGGCGGCGGAGCGGGTGACGATCCGCAGGTCCGCGATCTCCGGCGCCCCGTCCTCGATCAGCAGCGCGGGCGCCGTCGAGTCCTGGCCCTCCACATGGATGTCCGAGACGACGGCGGAGGCGCGGACGGTCAGCGGCACACCGTCGACCGGCGCGATCCGCACGGAGCCGACCGAGCCCTCGGTGCCGCGCAGGGTCACCGCGCGGTGCAGGACCAGATTCTCCCGGTAGGTGCCCGGCGAGACGGTGAGGACGTCCCCGTCGGCCGCGGCCTCCAGGGCCGCGGTGAGGGAGGGGTACTCGCCTGTGCGGCGCCGCCACCGCGAAGTTCCGGTGTGTGTCACCTGGACCGTGCCCTGTGCCATGGCGCTGTTGTGTCCCCACCTCGTGCGTGCCTGATGCCCTGGTCACCGGCCTCGCGGCAGCGGTGGGTCCCCGGGACCGCCCACCGGGAAACCGGGCGGGCCGGTCCACCGTAGCGCGCGCGGCGGGCGGGAGTTGCCCCGATCAGCAGCCGATCAACTGCCGGTACCGGTCCTGCCCCAGTCCGGACCGGTGCTGGCCCACTCCTGGTCGATCCGGTCGTACCGCGCCTTCTTCAGACGACGGACGATCAGCTGCCGGACCCCCTCGACCGCGCCGGCCGCCAGCAGCCCGGCACCGATCCCCGCCAGCACCGCGTGGGCGCGGGCGGTGGCCGCGTCCATCGGACGGGGGACGGGGCGGCCCGCGTCGTCCGTCCAGATCTCCACCCGGGCGCCGGGGGCGGTCCGCCGGGATTCGATCGTCACGGTGCCCTGCCGCTCCGTGCCGTCGGGGGACCGCCAGCGCGCCACCACCGAGGACGGCAGGGTGTGCCGCGGGGCCGTCTCGGGGTCGGAGGGAAAGCGGGGGCCCTGCGGCGACCGGCGCACCACGACCGCGGTGGTGGCATGACGTCCGGCCCGCTGCGCCCGCGCCGACTCCTGCAGGGCGTCGTCCGTCCGCGCCCCGCACGCCCAGCCCAGCGCGGGCGCCGCCAGCACCATCAGGAGCAGCGAGGCCAGGGCCGTCCACGCCTCGCGCCGGTCCGTGGCACGGCGCAGCGAATTGTGCCGCCAACGCCAGACACCCGTCACCGCTCGCACTGTCCACGCCCCCTTCCGTATCCGTCTTAGCCCGGTACGGGATGCTTCATGCGCGGAGGAAGGGGCGAGAATGAGCCCTCTCTCCGCTCGGCGTGCGGAGCTCCCCCGCCCCGCGGCCCGGCTGACGAACCGTCCACTGACGCCCCATCCACTGACGCTCCGTCTGCTGACGGCCCATCCGGTACGGGACACGGAAGCCGCCGCCGAGTCCCCATGGCCCGGCGGCGGCTCCGTACGACGGTGCATGTCCCGGTTCAGTACCCCCGGCCCTGGTAGGGGCGGTTGTACGGGTCCTCGTAGGGCGAGGGGGCCGGGCGGGGTGCCGGGGCGGGCGCGGGGCGCGGCGCCGCCGGGCGCATCGCCTCGTAGCCGGTACCGGGCGCGGGGCGCTGCGGCTGCTGGGGATGGGGCGCCGGGTAGCCGCCGCGGGCCGCGGCGGGCTGCTGCGGGATGTACGGCGCCGGGGCGTGCTGCAACGGCGCGGGCGGCGCGGGCGCGTACCCCTGCGGGGGCGCGGGCTGAGGATAGCCGTACGACGGCGCGGGCGGGGTGGGGGTGGGGGCCGCGGGAAGAGCCGGCAGCGCCGCCGGGAGGGCGGGCAGATAGCTGTTGCCGGTGTCGTAGGCGGCCGGGACTCGGATCGGAGCGATCTGAGGAGTGCCCCGCTCCGCGACCAGGGAGTCGTAGATCGGAGTGTCGGGGAACGACGGTGCGGCGTAGTAGCCGCCGTCGAAGGTGGAGCGGGGGGACGTCATGACACCTAAGTTAAGCCCACGATGTGCCGGTTGGGGAGTCCCCATCTCGGGGGCATCCGATTTACGCTGATTCTGTCGGCGCGAGCCGCTGTAAAGATTGCTAAATCCGCTGTGAACACGAGGTCATTTCCGGTGGTGGGCGCGATGGTTCACGAGAAGTGGCCGCCGGGCCGCAAAGGGTGACATCCGCGTGGCGGTGCCCGGAGCGGAGATCGTCGGCCCGGAACGCTTTCGCCGGGCCGGTTAAATGCGGGATAAGGGTTCCGTCGGTGAAATTTCCGCGCGGCAAGTGCCACCAGTATCTTGGGTCGATGACCGAACTACCGCCGCCCGGCGGCACCGTGGCCGACTTGGACGAAGTGGAGGCCCGCTGGGCGGGTGCCTGGCGGCCGGAGCGGATCACGGAGCGGTTGCGCGGAATCGATACCCCGTGGTGCGTCGCGGCGGGATGGGCGCTGGATCTCTTCCGCGGGGAGCGAACACGGGCGCACGGCGATCTGGAGATCGCGGTGCCCGCCGCGGATTTCCCCGGGATTCGGGACCGATTCCCCGATCTTGTCTTCGACGCGGTCGGCTGGGGGCGGATCTGGGAAGAGGCGGGAGCCGGGGTTCTGGCGGCCACGCATCAGACGTGGGCGCGGGATCCGGAGACCGGCCGGTTCCTGTTCGACGTGTTCCGCGAGCCGCACGACGGCGGTATGTGGATCTGCCGCCGCGACCCGGAACTGCGGCTGCCCTACGACGAGATCATCGAGTGCACACCGGACGGCATCCCTTATCTGGCACCCGAAGCCGTGCTGCTCTTCAAGGCGAAGGCGGCGCGGCCCAAGGACCGGGCGGACTTCCGCGGAGTGCTGCCGCTGCTGGACCGGGCGCGACGGTACCGCCTGAGCGCCTGGCTGGAACGCGTCCATCCCGGGCACGTATGGCTGACGGAGCTGACGGAACGGTAGTCGGAGCCACGCGACGGACGACGGCGAGGAGCGGCACGATGAAGGACACCGGCACGACGGCCACGGCCCTGGTGGTGCAGCACGACTCCGGAGGCGGCCTCGGCCGCTGGGCCGCCTGGCTGGCGGAGCGGGGCGTCACGGCACGGGTGGTCCGGGCCCACGAGGGCGACCCGCTTCCGGACCGGCTGGAGGATTCCGCGCTCATCGTGCTCGGCGGAGCCTTCCTCCCCGACGACGACGTCCGCGCGCCCTGGCTGCCCGCGACCCGGGAGCTGGTGCGGCAGGCCCTCGCCGTACGGACGCCGGTGTTCGGCATCTGCCTCGGGGGCCAGTTGCTCGCCCAGGTCGCCGGTGGCGAGGTGCGCGGCAACCACGGAACGCCCGAGTTCGGCAGCACCCGGCTCGACCTGCGGCCCGAGGCGGCCGACGATCCGCTGTTCCACGGACTTCCCGCACACCTCTCGGCCATCGAGAACCACGTCGACGCCGTCACCGCGCTCCCCGCCGGCGCCCACTGGCTGGCCCGCAGCGAGGACTGCCCCTACCAGGCGTTCAGGATCGGCTCCGCGGCGTGGGGCGTGCAGTTCCATCCGGAGACCACCGCCGAACGGATCCGCGGCTGGAACCGCGACCGCCTGCACCGCAACGGCGCGCCGGACCCGGAGACCCTGCATGCCCGGGCGGTGCGGGACGAGCCCGGGTCCACCGCCACCTGGCGCACCGTCGCCCACCGCTTCGCCGACCTCGCGGCCGGGGCGGCCCCCGGCCCGGCGGCGTGACCAGGTGACGGGTACCGCGTCGACGCCGTGGAACACGTCGGCCGAGCACGCTCTCGTCGGGAAAGCCGGGCGGCGGGTCGGCGGAACCGCGAGGGGGCACGCGGTACTTCTCCCGAAGACCGGCCCCGTGTGCGGGGCGGGCCGCGCCGGACCCGCCGGGAACACCCGATCGGAAGACCGGAGCGGACCGGGGAGGCTCCGGACCCCGCGCGGACGGACGGGTCGTCGGGCCGGCCCGGTCTCCGCGCCCCGTGCGCCCGCCCGGCGGGTTAGGTTTGCGGGGAAGAGATTGTGGACCGAGGGACTCGCGATGGGGGCGAGCATGACCATGCTAAAAGGGGCCAATGTTCCGGTGCCGGCCCAGGCCGTGCGGGTCGAACTGGGGTGGCGTACCGCCCCGGGCACACCGGACGTCGACGGCTCGGCGCTCCTTCTCGTGTCGGGAAAGGTGCGCGGCGACGCCGACTTCGTCTTCTACAACCAGCCCTCGCACGCCTCCGGTGCGGTGCGCCACGAGGGCAAGCGCCCGTCCGCGGAGGGAATGACGGACAACCTCGCGGTCGATCTCGCCCGCGTCGAACCGGCCATCGACCGGGTGGTCCTGGCGGCCTCCGCGGACGGCGGCGCCTTCGGCCGGGTGTCCGGGCTGTACGTACGGATCACGGACGCGGCGAACGGCGGGGAGATCGCGCGCTTCGACAGCGCGGACGCCACGGTCGAGACCGCATTCATCCTCGGTGAGCTCTACCGCCGCCAGGGCGCCTGGAAGTTCCGGGCCGTCGGCCAGGGGTACGACACCGGCCTCGCGGGTCTCGCGACCGACTTCGGGATCTCCGTCGACGAACCGCAGCAGCCGCCCCGGCCGCCCCGGCCGCCGCAGTCTCCCTCGTACCCGCCGCCGCCCCAGTCCCAGCAGCCTCAGGCATACCAGCCGTACGCACAGCCCCAGCCGCCCCAGCCGTCCTGGGCTTCCCAGCAGACGCAGAGCGCGACCATGCCTCCCGCCCCGCCCGTCCCGCCGGCTCCGCCGGCCGCCGCCCCGGTACGCCTCTCCAAGGTGACGCTCACCAAGGAGGCGCCGCGGGTCTCCCTCGCCAAGCAGGGCGGCACGTCGGGGGCGCTCCGCGTCAACCTCAACTGGGAGGTGCGCAAGCAGTTCAAGGGCTGGGGGAGCAAGCTCGGCCGGGCCATCGCCCAGCACGCGGACCTCGATCTCGACCTCTGCGCCCTCTACGAGCTCACCGACGGCAGCAAGGGCGTCGTCCAGGCCCTGGGGAACGCCTTCGGCGCCCTCCACCAGCCCCCGTACATCCATCTCGACGGGGACGACCGGACCGGTGCCGTGGCCACCGGTGAGAACCTCACCGTCAACCTCGACCACATGGACAGGCTCCGCCGCGTCCTGATCTTCGTCACCATCTACGAGGGCGCCCGGAGCTTCGCCGATCTCCACGCGACCGTCACGCTCCAGCCGCAGCACGGCGCGCCGATCGACTTCTCGCTCGACGAGTGCACCGTCCCGTCCACCGTCTGCGCCCTGGCCCTGCTGACGAACAACGGGGGAGACCTCACCGTCCAGCGCGAGGCCCGCTATCTCGTCCCCGAGCGCGGAGTGAGCCCGCAGCGCACCATCGACCACGCCTACGGGTGGGGCATGAACTGGACCCCCGGCCGCAAGTGACGCCGGCGGGGCCGGTCCGCCGCCGGCCCCCGCTCACGGCTCCGGCGCGGCCTCGGGACGGGCGTACGTACGCCCCTTCCAGGCCGCGCCCCGGCCCCGGTAGTGCCGCACCGCCGAGTCGACCGTCATCAGCAGGTAGAGCAGGGCGGTGAACGGCAGCAGCGGCGCCCACCACGGCGACTGCCGGTAGTAGCGGAGCATCGGGAGGTACGTCCCGGCCATCACCGCCCACGCCAGACCGCCCGCGCACGCCGCCACCGGGTCCCCGCCCAGCAGCCCGGCGGCCAGCGCCAGCGGCGGCGCGAGATAGACCAGCGCCAGCCCCAGCACCGTCCCCACCAGCAGCGGCGGGCTGTGCCGCAGCTGCGCGTACGCGCTCCGCGCCACCATCCGCCACAGATCCCCGAGCCGGGGATACGGCCGCACACTGTCCACCCGCTCGGCGAGCCCCAGCCAGATCCGTCCCCCGCTGCGCTGCACCGCCCGCGCCAGCGAGACATCGTCGATCACCGCCTGCCGGATCGACTCCGGCACCCGGGCCCGCTCCGCGGCCCCGGTCCGCAGCAGGACACAGCCACCGGCCGCGGCGGCCGTCCGCGCCCCGGCCCGGTTCACCCACCGGAACGGGTAGAGCTGCGAGAAGAAGTAGACGAAGGCCGGGACGACCAGCCGTTCCCACCCGCTCGACACCCGCAGCCGGGCCATCTGCGAGACCAGGTCGTAGCCGCCGGACTCGGCGGCGGCGACCAGCTCGCGCAGACTGTCCGGCTCGTGCGCGATGTCGGCGTCCGTCAGCAGCAGGTACGCCGGCCTGCGCAGCCGGGCGCGGGCGATCCCGTGCCGCACCGCCCAGAGCTTGCCCGTCCAGCCCGGCTCGGGCTCACCCGGCGACAGCACCGACACCGGCAGCCCGCCGTACCGGACGGACAGCGCGCGGGCGACGTCGCCCGTACCGTCCGTACTGCAGTCGTCGACGAGGAAGACCTCCGCACGCCCCGGGTAGTCCTGCGCCAGCAGGGACGGAAGGGTCACCGGCAGCATGTCGGCCTCGTCACGTGCGGGCACCACGACGGCGACGGACGGCCAGCGTCCGGGGTCCTCACGACGGGGCAGCCGCTGGCCGGTCAGCCAGAAGAACCCCTGTCCCAGCAGCAGCCACACCCATGCGGCCAGCGAACCCACGGCGATCCAGGCAACGGCGCTCATTCGCCGCAGTCTGCCCCACCCGGACGTAACCGCACGAGCCGTCGACTATGGTGACCGGGTGAAGATCGCGCTCATGGACTCGGGAATCGGCCTCCTCGCGGCGGCCGCCGCGGTGCGCCGGCTGAGGCCCGACGCCGATCTGGTGCTGTCCTCCGACGCCCCCGAGCACACGCCCTGGGGACCGCGTACGCCCGAGTACGTGACCGCCCACGCGCTGGACGTCGCCCGCGCGGCCGCCGCCCACCGGCCGGACGCACTGATCGTCGCCTGCAACACCGCCTCCGTTCACGCCCTGCCCGCGCTCCGCGCCGCGTTCGAGCCCGCGCTGCCGGTCATCGGCACCGTCCCCGCGATCAAGCCGTCCGTCGCCACGGGCGGTCCCGTCGCGATCTGGGCGACGCCCGCCACCACCGGCAGCCCGTACCAGCGCCGGCTCATCGCGGAATTCGCCGGCGCCGTCGACGTCACCGAGGTGCCCTGCCCGGGTCTCGCCGACGCCGTGCAGGAGGCCGACGAGGCCGCGATCGACCGCGCGGTCGCCGCTGCCGCCGCCCACACCCCGCCCGACGTGCGGGCCGTGGTCCTCGGCTGCACCCACTACGAGCTGGTCGGCGAGCGCATCCGCGCCGCCGTGGGGCGGCCCGGCCTGCCGCCCGTCGCGCTGTACGGATCGGCCGGGGCCGTCGCCGCCCAGGCGCTGCGCCGGATCGGGGCCGAACCCGCTCCGTCGGCCGAATCCTCCGGACGCGTCTCGGTGCTCGTCGGCGGAGACCTCACCGACCTCCCCGAGGCCGCGCCCGCCTACCCGGAAGGGCGTCTGCTGGGAGCCGTCAGCCCGGTCCGCTGACCCGGTGCGGGCCGTTCGACCCCTGCCCGGCGTGCGGATTCCTGAGTACGCTGCTGGACATGAGGGACGACTCCCGCGAATCCCGTCACAACGGAACAGATCCCCACCCCGCCGTCTGGACCGGCCGGGCCACCAACCGCGCCCAGTGGGTCCTCGCGGCCGGGGGAGCCGCCTGCCTGGCGCTCGGCGTCCAGCTGGCCGTGAGCTCCAACTGGACCTCCGGGGTCGCCCCCCTGCTGATGTCCGTGATCGGCTGCGTCGCCGCCGGACTCCTCATGCTGTTCGGCACCCTCGCCTTCGTGAACGTGGCCGTCCGGATCGACGGGGACGCCCTGGAGGTGCGCTGCGGCCACATGGGCCTGCCCCGGCGCCGGATCCTGCTGACCCAGGTGGTCGGCGCCGAGTTCGCCCCCGAGGTCACCCCGCGCCAGTGGGGCGGCTGGGGGTACCGCTGGCGCCCCGAGCAGGGCACGGCCGTGGTGGTCCGCCGGGGCGAGGGGCTGGTGCTCCGGCTCGGCGACGGCCGGACGTTCACCATCACGGTCGACGACGCCGAGGCGGGCGTCCGGTTCATCCGCGAACGCCTGCGGCTGACCACGGGCGGCGCGACGGCCGGAGCCTGACCAGGGGCACTTCCTGCCGGGAGGGGCTCCCGGGCGCACAGCCAGCCACCGTAGACTCCGCCGGGTGAGCGCCACCATCACCCCCGTCGGAGCCGCGCAGCCGGTTCCCTCCACCGTCTCCCGGCGACAGCGCCTGGTGCGACCCGCCGCCGCAGTGATCGCGGGCGTGCTGCTCTATCTGAGCTTCCCGCCCCGCCCCCTGTGGTGGCTGGTCCTGCCCGGGTTCGCCCTGCTCGGCTGGGTGCTGCACGGCCGACGGCTGCGCGCCGGGTTCGGGCTCGGTCTCCTCGCCGGCCTCGGCTTCATGCTGCCGCTGCTGCACTGGACGGGCGAGGACGTCGGCCCCGTGCCCTGGCTGGCCCTCGCCACCGCCGAGGCACTCTTCATCGCGGTCGGCTGCCTCGGGATCGCCGCCGTCAGCCGGCTCGCCTGCTGGCCGCTGTGGGCCGCCGCCGTCTGGGCGCTCGACGAGGCCATCCGGGCCCGGGTGCCGTTCGGCGGCTTCCCCTGGGGGAAGATCGCGTTCGGCCAGGCGGACAGCGTGTTCCTGCCACTGGCCGCCCTGGGCGGCACCCCGCTGCTCTCCTTCGCGGTGGTGCTGTGCGGCTTCGGCCTCTGCGAGGCGGTGCTCCGCTTCCGGGCGTACCGGGCGACCGGGACCGTGCCGCGCGGAGCCGTGGTCGCCGCGGCCGCGGCCGTGCTCGTCCCCGTGGCCGGGGCCTTCGCCGCACTGCCGCTGGTCGACGACTCCGCCGAGGACGGCACCGCGACCGTCGCCGCGATCCAGGGGAACGTGCCCCGGCTCGGGCTCGACTTCAACGCCCAGCGCCGCGCCGTCCTCGACAACCACGTACGCCGCACCGAGCAGCTCGCCCGGGAGGTGAAGCAGGGCAAGGCCCCCCAGCCCGACTTCGTCCTGTGGCCCGAGAACTCCTCCGACCTCGACCCCTACCGCAACGCCGACGCCCGCATCCTGATCGACGAGGCGGTCAAGGCGATCGGCGCGCCCACCGTGATCGGGGCGGTCGTCGAGCCCGACACCGGGAACCTGCGCAACACCCTCATCCAGTGGAACCCGGGCAAGGGCCCGGTCGACACCTACGACAAGCGCCACATCCAGCCGTTCGGCGAGTACATGCCGATGCGGTCCGTCGCCCGGGTCTTCAGCTCGGACGTGGACCGGGTGCAGCGCGAGTTCGGTCCCGGCAGGAAGGTCGGCGTCTTCGACCTGGCGGGCACCAGCGTCGGGCTCGTGACCTGCTACGAGGCCGCGTTCGACGACGCCGTACGGGACACCGTCATGCACGGCGGCCAGCTGATCGCCGTACCCAGCAACAACGCCACCTTCGGCCGCAGCGAGATGACCTACCAGCAGCTGGCCATGTCCCGGGTGCGGGCCGTCGAACACAGCAGGTCCGTCGTCGTCCCCGTCACCAGCGGGGTCAGCGCGGTGATCCGCCCGGACGGGACGATCGTCCGGCAGACGGAGCAGTTCACCCCGGACGCGCTCGTGGACAAGGTGCCGCTGCGCTCCTCGCTGACGCCCGCGACCCGGATGGGGCCGCTTCCCGAGGGCGTCCTCGTCCTGATCGCCGCGGCCGGGCTCGGCCTGGTCGCCCTGCGCGCGGTCCGCGCCCGGAGCACCCGGTGACCGGCAGCCGCACCACATAGGGTCGGGGCATGGCTACTCCTGACTTCATCCGTGAGATCCGCGCCACCGCGGGTCGACAACTGCTCCTGCTGCCGGGGGTCACCGCGATCGTCTTCGACGACGAGGGCAGGGTGCTGCTCGGCCGCCGCACCGACACCGGCAAGTGGGCGGTGATCGGCGGCATCTGCGAACCGGGGGAGCAGCCGGCGGCCACGGCCGAACGCGAGGTGTTCGAGGAGACGGCGGTGCGCTGCGTGGCGGAGCGGGTGGTGCTCACCCAGGCCCTGCAGCCCGTGGAGTACGCGAACGGCGACCGCTGCCAGTACCTGGACGTGACCTTCCGCTGCCGGGCCACCGGCGGTGAGGCCCGGGTCAACGACGACGAGTCGCTGGAGGTGGGCTGGTTCTCGGTGGACGCGCTGCCGCCGCTGGACGAGTTCGGGCTCTTCCGGATCAAGCAGGCCCTGACCGACGAGCCCACCTGGTTCGAGCCCACCCCGCAACCCTGAGCGGGACCGTCCGCCGGGCGGGCCGTGCACGCGGCCCCGCCCGGCGGACGGCGCTTCAGGCGGTCCGGGCGTCCGCCGCCCGCACCCCGGAACCGTCCGGGTCGGAGGCCGTCGCCCCGATCTCCGCGAGGTCCCGGTGCCGGGTCTCCCGGGCGCAGCCGACCGCGAGCAGGGTGATCAGGGCCGCGGCGATGACGTACAGCGAGACCGGCGTCGAGCTGTCGTGGTCCGCGAGCAGCGCGGTGGCGATGAGCGGGGCCGGGGCACCGGCCGCGACCGAGGAGAACTGCGCGCCGATCGACGCGCCCGAGTACCGCACCCGGGTCGCGAACATCTCGGAGAAGAACGCCGCCTGCGGCGCGTACATCGCACCGTGGAACACGAGCCCGACGGTGACGGCGAGCAGCACGTTGCCGAAGCTCCGGGTGTCGATCAGCGCGAAGAACGGGAACGCCCAGACCGCGACGCCGACCGCACCGACGAGATAGACCGGCTTGCGGCCGACCCGGTCCGAGAGGGCACCCCACATCGGGATGACCGCGAAGTGCACGGCCGAGGCGACGAGCACCGCGTTGAGCGCCGTCTGTTTGCTCAGGTCGGCCGCCGTCGTCGCGTAGACCAGCACGAACGCGGTGATCACGTAGTAGCTGATGTTCTCGGCCATCCGGGCGCCCATGGCGATCAGCACATCGCGCCAGTGATGGCGCAGTACGGCGACGAGCGGCATCTTCTCCACCGCCCCGGCGGTGGCCCTGCGGGCCTCGGCCCGGGCCAGCGCCTCCTGGAAGACCGGCGACTCGTCGACGGAGAGCCGGACCCACAGGCCGAGGAGGACGAGCACACCGGAGAGCAGGAACGGGATGCGCCACCCCCATGCCCCGAAGGCGGAGTCGGACATCAGCGCGGTGAGCGCGGAGAGCACCCCGGTGGCGAGCAGCTGCCCCGCCGGGGCGCCGGTCTGCGGCCAGGAGGCCCAGAAGCCGCGCCGCCGGGCGTCGCCGTGCTCCGAGACCAGCAGTACCGCCCCGCCCCACTCGCCGCCGAGCGCGAAGCCCTGCACCAGCCGCAACACGGTGAGCAGCACCGGGGCGGCGGACCCGACGGTGGCGTGGGTCGGCAGCAGCCCGATCGCGAACGTCGCCCCGCCCATCATCAGCAGGCTGATCACCAGCAGCTTCTTGCGGCCGAGCCGGTCGCCGTAGTGCCCGAACACCAGGGCACCGAGCGGCCGGGCGGCGAAGCCGACCGCGTAGGTGAGGAAGGACAGGAGCGTGCCGACGAGCGGGTCGGACTCGGGGAAGAACAGCTTGTTGAAGACGAGGGCGGCGGCCGAGCCGTACAGGAAGAAGTCGTACCACTCGACGGTGGTGCCGATGAGGCTGGCGGCGACGATGCGTTTGAGGTTCGAGGATGCCGGCGGGGAGCTTGCTGGGGCGGCCATGGACACCACTTCCGGAGGGTGGGGACGGTTCCGTGTCGCCACACCGTAGGAAGGGCCGCATCGGCGGCGTATGTGGTGGGGCACCATACTTCCCGCGCGGCGTGTGCCCGGAGCCACCACGGCGGACGGGCCACCGGCCCGTTCGTCCCGAAGGTCCGGCCGGGGCGGGGAAATTCCTTGGCGGGAAGGAGACCCGGGAGCGAGACTCGGCCCCATGACGGAGATGCGGTTGTTCCGGGAGACGGTCACGGCGTGGGCGGCGGGCGGCCCCGAGGGCCCCGCGCGCGAGCTGGCCGCGCGGCTGCCGGTCCGGACGGTCGTCCTGCTGGAGGGGCCGAGCGACGCCGCCGCGGTCGACGCGCTGGCCGCCGCCCGGGGCCGGGACCTGGCGGCGGAAGGGATCTGCGTCCTGCCGATGGGCGGGGCGATGAGCGTCGGACGTTTCGCCGGGCTGCTCGGCCCGACCGGTCTGGGACTGCGCCTGACCGGGCTCTGCGACGAGCGTGAGCGCGGCTACTACGCCCGCGGTCTGGAGCGGGCCGGCGCGGTGCCGCAGGAGTTCTTCGTCTGCGCGGCCGACCTGGAGGAGGAGCTGATCCGCGCGCTCGGCGTGGCCCGGGTGAGGGAACTGATCGCCGCGGAGGGCGACCTGCGCCCCCTGGAGACCTTTCTCGGCCAGCCCGCCCAGCAGGGCCGTGCCCCGGAACAGCAGATACGGCGCTTCCTCGGCACGAAGAAGGGCCGCAAGATCCACTACGGCCGGGTCCTGGTCGAGGCCCTCGGCCCCGGCCGCGTCCCCGCCCCGCTCGACGGCCTGTTCGCCGCCCTCTGACCGCCGCCGGGTCTCACACCGGGTACGCGTGGGTCTGCGCGGCCTTCACCGTCGCCCAGACCTCCGCCCCCGGGTGCAGGCCGAGTTCGGCGGCGGCCACCGTCGTGAGGTCGGCGGCGAGCGGGAGTCCACCGGTGAGCGAGGCGCGGATCTGGTCGCCGTGCGCCTCCAGCCCGGCGACCTCGCAGCGCCACACGTTGCGCGCGCTGGAGCCGGTGGGCCGGCTGCCGTGGAGGGTGACCGCGCTCGGCGGGAACGCCACGAAGACCTCCCCGGCCAGGACCTCCGTGGTGGTGACGGCGGGGCCGTCGTCCAGCCGTACCGTGTGGCCGTCCGCCCGGCCCCGGTAGAGGTTGAGCCCGACGAGCTGGGCGATGTAGTCCGTACGGGGGTGGCGGGCGATCTCCGACGGGCTGCCCTCCTGGACGACCCCGCCCCGCTCCACGACGACCAGCCGGTCGGCGAGGACCATGGCGTCGAGCGGGTCGTGCGTGACGAGCACCGCCACCGCCTCGAACTCGGCCAGATGGCGCCGGAGCTGACCGCGCACCTCCAGCCGGGTCCGGGCGTCGAGGGCGGCGAGCGGCTCGTCGAGGAGAAGCAGCCGCGGACGGGTGGCGAGGGCGCGGGCCAGGGCGACCCGCTGCGCCTGGCCGCCGGAGAGCCGCCGGGGCCGCATTCCGGCGTGGTCCGCGAGGCCGAGGCGGTCGAGCCACTCGGCGGCCCGGTCGCGGGCGGCCGCCTTGCCCATCCCCTGGCAGCGCGGCCCGAACGCCACGTTGTCCAGGGCGGTCAGATGGGGGAAGAGGAGGTAGTCCTGGAAGACGACGCCGACCGGCCGGGACTCCGGCGGCGTACGCTCCAGGGCCGTGCCGTCCAGCCGCAGATGGCCGCCGGTGAGCGGGGCCAGCCCGGCCAGTGCCCGCAGGGCCGTGGTCTTGCCCGCGCCGTTCGGCCCGAGCAGCGCCACCACCTCGCCCGGTGCGACCCGCAGCTCCACGTCGAGCCGGAAGGCCCCCCGCTCCACCACCAGCCGGGCGTCGAGGCCCGCCGCTTCGGCACCGGCCGGTTCGTCGTGATTCCTGGTCATCCTGCGGTCATCCAACGGTCGCGCAGCCCGGCCAGTACCGCGATGGACACGGCCAGCAGCACCAGGCTGAGGGCGATCGCCGCCTCCGGGTCGCTCTGCAGCGCCAGGTAGACGGCGAGGGGCATGGTCTGGGTCCGCCCGGGGAAGTTGCCGGCGAAGGTGATCGTCGCGCCGAACTCGCCGAGCGCGCGGGCCCACGCCAGCACCGCGCCGGCCGCGATGCCCGGTGCGATCAGCGGCAGCGTGACCCGCCGGAACGCGGTGAAGCGGGAGGCGCCCAGGGTCGCCGCCGCCTCCTCGAAGCGCGGATCGGCCGCCCGCAGGGTGCCCTCCACACTGATGACGAGGAACGGCATCGCCACGAAGGCCTCCGCCACCACCACCCCCGCCGTGGTGAACGGCAGGGTGACGCCGAACCACGCGTCCAGCCACGTACCGACGACCCCGTTGCGGCCGAGCGCCGACAGCAGCGCCACACCGCCCACCACCGGCGGCAGCACGAGCGGCAGCGTGACGAGGGCACGTACGAGACCGCGGCCGCGGAACTCGACCCGGGCCAGCAGCCAGGCCAGCGGCACCCCGAGAACCAGGCTCACGGCGGTGGCGGCGGTCGCGCAGACCAGCGACAGTCGGAGCGCCTGCCACACCTCGGGGCTGGTCAGCTGCTCCGGCATGTCCCGCCACGGGGCCCGCACCAGCAGCGCGAACAACGGCACCACCAGGAAAGCCAGTCCGAGCAGCGCGGGCACGAGCAGGGGCAGCGGCGCGCCGCGGCCGCCCGCCCGGACCCGGTGACGTCGCGCCCCGCCCGGACGGGGGCCGCGCGCGGCGTCGGACTCGACGGGCGGGGTCACGGCTTCAGGAACCCGGCCCCGGTCAGGACCTTCTGCCCCTCGGCGGACCGCACCAGCGCGATGAACGCCTCGGAGGCGGCGGCGTTGGGGGCGTTCTTCAGCAGGGCGATCGGGTAGTCGTTGACGGCGTCGGCCGACTCGGGGAACTCCACGCCCTCCACCTTGTCACCCGCGGCCTTCACGTCGGTCCGGTACACGACCGCCGCGTCGGCCTCCTTCAGCTCGACCTTGGTCAGCGCGCTCCTGACGTCCTGTTCGTAGGAGACCGGGGTCAGCCTGAGCTTCGCGGCGTCGAGGGCCTTCTGCGCGGCGGCGCCGCACGGCACCTCCTTGGCGCAGAGCACCACCTTCAGGCCGGGGCCGGTGAGGTCCTTGAGCGAGGCGACCTTGTCGGGGTTGCCCGGCAGGGTGGCGATCTCCAGATGGTTGCGCACGAAGGTGGCGGGGGTGCCGGAGGCGTCGCCCGCGTCGGTGACGATCTTCATCGTCCTGGCGCTGGCCGCCGCGAACACGTCGGCCGGCGCTCCGCCGGTGATGCTCGCGGCGAGGGAGTCGCTGCCGCCGAAGCTGAACGTCACCTTCGTGCCCGGGTGCCGGCTCTCGAACGTCCTGCCCAGGGCGGTGAAGCTCTCCTTCAGCGAGGCCGCGGCGAAGACGGTCACCGTGCCGGACAGCTTTTTCGAGGAGGCCGCGGCGTCCGAGGCCGGTACGTCGTCCTTCCCGGACGAGGAACAGGCGGTCAGGACCAGCAGCGCGGCGGAGCCCGCACCGGCCACCTGAAGGGTCCGGCGGGTCCGGCGCGCGGTACGGGTTGTCACGGGTTCCACTCCCTCTGGTCCTCACGGACCCGTCTACGGTCTACCAGCACCACCGGGCCGACCCGATGATAATGCCGCAGATGCGAGGAGGAAGTCTGCTGTGGCTTCGCATGAGCCCGGCAGTCAGTCTCAGGGGCTTGCATGTGCGTTTGTACGGGACGGTCGCCCCGGTGGAGCCGGGAGGGGTGTCACCCCCGGTCAGGCACGGTCGATATGCACATTGGTCGACTTGATCCGGGCGGTCGCCTCCATCCCGACCTCCAGCCCCAGCTCCTCCACCGCCTCCCGCGTCAGCAGCGACACCAGCCGGTGCGGCCCGGCCTGGATCTCCACCTGGGCGGCGACGTCACCGAGCTTGACCGCGGTGACGATCCCCGGGAAGGCGTTGCGGACCGAGGTGTACGAGGCGTCCTCCTCGCTTCCGTCCTGGGCCAGCTCGACGGAGAAGGCGGCGAGGTCCTTGCCCTCGACGAGCCGCCGCCCGCTCTCGTCCCGGTGCGTGGCCACCCGGCCCGCGTCGGCCCAGCGGCGCGCGGTGTCGGGGCTCACGCCGAGGAGCCGGGCCGCCTGACCGATCGTGTAGTACTGCATACCGGCCAAGATAGGCCCACCCGCCCCGGGCCCCGGCGCCGGGCGCGCCCGGCCGGACCGGGGGTTGCTGGGCACGCATGTCCGCTTCGAGCGGCGCGTGGCCGAATGTCCCCAGCGTGTTTCAAGCCGCTGTGCAATCCCTCGGGAGGGCTCGTTCGACGCGGTGGGCCGGAGACACCGTATCCGACGCGGGAGCAGTTGGCGGAAGCCGTCCGGTGTCAAGAGCGGCTGATCTAAAGTGCTCAGGCCGGATCCCGAACCGAGGACCTGAGAAGGAATCACGGAATTATGCCCACTGAGACGTTCGAGTTTCAGGTGGAAGCGCGACAGCTTCTGCAGATGATGATCCACTCGATCTACTCGAACAAGGACGTGTTCCTGCGTGAACTCGTCTCCAACGCCTCCGACGCGCTCGACAAGCTCCGCCTCGAAGCGCTGCGCGACGACGCGCTCGACGTGGATGTGTCCGACCTGCACATCGCGATCGAGGCCGACCGGAAGGCCCGCACCCTGACCGTGCGGGACAACGGCATCGGCATGTCCCACGACGAAGTGGTCCAGCTCATCGGGACCATCGCGAACTCCGGGACCGCGAAGTTCCTGCGCGAGCTCAAGGAGGCCGAGGGCTCCGCCGCGGCCGAGGGGCTGATCGGCCAGTTCGGCGTCGGCTTCTACGCCAGCTTCATGGTGGCCGACGAGGTCGAGCTGCTGACGCGGCGCGCGGGGGAGGACCAAGGCACCCGGTGGATGTCGACGGGTGAGGGAACGTACACCGTCGAGACCGTCGACGACGCACCGCAGGGGACGTCGGTCACGCTCCGGCTCAAGCCCGAGGACTCCGACGACCAGCTCCACGACTACACCTCCCCGTGGAAGATCAGGGAGATCGTCAAGCGGTACTCCGACTTCATCACCTGGCCGGTCAGGATGGCCGCGGAGACCACGCCCGAGGATGCCGGGGCCGCCGGGGAGGAGGCCGACGACACCCCGCGCGAGCCCGAGACGCTGAACTCGATGAAGGCCCTGTGGGCCCGCTCGCGCGACGAGGTCTCCGACGACGAGTACCACGAGCTGTACAAGCACATCAGCCACGACTGGGTCGATCCGCTCACCACCGTCCGGCTCCAGGCCGAGGGCACCTTCGAGTACCAGGCGCTGCTCTTCATCCCCGCGCACGCGCCCCACGACCTGTTCATGCAGGGGTACAAGCGCGGCATCCAGCTGTATGTGAAGCGCGTCTTCATCATGGACGACTGCGAAGCCCTGATGCCGCCGTACCTGCGCTTCGTCAAGGGCGTCGTCGACGCCCAGGACCTCTCCCTCAACGTGTCGCGCGAGATCCTCCAGCAGGACCGCCAGATCCAGCTGATGCACCGGCGGCTGGCGAAGAAGGTGCTGTCGACGGTCAAGGACATGATGTCCGCCGAGCCGGAGCAGTACGCCACCTTCTGGCGCGAGTTCGGCCGGGTCGTCAAGGAGGGGCTGCTGAGCGACTTCGAGAACCGGGAGACGATCCTCGGCATCTCGTCCTTCGCCAGCACCCATGACAAGGACGAGCCGACCACGCTGCGGAGCTACGTGGACCGGATGAAGGAGGGCCAGGAACACATCTACTACCTGACGGGCGAGTCCCGGCAGGCCGTCGAGAACTCCCCGCACATGGAGGCGTTCCGGGCCAAGGGCATCGAGGTGCTGCTGCTGACCGACCCCGTCGACGAGGTGTGGGTCGAGGCGGACCCCGAGTTCGACGGGAAGAAGCTGCGCTCCGTGGCCAAGGGCGAGGTGGAGCTCGGCACCGAGGAGGAGAAGAAGGAGGCCGCCAGCGAACGGGAGGGCCGGCAGCAGGAGTACGCGGATCTGCTCGGCTGGATGACCGAGCGGCTCGGCGAGAGCGTCAAGGAGGTCCGGCTCTCCTCGCGCCTCACCGTCTCGCCCGCCTGCGTCGTCTCCGACACCAACGGTGTGACGCCCGCCCTGGAGGCCATGTACCGCGCGATGGGCCAGGAAGTGCCGCACTCCAAGCGCATCCTGGAGCTCAACGCCGGGCACCCTCTGGTCAGCGGCCTCAACCGGGCGTACGCCGCCCGGGGCGAGGAGCCCGTCACCGGTCTGGAGGAGACGGCGGAGCTCCTGTACGACCTGGCGCTGCTGGCGGAGGGCGGCGAACTGGGCGACCCCTCGCGCTTCGTCAGGCTGATGGCCGACCGGCTCGAACGCACGCTGTAGGCAGCACCGCGCGACGGGGCCGCGCCCCGCGCCATCGGGCGCGGCCCCACCGGTCCGATCCGGGACGGGACGGGGCCGACCCGTCGCCTTCCCCGTACGCACGCCGCAACGGAGGTCTCCGTGAAGTCCAGCGCCCCGCCCCCGGCCGGAAACCGGCCCCCGGAGGTGCGGTTCACAGCCGCGGACCGCCTGGTCGCCGTGCTCGCCCTCTCCGGGATCGTCGTCTCCCTGATGCAGACGATCGTGATCCCGCTGGTGCCCGAGCTGCCCGACCTCCTGCACGCCTCCCCCTCCGACGCGACCTGGGCGATCACCGCGACCCTGCTCGCCGGAGCAGTCGCCACCCCGGTGATGGGCCGGCTCGGGGACATGTACGGCAAGCGCCGCATGCTGCTGGTCAGCCTGCTCCTGCTGGTGGCCGGCTCGGTGGTCAGCGCGCTCGGCGACGGCCTCGGCCCGATGATCGTCGGCCGGACCCTCCAGGGCCTCGCCTCCGGCGTCATCCCGCTGGGCATCAGCATCATGCGCGACGAACTGCCCGCCGAGCGGCTCGGATCGGCGGTCGCGCTGATGGGGGCCTCCCTGGGGATCGGGGGCGCCCTCGGACTGCCCGCCGCGGCCTTTCTCGCCGAACGGGTCGACTGGCACGTGCTGTTCTGGGTGGCGGCCTGCATGGGCGGGCTCGCCACGGTACTCGTCCTGACGCTGGTTCCGGAGTCGCGGGTGCGCACCGGCGGACGGTTCGACCTGGTGGGCGCCGCAGGGCTCTCCGTGGCCCTCCTCTGCCTGCTGCTCGCGATCTCCAAGGGGGCGGCCTGGGGGTGGGCCAGTGGGTGGACGCTCGGCCTGATGGGCGTCTCGCTGGTCGTCCTGGCGGTGTGGGGCCGCTGGGAGCTGCGGACCGGGCAGCCGCTGGTCGACCTGCGGACCACCGCCCGGCGGCAGGTGCTGCTGACGAACATCGCCTCGGCGGTCTTCGGCTTCGCGATGTTCGCGGTCTCGCTCGTACTGCCCCAGGTGATCCAGTTGCCAACGGCCACCGGGTACGGCCTGGGGTCCTCGCTGCTGACCGTCGGACTGGTCATGGGCCCGTCCGGGCTGGTCATGATGGCGGTCGCGCCCCTGTCGGCGCGCATCTCCCGGACCCGTGGGCCGAAGACGACGCTGATGACCGGAGCCGTCGTGGTCGCCGCCGGGTATCTGCTGGGCATCGTGCTGATGTCCGCGATCTGGGAACTCCTGCTGGTGTCGGCCGTGATCGGGGCCGGGATCGGCCTTGCCTACGGGGCGATGCCCGCACTGATCATGGGCGCGGTGCCGGTCACCGGGACCGCCGCCGCCAACAGCTTCAACACCCTCACCCGGGCCATCGGCACCTCCGCCGCGAGCGCCGTGGCGGGCGTGGTCCTCGCCCAGATGACCACCCGGTTCGGCCCCATCGAGGTGCCGTCGCTGAACGGCTTCCGTACCGTCCTGGCGATCGGCGCCGGCTCCGCGCTGCTGGCCTTCCTCGTCGCGTCCTTCCTACCCGCCCACGACCTCGCCGGCGCCGGGGCCCGGCCGGCCACCGGGGCCACCGCGGCCGAACCCGCCGAGAGCTGAACGGGCCACGGGCAGGGGGCAGGGGCGCGGGCTCCCCGGCGCGCGGAAAACCGGTGGCGGGCGCCGCGCCGGGCCGCATAGCTTGTCGGCCCGTGACCGATGCCCGCGAGAGCACAGCGCCCGCCACCCCCGCCCGACCGGCTCAGGAACGCCCCGAAGCGGAGGAAGGGCTGTTCTCCCGTACGTACCGGTCGGCCACCGCGGGCTTCGCCGCGGTGATGTTCCTGACCGGGCTCGCCGCGCTCGCCGTGGTGCCCACCCTGCCGACCGCGGTACGGGACCTGGACGGGGTGGCGCTCTTCCCCCTGGTGGCGGGCTGTTTCGTGGCCGCGAGCCTGCTGGGCGGGGTGCTGGGCGGGCAGTGGGCGGACCGTTCCGGGGCACAACGCCCGCTGGCGGTGGGCATGGTGCTGGCGGTGGTCACCCTGCTGGTCTCGGCCGCCAGCGGCTCGGTGTGGCAACTGGCCGCCGGACGCTTCGTGGACGGCGTCGCGGGCGGCATGATCGCGGTGGCCGTCAACGCGGCGATCGGCCAGGCCTATCCCGACCAACTCCGGCCGAGGGCCCTGGCGCTGATGAGCGCCTGCTGGATCGTCCCGTCACTGATCGGCCCGCCGCTGGCCGGTCTGGTGGCCGAATGGTGGTCCTGGCGTGCGGTGTTCTACGGGCTGGCGGCGCTCACCGCGCTGCCTGCCCTGGCGGTGGTCGCCGCGCTGCGCGGCCGCTCCTGGCAGGCCCCGCCCGCGCCCGCCGGGGACGACGCGCCGCGACCGGCACCGATGGTGGCGCTGGCGGTGAGCGCGGGAGCCGCGCTCGGCCAGTACGGTGCGTCGGGCTGGGACATCCGCCATCTGCTGTTCGCGGCGGCCGGGCTGGCCCTGCTGGTGCTGTTCGCCGACCAACTGCTGCCGACGGGCACCTGGCGCGCCGCACGCGGGCTGCCCGCCACCGTGCTGCTGCGCGGCCTGAGTTCGGGCGTGTTCTTCACGCTGGAGGCACTGGTACCGCTGATGCTGGTCACCGGCCGGGACGTGGCCCCGGTCGTGACCGGACTGGCCTTCACCGGGGCCGCGCTGGCCTGGGCGGCCGCCTCCTGGGTGCAGGGCCGCCTGCCGGAGCGGACCCCGCGTCATCGCCTGGTCGTGGTGGGCGCCGTGGTGCAGGCCGCGGCGGTCGTGCTCGCCGCCGTCGGGTCGCTGCCCGGGATGCCGCCCGCCGTCGCCGCCTCGTCGATGGTCGTCGCCGCGACCGGCATGGGCCTGCTCACCCCGTCCCTCACCGTCCTCTCGCTCGGCCACGCCCCCCGCGACCGGCAGGGCTACGCCAGCAGCGCCATGCAGACCAACCAGAACCTGGGCCAGATCGTGATCCTGGGCATCGCCTCCGCCCTCTTCAACGCCTTCCTGAGCGCCGGATCGGACGACCACACCGGCTACGCCGCCGCGTTCACCCTGCTGCTGGTGCCGGGAGTCCTGGCGGCCGTGCTCGCCACCCGGGCCCGTGAGGCGTGACCGGAGCGCCCCGGGACACCGGGACCCGGCGCGGCCGCGTCGCCGGAACCCGCCCGGCTCAGACGCCGAAGGCGTGCACGACGATGCCCGCGCGCCCGGCGAGCTCCGTCAGCTCCCCGGCCCGCGAGGCCGGCAGGCACACCACCGGATAGCAGTCCGACTCCAGATCGATCACGGCGAGTGCCGCGCCGACCTCGCGGTAGCGGCGGCCGCACACCTCCAGGAAGTCGTACGTCGGCAGCAGCAGGTCACCGTCCTCGAAGAGCCCCCAGGGGTCGACGGCGGGCGCGGAGTCCAGCAGGCGCAACTGGGCGCGGATCTCCTCCGGATGCTCCTTCCAGTCGAACTCGGCGAGCAGCCCGTGCGCGTACAGGGCGTCGACCAGCGCTATCCGGAGGAGCTCCGGGACGGGGCCGTCGACGCCCCGGTCCTCCAACTCGTCCGCGTACGCCCGCGCATAGCCCTCCGGGTCGTCGTGGGCGAGCAGCACCCGCTCGGCGACGGCCGGGCGCTCGGGGGCGAGCAGGGCGGTGACGGCGGTCAGGGAAGCGGCGACGACTCCGGTGCCGGACACGGGCGTTCTCCTTCGAAGGCCCGGGGCCGCGACCGGTCCCGGGGACGCGAACGCCCTGTTCGGCGCTCATGGGGGAAGCCTGGCACAGGGGTACGACAGTCGGAGCGGGGAGCCGGATGTGCGAGCCGTACGCCCTGAGTGGGGCGTTGCGGATCAAACGCCGGTAACACGCCGTAATCAGGCGGAAAGTGGCCCTGTGGGTGGAGAAGGCGGAATCCTACGCTCGGTCCCATGCGCGTACTTTTCACCTCGACCCGCGGTGCGGGCCACTTCTACCCACTCGTCCCCCTCATCGACGCGTGCGCGGCGCGCGGTGACGACGTCCTCGTCGTCGCCCCCTCGGCGCTCGAACCGGTGCTCGCAGCCCGGAAGCAGCCGTACCGCATCGGCGGGGAGCCGCCGAGGGAGGCCATGGACGCGATCAGAGCGCGTGCGATGTCGCTCGCCCCGGACGACGGGGTCTCCGTGATGGTCGCGGAGGGGTTCGGCCGGCTTTGCACCGCCGCGATGCTGCCCGTGGTGGAGGAGGTCTGCCGGGACTGGCGGCCGGATCTGGTCCTGCACGAGACGTTCGAGTTCTCCTCCGTCGTGGCGGCCGAGCGCCACGGCATCCCGCACGCCCGGGTCGCGGTCTCCGCCGGGGGATTCACCGCCCTGGCCGACCCCCTGGTGGGCCCGGTGCTCGACGCGTACGGCTCCGGCATCGCGGAGCGGCTCCTGGCCTCCCCGTACCTGACCCGCCTGCCCGTCTCCATGGACCCGTCCCCGTACGACGTGACCCACCGCTACCACGAGGAGCCCCGGTCGGCGGTCCTGCCGGACTGGTGGAACGGGGCGAAGGAGCCGCTGGTCCATCTCACACTCGGCTCCGAGGCGGGCGCGCTGCCGACCGCGGCGGGGCTGTACCGGGGGCTGGTGGAGGCGGTGGGTGCGCTGCCGGTCCGGGTCCTGCTCACGACCGGGCGCCACCTCGGCCCCCGGGACCTCGGACCGCAGCCGCCGCACGTCCACGTGGAGTCATGGGTGCCGCAGGAGGACGTCCTGCGCAGGGCCTCCCTCGTGGTGTGCCACGGCGGGTCGGGGACGGTCTACGGCGCTCTCGCGGCCGGTGTCCCGCTGGTCTGCGTCCCGCTCTTCGCCGACCAGCCGGCGAACGCGCGGCTGGTGACCGCGGCGGGGGCCGGCGCGGCCGTCGTCCCGGCGAACGCCGGCGGCGAGGAACCCACGGTGCTGGGCCCCGACGACGTACGGAGCCTCGGCACCGCCGTCGAGCGGGTCCTCGCCGCGCCGTCGTTCCGCGAGCGGGCCCGGGCGCTGGCCGACGAGATGCGGTCCACCCCCTCGGCCGCCGAACTGGTCGGGGCCCTGTACGGGTGACCCCGGCGCACCGTCCGCTCCGGCGGACGGTGCGCCACAGGCCGTCCGGGACCGGAGGGGTCCCGGACCGCGGCTCAGTCCTGGATCAGGTCCTTGACCGCCTGTCCGGCCTCCCGCATGGCGTTCTTGGGCGTGGCCGAGCCGACCAGCACCGCCTGTACCTGCTTGGCGACCGCCTCCTCGATCTGGGAGTTCTTCGCGAACCGCCAGAAGGGGCTGCTGGTCGCCGTTCCGGTGATCTTGTCGGTCCAGCCGGTGGTGAAGGTGTCGCCCTGGACCTTCGGGTCCTCCAGGCCCTCGGTGGTGGTCGGCGGCAGCGCGAGCTGCTCGAAGTAGTCGGTGACCGTCTTCCTGTCCGACGTGGTGTGCAGCGCGAACTCGGTGGCCGCGTCCTGGCCGTGGCCCCGCACGATGACGATGACCTGGCCCCACAGCAGGGCGCGCGGGATGTCGCCCTTCTGCAGGACCGGACGGGCCACGGGCTGCATCGCGTCCGCCAGCTTCTTGTCCTTCGCCTGCGCGGCGATCACGCCCTTGCCCACCAGGGCGTCGTCGTAGAACGCGGCCCTGCCCTGGGCGAACAGGGCGCGCGCGTCGAAGCGGTCCACGTCGGCGGAGATCAGCCGCTCGTCGTACAGCCGCTTGTACCAGGTGACGGCGTCGATCGACGCGTCGTCGCCGATCGTCACCCGGTTTCCTTCGAGGAGCGTGCAGCCGAAGGTCTGCATCCACGGGAAGATGTCCTTGAGCTGCGCCACCTTCGTCGCGGCGGCGTACGGCACCAGCCCGCCGCCCAGCGCCTTCAGCTCGCGCAGGGCCGACTCGAACTCCTCGGTCGTGGTGGGGTGCTTGGTGATTCCGGCCTGCTCCAGCAGCTTTCCGTTGGCGACCAGGCCGATCGACCCGGTGGTCCACGGCAGCCCGAGCTGCTTGCCGTTGTACGTGCCACTCTCCAGCGCCACGTCGGTGTAGTGGCCCTCCGGGGCCTTCGTTCCCAGGTCGGCGAGCTTGCCGGTCTGGGCGATGGTGCCGAGCCAGGCGATGTCGAGCTGGACCGCGCCGGTGACCTGGCCGCCGCCCAGCTTGACCGCGAGCTGGCTGAGGTACTCGTTGTACGGGTACGAAGTCGTCTTGATGCTGGTGGACTTGAGCTTCTCCCAGTTCGAGACGATCTTCTGGACCGCGGGTCTGGCGGCCTCCTCGTTCATCGACCAGGACGTGAAGTGGAAGTCCTTGGCGCCGGTGTCGCCGCCGTTGGAGTTCGATCCGCTGGACGGCGCGCAGGCGCTCAGCGCCCCGGAGCCGGCGACTCCGAGCGCGCCGAGGGAGAACATCCGGAGCGCGCTGCGTCGGCTGAGGTCGAACCTGGTCATGAGGGTCTCTCCGTACGGGGAAGTCGAGCGGTTGAAGGTGGGGCGGGGGCCGCGTGCCGGGACCGGATCAGTGCCGGGTGCCGGGGATGCCGGATACGGCGTGACCGGCGGGCGGGACCGCGGGACGCGGACCGGGCGCGTCGGCGGACCGTGCTCCCGATGGGGGGAGGCGGCGGACGGGCTCCGCGGTGCGGTGGTCGACCGCGCGGACGCCCGGTGCGCCGGGCGGATTGCCCGGGGGGACGGGGCGGTCGAGGGGACCGCGTGCCACCGGGCCGGGCCGGTGCCCGGCGGTCGGCGGGTGGGGGGAGACGGGCGTGCCGGGCCGTGGTGCCCCGGCCGGGGCGACGGCCCGTGACTCGGGCCGGCCGCTGAGTAATCCGCTCAGCACGGACATGGCCCGCCGCACGCTCTGGTCGTTCCCTCGATCGAATGCCGTTACCGTGCGCACTCCGGCGAACCCGGCGTGCAACATGCGGAATCGTCGTCCATTCATCACGGAAACGTCAACCCTTGGGCGGGATGTGTTTGCGGTGTGCTGGCAAAGAAGTTTGACGATCCCTCAGCGAGGGAGTCTGAATCAGGATTCAGTGCCGCTCCATGCAAATTAATTGCGCAATATGGGCGCGCTTGCGGGATCCCGTGCCCGGCGGCGCCGGCTCCCGCGCCGGGCCCCCTGTTCGGCGGCGCGTTGCCGCACGGCACACTGTTCGGAAATACCGCACCGCGAGGAGACCAGTCATGGCCCTGTTCGACCTGTCGCTGCCCGAACTCCGCTCCTACCGGCCGCAGGTGGACGAACCGGAGGACTTCGACGCGTTCTGGGCGGAGACCCTCGACGAGACGCGCTCCTTCGACCTCGCGGCCTCCTTCGAGCCCGTCGAGACCGGGCTGAGCGGCATGCGCACCTGGGACGTCACCTTCGCCGGTTTCGGCGGCCATCCGATCAAGGGCTGGTTCAGCGCCCCCGCCGGTGCCGAGGGGCCGCTCCCGCTCGTCGTCCAGTTCCACGGCTACAACGGCGGACGCGGCCTGCCGCACACCCACGGCCTCTGGCCGCTGGCCGGGTACGCCCACTTCATCATGGACGTACGGGGCCAGGGCAGCGGCGGAAACGTCGGCGACACCCCCGACCCGATCGGCTCCGGCCCCTCCATCGCGGGCTTCATGACCCGGGGCATCGAGGACCCGCGGAGCTACTACTACCGGCGGGTCTACGCCGACGCCGTACGCGCCGTCGAAGCCGCCCGCTCGCACCCGCTCACCGACGCCGCCCGCACCCTCGTGGTCGGCGGCAGCCAGGGCGGCGGCCTCGCCCTCGCGGTCGGCGGACTCGTCCCCGGCCTGACGGGCATCGCGCCCGACGTCCCCTTCCTCTGCCACTTCGGCCGGGCCGTCACCCTCACCGACTCCAACCCGTACGCGGAGATCGCCCGTTACCTCAAGATGCACCGGGACAAGGAGCGGTGCGTCCTGCGCACCCTGTCGTACTTCGACGGGGTCTCCTTCGCCGCCCGGTCCACCGCCCCCGCGCTCTTCTCCGTCGGTCTGATGGACCAGGTCTGCCCGCCCTCCACGGTCTTCGCCGCCCACAACGCGTACGCCGGCCCGAAGGGCATGGAGGTCTACTCGTTCAACGGCCACGAGGGCGGCGACATGTTCCACGAGGCCGTCAAGGTCCGCTGGGTGCGCGAGGTGCTGAACGAAGCGGGCTGACCGGTGCCGGGGCGGGGGACCGGCGGGGTGTGGCCGGGGCCACGGACACCATGTCGACGCCTCGTATAGGGTCCAACGGGGTATGTCAATACCCCGTTCCGGTGGTCGGTGGCCAGGCAAGAGCAAGGGCGGACAGTGCGGCAGAGAATCTATGCGCAGACCCTGCGCGTCATCGCCTGCGCGCTGATGGTGTGGCAGGTCTGGCTGACGTGGTACGTCGCCGCCCACGAAGCCGTCGGCGTGCGGTGGAGCTGCGACGGCACCGGAAGCTGCGCCAGCGACCAGTTCGCCTCGGTGGCCCCGTTCCTGGGCATCGGCATGGCCGTCCTCCTCGGACTGCTCACCGCCCGGTACCTGCACCGGGCCGTGCCCGGTGCGATGGTCTCGCTGTCCGCCGCGGCCGCGCTCGCCGGCTGGTACGACGCGCTGGACGAAGGGCTGGTAGAGCGGGGGACCACCACCTCCTTCCACATCATCTTCCCGTTCGGCGAGTTCGCCGTCTCCAGCTGGCTCGCCTTCCTCTGGTCCGTCGCGGGCGCGGGCTGCCTGGCCGCCTGGTGGGGGGCGGCGGTCAGCCTGCGCCGGGGCGGCGGGCTGCGGAGGTTCTCCCGCCGCTGCGCCACGGCCGAGGCGCGGCTCACGGGCTGGCGCTCCGCGGGCGGCGGCAGGTACGGCGAGGTCACCGTGGTCTTCGAGGACGCCGCCGGGGTCCACCACGAGGTCCCGGCCGTCGTGGAACGCCTCGCGCTGCGCCGCGACGTCCTCGCGCTGTACGACCCCGACCGCCCCGACGACCCGGACCGCACCCGGGTCGTCATCCCCCGCAGGAAGGCGCTGCGCCTCGTATGAGCATCCCGACCCCTTCCCCCGTCGCCCGGCTGCGCGGCGCCTTCCGGTCACTCGGCGTCCTCTGCGCGCTCGGTACCGGACTCGTCCTGGCGGTCACGGTCCAGGGCGCCGTGCACGGCCCCCGCTGGCTGCTGTTCCTCGGGCTCCCCCTGGCGGCCCTCACCCTGGCCGCGTACGGCAGGATCGCCGAGGACATGGGCGAGAACGCGACCGCCGCCCCGCTGCGCTCCGACGGCCCGCGCGCCTTCGCGCCCGCCGTCGTCAACAAGGTGCGCGCGGTGGACAGGGCCAGTGGCCGGACCGTCGGTGACGGGCGGTCGGTGAACTCCGCCTTCGCCTTCGACCTGACCGTGGTGGCCGACGGACTGCCCCCGTACCGGGTCGAGGTCCGCCACCCGCTCGACCTCCAGGGGCTGCTGCACCGCTCCAGGGCGGTCGTCGAGTACGACCCCGAGCAGCCCTGGCGGGTCGTCGTCCCGCAGAACCCGCCGCGCGTCTGGCTGGCCAGGGCGGAGACGCTCACCCCGCCCCAGGGCGAGGTGGAGCGGGCCGGGCGCGGCGGCCCGGCCGGTCTGTGGGCCCTGGTGGCGGGTGCGGCGGTCGCCGCCGTGCTGCTGGTGGCGGTGGCGGTTCTGGGCTGAGCCCGGGCCCTGCCGGGCCGCCGGTGGCTCAGCTGTCGCGCGGGTACTTCTTGAGCACCTTGCCGTGGATGTCGGCCCGCAGATAGGCGCCGCCGTACTCGTCCGAGACGTAGACGCTGAGCGTCGGCTGGTAGTCGTCGAACGGGGACGCCGGGTCGATGTCCACGTAGTGCGTGGTGGGCTCGGCGACCCCCAGCTCCTTGTCCGCCCGGCGGATCAGCTCGGGCAGGGCGTCCCAGTCGAACTTGAGCAGGTCCACCGACTTGGCACCCGACATGAGTGTGCCGCCCGCGCGGTCCCGGACGGCCTTGCCGTCCCGGTAGGAGAAGACGTCGTACAGGGCCTTGTTCTTCGCGAGCGGGGCCTCGGCGCTCGCGTGCACGTCGTACAGCGTGAACGAGGTGATCTCGGTGCCGCCCATCACCGGCTTGAGCGAGGCGATGACGGACCGGGCACCGGCGGGCGTCAGCAGGTTCCTGGGCGGTGCCGGGGTCTTCTCCGTGGTGTCCGGGCCGGTGTTGTCCGGGGTGGTGCCCTTCCCGGCGGAACGGGCCGCGGCCGTACGTTCCGACTGCGGCCGGTCCGCGGCGGAGGCGGCGCCGGTGTCGGCCGGTCCCGTCTCCGTCCCGGGCAGCAACGACCACACCAGGACGCCGGTCAGGGCCGTCCCGGCGAGCGCGGTGGAGACCGCCACGATCCGGCCCCGCCGGACCCGCCGGTTGACCTCCCGGGTCCCCAGCGTCGGAGGCGCGGGGTTCGGGAAGGCGGGCGGGGCGAACGGATCGGCCGGCCGGGGAGCGGGGCCGGGGGGCAGGACGGCGGTCGGGGCGGGGCCGAAGCCGGGGCCCGGCGGTACGGCGTCCTGCGGGGCGGGTGTGGCCCGCCGGGGCGGTACGGCGTCCTGCGGGGGAGCGGTCCGGGGTCCGGACCCGTCGGCCACCGCGGCCAGCAACCGGTCCAGCTCCTCGGGGCCGGGCCGGGCGGCCGTGTCCCGGACCAGCAGCGCGGTCAGCACCGGTGCCAGCGGACCGGCCTGCCGGGGCGGCGGCACCTCCTCGTCCAGCACGGCGGCCAGCGTCGCCAGCGTGGTGGCCTTGCGCAGCGGATGGCGGCCCTCGACGGCGACGTACAGCATCATGCCGAGCGACCACAGGTCCGAGGACGGGTCGCCCTCGTCGCCGCGTATCCGCTCGGGCGCCATGTAGTCGGGGGAGCCGATGATGGAGCCGGTCGCCGTCAGGCTCGTGGACTCGCGGATCGCCGCGATGCCGAAGTCGGTGAGGACCGGGCTCCCGTCGGCCCGCAGCAGCACATTGGCCGGCTTCACGTCGCGGTGCAGGATCCCGGCGGCGTGGGCGGCCCGCAGCGCGGAGAGCACCCCGCGCCCGAGCCGGGCGGCCTCGGCCGGGGCGAGGGTGCCCTCGGTCAGCCGCTCCGCCAGGGAGGCGCCGGGCACCAGCTCCATCACGATCCACGGATACGTACCCGCTCCGCCGTCCACGATGTGGTGGACCGTGACCACCCCGGGGTGGTCCAGCCGGGCCAGCGCCCGCGCCTCGCGCAGCACCCGCTCGCGCAGCAGCCGGGCCGACTCCGGATCGTTCTCCATGAGCGCCGGGTCCGGGGGCCGCACCTCCTTGAGCGCCACATCGCGGTGCAGGGCCAGGTCGTGGGCCCGCCACACCATGCCCATGCCACCGCTGCCGAGCCGGTTCACCAGCTCGAAACGGTTGTCGATCACGCGGCGCTCAGGCCCCCCAGCGGTCATGGGGAAGAGGGTACGGGGCAACGCCGGGGCGGCACGCACCCACCCCGCGCGCTGGCATGATCAGGGCATGAACGAGAGCATCATCGCCGCCTGCGACGGCGCCTCCAAGGGCAATCCGGGACCCGCGGCCTGGGCCTGGGTGGTGGCCGACGCGCAGGGGCGGCCCGAGCGCTGGGAAGCCGGGCCGCTGGGCACCGCCACCAACAACGTCGCCGAGCTCACCGCCCTGTACGAGTTGCTGGCGGCCACCGACCCGGCCGTGCCGCTGGAAGTACGGATGGACTCGCAGTACGCGATGAACGCGGTGACCAAGTGGCTGCCGGGCTGGAAGCGCAACGGCTGGAAGACCTCGGCGGGCAAGCCGGTCGCCAACCGCGAGCTGGTCACCGGCATCGACGAGCGGCTGACCGGCCGGACCGTGCGGTTCACCTACGTCCCCGCCCACCAGGTCGACGGCGACCCGCTCAACGCCATCGCCGACCAGGCGGCCAGCGAGGCCGCCGTCGCCCAGCGCCCGGCCGGTACCGCGCACGGCGCCACCGAGCCCCCGGCGCCCGCCCCCGCCCGCGCCACCGGCACCCGGAGCGCCGGTGCCTCCTCCGGGGGCGGGAAGCGCCCGGGCGCCTCCCGCCCGGCCCGGTCCGGCGGCACCATCCGGGCCAGGTTCGCGGGCCGCTGCCGGTGCGGTCGCCCCTACGCCGCCCAGGAGATGATCGCCAAGAACCCCGAGGGCTGGGGCCACCCGGAGTGCCGTACCGCCTCCGCCTGATCCGGCCGACGGGCGGCGCCCGGACCGGCCCGCGTGCCATGATGCGGACCGGGGAGCGGCACGCTGGGGGGCGGATGCGAAGCACGGGCACGGTTCTGCGTGAGCTGCGCGGCGCCCAGAAGACGGCCAGAGGGGTGTCGCTGTACTCGCGGTACGTGAACCGGCCCGTCGGCCGGCTGTTCGCCGCGGCCGCGTACCGCATCGGCCTGACACCCAACCACGTCACTCTGGTCAGCGCGGCGTTCACCTTCTCCGGGATCGCCGCGGTGGCGCTGGTCCGGCCCTCGGCCGGGCTCGCGCTCCTGGTCTACGCCGCCCTGGCCGTCGGCTTCGCCCTCGACTCCGCCGACGGGCAGCTGGCCCGGCTCACCGGCCGGGGCGGCCCGGACGGCGAGTGGCTGGACCATGTGGTGGACTGCGCCAAGATGATCCTGGTCCACACCGCCGTCCTGATCTCCTTCCAGCGGTACGGCGGGGTGCCCGGCACGGGCTGGCTGCTGCTGCCGCTGGGCTTCCTGTTCACCGCCGTACTGACCTTCTGCGCCGGGCTGCTGCGCGAACAGCTGGGCCGGGCGGCCGCCCGGCCGGGCGCGGGCACCGGCGCCGCCGCCCCGGCCTCCCGGCTGCGGGCGCTCGCCCTGCTGCCCGCCGACTACGGGGTCTTCTGCCTGGTGTTCCTGCTGCTCGGCGACCGCGACGCGTTCCGGACCGGCTACGCGGCCCTCGCCGCCGTGCACACGCTGTTCCTGGTGCTGTTCCTCGTCAAGTGGTTCCGGGAACTCAGAGCGCTCCGGACTGACGGCTGACGATCACCTCCAGCGCCCGGCGCAACTGGGTGCTGGAGGTGTGCACGGTGTACGGGAAGTAGACGACCTCCACGCCGACCGCGGCCAGGTCGCGTTCCAGCCGTTCTCCGCGCTCCGTGCCCCGCCAGTCGTCCCCCTTGAAGAGGACGTCGAACCGCACCTGCTGCCAGGTCTCCACCTTGTCCGGCACCGTCTCCACGAAGGCCGCGTCCACGTAGCGCACGCTGCGCACGATCTCCAGGCGTTCCGGCAGCGGTATCACCGGCCGATGGCCCTTGGCGCGTTCGGCCATCTCGTCGGAGACGACTCCGGCCACGAGGTAGTCGCACTGACCGCGGGCATGCCGCAGGATGTTGAGGTGCCCCACATGGAACAGGTCGTAGACCCCCGGCGCGTAGCCGACCCTGTGCACCATCCGTTCTCTCCCCCCACGGTGGGCGCGACACCCCGGCCCCGCACACGGGGTGTCCGGACATGCCGTCCGGTGCGACGGGATGTCGGCATCGGTGCTGATGGTCCAACGACCTTACTGTGAAGAACAGTTGCGCATCTCGTGAACGGATAAGCTCGCTTTTGGGACCGTTCCCCGCGGGGAACACGGAGGGTCCCGGGGGGAAGGCGAGCGCCATGACCGATGCCCAGCTTCACCGACCGTTCGACGGCCGCACCCTGCTGCTCGTCTCGACGAACTACGCGCCGGAGCTGACCGGCATCGGCCCGTACGCCGCCCAGCTCGCCGAGCACTGGGCCGCGGCCGGGGCCGACACCCACGTACTGGCCGGGATGCCGCACTACCCGTCCTGGCGGACCGACCCCGGGTACCGGGGGGTGCGGCGGGTCACCGAGGAGCGGGCCGGGGTCACCGTGCACCGGCGTCGGCACTACGTCCCGCCCCGCCAGAGCGCCCTGCGCCGGGCCCTGTTCGAGGCGACCGTGCTCGGCCACGGAGTGCTGTCGCCGCCGGAGACACCCCCGCCGGACGCGGTGGTCGCCCAGATCCCCAGCCTCGCCGGAGGCGTGCTCGGCGCCCGGCTGGCCGCCCGGCACCGGGCCCCCTACATCCCCGTCGTGCAGGACCTGATGGGCGCCGCCGCCGCGCAGAGCGGCATCCGGGGCGGCGGAAGGGCGGCGGCCCTGGCCTCGGCCGCCGAACGCCGCGCGCTGCGCTCCGCCACCCTGGTCGGCGTCATCCACGAGAGCTTCGTGCCCCGCGTCGCCGCGTACGGCGTGGACCCGGGCCGCATCCGCACCGTGCCCAACTGGTCGCACGTACCGACGCCTTCGGCCGACCGGGCCGCGACCCGGGCGCGCCTGGGCTGGGACGAGGGCACCCCGGTCGTGCTGCACTGCGGAAACATGGGGCTCAAACAGGGGCTGGAGGTACTGGTCGACGCCGCCCGGCTGGCCCCCGGGATACACGTGGTGCTCATGGGCGACGGCAACCAGCGCGAGACGCTGCGCGGACGCGCGTCGGGCCTGCGCAACCTCGACTTCCTGCCCCCCGCCGCCGAGGACGAGTTCACCGACGTCCTGGCCGCCGCCGACGTGCTCGTGGTGACCCAGCGGGCCTCCGTCCTCGACATGAGCGTCCCCTCCAAGCTGACCTCCTACTTCGTCTCGGGCCGCCCCGTGGTGGCCTCGGTCGCCGAGGGCGGCGGCACCGCCCAGGAGGTCCACCGCTCCGGAGCCGGCCTCCTGGTCGCCCCCGAGGACCCGGCGGCCCTCCTCTCGGCGGTACGCAACCTCGTCGAGGCACCGGCCAGGGCGGACGCCCTCGGCGCCAACGGACCGCAGTACGTCGCACGCCATCTGGGCCGGGAAGCGGGCCTGGCCCGCTTCGACGCCCTGCTCACCGAGGTCCTCGCGGACGCGCAAGGGAGACCACGCCGATGAACCAGCCGAACACCGCCCTGGAGGACCAGGACGAACCGGCGCTGCTGCGGGACCAGTTCCGCCAGCTGCTGCGCTACCGGACCCTGCTCGTCTCCGGAGTGGTCGCCGGTCTCCTCGGCGGCGGCTGGCTCGCCCTCGGCGGGGAGGACACCTACACCTCCACCGGCGAGGTCGTCGTACGCTCCGCCGCCTCGGACCCCTTCGCCGCCGGCGCCTCCGCCGACAAGGGCATCAACATCGGCTCGGAACGGCAGACCGCCGTCAGCGACACCGTGGGCACCCTGGCCGCCGCCAACCTGGCCCGGCAGGGCGACCGGGTGGAGGTGGAACCCCTGCTGTCCGGCCTCCAGGTCACCAACCCGCCCAACACCCTGGCCCTCCGCTTCGCCTACACCGGCGCCACCCCCGCTCTCGCCCAGCGGCGCGCCCAGGCACTGGCCGCCGCCTATCTGGAGATCCGGCAGCAGCGCACCGAGAACAGCATCGCCAACATGGTCGAGGGCTACCGCGCCCAGCTCGCCCCGCTCACCACCCAGCGCGACCAGCTGACGCAGCAGACCGGCGGAAGCGGCGACGTGACCAGCGCGCGCGCCAACCTCGTCGTCTCGATCTCCGAACTCTCCCGGAAGATCTCCGAGCTGCGCGCCCTGGACACCACACCGGGCTATCTGACGAAGAAACCCGCCACCCCGACCGGACCCAGCGGCCCCTCCCTGCCGCTGCTGCTCGGACTCGGCGGCGTCGTCGGCAGCGCGCTCGGGCTGCTGCTGTCCTGGGTGCGGCTGGTCTTCGACCCGGCCGTACGCTCCACCCGGGAACTGGTCCGCTCGCTCGGCGCCCCCCTGCTCGGCACCCTGCCGAGGGAGCGCTCCGCGACCGGATCGCCCCTGGCCATCGGCCGCGGCGGCAGCCGGCTCGCCGAGGAGTACCGCGCGGTGGCCTTCCGGCTCGCCTACGACCCGTCCTTCGACCGGCGCCGCAGACTCCTGGTCACCGCCCCGCGCGGGGACGGCGCCGCCGCGTCCGCCGCCGCGGCCAACCTGGCCGCCGCCTTCGCCGAGATGGGCCGCGACGTCATCCTGGTCGAGGCGGACCTGCGCACCCCCGCCCTGGCCGCGAACCTCGGCCCCGCCGCCCAGGGCGTCCCGCCGCGCGGCATCAACCGGGGCGAGTGGTCCTGGCCCGCCGAGAGCCGGATGAACGTGGACGTGCCGGGCTCGGGCGCCTTCACCCTGATCGCGGGCCGCCGCACCGACAACGTGCCGCGTGCCCTGACCTCGGCCCTGGTCGGCCGCATCCTCGCCGAGGGCGACCGGCCCGGCGCCGTCGTCATCGTGCTGGCCCCGCCCGTCCTGGCCTACGCCGACGCCGTCGCACTGCTCGACCGGGTGGAGGGCGTCGTCGTGGTCTGCGACCAGCGGGAGGTGCACCGCGCCGACCTGGAACGCATCCGCGAGATCATCGCCGGGGCGGGCGGCTCGGTGCTCGGCGCCCTGCTCCATCCCGGCCTCGGCCGCCCCGAACGCCGGGCCCGCAGCCGCGCCGTCGGACACCGGGCGGGCGGCGGACGACCGGACCGGCGGCCCGGACCGGACGGCCACCCGGCGGACACCGGCGACCCCACCCAGACACTGGGCCTGCGCCCCTTCGACCCCGCCGCCGGACACAGATGAGGGCACGGACCGCGATCGTCTGCTCGGTCGCGGACCAGGGGGTGGCCGCCCTCACCAACATCCTGGTGCTGGTGAGCGCCGCCCGGATCTCCACCACGGCCGACTTCGCCCGCTTCTCGGCGGTCTACCTGGTCTTCACGGTCCTCCTCGGCGTCTCCGGCGCCCACACCGGCCAGCCGCTGGTGCTGCGGCGCGGCGACGGTCCGCAGGTGCGCGGCGCCTGCCGGTCGGCGGTCGCCTTCACCCTGCTCGCGGCGGCGGCGCTCGGCGCCCCGTCGGCCGGGATCTGCCTGCTGCTGCCCGGCGCCACCCCGGCCGCCCTGGCCGCCCTGGGAGCCGTACTCCCCGTCGTCCTGGGACAGGACGCCCTGCGGTACGCCTTCGCCACCCTGCACCGGCCGCACCTCGCGCTCGCCGGTGACACCCTCCGGCTGCTCTGCGTACTGGGCGCCCTCGCCGTACAGCCGCACGGCGTCTCCGCCGCCCGGCTGGTGACCGTCTGGGGGCTGGCCACCCTGCCCGCCCTGCTGCTGTCGGCCGCGCTGCTCCACCGGGAGACGGCCGGGGCGCCGCTGCGGATCGGGGAGCCGCTGCGCCGGGACCGTCTGGGGCGGCGGTTCGTCGTGGAGTTCGGGGTGGGCAACGCCACCGCCCAGCTCTCCGTGCTCGGGCTCGGCACGGTCGGCGACCCGCTGGTGGTCGGCGCCCTGCGCGGCGCGACCACCCTCTTCGGTCCGCTGAACGTGCTCTACGCCTCGGCCACCGGCTTCGGCCCGCCGCTGCTCGGCCGCCTCGCCGACGACCGGAGCCGGATCCGGGCCGCCGCCCTGCTCTCGGCCGTCCTCGCGGTCACCGCCGCCGCCTGGGCCACCGCACTGGCGCTGCTGCCCGAACCGGCCGGCCGCCGGCTGCTCGGCGACACCTGGCCCGTCGCGGCCGCCCTGCTCCCGGCGACCGGCAGCCAGTACGCGGCGATGGCCGTCGGCACCTGCGGGCTGCTGGCCCTGCGGGTCCTCGACCCGCGCACCACCCTCGCCGTCCAGGTGGTCTTCTCGCTCACCGCCGTCGCCCTCCTCACCGGCGGGTACCTGCTCGGCGGGGTGCCGGGCGCCGCCTGGGGGCTCTGCCTCGGCTCGGTCTGCAAGGCGCTGGCCACCTGGATCAGGGTGGTCCGGACCGGGCGCCGGACCGCGGCCGGACCGCTGCCCCCCGGCGCGGACGCCCGTCCCGTCCGCCCGGAGTCCGCAGGCTCATGACCAGCAGCAGGCACAGGGCCGCCACCGCGGGCTTCCCCGCCGCCTGCAACAGCGGGCCGCGCAGCAGGATGAAGGTGTACCCGGCGACGAACGGCACCGCCACCGCGAGAACACCGCCCGGCCCCGGCCCCGCCCGGGAGACGGCCCGCGCGTACCGCCGGTCGGTACGGGCGGCGGCGTACCCGATCAGCGCGAACGCGCCGGCCATGCCCGGAGCCCCGAAGTCCACCCAGATCTCGGCCCACAACGGGGCCGACAGGTTGGTCATGGTCATCCCCATCCACTGACCGACCCGCACCCCGGTGTCCTCCGGCTTGCCCTCCCACACCGAACGGGGCACGAAGAACAGGGCGGACCCCGCCAGTTGACGCCCGTAGCCGTGGCCCCGGCCGTCCACCCAGGTGATGGCGTTGGCGAACATCACCGTCTGGTCGTAGTCCTTGGCGGCCAGCGGCTCGAACACCGACGACGACTCCACCGGCCGGTACCCGTCGCTGTCGTAGCGGAACCGGTCCGCGTACGGGAACAGCACCAACGCCCCCACCACCCCCACGGCCAGCACCGAACGGTACATCGCCGCGCTGCTCGGGAACGCGGTGAACAGCAGCGAGACCAGCACCGTCAGGAACCAGTAACGGGCGTTGGAGAACGGGTTGTTGACGACGACGTTGAGCGCCACCAGCCCGGCCCAGACCAGCACCGTCGACGGGGAACGCCGCGCCCGCCGCGAGGTCACCAGACGGCGGGTGAAGAACAGCAGCGCGAGCAGCGCCGGCACCGTGCCGAAACCCTTGAGGAAGGCCGACCCCACATTGGACTGCCCCGACACCACCCCGCTGGCCGCCACCGAGGCGCTGATCTCCTGACGGCTGCTGAAGAAGACCGCGGGCCCGCCGAGCTTCACGACGTAGTAGCCGCTCGCCGCGAACGCCAGCACCACCAGCACCCTCAGCCGCACCGGATGCGCCACCGCCGGACCGCGCCCCGGCCGTGGGGCCGGCCGCGCGCGCAGGGGCCGCCGGGACGCCAGCAGCGCCCCCAGGTCGAAGGCCGCACACCCCACCAGCACCAGCGCCACCGCCGTCACCAGGTCCGCCCGCGGCCCCACCAGCGGTGTGGGCGTCCGCCCGAGCACGAGCTGGGTGAAGGGCGCCACCCCCATCGCGATGTACACGAACATCCAGAACACACCCTGCAGCAGCCGCCGCCGGGTGGAGAGGATCATCGTCGCGAGCCGCGCCCCCGCGTAGCAGGTCAGCACGAGCTGGAGCCAGTACGCGGCGTCCCGCGCCCCGTCGCCCGGCTGCGCGGCGACCACCGCCGGCAGGAAGCAGACCAGGGCGAGGATGAGGGGGATCGCCAGGGCGCGCGAGAGCATCGCCCACGACATGGGCTTCGCCGGTGGCGCCGCCTCCCGCGCGGACATCGTCTGCTCCCCGCCTCCATGGACCGGAGGGTCCGCGCACCATGGAGCCGCGTACCCGTGAACCGTGAACACTCTAACGAATCAACCCACTTGGGGTGTTTGGACGACTAGTCTCGGGGCGTCGGCCGAGGGCTGGAGGGCCTGGTGAAGATCCTGCACATCGTCACACTGCACACCCCGGACCACGCGTTCGGCGGACCGACCAGGGTGGCGCTCAATCTGTCGAAGGCCCAGCGGGCCGCAGGCCACGACGCCAGGATCATGGCACTCGCCGACGGATTCGACGAACCGCCGCCCCGTACGGTCGAAGGCGTACCGGCCCACCTCTTCCCGGCCCGCCACCCGCTGCCCGCCTTCGAGGTCAGCGGCATCACCTCCGGAGCGCTGCTGCGCACCGCCCACCGGATGGCACGCGGCGCCGACATCGTCCATCTCCACCTGATGCGCGACCTGGTGACCCTCCCCGCCGGACTGCTCACCCTGGCCTCCGGCACGCCCCTGGTCGTCCAGACCCACGGCATGGTCGACCCCACCGAGAACCGGATCGCCCGGCTCACCGACCTGCTGGGCGTACGCCGCGTCCTGCGCGGCGCCGACGTCGTACTGCACCTCACCGAGACCGAGCGCCGCGAGGTGGAAGCGGTCGCCGCGCCCGTGCCGCCGGCCCGCGCCGTACGACTGGTCAACGGGGTGCGCCCGCAGCCGATCAAGACCGCCCGGACCCCGGGGCGCCCGCCGACGGTCCTCTTCCTCGCCCGGGTGCAGCAGCGCAAGCGACCCGAGGACTTCGTCGCCGCGATGCCCGAGGTCCTGGCCCGCCACCCCGACGCCCGCTTCGTGCTGGCCGGACCCGACACCGGGGCCCTGCTCGCCACCCTGCGGCTCGCCCGCCGGCTGGGCGTGGCGGACTCGCTCGACCAGGTGGGGCCGCTCGGCCACGAGGAGGTCCTGGCGGCGGGGCGGGCGGCCGATGTGTACGTGCTGCCCTCGATCGAGGAACCGCTCGGCGTCTCCGTCCTCGAAGCGATGTCGGTGGGCACCCCCGTGGTGATCACCCGCACATGCGGGCTCGCCCCCGACGTGGCGCGCGCGGGCGCGGGCCGGGTGATCGACAGCCGGGTGGGCGAGGACGGGCAGAACGCGCACAAGGTCGCCACGGCCGTCCTGGAGCTGCTCGAACCGGAGGCCAACTCCAGGGCGGGGAAGGCCGCGTGGGAGCTGGTCAACGCGGACTTCACCATCGACGCCGTCGCCGAATCCCTCCGGCGGACCTACGAGGACGTGCTCCGCCGGAGGGACGGCCGGGTCAGGGGACGCGCCCCTCGCGGGACTTGAGCGCGATCTGCCAGCGGTAGAAGCTCATCGCCACCGCGAAGTCGAACCCCGCCCGCCCGTCGAGGAACCCCCGCCGGTAGACGTACATGTAGACGAAGGACACCAGCGGCTTGAACGGCGCCCGGTGGAACAACTGCCCCTGGCGGGACTTCGCCCGGCGCACCTGTTCCTTGACCTCGGGGTGGTGCTCCAGCCACGCCTCCCAGTCCGAGTAGCGGTTGTGCCGTTCGAACCAGGCGGCGACCGGGTCGAGGTCCTGGTGCTCGATCGGATGGCGCAGCGCCCCGACCTCGTCGGCGACCGGCTGGTAGTGCCCCTCGACCTCGCCGATGCCCGGTGCGTCGAGATCCGCCACCTCCGGGTACCGGCAGCGGGTCCGGTCGGTCAGCGACCGCTTGCGGATGGTGTAGCCGTGCCGCAGCCGCTTCCCGGCGAACCAGTAGCCGAGCGGGATGTCGTACGCGGCCGGCTTCGGCGAACCGGGGTCGGCGAAGATCCGGCGCAGCTCGGCCAGCAGGCCGGGGCTGATCCGCTCGTCCCCGTCGAGCAGCAGGATCCAGTCCAGGTCCGTGCGGACATGGTCCAGGCACCACTGCTTCTTGCGCGGATGGCCGCCGTCCCAGGTGTACGTGACCACCTCGGCCCCGCACTCCTCGGCGATCTTCACCGTGTCGTCCGTGCTGTGCGAGTCCACGACGACGACCGCCTCGAAGTGGCCGAGCACCGAGCCGACCGCCTCGGCGATGTTGAGCCCCTCGTTCCTCGTGGGGATCGCCACGGCTATCGGAAGCTTCTTCATCCGAGGTCCCCTTCGGGCAGCCAGGCGTAGCAGCCTGTGGAGGTGAAGGCGCGGGCGTCACGGCCCAGGGTGAGGACGGTCCGCTTCCCGTTGTCGGTCCCGCCCCCCTCGGCGAGCGGGGTGCCGTCGGCGCCGGTGATCCGCCAGGCGCAGCCCTCGGTGGGGGAGACGACCCGGTAGCGGCCCGGCCGCAGCCGCGCGCCCTGGAACGTGCCGTCCGGGTATCCCCGGGCCGCGTCCCGCAGCAGGTCGCGGCGCTGGGGGCAGAGGTGCTCGATCGCCGGCTCCGCGTCGGCGATCTCACCGGTCAGGAGCGCGCCGACCGCCACGTCCCGGTCGGCCTTCACCAGGTAGCGCAGCCGGTCGCAGGTCTCCTGGCCGGTCTGGAGCACGGCCGCCGGGTCCATGCCCCGGGGCACCCGGTCGGTCAGGTACTCCTTCTGCTTCCCGGTGAACGAACCGGTGGCCGGGGTGAGCTGCTCGACCGGGATCCTCGGCGGTTCGGTGGTGCGCGGGGCCGAGGGGTCTGCGGGGTCCCGGGGGACGGAGGAGGCGTGCGGGGGCGGGGTCGCGCCGGTGCCGGCCGCCTCCGGCGCGCCGCCCGGGTGCGGGGCCGGGGAGGGCGACGAGCCGCAGGCGGCCAGCGCCGCCGTCAGGACGACGACGGCGGCACCGGCCCGGAACGGACCCCTCATCCGCTGGTCCTCAGCGCGTAGTGGGCACTGATCTGCGCACTGGTCAGCGCGGTCGGGTAGACGGCGGTCTCGTCGACCTGACCGGCGAAGAACGTGCTGGACGGCTTGTTCGGCCAGCCGTTCAGGTTGTCCCCGCCGACCCGCCAGTAGCCGTCGTACTTCTCGTTGGTGGTGTACTGGGTGGTCGAGGCGCGCAGCACCCCGTCGACGTACAGTGCCATTCCGCCGGTGCCCTGGGTGGCGACGACGTGGTGCCAGGCGCCGTTGTTGTACGCGGCGGGGGTGGTGATGGTGCGGGCGCTGCCGCTCTTCACGCCGAAGACCAGCTTCCCGTCGTCGCGCATGTAGATGTGCTTGTCGTACTGGGTGCTGTCCTGCATGGTCAGATTGCTGAAGCCGACGATCCGGCCGCCCGTGGTGGTCGTGGTCCGGAACCAGGTCTCCACGGAGAACTTGGCGGGCTGCGGGTGGCGCTTGTTGCTGTAGACGTACTGGCTGGTCCCGTTGAGGCCGAGCGCCGTGGACGGGCCCGCGACGGCGGCCGGGACCGCCTGCCGGGTGGGGGAGTTGCGGGCGAAGCCGTTGTCGCGGCCGCCGCCGGTGTCGCCGACGAACGTCGAGGGGTCGTCGTACCGCCAGTACAGCGAGGCGCCGTCGGAGAGGACCCTGGCCGGGTACTTCGCGGCGGCGGACGCCACGGTCGCGGAGACGGCGGGCGACTTGGCGCTGGTGTTGGTGCCGTCGCTCGCGGTGATCCGGTACGTGTGGGTCTCGCCCGGTGCCACGTCCGTGTCGGTCCACCTCAGCTGAGGCCGGTCCCAGAACACCGAGTAGCCGGTCGTGGTGTACACCGGGGTGGTCCCGCCGTCCCGGTAGATCCGGTAGGTGAGGGTGCCGTCGTCGGTGTCGAAACTGGCCTGCCAGTTCACCTCCACCTTGCCGGCGGCGACCGTGGAGACGCTGACGTTCGGCACCCAGGGCGCCCCGGTGTCCGGGCCGTCGGCGAACCGGGTCAGCCCCTGCTGGGCGGTGCCGTTGACGGTGGTGAACTCGCCGCCCACCCAGAGGTAGTGGTGACCGCCCTTGTCCGCCTGGGCCATCACCCTCGGCCCGACCGGCTCGCCGATGCCGTCGTTGGTGTCCGGGAACCAGGGCAGCAGGGTGGGATCGGTCACCGACTGGGCCAGCAGATGCTTGCGCGGCTGGTTGGGGAACTCGCCCATGGTGGCGCAGTCATGGGCGTGGGACCCGCTGTACAGAACGTCCTTGTACACCAGGACGGCCTGGGTCGCGCCGAGGCAGGTGTCCCGCCAGCGCTGCGCGAAGGTGCCCAGGTCCAGGGCGATCCGCCCGTCGAACACACCGCCCCCGGTGCCCTCGTTGGCGGTGTAGAAACCGGTGGCGTCGGTCGCCAGGTCCTTCACCACTGAGGCGTCGGGGATGAACCCGGCCGGATAGCTCTTGGCCACCGCCCCGGTCGTCGCGTCGACGACCGCCAGCGCGTGCGACGTGGTGCCGTTGACGGTGAAGAAGTCGCCGCCGAGCAGCACGTGCTTGCCGTCCGGGGTGAGCTCGACCGCCCGGCCCACCTCGTCGGTGTCCGCCTTCCACGGCTTCAGCGCGGCCGCCGTGGTGACCGCGGCGAACTTGTTCCTGGTCTGCCCGGCCACCGAGTTGAAGTCGCCCCCGAGATACACGGTGTCGGCGGTGACGCTCAGCGCCCGCACCGTCGCGGAGACGGCGAGCTTGAAGTCCTGGCGCGGGGTGCAGGTGGCGGTGTCGATCGCGGCGATGTTGCTGACCCCGACCCCGCTCACCGACCCGAACTGGCCGCCGACATACAGGGTCTTCTGATCCGGTGAGAGCGCCAGGGCGCGCACGGTGGCCGTCCCGGACGACAGGGTGAACGAGAGCCGGCAGTCGGTCGGTTCGCCCGTCGCGGCGTCGAAGGCGGCGAAGTTCACCGCCGGTTGCTCCGAGGTGCCGGCCGCCGCGCCGGGCGGGCGGACGGTGGAGAAGGTCCCGCCGGTGTAGACGACGCCACTGGACGAACCGGCCATCGCCCAGACGATGCCGTTGGTCTGCCAGGTGGACAGGTCGTCCGCCGTCAGCGCGACCGGTGCGGTGAGGGCCGAGGCGGGCGAGGTCACCGACGCCGCGGCGGACAGGGCCCCGGCGAGCAGGGCGAGCGCCGCGGCCGCGGCACGCAGCCGGCCGGGCCCGGAGCGTCTGCGCCCCGTGGTTGCGTTCATCATTCGGCTCCGATGGTGAGAGCGAGCGGCGACCGGGCGGCCGCCGTCGGTGAGGGGCGCACAGCGGCGCCGGGGCCGCGAGGTCTCATCGGTCCACCCGCACGGACGCTCCGGCGAGCTGGTCGGACAACTGCCGGATGTCCGCCTCGACCATGATCCTGGCGAGCTCCCGGGACCGCACCACCGGTTTCCAGCCGAGCAGTTCCTCGGCCTTGGCGGCGTCCCCGATCAGGGCGTCCACTTCGCTGGGACGTTCGTACTTGGCGTCGTGGCGGACGTGTTCGCGCCAGTCGAGGCCCGCGTGCGCGAAGGCGTACTCCAGGAACCGCCGGACGCTGACGCCCTCGCCGGTGGCGACCACATAGTCGTCCGGGGTGTCGCGCTGGAGCATCCGCCACATCGCCTCGACGTACTCGGGGGCGTACCCCCAGTCGCGGACCGCGTCCAGATTGCCCAGGTGGAGATGGGTCTGCAGGCCCGCCTTGATCCTGGCCACGCCCCGGGTGATCTTCCGGGTCACGAAGGTCTCACCGCGGCGCGGGGACTCGTGGTTGAAGAGGATCCCGTTCACCGCGAACATCCCGTACGCCTCGCGGTAGTTGACGGTGGACCAGTACGAGTAGACCTTCGCGACGCTGTACGGGCTGCGCGGATGGAACGGGGTGCGCTCGTTCTGCGGCGGCGGGTTGGCGCCGAACATCTCGGACGACGACGCCTGGTAGACCCGGGTGTCGATCCCGCTGGCCCGGACCGCCTCCAGCAGCCGGACGGTACCGAGTCCGGTCACGTCCCCCGTGTACAGCGGGGCGTCGAACGAGACGCGGACATGCGACTGCGCGCCCAGGTTGTAGACCTCGTCCGGCCGGATGTCGCGCAGCAGGTTGACCAGCGCGACCCCGTCGGCGAGGTCGGCGTGGTGCAGCAGGAACGAGCGGTTCTCCTCCTCGGGTCCCTGGTAGATGTGGTCTATCCGCTCGGTGTTGAAGCTCGACGAGCGTCTGATCAGCCCATGGACGGTGTACCCCTTGTCGAGCAGCAGCTCGGCCAGGTACGAGCCGTCCTGGCCGGTCACGCCGGTGATGAGCGCGGTCTTCGCCACGATTCCCCCTTCTCCGGTCACCTCGGTGACCGTTGTCTCCGCACCGAATGCTTTCCGCCGGGATAGCCGCATCGGGCGATCCCCGGCAAGACGTCATCACCGACCGCGCCGACTGGCAGAATCCGGCCCATGACGACCGATCTCCCCGGCCGCCCCCGGGATTCCGCCCGTCCGCTGCTGCGATCCGGCGCGCGCGTCTTCGTCGCCGGGCACCGCGGCCTGGTCGGCTCGGCGGTGGCCCGCCGCCTGACCGCCGAGGGGTACGAGGTGCTCACCCGGGACCGCGACCGGCTGGACCTGCGCGACGGCGAACGGACCGGGGCGTTCCTCCGTTCCGCCCGGCCGGACGCCGTGGTGCTGGCCGCCGCCCGGGTCGGCGGGATCATGGCCAACAGCACGTACCCCGTGCAGTTCATCGAGGACAACCTGCGCATCCAGCTGAGCGTGATCGCCGGGGCGCACGCGGCCGGGACCGAGCGGCTCCTCTTCCTCGGCTCCTCGTGCATCTACCCCCGGCTCGCCCCGCAGCCGATCCCCGAAAGCGCCCTGCTCACCGGCGCGTTGGAGCCGACGAACGAGCCGTACGCCATCGCCAAGATCGCCGGGATCACGCAGATCCGCTCCTACCGCAGGCAGTACGGCGCCTCCTACATCAGCGCCATGCCCACCAATCTCTACGGACCCGGCGACACCTTCGACCTCGCGACCTCGCACGTTCTGCCCGCGCTGATCCGCCGGTTCCACGAGGCCCGCGTCGGCGGCGCGCCGGAGGTCGTGCTCTGGGGGTCGGGGAGCCCGCGCCGGGAGTTCCTGCACGTCGACGACCTGGCTGCCGCCTGCCTGCTGCTGCTGGAGCGGTACGACGGCGACGAACCGGTCAACATCGGCTGCGGAAGCGATCTGACCATCCGCGAACTCGCCGGGCTCGTCGCGGATGTGACCGGATTTCGCGGGAAGGTCGGCTGGGACGCGGACAAGCCGGACGGCACCCCGCGCAAGCTGCTCGACGTCTCCCGCCTCACCGCCCTCGGCTTCGCGCCGCGGATCGCGCTGCGCGACGGGATCGCCGGGACCTACGCGTGGTGGCTGGAACAGCACGCCGACAAGGGGTGAGCGTCCGGGCGTGCCGTCCCGGGGCGCGGGGGCTCCTCGCATCGTCCGCCGCCGCTCTCAGTACGCCCCGCGGCCGTCGGCGACGGCGCGCAGCGTGCGGGCCATGAGCCCCATGTCCGTGGCCACCGACCAGTTGTCGACGTACCAGAGGTCGAGGGAGACCGTCTCCTGCCAGGACAGGTCGGAGCGGCCGCTGACCTGCCAGAGGCCGGTCAGCCCCGGCCGCACCGCGAGGCGGCGCAGCTCGCGCTCGTCGTAGCGGGACACCTCGTCCGGCAGCGGGGGCCGGGGGCCGACCAGCGACATCTCGCCGCGGACCACATTGAGCAGCTGGGGCAGCTCGTCGAGCGAGGTACGGCGCAGCAGGCGGCCGACGGCGGTGACCCGGGGGTCGCGGCGCATCTTGAACATCGGGCCGTCGGTCTCGTTCTCGGCGGCCAGGCGCGGCTTGCGGCTCTCGGCGTCGAGGACCATCGTGCGGAACTTCCACATGGTGAAGGGCCGGTTGTTCCGGCCCTGGCGGATCTGGCGGTGGAAGACCGGACCGGCGGAGCCGAGCCGGACCGCCGCCCCGATCAGCACCAGCAACGGGGCCAGGGCCAGCAGGCCGAGGGCGGCGCCCAACCGGTCCACCACCGCCTTCACGACCGGCTGCGGCCCCCGGCGCAGCGGCGGCGCGATGTGCAGCAGGGTGAGCCCGGCCGCCTCGGCGGGCCGGACGCGGGCGGGCGCGAGGCCGGAGAGCCCCGGCAGGACGGACAGCGCGAGCCCGCCGTCGTGCAGCCCCCAGGAGAGCCGGGTCAGCCGCTCCTCGGAGAGCCGGGGGCCGGGGACCACCAGGGCCAGGTCCGCGTCCTGGGCGAAGGCCCCGCCCAGGACGGTCGACACGTCGTCGTCGGCGGGCTGTGGGGCGAGGCGGCCCGGCACCGGCACCCCGCACCCCAGCGGCGCGCCCCCCACCGGCACCGCGGCCACGACCCGGTACGGATGGTCGGTCCGGGACGCGAGAGCCCGCACCGCCCGGTCCACCCCCGGCGCTTCACCGACCACCAGCACCCGCCGGACCGGGCCGCGCCGGTGTCCGGGCCGGGGCAGCCGCCGCAGGGCCTGCGCCGCGACGGAGGCGGGCAGGGCGGGCAGCACGGCCAGGACCGCCGTCCCGGGACCGACCGGATCGCCGGTCAGTCCGCGCAGTACGGCGAGCACACCCATGAGCAGCAGCCAGTCACCGGCCGAGGCCAGGACTCCCGTGGCCCCGTCCGGCGGACGGTCGGCGTACCGGCCGCGTAACGCCCGCAGCCCCGACCAGAGCAGCGCGGCCGAGGCGACGGAGACGGCGAGCGGCGCGGGCGGCAGCCCCGCGGCGCGCAGCACCAGCCACGCGGGTATCCCCAGCCCGAGGAGCTCGGCGCCGAGGACGGCCGTCTGTGTGCCGGGTATGTGCTCGGGCGCCCTCGCCCCCTGGGGGGCCGGGCCGGTCCTGCGGCGGGGCCCGGCCGGTGTCCGCCGCCGGGGGCCGGTGCCGTTGCCCCGGGGCGGCTCCGGCAGCGGGTGCGGGCGCCGCACCCCGGGAGCTCTTGTCCGGATCGCGCCGGGCTGATTCGAACGAAGCACCCAGGCCGGTCCCGGCCGGGCCGACCTGTCCGCATCGGGTAGCTCGGCGTACCCCATGAACCCCCCAGTCGCCGTCGCAACGTCATGAGCAGGGCGCATCCGCCGATCTCCTGGTCCGACGGACGCGCCCACGCTCGCTGCACGATATCCACACGTGTGGCTTTTCGCTGGAGTTCTCGTGAAGTTCAGACATGTGTACTGGCTCGGTTCTCGTCCCGTTCCGCGCCGGATCGATCGGTCTGTGGCCGAGTGCGGCATTTGAAGTACGCCCGAATGCGGAGGTGTGGGGGCATCCGTGCCGGTCGACCGCTCGGGTCGCCCACCCAGGTTGGTTCGCCACGGGGCGCCGCCGGGAGGCCTTCCCCGGCCAACAAACGAGCGAACAGCCGTACGGTGACGCCGTTGGCCGGAAAGCTTCGGCGCGGTGGTGCGCCGGACCGGCCGGGGGCGCCCCGTGGGTCAGTGGCCGCCGGTGAGTCCGCCGGTCAGCCTGGCGTGGAGGTCTGCGCTCGGGTCGTTCAGGCCGGTGATCTCCACCGTCTTGCCGCGCTGGGCGTACTTGGTCCCGATCGCGTCCAGGGTGGCCACGGAGGAGGCGTCCCAGACGTGGGCGGCCGACAGGTCGATGACGACCTTGTCCGGGTCGCCGGCGTAGTCGAACCGGCCGACGAGGTCGTTGGAGGAGGCGAAGAACAGTTCTCCGGTGACCCGGTAGACCACCGTGCGGCCGTCGGGGTCGGTGACGGCGGTGACCCCGGTGAGGTGGGCGACGCGCCTGGCGAAGACGGCCATGGCGGTGAGGGAACCGACGACGACGCCGATGGCGAGGTTGTCGGTGGCGACCACCACGATCACGGTGATGGCCATGACGGCGATCTCGCCGGCGGGCATCCGCTTCAGGGTCCTGGGGGCGATGGAGTGCCAGTCGAACGTCGCGAAGGACACCATGACCATCACGGCGACGAGGGCGGCCATCGGGATGTCGGAGACGACGGGGCCGAAGACGATGCACAGCACCATCAGGAACACGCCCGCCAGGAAGGTGGAGAGGCGGGTACGGGCGCCGGAGACCTTCACGTTGATCATCGTCTGGCCGATCATGGCGCAGCCGCCCATGCCGCCGAAGAAGCCGGTGACGATGTTGGCCACGCCCTGGCCGATCGACTCGCGGGTCTTGGAGGAGCGGGTGTCGGTGAGGTCGTCGACGAGCTTCGCCGTCATCAGTGATTCCATCAGGCCGACCAGCGCCATCGCGAACGCGTACGGGGCGATCGTCGTCAGGGTGTCGAGGGTGAACGGCACGTCCGGCAGGCCCGGTACGGGCAGCGAGGACGGCAGCGTGCCCCTGTCGCCGACGGTCGGCACCGCTATCCCGGCCCCGACCGTGATGACGGTCAGGACGACGATCGAGACGAGCGGGGCGGGAACCACCCTGGTGACCTTCGGGAAGAACACCATCAGGGCCAGCCCGCCGGTGATCAGCGGATACACCGCCCAGGGCACGTCGTGCATCTCGGGCACCTGCGCCATGAAGATCAGGATCGCGAGGGCGTTGACGAAGCCGACCATCACGCTGCGCGGCACGAACCGCATCAGCTTCGCCACCCCGAGCGCGCCCAGGACCACCTGGAAGACACCGGCCAGGATGACGGTGGCGAAGAGGTGGCCCAGGCCGTGCTCCCGGTTCAGGGGAGCGATCACGAGGGCGACGGCGCCGGTGGCGGCGGAGATCATCGCCCGGCGTCCGCCGACGACGGAGATGACCACGGCCATGGTGAAGGAGGCGAACAGGCCGACCGCCGGGTCGACCCCGGCGATGATCGAGAAGGAGATCGCCTCGGGGATCAGGGCGAGGCCGACGACCAGCCCGGCCAGGACCTCGGTGCGCCAGACCCTGGGGTCGTTCAGCCAGTCGGGCCTGAGGCCGCGCAGCCACGCGGCGGGGGTCGCAGCAGCAGAAGACAAGGGGATGCGTACCTGTCGTGCTTGGGCACACCGGGGGCGGGCCGGGGCGTGCGGGGAGGAGCCGCGGGAGACCGGCCGGTATCCCGTGGGCGGCCCGGGTCGGGCCGGGGGTCGTGGCGGGCGTGGGCCGGGGGCCCGGGTGGTGTCCGGACCGACGGGTCACGTCCGGGGGCGGAGCGTCACGGCGGGCAGGCGGCGGCGATCGGCGTCATGGGCTCGCGCACGCTCTCTCCTGCGAGAATCGGGATGTCGCCGGGAACGTCATCGGCCCCGGAACGGCGGCGGGGCGGTCGGACCGCGCTCGCCTTCAGCAACTCTACCCTAACGTTAGGGTAGAGATCGGTGAGGTCGTGGTGGGCCGAGTCCCGCCACGACGGGGAGGACCAGGGAGACGGCGTGGACGACAGGCACATGCAGATCGGCGAGGTCGCCGCGCGGACGGAGCTGTCCCTGCGCACCATCCGGCACTACGAGGAGACCGGCCTGGTCATTCCCTCCGCCCGGTCCCAGGGCGGGTTCCGCCTCTACACCGAGACGGACGTCGCCCGGCTCATGGTGATCCGCCGGATGAAGCCCCTGGGCTTCACGCTGGAGCAGATGCGCGACCTGCTGGACGCCACCGACCGCCTGGACGGCGCTGACGCTCTCGACGACGGCGAGCGCGAGGCGCTGCTGGAGCGCGTGCGGACCTACCGGCAGACCGCCACCGAGCAGGTGGAGAAGCTGCGCGTCCAGCTGGCCCGCGCCGAGGACTTCGCCGCCACCCTGGGGGCCCGCCTGGAGCGGGACGCTCCGGCCGCGGGGGAGCACGTGCGTCCCGGACGACGGTGACGGGGCGCGCGGTTCAGCGGTGGTCGACCCCGTCCCCGGACCGGGGCGGCCAGGCCGCCGCGGCTCGTCCGGGCGCCAGCTGATCGACCACTTCGGCCAGTTCCTCGCAGGCGCGTTCGATGCGGTGGCGGACGTTGAGCTGCTCGGTCACCACCGCCGCGAGGAGCAGCGCGGTCAGGGCCACGCAGCCGTTGAACACGGCGAGGCTGACCATCACATGGACGATCGCCAGCCCCTCGAACGGGCCCGCTCCCTCCGTACCGGCGGCCGCGGCCAGCACCGACACCAGCAGGGCGCAGGGCGCGCTGCCCGCCAGCTGAAAGCGGAGCGCGGCCCAGACGATCAGGGGGAACACCAGGCAGATCATGGACAGCGAGCTGCGGGTGGCCACCAGCGACACCACCACCGAGACGACCGCCAGCGCACTCGCCTCGCCCCACCGGTCACCGGCCCGGGGCAGCCGGGCCCTGCGCAGCACGAGCAGCAGCGGGGTGACCACGAGCACCCCCATCGCGTCCCCCGACCACCAGGCCGCCCAGACCGGCCAGAATCCGCTCTGCGGCAGCTCGCCGTCGATCAGCAGCATGCCCGCGCCCACGGTCGCGCTCACCGTCATCCCGGCCAGCGCGCCGAGGAAGACCAGCACGACCCCGTCGCGCAGCCGGTCCAGCTCGCTGCGGAATCCGGCCCTGCGCAGCATCAGGTACGAGCAGAGCGGGGCCGCGGTGTTGCCCGCCACCACGACGAAGGTGGACGGGGTGACCGACCCGCTGAGCGTGGCGACGACGAGCAGCGAGCCGAGCGCGACACCGGGCCAGACCCCCGGCCCCAGGAGGACCAGCGCGCCCAGCGCGATACCGGTCGGCGGCCAGAGCGGGGTGACGACCGCCCCGTGGACGGAGACCTGCTCGATGAGGCCGAGCCCGCCGGCCGCGTAGTAGGCGGCGGCGACCGCCAGGACACGCAGGACGGTCGCCGCCGTCCGCCCGGTTCTCTCACTGCGGATCACGCGTCTCATCAGACACCGGCCCGGACAGGCGGCGGCCGCGTGACACGCCTGGGGGCGCCGGGCCGGTCAGGCCGCTCCGGACACGGCCGCCCGGCGGCCCGTGCCGGGCGCGGCGCCGTGGCGCACCACGAGCACGGCGGCGTCGTCCCGGTGCCCGGTCTGCCCGGCCGCCCGCAGCACCGTGTCGGCCAGCTCCCCGGCGCCGGAGCCGGCCCCCGCCCGCACCAGCCGGGTCACCGCTTCGAGGCCCTGGTCGATCGGGAACGAGGGGCCCTCCACCACCCCGTCCGTGACCAGCACGAACGCGCCCGGATCGGTCAGCCGCCGCCGGGTGACCGGATACCGCTCGCCAGCCTGGATGCCGAGCGGCAGCCCGCCCTCGTCGCTGGTCACCCCGGACCGGCCGTCGGTGGTGGCCCACACCGCGGCGACATGACCGGCCCGCGCGCTGTACAGCTCCCGCGACTCCGGGTCGAGCCGGACGAACGTACAGGTGGCGAAGAGCCCGGAGCCCGCCGAGACCAGCAGGTCGTTGGTCCGGGCCACCACCTCGCCGGGGTCCGTGGCCGTGGCGGAGATCGCCCGCATCGCGATCCGCACCTGGCCCATGAAGGCGGCTGCCTCGACGTCGTGGCCCTGGACGTCCCCGATGGCGAACGCCAGCGTCCCGTCCGGCAGCACGAACCCGTCGTACCAGTCGCCGCCGATGTCGAGGCCGCTGCGCGCCGGTGTGTACCGGGCGGCGGTCTGGAGTCCGGGGCGGGCGGGCAGCGAGGCCGGGAGCATGTCGCGCTGGAGGACCTCGGCCAGCTCCAGCCGCGCCCGGTGCAGCTCCACCTCGCGGCGGGCCCGGGAGGTCAGCTGCTGCAGGGTGGTGAGCAGCTCGTCGGAGCTCGCCGCACGGGGAGGCCGACGCCGGTTCATGGGCCGCTCCGCACCGCGCCCGTCCGTGCGGCGCACTCCGGGGCCGGTCGGCGCCCGCCCTCGCTGGACATCGTCATCCCGCATCCTATTTCGGCGGTGCCGTCCCCGCAGGGCGAGCGGGAACGCGCGGACCGGGCCGCCCGGGTGGATGCTGGGGACAGGACCGCGTCGAGGCGGCGCGACGCGACCGGGCGCGGTCGCAGGAGGTGTGCGATGACCCGCACGCAGGAGTGGCGGCTCCGTCTCGGCCTGACCGAGGACGACGGCACGACCAGGGCGGAGGCGGTCCTGGACACCGGTGCCGGGAAGGTCACCGGGCACGGGGTGGCCCACTGCAATCCGCAGGACGTGGACGTACCCGCCATCGGCGACGATCTCGCGGCCGGGCGGGCGATGAAGGACGTCGCCGCCCAGCTGATGAGGGCCGCCGACAAGGAGCTGGAGACCGTGGGCGGCGACCCCGCGACGGGCCCGGTGCCCCCGCCGTACGCCTGGCGCGACGCGACGGCCTGAGGCCGGGCCCGGGAACACCGCCCCGGGCCCGGTGGCGGCTCAGCCCTCCGCGCCGGAGTGCCGCTCCACGATCGCGGCGGTGGCCGTCCCGCGCGGCAGGACACCGTACTGGTGGCCGCGCTCCTCGCCCAGCCGGGCGGCGACGAACGCTTCGGCCGACGCCGAGGGCGCGTGGCGGAGCATCAGCGAGGCCTGGAGCGCCAGCGCCATGCCCTCCACCGAGGCACGCGCCCGCAACTGCGCCGCGACCGGATCCTTCAGGTTCTCGGCGAGTTCCCGCCGCACCCGGCCGACATGCGCGTCCAGCACGGAGCTGGCACCGGCCGTGGTCTCCAGCTCGGCCCAGAACGCGTCCAGCGCGTGCGGGGTCCGCCCGATGCCGCGCAGCACGTCGAGCGCGATGACGTTGCCCGACCCCTCCCACACCGCCATCACCGGCTGCTCGCGGTAGCGCCGGGCCAGCGGCCAGTCCTCGGTGTAGCCGTTGCCGCCCAGGCACTCCAGCGCCTCGTAGGCGTGGTGCGGACCGCGCTTGCAGATCCAGTACTTGGACACGGCGGTGGCCAGCCGCCGGAACAGCTCCTCGGACTCCCCGGCGCCGCTCTCGTACGCGTGCGCCAGCCGCAGCGAGGTCCAGGTCGCCGCCTCCGTCTCCAGCGCCAGATCGGCCAGGACCGCCGCCATGGCCGGCTGATCGACGAGCCGGGCGCCGAAGGCACTGCGGTGCCGGGCGTGCCAGATCGCCTCCGAGACCGACTGCCGCATGCCCGCGGTGGTGCCGAGCACGCAGTCCAGCCGGGTGTGGTTGACCATCTCGATGATGGTCGCCACGCCCCGGCCCGGCTCACCGGTCCGGACCGCCCAGGTGCCGTCGAACTCCACCTCCGAGGAGGCGTTCGACTTGTTGCCGAGCTTGTTCTTCAGCCGCTGGACGCGGAGGGTGTTGCGGGTGCCGTCGGGCAGCACGCGCGGCACCAGGAAGCAGGTCAGCCCGGCCTCCGCCTGGGCCAGCACCAGGAAGGCGTCCGACTGCGGGGCGGAGAAGAACCACTTGTGGCCGGTCAGGAGATGGGCCCGGCCCTCGGGGTCGGAGGCCACCGGGACGGCCCGGGTGGTGTTGGCCCGTACGTCGGAGCCGCCCTGCTTCTCCGTCATCCCCATGCCGAAGATCAGCCCGGACTTTTCGGCCGGGGCGATCGTCCGGGGGTCGTAGGAGCGGCTCAGCAGCCCCGGCAGCCACGCGCGCCCCACGTCCGGGTCGCGCTGGAGGACCGGGACCACGGCGTGCGACATGGACATCGGGCAGGCGTGGCCGGGCTCGATCTGCGCGAAGAGCATGAAGGACGCCGCCCGCGCCACCGCCGCCCCGGGCTTCGGGGCGGCCCAGCCCGCGGTGTGCGTGCCGTGCGCCACGGCCGCGCCGATGATCTCGTGGTACGCGGGGTGGAACTCGATCTCGTCGATCCGGTTGCCGAACCGGTCGTGGGTGCGCAGGACGGGCGGCGAGGTGTGGGCCAGCTCCGTGGCGTCCTGGAAGTCCCCGGAGCCGACCAGGGTGCCGATCGTGTGCAGGCGCGGCTCGTGCCAGCTGGCGCCGAAGGTCCGGACGGCTTCGGCGAGCGGCGCGTTGGTGCCGTACTCGTCGAGATCCCTGCGGGGCGGTGCCTGGTTGGTGACCTCGTGGGTGGGGTGCGGTGCGGGGGCCCCGGGGTGCGGGCCGGCCCGGTGCTCGGTGACGGTCATGGCGGTGCTCCTGTCCTGTTGCGTCGATGAGGGCGGGGCGTGCGGGGCCGGTCGTTCAGGCGGGCCGGGCGCCGACCGCCCTGAGGCACAGCGCGGTGAGGGCCTCCACGACCGGCTCCGCCTCCGCCCCGGCCCCCTCCCCGACCGGCGAGAGCGGGCCGAGCAACGCCTCGCCGACCGCGCCGATCACCGCGGCGGCCGACAACTCGACGTCCTGCGGCGGGAGTTCGCCCGTACGGATCCCGGTGGCGATGATGGTCCCGGCAAGTGCGTGATAGCCGCGCCGGTAGCCGAGCCGCTCCTCCTCGACGAGCGGGTCGACCGGCTCGGCCAGCAGCGCCCAGGCGGTACGCGGACTGCTCAGCGCGCGGTACGAGAAGACCTCGACCAGCGCCCGCAACTGCTCCCGGGCGCCGTCGCGGACCCGCACCGCCTCCCGCACCGCTTCGAGTTCATGACTCGCGACATGCCGGAAGACCGCGGCCAGCAACTCCTGCTTGGAGGCGAAGTGGTTGTACACGCTGCCGGTCGCGACACCGGCCCGCCGGGCGAGCGCGGAGACACTGGCCGCCGGGTACCCGCCCTCGGCGAGCAGCTGCCGCGCCGCGTCGAGGAGCCGTTCGCGGTGGGCGAGCCGGGTGGCCTCGGTACGGGCGGTGGCGCGGTAGGCCATGGTCTGAACCCCTATTCATATCTTGTGGTGTCCAGCCAAGCACTGTTCCCGGCCGGGCGCAACGGCCGGTTCCGGACCACCGGAACCGGCCGTCGCCCGGGGCTCAGGAGCCCAGCGCAGTGGCGACCACCGCCTTCGCCTCCTCCTGGACCCGGGAGAGGTGGTCGGCGCCGAGGAAGGACTCCGCGTAGATCTTGTAGACGTCCTCGGTCCCCGAGGGGCGGGCCGCGAACCAGGCGTTCTCCGTGGTCACCTTGATGCCCTCGATCGGCGCCCCGTTGCCGGGCGCCTCGGTCAGCACCGCCGTGACCGGCTCACCGGCCAGGGTGTCCGCGGTGACCTGCTCGGGGGAGAGGCGCGCGAGAACCGCCTTCTGCTCCCGGTCGGCCGGGGCGTCGATCCGCGCGTACGCCGGCTCGCCGAACCGGGCGGCGAGCTCCGCGTACCGCTCCGAGGGGGACGAGCCCGTCACCGCGAGGATCTCCGAGGCGAGCAGCGCCAGCAGGATGCCGTCCTTGTCGGTCGTCCACACCGAGCCGTCCTTGCGCAGGAACGACGCCCCGGCGGACTCCTCGCCGCCGAACCCGAGCGAACCGTCGGCCAGCCCGTCCACGAACCACTTGAATCCGACCGGGACCTCGACCAGCCGGCGGCCTAGACCGGCGGCGACCCGGTCGATCATCCCCGAGGAGACCAGCGTCTTGCCGACCCCCGTCGACTCCGGCCAGCGCTCTCGGTGCCGGTACAGGTAGTCGATGGCGACGGCCAGGTAGTGGTTCGGGTTCATCAGCCCGCCGTCCGGTGTCACGATGCCGTGCCGGTCCGCGTCGGCGTCGTTCCCCGTCGCGATCCGGAACCGGTCGCGCCGCTCGATCAGCGAGGCCATCGCGTACGGCGAGGAGCAGTCCATCCGGATCTTCCCGTCCCAGTCCAGCGTCATGAACCGCCAGGTGGGATCGGTCAGCGGATTGACCACCGTGAGGTCGAGCCGGTGCTGCTCGGCGATCCGGCCCCAGTACGCGACCGACGCCCCGCCCAGCGGATCGGCGCCGATCCGCACCCCGGCCGCCCGCACCGCGTCCAGGTCGAGCACCGCCGGAAGATCGGCCACGTAGCCGCCGAGGAAGTCGTACGTCCCGGTGGTCGACGCCGCACGCGCGCGGGCGTACGGCATCCTCCGCACCTCCTTCGACCCGGCGGCGATGATCTCGTTGGCCCGCCGCTGGATCCAGCCGGTGGCCTCGGACCCGGCGGGGCCGCCGTTCGGCGGGTTGTACTTGAACCCGCCGTCGCCCGGCGGGTTGTGGGAGGGCGTCACCACCACGCCGTCGGCGAACCGCTCCGTGCGGCCCCGGTTGTGGCCGAGGATCGCGTGCGAGACCGCCGGGGTCGGGGTGTAGCCGTCGGCCGGATCGAGCAGCACGGTCACGTCGTTGGCGGCGAACACCTCGACGGCGGTCACCCGGGCGGGTTCCGACAGCGCGTGGGTGTCGGCGCCGAGGAAGAGCGGCCCGTCGATGCCCTGGAGCGCCCGGTACTCGCAGATCGCCTGGCTGGTGGCGGCGATGTGGTCCTCGTTGAACGCGGTGGCCGTGGCCGAACCGCGGTGGCCGGAGGTGCCGAACGCCACCCGCTGGTCCGGGTCGGCCGGGTCCGGGTGCAGCGTGTAGTACGCCGTCACCAGCCGGGCCACATCGATGAGATCCTCGGGCCGGGCCGGTTGTCCGGCTCGCTCGTGCGGCATGCCTGCTCCTTGGTGTCGGTGGTCGCTCCGGTTGCTTCCGTCCCATTTTCCCGGGCCGCCCGCACCGTGCCGAGACCGCCCCGCCGGACGGCGGTCCGGCGACGGCCCCCGCCGCGCCGCCTACGCCGGGGACCCCGGGAGCCCGCCGGTCCGCGACCCGCCCGCGGCAGGACCGGCGAGGTCGGCCACCACCAGAGCGGCCGCCCGTGCCGGGTCGCCACCGGCGCGGGCGAGCAGCGCGGCCGCGTCGTACTCCGTACCGGCCGACTCCCGGTGACTCACCTTCAGCGCGTGCACCGACTCGTAGCGCGGTGACCGGAGCGCCGCGCCGAGATCCGGGCGCAGCCGCTCCAACTCCACGACGACCGCCCAGGCATCGGCCTCCATCCGGACCCGCCGCACCGGGTCGCAGGCCGCGGCGGCCCACTCGGCCCCGGCCGGATCGGGCCCGTAGGCGGCCAGCGCGGGCAGGAGTTCGGGGACGCCCAGGATCGCCGCCGCGTCGACGAGGAAGAGGCAGGATCCGTCGTCGGAGTCCAGCAGGTGCGCGATCAGCGGGACGGCCCGCGGGTCGTGCCGTCGGGCCAGCCCCCGGGCCCCCTCCTCCCGGACCGCGCCGTGCGTGTCGGTGGTGCACGTCCGGAGCGCGTCCCTGATGGCGGCGGTGTCCTGCTCCAGCTGGAACCCCAGCGTGAAGGCCGCCCATGCGCGGACCTCCGGGTCCTGGTCCCCGGTGAGCCGGATCAGCGCCCGGACGTCGGGCCCGTCGGGCAGGCCGCTGTCGACGGAGGCGAACTCCGAGGCGACGTCGCGCCGCAGACCGGCGTCCTCGTGTCCGGACAGCCGCACCAGCACGGGAACGGCGCGCGGGTCCCGCGTCCGGCCCAGGGCGTGGACGAGGGACGACAGCACACGGCGCTCCGTCTCCACCCCGGCCAGCGCCATCAGGGACATCGCCGCCCCGCCGCGCAAGGACTCGTGCGCCTCGGCCGCCTTTCCGGCCAGATCGCAGCCCGCCTCCCGCTCCAGGACACCGGCCGATCCCAGCAGCTCCGACGCGCAGTGCGCCACGGTCTCCGCGCTCGCCCCCTCCACCACCTCCTCGACCAGGGCCCAGTAGGCGTGCAGGTCCTCGTCCGCCCCCGAGTTCTCCGCCACCCGTGCCGCGGTCGTCAACCGCCCCCGTATTCCAGCCCCGTCGTCCATCCACGCATTCTCACACCGGGGACGGGCCGCGCGGGCCGGTGTCAGCCCGCGACCCCGGGCACGCGCGGCTCCCGGGTGCTCACCGTCGCCGACGGCGAGGGACACGGCGTCCTCTACGCGCCCGGCGGCGATTCCTGCGCGGACACGGCGGCCACGGCCTACCTGACCAGGGGCCGGCTCCCCGCCGAGGATGTGACCTGCCGGGCCGGGGCCGAGCGGTAGCCCGCCACGGCGCGCTTCCCGTCTCCCGAGGACCGGCCGAACCAGGCCCCCGCGGACCGGGTAGGTTCGGCCACGACGACGGGCGGCCCGCCGGGGTCGGCCGGACAGGAGGGGTGGAAAGGTGCCGAACGATTCCGTACCGGAGGACCGGGTGGTGCTCCGAGGGGCGACCGCGCAGGACGCCGGGCCGCTCACCCGGCTCTTCCTCGACTCGCGCGCCGCGGCCATGCCGTATCTGCCGAAGGTGCACAGCGACGAGGAGACCCTCGCCTGGATGACCCATGTGGTCCTGCCCGGCACCGCGGTGCGGATCGCCGAGACCGGGGCCGGCGAGCTGCTCGGTTTCTCCTCCGTGAACGGGACCGAGCTGGAACACCTCTACCTCCGTCCCGACGTACGGCGCCGGGGCATCGGTTCGCTGCTGCTGGCCGAGGCACGCGAGCGGGCGGCCGGGGAGCTCACGCTCCACGTCTTCCAGCGCAACACCGACGCCCGGGCCTTCTACGAGCGGCACGGATTCACCGCCGTCGCCTTCGACGACGGGAGCCGCAACGAGGAGGGGGAACCGGACGTCAGATACCGCTGGACGGCAGGCGGCTGACCGGCCGCGGCAGGATCGCGGCCGGGCGGACCCTGCGGCACAGTGGGCACATGGACGACCTGAACAGCCTCGCCGACGAGCACCTGACCGCGGCCCGCGCCTCCGCGCACGGCCGCAGCGCCCACCGTCTGCTGCACGAGGAGCCCCTGCGGCAGACCGTCATCGCCCTCACCGCGGGCTCCGCCCTCGACGAGCACAACGCCCCCGCCGCCGCCTCGCTCCAGGTGCTCCGCGGCCGGGTCCGGCTCACGGCGGCCTCCGGCGACGTGGAGCTGGGGGCCGGCGGGCTCCAGCCGATCCCGCAGGAGCGGCACGGGCTGCTGGCCCTGGAGGACGCCGTGGTGCTGCTGACCGCCGTCAACGAGTGACGGCACCGGGGCCGGGGGCCGCCCGGACCCGCTCCAGGACCCACACGGCCAGGCTGCCCGCGGCGAGCGCGCCGCCGAGCAGGCAGACACCGCTCCAGCCGGCCCGGGACCAGACCACCGAGGCGAGCGCGGCCCCGGCCGCCCCGCCCATGAAGAACAGCGTCATGAAGGCGGAGTTGATCCGGTTGCGGGCCTCCGGACGGAGCGCGTAGATCACGTTCTGACTGCTGTTGAGCCCGGCCTGCTGGGCGATGTTGAGCAGGATGACGCCCACCGTCAGCCAGAACAGCGAGGTCCCCCCGGCCAGCAGCGGCAGCCAGGCGAGCGTCAGGAGCAGGGCGGCCGTCGCCGAGACCGCCTGCACCCGGCCCCGGTCGCCGAGCCGCGCCGCGATGTTCATACCGATCACCCCGATGACCCCCACCAGACCGAACCCCCCGATGGCGGCCGCGTTCCAGCCGAAGGGGGAACCGGCCAGCAGGAAGGTCAGCGAGGTCAGCTGCACGCTGTACGAGGCCATGGAGAACGCGCCGAAGGCGGCCCGGCGGCGCAGCACGGGCTCCTCGCGCAGCAGCGCCAGCGTGGAGCGCAGCAGTCCGGTGTACGGGATCGAGGCCGTGCCGCCCGGCCGGGGCAGCCGGGGCAGCCGACGGTGCAGGAGCACCGCCATGACGGCCATGAGCGCGGCGTTCACCCAGTACACGGTCCGCCAGCCGCCCAGTTCGGCGAGCGCGCCTGCGGCCATCCGCCCGACCAGTCCGCCGAGCAGCACCCCGGACATCACGATGCCGACGACGCGGCCGCGCTCGGCCGGGGCGGCGAGCGTCGCCGCGAACGGCACCACCACCTGCGCCCCGACCGAGGTCAGCGCGGTCAGCAGGGTCCCCGCGACGAGCAGCGGCCCGGTCGGCGCGGCGGCCGTCGCCAGCAGGAAGAACGAGGTGAGGGCGAACAGCCCCACCGCGAGCCGCCGCCGGTCCAGGACGTCCCCGAGCGGGACGAGGAGGATCAGCCCCAGAGCGTAACCGGCCTGGGCGGCGGTGACGATGAGTCCGGCCGCGGTCGGCCCCAGGTCCAGACGGGCCTGGATGACGTCGAGGAGCGGCTGCGCGAAGTAGTTGCCCGCGCAGGAGAGGGCGGCGGCGAGCGCCATCAGCAGAACCAGGCCGCGTCCGAGGGCGGGCGGTCGGGAGGAAGTGCCGGGGACGGCCCGGCCGGGGATTTCCTGAGTGGTGTGAGCCATGCGCCCAGCTTCCGGGAGCCACCATCCATGAGTCCAACACATGTTTTTCATTTCATCGATCGTGATTCACGATGGACGCATGGAACTTCAGCAGATGCGCTACGTCGTCGCGGTCGCGGAACTCGGCAGCTTCACCCGCGCCGCGCAGCGGTGCCTGGTCGTCCAGTCGGCGCTGAGCCATCAGATCGCCCGGCTGGAGAAGGACCTGGGCGCCCGGCTCTTCGACCGCACCAGCCGCCGGGTCCGACTCACCGCGGCGGGCGAGGCGTTCCTCCCGCAGGCCCGCCAGGCGCTCGACGCGGCGGAGCGGGCCCGCGCCGAGGTCGCGGCGACGGCGGGGGAGGTGCGCGGCCGTCTGGCGGTCGGGGTCATCCCGACCGTCTCCTCGGTCGACGTCCCGGCCGCGCTGCGGGCGTTCCACCTGCGCCACCCGCAGGTACGGATCGTGCTGCGCGAGGGGGCCAGCAAGGACCTCGTCCAGGAAGTGCGGGACGGGACGGTCGACGTGGCGTTCCTGGGCGTGCTGCCGAGCTACCGCCCCACGGGGGTGAACGACCACGAGCTGAGCACCGGCGAACTGGTCGCCGTCGTGGCCCCCACCCATCCGCTCGCCGCGGAGCGGCAGGTGGACCTCGCCCGGCTGGCGCGGGAGCTCTTCGTCGACTATCCGGACGGCACCGCGGCCCGCGCGCAGTCGGAGGAGGCGTTCGCCGCCCACGGACTCACCCGCGAGGTGGCCTGCGAGGTCAACGGCACCGACTTCATCGTCCGGCTGGTCCGCAGCGGCCTCGGCATCGCCCTGCTCCCGTCCGCCTTCGCGGCGGAACTGACCGGTGTCAGCGTGCTGTCCGTCGACGGAGCCCCGGCCCGCACGGAACGCCTGGTCTGGAGCCGCTTCCGGCCCACCCCGGCCGCCGCCGCGTTCCTGACCGGACTCGGCGTCGGCCCCGGCGACGGGGCGGGGGACCGGTGACGCCGCCACCGGGCCGCGTCCCCGCGCACGGCAGGATCGGGGGGAACGGCCCCGGGCACCCGGCCGGCCGGGACACGTACACCAGCGCACGGTAGGAGACCCCACCCCATGCTCGACGGATTCGACCTGCTGGTCATCGGCGAGTGCGTCGCCGACATCGTCCGGCGGCCCGGCCTGGCCGACCGGGTCCACCCGGGCGGCAGCCCGGCCAACGTCGCCCACGGCCTGGCCCGGCTCGGCCACCCCACCACCCTGCTCACCCAGCTCGGGCCCGACGCCCACGGCCGGCTGATCCGGGACCATCTCGCCGGGGCGGGCGTCGAGGTCCGCACCGACGGCGCCACGGCCGCCACCCCGTCCGCCGCCGTGACCCTGGACGGGACGGGCCGGGCCACGTACACCTTCGACATCGGCTGGACGCTCGGCCCGGTCGCCCCGGAGCGGCCGCCGCACCACGTCCACACCGGTTCCGTCGCCGCCGTGCTGGAACCGGGCGGGGACACCGTCGTCGGCGCCGTCGAGTCGCTGCGGACCACCGCCACCGTCAGCTACGACCCCAATGTGCGCCCCGCGCTGATGGGGGACCGGGACGTCGCCCTCCGCCGGGTCGAGCGGTGCGTCGCGCTCAGCGACGTGGTCAAGGCCAGCGACGAGGACCTGGACTGGCTGTACCCCGGCGAGGAGCCGGAGCGGGTCGCCGAGCGGTGGCGGGCGAGCGGCCCGGCGCTCGTCCTGGTCACCCGGGGCGGCGACGGGGCGCTGGCGGTGTGGTCCGGCGGGCGGGAGGCGATCGCCGCGCTCCCCGCCGAGGTCGTCGACACCGTGGGGGCGGGCGACGCCTTCATGTCCGGCACCCTGCACGCCCTCGCCGCGCACGGGCTGCTCGGCGCGGCCGCCCGGGAGCGGCTGCGCCGGGCCGACCGGGCCCTGGTCGCCGACGTCCTGCGGTACGCGGCGGCCTCGGCGGCGGTGACCGTGGCCCGGGCGGGCGCCAACCCGCCGGACGCGGCGGAGCTGCGGGCGGCGCTGGGGCCCGCCCGGTAGCCCGGATCAGCCGGTCACGGTGGGGCGCGGGCCGCTGTCGTCGTCGAGGAACTCGACGACGGCGAGCGCGAACAGGGCGCACAGCGCGATCCACACCGTGACCAGTCCGGTCGGCCGGTCCCACACCAGCAGGACCGCGCCGGCCACCACGACCACCGTCCAGTTCAGCGGGCGCCGGGCGCGGTGCACCCACCGGCCGACCGGGCCGCCGGTGAACCCGGCCGCCTCCCGCACCGCTCCGATGCCGCCGCTCCACACCGCCGTCACCCGGGTCGCGGCACGGCCCCTACCGGTGAGCCACGCGGCGAGGGCCACCACGACGCCCAGCGTGACGACCAGCCGCACCAGCACCCGCATGGGTCCGGCCAGCGCGTCGAAGACCGCACCGGCGGCGGGCCGGGACACCCCGGAGGGCAGGCTGTCGAGGTAGAAGGCCCGGCCCAGCCACAGGGCCAGCCCCAGCACCGCCGCGCCCGCCCCCACGGCCAGCGCCGTCGCGACCAGCGCGCGCCGCCGGCGAACCGAGAGGAGCACCCCGCCCGCCGCCAGTGCCAGGGTGACCGGCGGCAGCCAGAGGCCGATGAGCTGGAGGGCCCGGAACCACATCGTCGCCCTGCCCACCGACGGGGCGGTGAGCACGGTGAAGTCGGTGTGGACGGCGGGGAGTTTCGCCGCCGCCTTCAGTCCCCGGTCGACGAGCCGTTGTTTCACCTGGTCGACGACGGGCGCGAGATCGACGGTGACGGTGTCGTCCGTGATCCGTACCGCTCCCTCCCGGCTCCCGGACAGGGCCTTCACCGCGGCGGACTGGGAGGCCCGGTTGAGATCGGTCCAGATCCTGGCGAAGGCGTCGCCGGAGACGAACCTCTCCACCGTCCCGTGCACGAACCCGGTGATGCCCGTGGTGAGGGGGCCGCTCAGCGTCGCCAGCGCCCGGTCGAGCGCGGGCCGGTCCGCGGGCGCCACATCGGCCAGCAGCGTCTTCACGTCCAGGTGCTGCATGACCGCGCCGGTGACGCGGTCGGTCACCGCCGCCCGCACCTCCGGGTCGGAGGCCAGCGGCGCCATCATCGCGACGTAGTTGCCGGTGTCGCCGATCTGGTTCTTCGCCCAGGTGGACACGATGCCCAGCGGGGTCAGGACGGTGGCGACGAGCACGAGCAGCACCGCGAGGGCCGACCGCGCACGGGGCGGGCGGTGCCGCGCGCCCCCGGCCTCCAGCGCTGCCACCCTGGCCCGCAGCGCCGCCAGTTCGCCGTCGTCCGGGGAGGGGCCGGCCCGGTCGTGCTCCGCTTCCATCCCTCCACCTGACGGCCTTCCGGGACGGGGCGCGTGGCGGGCTGCTGCGGATGGCGGAACGCGGTCACCACGGCGTGCGCCCCGGGACACGCGCCGGGCGAAGAAATGACCCGATCGGCTCATTGGCCGCATCCTCACCGGGGCTACGACCGTTCGACCACCAGTAGGGGTGATCGATTACAGCGGAGGGGGCGGAGATGACACGGGTCGGTGCGGACGTGGCGGTGACGGGACTGGGGCTGGTGACTCCGGTGGGGGTGGACGAGGACGCCTTCTGGGACGGGCTGTGCGCCGGGGTCTCCACGGCCCGTCGCTGCGAGGAACTGGCCGGTCTGCCGGTCGACTTCGGCTGCCCGGTGGACGGCGTCGACCTGGACGAGGCGATCGGCGGGCGTTCGGTCTGGCGGATGGCGAGGTTCGTGAAGATGGCGCTGCTCGCCGCCCGCCGGGCGGTGGCGGACGCCGGCCTGTCGCCGGACCGGTGGGACGGCGACCGGGTCGGGGTGGTGCTCGGGGTCGGGGTCGGCGGGGTGTCCGCGCTCGTCGACAACGTGCGCAGGCTCGACGGCGGCGGGGCGGAGGCGGTGTCACCGCTCCTGGTCCCGATGATGATGCCCAACGCGGCGGCCGGGGAGGTGGCCATCGCGCTGCGGGCGTACGGCCCGAGCCTGGCCCCGGCGACCGCCTGCGCCTCCGGGGCGACCGCCCTCGCACTCGCCCGCGACCTGCTGCTGGACGGCCGGTGCGACGTGGTGGTGGCGGGCGGCGCGGACGCCGTGCTCACCCCGCTGGTGGTGAGCGCCTTCGCCGGAATGGGGGCGCTCTCCCGGCGCACCGGCGATCCGGCGGGGGCCTCGCGGCCGTTCGCCGAGGACCGGGACGGGTTCGTGATCGGCGAGGGGGCCGGCGTACTGGTGCTGGAGCGGCCGGCCGACGCCCTCGCCCGGGGCGGCCGCCCGCGCGCCCTGCTGACCGGCGCCGGTTCCGCCACCGACGCCCACCACCCCACCGCCCCCGACCCGTCCGGGGGCGGGGCCCGCAAGGCCGTCACGGCCGCGCTGAACGAGGCCGGCTGGAGGCCCGACCAGGTCGACCACATCAACGCGCACGGCACCGCCACCCCGCTGAACGACGCGATGGAGGCCGCGCTCATCGCCGGGCTCTTCCCGCACCGCCCCTCGGTGACCGCCCCGAAGGGCGTGCTCGGGCACACCCTCGCGGCGTCCGGAGCGATCGAGGCGGCCGCCTGCGTGCTGACCCTGGAGCGCGGGACCGTACCGCCGATCGCCAACCTGGGCGCGGCGTCGGAGGAGTTCGATCTCGACTGCGTGACCGGCGGGGCCCGGTCCCAGGAGGTCGAACGGGTGCTCAGCCACTCCTTCGGATTCGGCGGGCACAACGTCGTCCTCGCCCTGCGGCGGTTCGGCACGGACCATCCGTCGCCCTCGGACCGGGGTGTCCTCGACAATGCTTGATCGTTCTATTTTCATGACCGCAGCGACCGACCACACCTCCGCAGAACGGACCAGGGACCTCCTCACCGGTGTGCTACTCGGCGACGAATTCCACCGGGAGCACGGTTTCTGGCAGCGGCTGATCCGTACCGAACCCTTCCGCAGCCCGTGGCGCGGCTCCACCGAGGAGGAACGCCGGGCCCTCGCGTACGAGCGGCTGCGCCACCTCAACGACAGCCTGGAGGGCGAGGCCCCGCCGACCGGTGCCCGCGCGCTGGCCGCTCTGCACGAGTGGCTGGGCCCGGTGGACCCGGCGCTGACCACGGTGGCGGGCATCCACTACAACCTCTTCCTCGGCAGCCTCCTCGACCACGGCGGTGAACACCGCCGCGACCTCTCGGACTTCCTGCGGCTGCGGCGCGTCGGCACGTTCCTCTGCACGGAGGTGGCGCACGGCAACGACGCGGTCGCCGTCGAGACCACGGCCGAGTACGACCGCGAGCGCGACGGCTTCGTCCTGAGCACCCCGCACGCCGGGGCGCAGAAGTTCATGCCCAACACCAGCCCGTGCGGCGGCCCCAAGTCCGGACTGGTGGCCGCGCGCCTCCTCGTCGACGGCCGTGAACACGGTGTCTTCCTCTTCCTGGTGCCGCTCACCGACGAGGCGCGGACCCTGCCCGGCGTACGCGTGCGGCTGCTGCCAACCCGTACCGGCAGCCCGGTCGACCACTGTCTGACCTCCTTCGACCGGGTGTTCGTGGACCGCACCGCGCTCCTGGACGGGGAGCACGGCCGGATCGGCGAGGACGGGGAGTTCAGCAGCGCCGTCGCCAACCGCAGGCGCCGCTTCCTCGCGTCGATCGGGCGGGTCACCTCCGGCAAGATCTCGATGACGGCCTGCGCGGTCGGCTGCGCGCGCGCGGCGCTCGCCGTCGCCGTCCGCTACGGGGGCCACCGCCTCATCTCCGGCCCCCGGGGCTCGGACCGGGTGCCGGTGATCGCGCACCGCAGCCACCACGGGCCGCTCGCCTCGGCGATGGCCACCGTCTTCGCGATGAGCCTGCTGCACCGCCGGGCCCTGGACCGCTGGGAGGCGGAGGGGCCGGGGGAGGAGGCGGAGCGGCTGGTCGCCGTCGCCAAGGGCTGGGTCACCTGGGAGGCCAGGTCGGTGATCGTGGAGTGCCGGGAACGCTGCGGCGCCCAGGCGCTCCTGGAGCACAACGGGCTGAGCGAACTCCTGACCGGGATCGAGGGCGCCATCACCGCCGAGGGGGACAACCTCGCCATCCACGCCAAGGCCGCCGCCGAGATGCTCTTCGCCACCGCCCCGGCCGGCCCCGGTCATCTCCCCGGGCCGGGCGCACTCGACGATCCCGGCTTCCTCGGGCGGCTGCTCGCCCGGCTGGAGGGGATCTGGTTCGACCGGGCCCGTGAGCGGATGCGCCTGGTCCCGCACGGCGACCCGCTGGCGCGCTGGAACGCGGCCTCCGGGCCCGCGCTGCGCGGCGTCGAGGCGCACGCCCAGCGCCAGGCCGCCGAAGCGTACGCCCGGGCGGTGGCCGCGCTCCCCGAGGGACCCGCCAGGGAACGGCTCGGCGCGCTGCAACGGCTCTTCGCGCTCGAACGGATCGCCCGCGCCGGTGGCGATCTGCTGGCGGCGGGGCTGCTGACCGCCGATCAGGTCGACGGGCTGCCGGACCGGCTGGAGGAGCTGACCGCGGAGATCGCCCCGCACCTGCCCGAGCTGGCCGAGTCCTTCGCGCTGCCGCCGGAGGTGCTTGCCGACTGGCCCATCGCCCGCCCCGACTACGTGGACGCCTACGACGATCCGGAGGCCCCGTGGCGGCCGGACACGGACGGGGCGCCGTCCTCCGAGGAGCGGTGAGAACCATGAACCTAAGGAGAACAACCGTGCGTGGCAGTCGGGTCGGAGAGGCGATCGGAGCCGTCGGCGTCCGCTTTGTCCTATTGGCGTACTGGAGTGCGACGGCCGTGCTGGCCCGCTGGTGCGAGGGGTGTGAGGAGAACGGTGCCGAATCGGTTCGGCGCAAGGCGTAACTGGACGCACTCCATCCAGTTGATCCGGCGTCGGGATGGTTTCGCCGCCGTCCCGGCAGTCCTTACCGAACGATGGAAAGAAAGAAACATGAGTACGATTCACCCGAGGATCGCCGAGGTGCTGACGCAGACCTTCAAAGTGCCCGCCGCGGAGATCCACCCGAGTTCCACCATGGACAGCCTGGAGATGGACTCCCTCGCCGTCGCAGAGTTCGCCGTGCTCATCAGGGAGGCGACCGGCTGCGACCGGGAGTTCGAGCAGTTCCCCAAGGGCGCCACACTGGCCGACATCACCCGGTTCATGGACGCGGCGGCCGGCGGGGTCCGGCTGGGCGGCGAGGCAGCGATGAGCAAGGCCCGATGAGCAGGCCGGACATCGCCATCACCGGTCTGGGCATGATCACCCCGGTCGGCAACGACACCGAATCGACGTGGCGGGGGGTGTGCGCGGGCGTGTCGCCGGCGCGTACCGTCGCCGGGCTCGAAGGGTGCGCGATCGACTTCGCCTGCGTGGTCGACGGCATCGACCTGGACGCCGCGATCGGCGGCCGGGCGGCCTTCCGTATGGGGAAGTACGTCAAGCTCGCCATCCTCGCCGCCAGGGAGGCGGTCGCCGATGCCGGGCTCGATCCGGCACGGTGGGACGGCACCCGGGTCGCGGTGATCGTCGGCACCAGCAGCGGAGGATCCACCTCGCTGACCGAGCAGGCCGTGGTGCTCGACCGGCTCGGGGCCGGAGCGACCTCGCCCTCGGCGATCCTGCTCACCATCCCGAACATGCCCGCCGCCGAGATCGCGATCCAGATGAAGGCCACCGGGCCGAGCATGGCCCCGTGCACCGCCTGCTCGTCCGGCGTCACCGCGCTGTCCGTCGCCCGCGACCTGCTGGTCAGCGGACAGTGCGACATCGCGCTCGCCGGGGCCACCGAGTCGATCGTCTACCCGGTCGCGATGGCGGGGTTCGCCAGGTCCGGTGCCGGCGCGCAGCGGGACGGGGACCCGGCCGGGCTGTGCCGCCCCTTCGCGGCCGACCGGGCCGGACTGGTGCTGGGCGAGGGCGCCGCCGTCATGGTCCTGGAACGGGCGGACGATGCCCGGACCCGGGGCGCGGCCCCCCGGGCCCTGCTCGCGGGCACTGGTGCCACCACCGACGCCCACCACCCCATCAGTCCCCACCCCTCCGGGCGGATCGCCCAGGCGGCGGTGGAGGCCGCACTGCGCGACGCGGGCTGGGCCGCCGAGGACGTCGACCACGTCAACGCGCACGGCACGGCGACCACGGCCAACGACGCCATGGAGGCCGCCCTGATCTCCCGCGTCTTCCCGCACCGGCCGCCCGTCACCGCCCCCAAGGGTGTTCTCGGGCACTGCATGGGGGCGGCCGGGGCGATCGAGACCGGGCTCACCGTCCTCGCGCTCCAGCGGGGCGTCGTGCCCCCGATCGCCAACCTCGACGCCCCGTCGCCCGAGTTCGACATCGACTGCGTCGTCAAACAACCGCTGCGGCAGCCCATCCGGCGGGCCGTCAGCCACTCCTTCGGATTCGGCGGACACAACGCCGTGATCGCTCTCCAGCGTCCGTAGGCATCCGGCAGGTGGTGCGACGGGGGGAACACCGCCCGGCGTACCACCGGCCACCCCCCCCGTGCACCACCCGCGGAAACGTGCGGACCGGAGGGCCGGATCAGCGGCGGCGGCCGCGACCGAAGTCGCCGCCCATGCCCTTTCCGGGTATGTCCGTGCCGTCCGCGTAGTCGATCTGCTCCTTGCGCAGCTCCGCGGAGACCTCCTTCTGCTCGGTCACCTTCCTGGTCTCCATCCGCACCCGCTCGACGGGCACGGTCTCCTTGCTGGTGGTCGCGCGCTCCGCGTGCAGGGTGACCTCCACGTCCTGCTCGCGGATGTCCGGGTGCTGCGCCGCCGTCTTCTCGTCGGGGCGGAGCGGTTCCCGGATCAGCCGTACCTCCTCGTGCGTCACCGGCACGGTCCGGGTCACGTTCTCCGTGACGACGTACTTGTGGAGGCGTGCCCTACCGCTCTCGTACTCCTCGGTGCCGACGTGCAGCTGTTCCTCGGAGCGGATCATCTCGCCCTTGCCGCCCGGCTCGCCGGCGGAGCGCATGGGGCCCGCTCCGGCACCGGCCAGGGGACGGGAGGTCGCGGCCGTCCCGGTGGTCTCGTGGTGCATCGGCCGGCCGGGGGTGCCGGTCGCCCCGGGCATTCCGGTCGGCGTGGTCCTGCCGGTCCCGGTGGTGCCGGCCGCGCCCATGGCCGTGGTGCCCGTACCGGTGCCGGTCGCGGTGTCCGTGCGGCCGCGGGGCCTCATGGCGGTGGTGTTCCTGGGCAGACCGTAGTGGTCGTACAGCTCCTCCTCCTCGGCCACGGACAGATGCGCGTCCGCGTCCACCCGGGGCGCGTCCTTGACACGGGTCTTCGGGTGCGAGATGTGCAGATCGGAACCCACCCGGCGGGCCCCGGCCAGCGGGACGAAACTCTCCTTCATGCCGAACAGGCCGGTCTTGACCGTGATCCAGTCCGGCCGGCCCGTGTTGTCGTCGACGTACACCCGGCCCACGGTGCCGACCTTCTCACCGTCGGTGTCGTACACCGTCAGGCCGTCGAGTTCTCCGGAATCCGTGAAACCGTCAGCGGCTGCCATGGTCGATTCCTCCTCCTCCGGGCGCGTCCTGCGGCGGGGGCCGCCAGGGGAGGCGCGTCCGTACTCCATCGCGCCTCACCCGGATGGACGGTGCAACCGGGTGAGGCGCCGCTCCCGCCGTCCGCCGTCCGCCCGGTCCGCGACGGCGGCCCGCGACGGGCTTGGACACCCGGCCGAAGCGTTGCGCCATTCGGGTGATTCGATGGCCGGATCCGGCCGGTGCACGGTGGTGGCCGGCTTCGAACGGGCGCGGGGTACGTTGGCCTCCCGCACCGGGCCGACGGCGGAGAACGTCGGCCGCAGCCCCGCCGAGCCACCGGGAGTGTCCCATCCGTACCGTACGCAGCCTGCTGCCCGGACAGCGCGGCGAACTGCTCGCCCGGCACGAGGACGGTGCGGAGCTGCACCATCTGGTGTGGCGGCTGGGCCCGGGGTGGCGGGTCTGCGGCAGCGCGGTGCTCGGTGGCGGCATCGGCCCGCGTGAGTGGATCCTCAACGCCCAGGTGCCCGGCGGCTACCCGCGGACGGACCCCGACCGGCACCTCGCGGAGATCGCCGCCGCCGAACGGCTCACCGGCCCCGGCGCCGGGCTGATGACGGCCGCCGACGTGACCGCGTACACCGTGGCGGCCGACGGCGGGGTGACCGCGACCGCCACCTGCGGACTCGGGGTACGGGGCTGGGCCGCGGCCCCGGCCGAGGGCATCGACGGCCCGCCGCCCCCGGGCACGGTCAACATCGTGGTCACCGTCCCGGCGCCGCTCTCCGACGCCGCGCTCGTCAACGCCGTCGCCACGGCCACCGAGGCGAAGGTGCAGGCGCTTCTGGACGCGGGCCTGGACTGCTCGGGCACCCCCACGGACGCCGTCTGCGTCGCCGCCCCGGACCCGGGGGCGGGGCCCGCCGAACCCTTCGCGGGACCCCGCTCGCGCTGGGGCGCGCGACTCGCCAGGGCGGTGCACGCCGCCGTGCGCGAAGGAGCGCTCCGCCAGCGCTGAGCGGGCCCGGCTCACTCCTCCACGAGCAGCCCGCCGCGGAGCTTGCGCAGGATCCGGCTGATCAGCCGCGAGACGTGCATCTGCGAGATGCCGAGCTCCGCACCGATCAGGGACTGCGTCATCTCATGGCCGAAACGCAGGTCGATGATGCGGCGCTCGCGCTCGTCCAGGCCGTCCAGCAGCGGGGCCAGCGTGTGCAGGTTCTCGACCGCCTCCAGTGCCGGGTCGGGGCCGCCCAGCACCTCCGCGAAGGTGCGCGCCGGTGCGCGGAGCCGCCCCGCGTCCGAGGCGTCGGCCGGTACGTCCAGGGAGCCCGCCGCGTACCCGTTGGCCGCGACGATGCCCTCGATGATCTCGTCCTCGCCCAGCCCCATCCGCTCGGCCAGCTCCCGGACCGTGGGTTCCCGGTCCAGCTCGGTGAGGAGCGCCTCCTTGGCCCGGGCCAGGTCGACCCGCAGCTCCTGGAGGCGGCGCGGCACGTGGACCGCCCAGGTGGTGTCGCGGAAGAACCGCTTGATCTCCCCGGTGATGTAAGGGACCGCGAAGGAGGTGAACTCGACCTCGCGGGACAGCTCGAACCGGTCGATGGCCTTGATCAGCCCGATGGTGCCGACCTGGACGATGTCCTCCATGTCGTCGCCCCGGTTGCGGAACCGGCCCGCGGCGAACCGGACGAGCGAGAGGTTCATCTCGATCAGGGTGTTGCGCGCGTACTGATGGGCGGGGGTCCCCTCCTCCAGGTTCTGGAGGCGGTCGAAGAAGAGCCGGGACAGCTCGCGGGCGTCGGCGGGGGCGACCCGTCCCGCGTCCTCGATCCACGGCAGGCCGCCGATGTCGCCGACGGAGGCCGGCGGCGGTCCGGGCCGGGCACCCTCCGCTCGCTCCGCACCGGCGGTCCGCGCAGTGTGCGCCCTCATTCCGTCACGCTCCCCTGGTCGTAGCCCGTGAGGTGTATGCACATGCCCAGGGACGCGGCACCCATGCGGACGGACCGGTGCCTGGCCGGGCCGTGTACCCCAGGATGGCCGGGAATCGCCGTACGCGTCGACCGGCCGCCGGGCGGGGCCGTGCGGACAGCGCAACCGCCCCACCGGTACGGGGGAGCCCGGTGGGGCGGTCGTCCTTCAGACTGCCACAGCCGGGGGGCGGTACGGGGCCGACCGGCGCATATGCGGCGCTAGTTGAGTCGAAATCGACGGTCCCGCCCCGCGGCTCCCGGCCCCACCGGGCACCCGACGGAACCGGAACCTGGGAATACCCGGGCGGGCGGGGGACTTGCCGCTGCTGGGCGGCCGGTGCGGCCGCCCAGCCGGTGCCCTGCGGCAGCAGAGAGGAAGCCCATGCCCAAGGCGTATGTGTTCACCCGCTACGGCGGTCCCGAGACGGAGGCCCTCGCCGAGCAGGACAAACCGGTACCCGGACCGGGCGAACTGCTCGTCGCGGTCCGGGCCGCCGGGGTCAACCCGGTCGACTGGAAACTGCGCACGGGGTACGTCAGGCCCGGCAGCGAGCCGCAGCCCTTCCCCACCGTGTTCGGCAGCGAGGCCGCCGGGACGGTCGAGGCAGTCGGTCCGGACACCGAGGGCTTCGCGGTCGGCGACGAGGTCTTCGGCAACCCGGTGACCGGCGGCTACGCCGAGTACACGCTGCTGCCCGTCGCCGTCACCGCGCACAAGCCCGCCGGGCTGTCCTTCACCGACGCGGCGACGCTGCCGGTCGCGGCGGCCACCGCGTACGACGCGATCCACCAGCTGGACCTGGCGGCGGGGGCGACCCTGCTGATCACCGGCGCCGGTGGCGGGGTCGGCAGTGCCGCGATCCAGCTCGCCCGACACCGGGGCGTCCGAGTGGTCGGCGTCGCGAGCCCGGCCAAGAAGGAGTTCGTCGAGTCGCTCGGCGCGGTGCACGTCGCGTCCGGCCCCGGACTCGCCGAGCGGGTGCGGAAGGCGGCCCCCGAAGGGGTGGACGCGGTCGTCGACCTGGTCGGCGGCGAGACCCTGCGGGCCGCGGCGGCCCTGCTCGACGACCCGGCCGGCCTGATCGGCATCGGGGACAAGCAGCTCGTGGTGGAGCTCGGCGGCGCGGCCGTCCGGCGGGCCCGCAACGCGGCGGTCCTCGAAGCGCTGGCGCGGCTCACCGAGGACGGCGTGCTGCGGACCCATGTCGACCGGACCTACCCGCTCACCCGGGCGGGCGACGCGCTGCGCGCCGTGGAGCAGGGCCACGCACGCGGCAAGACCGTGATCGAGGTGGCCCGGTGAGGGCTCCGGACGGCACGCATCCGCTGGACAACCCGGTCCGCGCCGCGCTGACCGGGCCGCACGCCCGGTTCGCCGAGCGCCGTGGCCGGATCCTGCGCTACCCGGTGGACGTGGCCCCGTGGGTCGCCCTCCCGGACGAGCCGGAGGCCCGGGACTGGGCGGACGCGGCGGCCCTGGTCGGGCCCGGCGGCGCCATCAGCATCACCGCCTTCCGCGAGCCGCCGCCGGACGGCTGGGAGGTCGTCTTCGACATCGACGGCGTCCAGCTCGTCGACGCCGGGGTCGCCACCGAATCCTTCCCCGGCGCCGTGCGGCTCGGCCCCGCCGACGTACCGGAGATGCTCGCCCTGGTCGAGCGGACCCGGCCGGGCCCGTTCCTGCCCCGCACCGTCGAGCTCGGCACCTACCTCGGGGTGCGGCGCGAGGGGGTGCTCGTCGCCATGGCGGGCGAGCGGATGGTCCTGCCGGGCTGGTCCGAGATCAGCGCCGTCTGCACCGACGAGTCCGTGCGCGGGCAGGGCCTGGGCACCGGACTGGTGCGTGCCGTCTCCCACGCGATCAAGGAGCGCGGCGACACGCCGTTCCTGCACGCGGCCGCCGCCAACACGAATGCCGTCCGGCTCTACGAAGCCATGGGGTTCGTGCTCCGCCGCCGCACGTCCTTCCTCGGGGCGCTGGCCCCGGACCGGCCGGCCTCCGACCTGTCGGCCTCCGACGGCGACCGCCCCGCCGCGGCCGTGCGCTGACCCCGGCCCGGGGTGTCCGGCCGGCCTCTGCCGGACACCCCGCCCGGCCGGACGGTCCGGTTCTCGGGACCTTCGGCGCGGACCGGAAGGCCCTACGACTCGTGTGCCGCGCCCGGATGCGGGGTGCACTGGTAAGGAGTGCCGGCACCGGGCCGGCGGGTCCCGGGAGGAGTCGGCCGTGAGGATCGGGCTTCGACGCCTGTTCTCCGTACCCGGAGCGGTGCTCCCGGGGACGGACGCGGGGGAGGAGGCCGTACGCGCGCCACGGGTCCGCAACCCTGTGCTGTTCGGCATCCTGGCCCTGCTGACGGCCGTGTTCGTCCTGGTGGACGTCCGGACCGCCGGTGAGCTCCGCCTGGTGCCGCTGCTGGTGGTGGTCCCCGCCCTCGTCTCCGTCTTCGGGACGATCCGGCAGACCGCCGTCGTATCCCTCCTGATCATGCTGGTCGTCACCGGATCGCACCTGTCGACCGGCGGCTCCCGCGGGGACGTCCTCACCGGCATCGTCTTCACCGTGCTGGCCTGCTGCCTGGGCATCGGCGCCTGCGTCCTGCGCGTCCGGCACGCCACCCAGATCGCCCGGCTGCGCTCCGCCGCCGTCGCCCTCCAGCGCCAGATCCTGCGCCCGCTGCCCATCCTGACCGACCAGGTCCTGGCCCACGGCATCTACACCCCGATCGAGGAGGACCGCCTGGTCGGGGGCGACATCTACGAGGTCGTCCAGTCGCCCTACGGGACCCGGGTGATCATCGGGGACGTCCAGGGCAAGGGGGTCGCCGCGATCGGGGCCGGCTTCGCCGTGCTCGGGGCCTTCCGGGAGGCGGCCATCCGCGAGCCCGCCCTGACGGGCGTGGTCGACGCCCTGGAGGACGCGGTCGCCCGGCACAACACGTTCTCCGCCCAGACCGGGGAGACCGAACGCTTCGTCACCGCCCTGGTGCTCGGCTTCGACGGGAGCGACCGGGTCGAGGCCGTCAACTGCGGCCATCTGCCGCCCCGGCTGCTGCACGGGGGCGTGGCCGCCGCCGTACCGCTGCGTCACACCTCCGTGCCGCTGGGCATGGCGGAGCTCAGCCACGAGGGCAGGGCCGCCGAGCGGCTGGACTTCCCGCCCGGCGCCACGCTGCTGCTGTGCACCGACGGGGTCACCGAGGCCCGTGACGCCTCCGGCGCCTTCTACCCGCTCGACGCCCGACTGGGCCGCTGGGCGGAACGGGCCCCGTACGACGTGCTGACGGAGCTCGACGCCGACCTGGACTCCTTCTCCGGAGGCGTACGGCGGGACGACATCGCCGCACTCGCCCTGCGCCGGGCGGTGGCCGGTGACCCCGCCCGCGGCGGTGCGGCCGGGCACGGCGCCCGCCGGTCCGCCGAGGCGTTCGGCGGCCGGTAGGGGCGGCCCGGAGCGGCGCGCCGCACGATCGAATGTCCCGCCGGGACTCATGTCGCGGTGGGACATTTTTTAGGTGTACGGTGCATGTATGAATCCGGAACGGAAGAGCCCGGAGCGGCGGGGCCGCAAGGCCCGCCGGACCCGGGACACGCTGGCGCGGGCCGCCTTCGAGCTGGTGCTCGACCGGGGCCTGAGGAGCGTGACGGTCGAGGAGATCGCGGACCGCGCGGACGTCGACCGGCGCACCTTCAGCCGGTACTTCACGAGCAAGGAGGCCGCGGTCCTGGACTCGATCCGGGGCGACAGCGACCGGATCAACGACGCCCTGCGGGCCCGCCCGGCCGATGAGCCACCGCTCACCGCCTACCGAAGGGCCGTGGAGGACTGGCTGGAGGACCCCGACACCCCGGCCTGGCACCGGCGTGAGCGGATCTTCGAGCTGGTCGTCCTCGCCGAGCGGGAGCCGACCCTCTACGCGGCGTTCCACCACATCCGGGTGGACGCGCAGGAGGACTCGGTCGCCATCCTCGCGGACCGGCTCGGCGTCGACGCCCGGGACGACCTCCGCCCCGCCGTCGCGGTCGCCGCGGGCGCCGGGGCGCTCCTCGCGGCCCAGGCGGCCTGGGCCCGCGCCGACCGACCGGACGACCTGCCCCGACTGATCGGACAGGCGTTCGACGCCCTGGCCGGGGAGCTGCTCACGCGGCCTCCCGGCGGGCAGGCACCACACCGCACCACCGAAGAAAGCAGAGACCGATGAGCACCACCCCCACCCCCGCCGACCAGGAGTTCACCGGCCGGACCGCCCTCGTCACCGGCGGTGCCTCCGGCATCGGCCTGGCGCTGGCCCGCAGGCTGGCCGCGGGCGGCGCCGCCGTCGTCGTCGCCGACTACGACGAGGCGGGTGCCCGCGAGGCCGCCGCCGAGCTGGCGGGCACCGGGGCCGAGGCCGCCGCCGTCGCCCTGGACGTCACCGACCCCGCCTCCGTCGAAGCGGGCGTACGGTTCGCCGTCGACACCTTCGGCGCCCTGCACCTCGCCGTCAACAACGCGGGCATCGCCGGACCCTCCAACCCCACCGGCGCCTACGAGGTCAAGGACTGGGACCGGGTCGTCGCCACCAACCTCAGCGGCGTCTTCTACTCGATGCGCTACGAACTCCCCGCCATCGTCGAGGCGGGCGGCGGCGCCATCGTCAACATGTCGTCGATCCTCGGCACCAACGGCTTCGCCGGATCGCCCGCGTACGTCGCCGCCAAGCACGGCGTGGTCGGCCTGACCAAGACGGCGGCCCTCGAATACGCGGCCCGCAACGTCCGGATCAACGCCGTGGGCCCCGGCTTCATCGACACCCCGCTGCTCCGGAACACCGACAGCGCGGCCCGCGAGCACCTGATCTCGCTCCACGCGGCCGGACGGCTCGGCACGGCGGAGGAGGTCGCCGAACTGGCCGCCTTCCTGCTCTCCGACCGTGCCTCCTTCGTCCACGGGAGCTACCACCTGGTGGACGGCGGCTACTCCGCCGCCTGATTGGCGCACGGGGGCAACGGGGGTGAAGTCGTGCAGAGATCGAACGTGAGGAGAACTCCATGAAGGCCGTCCAGTACCGCACCGTGGGCGCGGCGCCCGAGGTCGTCACCGTGCCCGACCCGGAGCCCGGTCCCGGCCAGGTGCTGCTGAAGGTCACCGCCGCGGGCGTCTGCCACTCCGACATCGCCGTGATGAGCTGGCCCGCGGAGCAGATCCCGTTCCCGCTGCCGCTCACCCTCGGCCACGAGGGCGTGGGCACCGTCGCCGCGCTCGGCGACGGGGTGAGCGGGCTCGCGGTCGGCGACGCCGTCGCGGTGTACGGCCCCTGGGGCTGCGGCACCTGCGTCAAGTGCGCCGAGGGCAAGGAGAACTACTGCCTGCGCGCCAAGGAGCTCGGCATCGCCCCGCCCGGACTGGGTGCCCCCGGCGCCATGGCCGAGTACATGATCGTCGACGACCCGCGCCACCTGGTGCCGCTCGGCGGACTCGACCCGGTGCAGGCCGTGCCGCTCACCGACGCGGGCCTGACCCCGTACCACGCGATCAAGCGCTCGCTGCCCAAGCTGGTCCCCGGCGCCACCGCCGTGGTCATCGGCACGGGCGGGCTGGGCCATGTCGCGATCCAGTTGCTGCGGGCCATGACGGCCGTACGGGTCGTCGCCCTCGACGTCTCCGAGGAGAAGCTGGCCCTGGCCCGCGAGGTCGGGGCCCATGAGACCGTCCTGTCCGACGAGGGCGCGGCGGCGAGGATCCGGGAACTCACCGGTGGGATCGGAGCCCAGGTCGTCCTGGACTTTGTCGGGGCCCCGCCCACCGTCGCCACCGCCGGGGCGGCGGCCGCGATCGACTCCGACGTCACGATCGTCGGCATCGGCGGCGGCGCGCTGCCGGTCGGCTTCGGCTCCCTGCCGTACAACACGACGGTGACCTCCCCGTACTGGGGGTCGCGCGCCGAGCTCGCCGAGGTGCTCGACCTCGCCCGCGCCGGGGCGGTCCGGGTGCACGTGGAGACGTACACCCTGGACGAGGCGCCGCTGGCGTACGAGCGGCTGCACCACGGGAAGATCAACGGTCGCGCGGTCATCCTCCCCCACGGCTGACCCGGCCGGCCGGGGCCCGTCCGCACGGGCCCCGGCTCACCGCGTGGCGACCAGCGGCCGCAGCGCGGTGCCGCGCATCCGGTCCACCGCCGGGGCGCAGCGCCGCGCCGCGACCGTCAGCGGCCAGGCGACGACCACCCCGGTCACCAGCGCGGCCAGCACGTCGTGCGGGTAGTGCGCGCCGACCCACACCCGGGACGCGGCCATCAGCGCGGCGGCGGTCACCGCGACCGCGCCGAGTCTGCGGTCGGCCAGCCAGATCGCGGTCGCCGCGGCCACCGCGATCGCGGTGTGGTTGCTGGGGAAGGACCAGTCGTTCAGCGGCGGGCAGGCCTCCACCGTCACGACCTGGAGGGTCCGGCAGGGGCGCTGCTCGTGGAAGGCGGACTTGACCAGCTCGTTGGCGAGGAAGGCGGCCACCACGACCAGCGGGGCGCTCAGCGCCATGGCGGTCCGCGCCGGGTCGCCGGAGCGCGAGCGCCACCAGGACATGAGCATCAGCAGGGCGAACAGGGCGAGCCCGTAGTCCGTCCAGAGGCGGACGGCGGTGTCCAGGGCGGCGGGGGAGCGCTGCGCCAGCTCCGTGACCCAGGTGTACAGGCCGCCGTCGAACGAGGCGGCGGTGGAGGCGAGGTGCATCAGCCGTTCTCTCCTTCCGCCCCGGCGGCCCGGCGGTTGCGGGACCGGAGCAGTTCGACGGCGAGCGGGATCAGGGAGACCACGACCACGAGGGCGACGATCGGCAGCAGATAGCGGTCGACGTTCGGCACCGAGGAGCCCAGCGCGTAACCCGCCAGGACCAGCCCCACCGTCCAGACCAGCCCGCCGACCGCCTGCCAGAGCGCGAACACCCCGGCCGGTACGTTGAGCGCCCCGGCCAGCGGGTTGAGCACCGTACGCACCACGGGGACGAAGCGGGCCAGCACGATCGCCCGCGCGTGCCCGTATCTGCCCAGCAGCTCCTCGGCGCGGGCGGCGCCCTCGTGCAGCCGCCGGGAGCGGCTGCGGGCGAGCAGGGCCCGGCCGCCCCGCCCGCCGATCCAGTACCCCGTCTGGGCGCCGAGCAGCGCGCCGGCCACGGCGGCGACCAGGACCTGCGGCAGTGACAGGTGCACCGGGCCGTGGGCGCCCGGCACACAGAGCAGGCCCGCGGTGAAGAGCAGGGAATCGCCGGGCAGGAAGAAGCCGACGAGCAGCCCCGTCTCGGCGAACAGCACGACGGCGATGCCGAGCGCGCCGAACGCCGCGAGCAGCGAACCCGCGTCCAGCGGGTTCACCGCCAGCGGCACGGAGGCCAGTGAGAATCCGGACACGGTGGTGGGTCTCCCATAATGGTGAGCGGGCGGCCGACGGGGCGCCCGGACTGACTACAGTGGCGTAGACGGTCTACATCACTGTAGACGCCCGATGGGGGAGGAGAGTTCCCATGTCCCAGGCGAAGGGGATACCGAACGGGGAGACAGCCCCCGACCCGCACCGCGAACCGCCCTCCCGGCCCGCCCCCGGCACCCCCCGCCCGGCCGCCACGAGCCCCGGCGCCGCACCGGAGCGCCGCCCTTCCGGCGAGCTGGAATCCACGATCCTCACGGCCCTGTGGGCGGCCGGAACCCCCCTCACCCCCGGCCAGGTCCAGAGCGCCATCGGCCCCTCCCTCGCCCGCACCACCGTCACCACGATCCTGTCCCGCCTGTACGAGAAGGGCGCCGTCGCCCGCAGCCGCGCCGGCCGCGGATTCGCCTACACCCCCACCGAGGACGAGCCCGGACTGACCGCCCGCCGGATGCACAGCGAACTGCGCAAGCGCGAGGACCGGGGCACCGTCCTGGCCCGGTTCGTCTCGCAGCTCACCGACGAGGACGAGCGACTGCTCCGGGAGCTGCTCGACGGGGAGGCCCCATGATCTACGCCGTCTGGATCCCCCTGCTGATGCCGTTCCTGGTGGTGCCCGCGGCCCGTCGCCTCGCCGACGCGCTGGCACCCGCCCGCGCCGTGCTGCTGCTCACCGCGACCGGCGCCGGCCTCGCCCTGTCCGGCCTCCTCGCCCTGGCGCTGCTCGTGGTCCCCGGCGCGACCCGCTTCTCCGTCGTCTCCGCCCTCGGCGAGCTGGTCCGGCCCCCGGCCGGGGCCGCCCCGGCCGTCGCCGTCCCCCTGGCGGCCGCCGCGTTGGCCCTGCTGCTCGGCTGCGCCACCGCCGTCGCCCGCACCGTCCGCCGCCACTGGGCGGAGCTGGGGACCGCCGCACCGGCCGGGGGACCGGCGGACGGTGAACTGACCGTGCTGCCCGACAGCCGCCCCGACGCCTACGCCCTCCCCGGACGCCCCGGCACCCCCGGCCGGATCGTCGTCACCACCGGAATGCTCCACGCCCTCGACCCCGCCGAACGCGAGGCGCTGCTCGCCCACGAACGCGCCCACCTCACCGGCCGCCACCACCTCTTCACCGTCGTCGCCGAGGCGGCCGCGCTCTGCCACCCCGCGCTGCGCTCCCTGCGCGCCCCCATGCGGTACGCCCTGGAGCGCTGCGCCGACGAGGCCGCGGCATCGGCCGTCGGGGACCGGCGGATCGCCGCCCGCGCCATCGGCCGGGCCGCCCTCGCCGCCCGCGCCGACGAGAGCGCCGCACCGACCCGCCCGAGGGCCGCGCTCGCCGCCGCGGCCGGTCCCGTACCGCGCCGGGTCGCCGCCCTGCTCGGCCGCGCCCCCGCACGCCGCCGCGCGGGGCGCGCCGCGGCCGCCGTACTGCTCGCCTGCCTGGTCGTCTCCGGTGCCGCCGCGCTCGACGCGACGGACGACCTGCACAGCAGCATCGAGGCCGCCCAGGTCGGCCACGGCTGACCCGGCGGGGCCGGGCCCCGGTCAGGGCGCGGCCGGCCCCTCCGCCAGCCGCTCGCGCAGCCGGTCGAGGAAGACCCGCTGCCCGGCCACGAGCCGCCCGGCCGCCTCCTCGGGCGCGCACCAGGCGAACCGGTCGACCTCCGGGAACTCCCGCTCCACCCCCGACCCCCTCGGCCACTCCATGGTGAACGTCCCCGGGACCGCCGAAGCGGCGTCGACATCGGCCTCCAGCGCCCACACGGTCACGGTCTTCCCCCCGGACTGACGGCTCTCGCCCAACGCGATCCACGGCCCCTCCGGCACCGGGTGCCCGAACTCCTCCCCGAACTCGCGGCGGGCCGCCGCGGCCGGCTCCTCGCCGGGGCCGTACTCCCCCTTGGGGACCGACCACGCCGCCTGCTCCCGGCGCGCCCAGAACGGGCCGCCCATGTGCCCGATGAGCACCTCGAAACCGGTCCCGCCCGTACGGCGGAACAGCAGAAGACCCGCACTGCGCGTGGTGCGCCCCGGTGATGGCATGCCGTCAAGTCTGCGCCCCGGCCCCGGCGTACCGGCGCCGACGACACCCCCTCTTCCGGGACGTGCTTCGAAAGTACCGGGGCGGCCTTCCGCCTCGCGATCGCACGCACCGGGCACCCGCGGGGCCGCCCTCCGGGCAGACGACGCTCCTTCCGGAGCACGCCCTTGATCATCCACGTCATCGGTCCGACGCCGCCTGTTCTCCGTGAGGTTCCCGATGCCCCCTGGTGTGCCGCCCCGGCCCCGGCCATGCTGTCCGCCGGACACGCCCGCCGCCCGCACCGGGCCGCGCAACCATCGGGAAACCAGGAGGACTTGTGGGCCTTGGCACAGTCGGTACGACGAACGGACCGCGCGGGAGGGCGGCGAGACGGCCCAGGACCGCGGCCCGCCCGCTGGTACTCCTCGCGACGGCGTCCGCCCTGACACTCGGCATGATCCAGCCCGCACTCGCGGACCCGAACCCCGACCCGCGTCCCGGCACGGCCGCCGAGATCCTCCGCCCCGTCGCCCCGCCCCCGGCGAGCAGCGCCCCGAGCGCGTCGCCCCGGGCGCTCGCGGACGGCGACGGCATCGAGACCGCGCGGGCCTCCCGCCCCCTCGCCCCCGGGATCCGGCTCGACTCCTACGACCGGCTGGAATCCGACAAGTGGCTGCGGGTCGACCAGCTCTCGGTCGATCTCGCCGGCAGCGGGGTACGCGCCGACTACCTCTCCTCCGGCAAGGTCTCCGAACGGCGCACCGTCTCCGAACTCGCCGCCCGGCACGACGCCGGTTCCGGCCGCCGGACCGTCGCCGCGATCAACGCCGACTTCTTCGACATCAACCAGACCGGGGCCCCGGAAGGCATCGGCGTCAAGGACGGGGTCCCCGTCCAGTCGCCCGCCCCCGGGATCAACCGGGCCGTCGGCATCGGCCCGGACAGCGCGGGCCGCATCCTCGACCTCTACTTCGAGGGGACGCTCACCCTGCCCTCCGGCCGGCGACCGCTGACCGCGTACAACGCCGCCAATGTGCCGTCCGGCTCCATCGGCGCGTACACCTCCGCCTGGGGGAGCGCCGACCGCGCCCTCACCGTGGACGCCGGGAAACCGGTCGCCGAGGCGGCCGTCCGGGACGGCAGGGTCGTCTCCGTGGCGGACGCGCCCGGATCGGGGCCCGTCCCGGACGGGACCACCTTCCTGATCGGCCGGGAGGCGTCCGCCGCCGCGATCGCCGCGCTCCGGCCCGGCGACCCGGTGTCCCTGGCCTACCGGGCGCGCACCGACTCCGGCGCCGTACCGCGCACCGCCGTCGGCGGCCGGGAACTCCTGGTCGTCGACGGCGTCGCCCAGAACCACGAGGGCGAGGGCAACAACACCGCCGCGCCCCGCACCGCCGTCGGATTCTCCAAGGACGGCCGGGCGATGCAGATCATCACCGTCGACGGCCGCCAGGCGGACAGCGGCGGCGTCACCCTCACCGAACTCGGCCTGATGATGCGCCGGGCCGGCTCGTACAGCGCGCTCAACCTGGACGGCGGCGGCTCCTCGACCCTGGTCGCCCGCGCCCCCGGGAGCGATGCGCTCCAGGTGGAGAACAGCCCGTCCGACGGCAGCGAGCGCACCGTCCCCAACGGCCTCGCCCTCACCGCCCCCGACGGCAGCGGACGGCTCAAGGGCTACTGGGTCCAACCCCGCACCCCCGCCGCCATCGCACCGGGCACCGACCCCGTCAAGGGCGGCCACCCCGACCGGGTCTTCCCCGGCCTCACCCGGCGCCTCACCGCGACCGGCTACGACGAGACGTACGGCCCCGCCCAGGGCGCCCCGCGCTGGAACACCACCCGCGGCTCCGTCGGCACGGTCGACGCCCGCGGGCTCTTCACCGCACGCGCGGGCGGTACCACCGAGGTACGCGCCCAGCACGGACCGGCCCGCGGCACCGCCACCCTCACCGTCCTCGACGAGCTGGCCCGCATCCAGCCCACCACCCGGCGGGTGGGCCTCGCCGACGGCGGAGCCACTGGCACCTTCGGCATCGTCGGGCTCGACGCCCACGGCACCAGCGCTCCCGTCGAACCGCGCGACGTCACGCTCGACTACGACCGCGCGCTCTTCGACATCCGCGACGACGGGCAGGGCTCGTTCACCGTCGCCTCGCGCACCGGCTCCGGCGCCGGGCTGGTCACGGCGACCGTCGCGGGCACCACCACCGTCCTCGCCGTCAGCGTCGGCCTCACCGAACAGGCCGTCTCCTCCTTCGACGACGCCGCGTCCTGGAAGTTCAGCCAGGCACGGGCCGACGGATCGCTGACCGCCACCCCCGACGGCCGCACCGGCACCGGGCTGAGGCTCGACTACGACTTCACCCTCTCCACCGCCACCCGCGCCGCCTACGCCGCCCCGCCCCGGCCGGTCACCGTTCCCGGCCAGCCCCAGTCGTTCAAGCTGTGGATCAAGGGCGACGGCAACGGTGCCTGGCCGACCCTGCACCTCAAGGACGCGGCCGGCTCCGACCAGCTGCTGCGCGGTCCGTACGTGACCTGGACCGGCTGGCGGCAGGTCACCTTCGACGTGCCGCCGGGCACCGCCATGCCGCTCTCCGTCTCCCGCTTCTACCTCGCGGAGACCGCGGCCGCCAAGCAGTACACCGGAGGGATCGTCATCGACGAACTCACCGCCCAGGTGCCGCCCACCGTCGAGCTGCCCGAACAGGCCGCCCCCGCCGATCCGCTGATCGACCCGGCCGCCGTGACCGGCCGCCGGGACTGGAGGTTCGCCGTGATGTCCGACGCCCAGTTCGTCGCCCGCGAACCGGACAGCGCCCTCGTCGCCCAGGCCCGGCGCACCCTGCGCGAGATCAGGGCGGCCGCCCCGGACTTCCTGGTGGTCGCCGGGGACTTCGTCGACGAGGGCTCGCCCGCCGACCTGGCCTTCGCCCACCGGATCCTCGACGAGGAGCTCGGGTCCGCGCTGCCCTGGTACTACGTGCCGGGCAACCACGAGGTGATGGGCGGCCGGATCGACAACTTCGTCCAGGAGTTCGGGCCCGCCCAGCGCACCTTCGACCACAAGGGCACCCGCTTCGTCACCCTCGACACCTCCAGCCTCGGCCTGCGCGGCGGCGGCTTCGCCCAGATCCGGCAGCTCCGCGCCCAGCTGGACGCGGCGGCCAAGGACCGGAGCGTCGACTCGCTGATGCTGATCCAGCACGTCCCGCCGCGCGACCCGACCGTGCAGAAGGGCAGTCAGCTCGGCGACCGCAAGGAGGCCGCCCTGATCGAGCAGTGGCTCGCCGACTTCCGCCGCACCACGGGCAAGGGCGCGGCCTTCATCGGCGGCCACGTGGGGGTCTTCAACGCCTCGCACGTCGACGGAGTGCCCTATCTGATCAACGGGAACTCCGGGAAGGCGCCGGCCGGACCCGCCGCCGAGGGCGGCTTCACCGGATGGTCGCTGGTGGGCGCCGACCGCGTCGGACCGGGCGAACAGGCCGCGGCACGGCAGCGGCCGTGGCGGGGCGGACCCGACTGGGTCTCCGTCCAGACCCGCGCGCACGTCGACGCGGTACGGATCGACGCACCGCCGGTGCTCCAGGCCGGAGGCCGTACGAAGGTCACCGCGACCGTCACCCAGGGCAGCCGCGAGGTCCCGGTCGGCTTCCCGCTGGCGGCGGACTGGACCGGATCCCCGAACGTCCTCATCGGGGACGCGAAGGGACCGGGGCCCCGGCGCACGGCCGTCCTCGACCCGGCCACCGGCACCCTCACCGCGCTCCGGCCGGGCACCGTCACCCTCGCCGTGACGGTGAACGGCACGACCGAGCGGGTACGGATCAGGATCGTCGCGGCCGCCGCCGACGCCGCCTGACGCCACGGGACCCGGGCTGCCCGCACCACGGTGCGGGCAGCCCGTCCGGCTACAGCTTGCGGTACGCGTACGCCTCCGACGCGGCGGCCGCCACCGCCTCGATGTCGCCGCCCGCCGACGCGGTGACCACCGCGGCCACCGCGCCCTCCACGAACGGCGCGTCCACCAGCCGGGAACCGTCCGGCAGTTCGTCGCCCTCGGCCAGCATCGACTTCACCGTGAGCACCGCGCTGCCCAGGTCGACCAGGAGCGCCACACCCGCGCCGGAGTCCACCGACCGGGCGGCCCCGGCGATCAGCTCCGCGCTCGTCCCCAGCCCGCCGCCGGGCAGCCCGCCCGCGGCGGCCACCGGAGCCGTGGCACCGCCCGCCGCCAGCCCCCTGGCCAGCTCCGCCACGGACTCGGCCACCGGACCGCTGTGCGAGACCAGCACGATCCCGACCCCGCCACCGGCGCTCATGCCGCACCCCCGGCCGTTTCGGCCAGTGCGGTGATCAGCAGCGCCGCCGAGGTGGCCCCGGGATCCTGGTGCCCGACGCTGCGCTCGCCCAGATAGCTCGCCCGGCCCTTGCGGGCGAGCATCGGCACCGTGGCCACCGCCCCTGTGTCCGCCGCCTCCCGCGCCGCGTCGAACGAGGTGCCGAGCGCCTCGACGGCCGGCAGCAGCGCATCCAGCATCGTCTTGTCCCCGGCCTTCGCCCCGCCGAGCCGCGCCACCGCGGCGACGCCCTCGGCCAGCGCCCCGGCCAGCTCCCGCTCCGACACGGCGGGGGCGTCGCCCAGGGCCTTGCCGGTGCGCCGCAGCAGCGTCCCGTACAGCGGGCCGGAGGCGCCGCCGACGGTCGAGATGAGCTGCCGCCCGGCCAGTGTCAGCACCGCCCCGGGGGTCCCCGGCCCCTCCTCGGCCAGGACCTTGGTCACCGCGGCGAAGCCGCGCCGCATGTTGCTGCCGTGATCGGCGTCCCCGATCGCGGCGTCGAGGTCGGTGAGACGGTCCGCCTCACGGTCCACCAGGGCGGCGGACGCGGTCATCCAGCGGTGGAAGAAGTCGGTGTCGAGCACATGATCTCCTTGTCGCTCCAGCAGAACGGGCGGGACGGGCGGGGCACGGGCGGATCAACGGCCCCAGCGCAACGCGGGTGTCTCCACCGGCGCGTCCCATAGCCGCAGCAGCTCCTCGTCCACCTGGCAGAGCGTCACCGAACAGCCCGCCATGTCGAGCGAGGTCACATGGTTCCCCACGAGCGTACGGGCCACCGCCACACCCCGCTCGGACAGCACCCGCGCCACCTCCGCGCCGAACCCGTACAGCTCCAGCAGCGGCGTGGCGCCCATGCCGTTGACCAGGACGAGCACCGGCCCGGTCGGCCGCAGGTCGTCCAGGACCGCGCCCACCGCGACGTCCGCGATCTCCCGCGAGGTCATCATCGGCCGCCGCTCCCGGCCGGGCTCGCCGTGGATGCCGATGCCCAGCTCCAGCTCGTCCGGCGGCAGGTCGAAGGTGGGGGAGCCCTTGGCCGGGGTGGTGACCGCGCCCAGCGCCACCCCGAAGCTCCGCGACGACGCGTTGACCTGCCGGGCGACGGCCGCCACCCGGTCCAGCGGCGCGCCCTCCTCGGCCGCCGCTCCGGCGATCTTCTCGACGAAGAGCGTGGCGCCGGTACCCCGCCGCCCCGCGGTGAAGAGGCTGTCCGTCACCGCCACGTCGTCGTCGACCAGCACCTGCTCGACCCGGACGCCGTCCTCCTCGGCGAGCTCCGCGGCCATCTCGAAGTTCAGCACGTCGCCCGTGTAGTTCTTGACGACGAACAGCACGCCCGCGCCGCCGTCGACCGCCGAGGCGGCCCGCACCATCTGGTCCGGCACGGGCGAGGTGAACACCTCGCCGGGGCAGGCGGCCGACAGCATCCCGGGCCCGACGAACCCGGCGTGCAGGGGCTCGTGCCCGGAACCGCCGCCGGAGACCAGCGCCACCTTCCCCGCCACGGGCGCGTCACGGCGCACCACCGTGCGGTTCTCGACGTCCACGACCAGCGCCGGATGGGCGGCCGCCATACCGCGCAGCGCGTCCGCGACCACGGTCTCGGGGGTGTTGATCAGCATGCTCAACGGGGTCTCCTGACGAGAGGGGAAGGCCCGCTCCTCGGGGCAGGAGGCGCGCACCGACCGGGCGGACTCGCCGAGTCGCCGCCGACTCTACTGAGTCGGCGGCGCGTTGTGCCGGAGGCGGCCGGAGGGATGTCCGGCGGGCCGGGCTACTGCCCCTCGATCTCGACGAGCGGCGCGTGCTGGTACCAGGTGCAGAAGACCGAGATCTCCCGGTCGCCCTGGGTGAACGTCACCCGGATCCACTGGGCCGTCTTCCAGACCTGCATCTGCCAGCCGGAGTTCGGGGTCGCCGAGACCAGCTCGGCCGAGGACCGCTCGATGTCGAAGACGACCCGTCCGCCGTCGACGGTGTAGCCCTTGACGTTCGCGGACCCGCCGGGGGCGGTGCGGCTCGGGTCCGGCGCGGGCGGCCGGGCGGGGGCGCGGGGGGCGTCGGGCGACGGGCTCCCGGCGGAGCCGTCCTGCCGCACCCCGCCGGGCTCGGAGCGGGTGGGTTCCGGGGACTTCACCGGACGCCGGGAAGGGGTCTTCCCGGGCTCGGGCAGGCTGTTCGAGGCGCGCTCGGCCTCCGCGATGGGCACGGCGCGGGGAGGGTCGTACGCGGTGCCCGTCATCGCGGTGTGAACTCCCCACCAGGACAGCGTGACAGCGGCTCCCGTGGAGAGCACCCAGGCTATGCTGTGTACCAGTGCTCGTCGCATCGTGGGGCCCATTGCATCATGTGCGCGTCCCGGCAACCGATGCGGGGAGCAGTTCGTTGAACGCCATACAATTTTTCCATGGCTAGTGTGCTCGTCGTCGAGGACGACCGTTTCGTGCGATCAGCCCTCATCAGGCATCTGACCGAGGCCTCGCATGTCGTACGGAGCGTCGGAACCGCCCTCGAAGCACTGCGCGAAGTCTCCCAGTTCCGTTTCGACGTGGTCATTCTCGACCTCGGGCTCCCCGACCTGGACGGGGCCAAGGCGCTGAAGATGCTGCGCGGCATCACCGACGTACCGGTGATCATCGCCACCGCCCGGGACGACGAGACCGAGATCGTGCGGCTGCTCAACGACGGCGCCGACGACTATCTGACCAAGCCGTTCTCCGTCGAGCACCTCTCGGCGCGCATCGCCGCGATCCTGCGGCGCGCCCGCGCGGCCGACACCGGTGGTGCCCCGGTCTCCCAGGTGATCCAGGTCGGCGGGCTCACGATCGACCCGCTCCGCCGACAGGCGGCGCTGGACGGTGCCGCGCTCGATCTGACCCGCCGTGAGTTCGACCTGCTCGCCTTTCTCGCCGGCCGGCCCGGGGTCGTCGTCTCGCGCAAGGAGCTGCTGGCCCAGGTGTGGCAGCAGTCGTACGGCGACGACCAGACGATCGACGTCCATCTGTCGTGGCTGCGGCGGAAGTTGGGCGAGTCCGCGGCGTCGCCGCGCTATCTGCGTACCTTCCGGGGCGTGGGCGTGAAGCTGGAGCCCCCTCGGTGAGATGGGCTCTGGTCAGGGTCTGCCTCGCGGTCACCGTGATGGTGGTGGTCGCCTTCGCGGTGCCGCTCGGACTGGTCGTCAGGGAGATGGCGTCGGACCGGGCGTTCTCGAACGCCGAGCGGCAGGCGGCCGCCATCGGGCCCACGCTCTCCATCACCACCGACCGGACCCAGCTGAGCCGGGCCATGCTCTCCACCGACGCCGGGGCGGCCGGGCGGATGGCCCTGCACATCCCGCCCCACGGCGACCGCCCCGAGGTCGAGCTCGGCCACGGCCGGGCCTCCCGCGACGAGATCGAGGCCGTCCGGCGGCTGGGCCGTTCCGGGATCTCGGACGTACCGGGCGGATCGGCGCTGCTGGCACCCATCGCGCTGAACTCCGCCGAGACCTCGATCGTCGAGGTGTTCGTCTCCGACGCCGATGTCACCGACGGGGTGACCACCGCCTGGATCATGCTGGCCGGGGTCGGTGTCGCGCTGGTCGTCGGCGCGGTCGCGGTGGCCGACCGGCTCGGCGTACGGCTGATCCAGCCGGCCGAGCAGCTCGCGGACGCCGCGCTCGAACTGGGCGAGGGCAGGCTCGGCGTACGGGTGCCCGAGGACGGGCCCACCGAGCTGAAGCAGGCCGCGGTCGCCTTCAACTCCATGGCCGACCAGGTGGTGCGGCTGCTCGCCAACGAACGCGAACTCGCCGCGGACCTCTCGCACCGGCTGCGCACGCCCCTGACGGTGCTCCGGCTCAACGCCGCCTCGCTGGGCGAGGGGCCCGCCGCCGAGCACACCAGGGCCGCCGTCGAGCAGCTGGAGCGCGAGGTCGACACGATCATCCGCACCGCCCGCGAGGCCAGGCCGCGCACCGGCGTGCCGGTCCCCGGGGCGGGCTGCGACGCGGCCGAGGTGATCCGCGAGCGGATGGACTTCTGGTCCGCGCTCGCCGAGGACGAGGGGCGCCCGGTGAGCGTCGCGGGCATCGACCGCCCCGTACGGATCCCGGTGGCCCGGGCCGACCTGGTGGCCGCGCTCGACGCCCTGCTGGGCAACGTCTTCCGGCACACCCCGGAGGGCACCGCCTTCTCGGTGGACGTGCACAACGGCGGTGACGTGGTGATCGTGCTGGTCTCCGACGCGGGGCCCGGCATTCCGGACCCGGCGGCGGCCCTCGCCCGGGGCAACGGCGACGGCCGCACCGGTTCGACCGGGCTCGGGCTCGACATCGTCCGGCGGATGGCGGAGGCCACCGGCGGCGATGTCCGCGTCGGCCGGTCCGTCCTCGGCGGGACCGAGATCCGGATCTTGCTCCAGCTGGACGGCGGCCGCCCCGAACCGGGGCGCCGCCGTCGCGGCGCGGGGCGCCGCCGCTGACGCCCCGGACCGGGGCGGGCGCTCAGACGCCGGCCGCGCGCGCCGCCCGGTACACCTCGGCGGCCACGTCGATCAGCTCCGAGGCGTCGCGCGTCGTGCCCTGGAGGTCCAGCAGGATCTCCGGGACGCCGGTGGCGGCGTGGGCCGCCAGGTCCGCCACGATCTGCGCCACGTCGCCGTGGAAGGGTGCGCGGTCCGCCCCCGCCACCGGTGCGGCGCTGTACCGGGCGTTGGCCCGTACGCAGACGCCGAGCGGCCGCTCCCGGCCCCGTTCGGCCGCCAGCTCCCGGATCCGGTCCCACTGCTCGGTGAGCCGGTCGGCGCCCATGGCGACGGGCAGCCAGCCGTCCGCCCGGTCGACCAGGCGGCGGGTGGCCCGGGGGCTGTTCGCCGGCAGGTACACCGGGACGGGACGGGCCGGCTTCGGGCCGACCTCGGAGGGGGCGATGGTGGTCAGCGTCCCGGTGTACGAGACCGGGTCGGGGCCCCAGACGGCGGCGCACACGTCGAGCAGCTCGTCCAGGACCGCGCCCCGCTTCTCGAACGGGGCGACCGAGGCGGCCGCGTACTCGTCCAGGGACCAGCCCGTACCGAGGCCCGCGACCACCCGGCCGCCGCTCGCGGCGTCGAGCGAGGCGAGCGAACGGGCCAGCTGGAAGGGCACGTGCAGCGGGGCGACCAGGACGCTGGTGCCGAGCCGGGCCCGGCTCGTCGCCCCGGCGGCCAGCGCCAGGGTGATCAGCGGGTCGGCGACGCTGCGGTACTGGTCGGGCCAGGGCAGGCCCGGAACGTTGTACAGGCCCTGCGTGGCGGGCTCGGGGAAGATGATCCGCTCGAAGACCCAGAGGCTCTCGTAGCCGATGTCCTCCGCGGCGCGGGCCACCTCGGCCACGTCGCGGCCGAGGTCGTACTGCTTCATCTGCGGAAGACCGAGACCCAGCGAGACAGCCATGTGCGCACTCCTTCTGAAGGCGGTCGGCAACCACCGTATGCCACCCGCCCGTTGACCGCCGCGAGGGCGGGCCCGAGCGCCGGGGGCCGGGGCGGACGGGCCCGCCGGGGCGTGCCGTACGGCGCCGAAGGGGCGGTTCGCCGGGAGCGGGGGCGGGGCCCTGTCGAGACCGGGGCGGTCACGAGATATCTTGATGTCAAGCAATGTCGCAGACGTGGAGCGGAGCACAGGGTGACTGACTCGACCATCATCTACACACACACCGACGAGGCCCCGGCCCTGGCGACGTATTCGTTCCTGCCGGTCGTCCAGGCGTACGCCTCGACGGCGGGGGTCAATGTCGAGAGCCGTGACATCTCGCTGGCGGGGCGCATCATCGCGGGCTTCCCGGAGCGCCTGGAGGAGGGCCAGCGCATCGACGACGCGCTCGCCGAGCTCGGTGAGCTGGCCAAGCGCCCCGAGGCCAACATCATCAAGCTGCCCAACATCTCCGCCTCGATCCCGCAGCTGAAGGCGGCGATCGCCGAGCTCCAGGCGCAGGGCTACGCGCTTCCGGACTACCCGGACGACCCGCAGACCGACGAGGACAAGGACGTCCGCGCGCGCTACGACAAGGTCAAGGGCAGCGCCGTCAACCCCGTACTGCGTGAGGGCAACTCCGACCGCCGCGCCCCCGCCTCGGTCAAGAACTACGCCAAGGCGCACCCGCACCGCATGGGCAAGTGGTCCGCCGACTCGAAGACGAACGTCGCCACCATGGGCGTCGACGACTTCCGCTCCACAGAGAAGTCCACGGTGATCACCGAGGCCGGTTCGCTGCGCATCGAGCTCGCGGGTGACGACGGCACCACCACCGTGCTGCGCGAGTCGGTCCCGGTCCTGGCGGGCGAGGTCGTCGACGCCGCGGTCATGCGCGTCGCCGCGCTGCGCGAGTTCCTGACCGCGCAGGTCGCCCGCGCCAAGGCCGAGGGCGTGCTCTTCTCGGTCCACCTCAAGGCCACCATGATGAAGGTCTCCGACCCGATCATCTTCGGCCACGTGGTCCGCGCCTTCTTCCCGAACACCTTTGCGAAGTACGGTGACGTGCTCGCCGCGGCCGGCCTCTCCCCGAACGACGGCCTCGGCGCCATCCTCAAGGGCCTGGACGGGGTGCCGCACATCGGCGCCGAGATCAAGGCGTCCTTCGAGGCCGAGCTGGCCGAGGGCCCCGCGCTCGCCATGGTCGACTCCGACAAGGGCATCACCAACCTGCACGTGCCGAGCGACGTCATCGTGGACGCCTCCATGCCGGCCATGATCCGCACCTCCGGCCACATGTGGGGCCCGGACGGCCAGGAGGCCGACACCCTCGCCGTGCTGCCGGACAGCAGCTACGCGGGCGTCTACCAGGTCGTCCTCGACGACTGCCGCGCCCACGGCGCCTTCGACCCGTCGACCATGGGCTCGGTCCCGAACGTCGGCCTGATGGCGCAGAAGGCCGAGGAGTACGGCAGCCACGACAAGACCTTCGAGATTCCCACCACCGGTACGGTGCGGGTCCTCGACGGCAACGGCGACGTCGTCCTGGAGCAGGCCGTCGGCGCCGGCGACATCTTCCGCATGTGCCAGGCCAAGGACCTGCCGATCCAGGACTGGGTCAAGCTCGCCGTCACCCGGGCCCGCGCCACCGGCGCCCCGGCCGTGTTCTGGCTCGACGAGGACCGCGCCCACGACGCGCAGCTGATCGCCAAGGTCAGGACGTACCTCGCCGACCACGACACCGACGGTCTGCAGATCGAGATCATGTCGCCGGTGAAGGCCACCGCCTTCTCGCTGGAGCGCATCCGCCGCGGTGAGGACACCATCTCCGTCACCGGCAACGTGCTCCGCGACTACCTGACCGACCTGTTCCCGATCCTGGAGCTGGGCACGAGCGCGAAGATGCTCTCGGTCGTCCCGCTCATGAACGGCGGCGGTCTCTTCGAGACGGGCGCCGGGGGCTCCGCGCCCAAGCACGTCCAGCAGCTCGTCAAGGAGAACTACCTGCGCTGGGACAGCCTGGGCGAGTTCTTCGCCCTCGCGGCCAGCTTCGAGCACCTCGCGGCGACCACGGGCAACGCGCGGGCCAAGGTCCTCGCCGACACGCTCGACCGCGCGACCGGCACCTTCCTCAACGAGGACAAGTCGCCGAGCCGCAAGCTGGGCGGGATCGACAACCGCGGCAGCCACTTCTACCTGGCTCTGTACTGGGCCCAGGAGCTGGCGCGCCAGACCGAGGACCCGCAGCTCGCGCAGTCGTTCGCCGCCCTCGCCAAGACGCTGGGCGAGCAGGAGCGGACCATCGTCGACGAGCTGATCGCGGTGCAGGGTTCGCCCGCCGAGATCGGTGGCTACTACCAGCCCGACCCGGCGAAGGCCGCCGCAGTCATGCGCCCGTCGGCGACCTTCGTCGAGGCCATCGCCTCCATCGGCTGACGAAACGCCCGGAAACACCTCCGGTGGGCGCGCCCAGGCGCCCCGCCCCTCCGCCCCGGCCGGCAGTACGCCCGGCCGGGGCGGTTCCGTATCTCCGTTCGGGTACGGAACTGGTGTTCCAGTCGTTCCCGGCCCCGGGCCGCCCCCTGTCGGGTGAATGTGGCGCGGCGGCGGCCGGGCGGAACCCGTCCGGCCGCCCCGTGGCTGATTTGCTGCACCTGCAATCCGGCGTGACGCGCGCGGGAGGAGCCCGCCGGCCGTCGCGGCGGCGGAGGCGCCCCACGGCCGGCCGCGAGCGACGACCGAAGGAGCGCCCCGGTGACGACGGGCACAGCAGGTGCGGCCGAGGACGAGGCGGCGTACGCCGACGAACTGCCGCTCCGCGCCAGGGAACCCGGGAACGCCGTCGTCACCTGGCTGACCACCACCGACCACAAGACCATCGGCAGCCTCTACCTCGTCACCTCCTTCGCCTTCTTCCTCGTCGGCGGGGTGCTGGCCCTGATGATGCGGGCCGAACTGGCCCGCCCGGGACTGCAGTTCCTGTCGGCCGAACAGTTCAACCAGGCGTTCACCATCCACGGCACGATCATGCTGCTGATGTTCGCGACGCCGCTGTTCGCCGGATTCACCAACTGGATCATGCCGCTCCAGATCGGTGCGCCCGATGTCGCGTTCCCGAGGCTGAACGCCTTCGCGTACTGGCTCTACCTCTTCGGCTCGCTCATCGTCGTCGCGGGCTTCCTCACCCCGCAGGGCGCGGCCGACTTCGGCTGGTTCGCCTACTCGCCGCTGACCGACGCGGTCCGCTCGCCCGGCATCGGCAGCGACCTGTGGATCATGGGCCTGGCGTTCTCCGGCTTCGGCACGATCCTCGGCTCGGTCAACTTCATCACCACGATCATCTGCCTGCGCGCCCCCGGCATGACCATGTTCCGGATGCCGATCTTCGTCTGGAACGTCCTGCTGACCGCGGTGCTCGTCCTGTTGGCCTTCCCGGTCCTCGCGGCGGCCCTGCTGGTGCTGGAGGCGGACCGCAAGTTCGGCGCGCACGTCTTCGACCCCGCCAACGGCGGCGCGCTGCTCTGGCAGCACCTCTTCTGGTTCTTCGGCCACCCGGAGGTCTACATCATCGCCCTGCCGTTCTTCGGCATCGTCAGCGAGGTCATCCCGGTCTTCAGCCGCAAACCGATCTTCGGCTACATCGGCCTCGTCGGCGCGACGATCGCCATCGCCGGGCTCTCCGCGACCGTCTGGGCCCACCACATGTTCGTCACGGGCGCGGTACTGCTGCCGTTCTTCTCGTTCATGACCTTCCTCATCGCGGTGCCGACCGGGGTGAAGTTCTTCAACTGGATCGGCACGATGTGGAAGGGATCGTTGTCCTTCGAGACCCCGATGCTCTGGTCGATCGGCTTCCTGGTCACCTTCCTCTTCGGCGGCCTGACCGGGGTGATCCTGGCCTCGCCGCCGATGGACTTCCACGTCTCGGACTCCTACTTCGTGGTCGCCCACTTCCACTACGTCGTCTTCGGCACGGTGGTGTTCGCGATGTTCTCCGGATTCCATTTCTGGTGGCCGAAGTTCACCGGCAAGATGCTCGACGAGCGGCTCGGGAAGGTGACGTTCTGGACGCTCTTCGCCGGTTTCCACGGCACCTTCCTCGTGCAGCACTGGCTGGGCGCGGAGGGCATGCCGCGCCGCTACGCCGACTACCTCGCCGCGGACGGCTTCACCGCGCTGAACACGGTCTCCACCGTCTCCTCGTTCCTGCTCGGCCTGTCGGTCCTGCCGTTCCTCTACAACGTCTGGAAGACCGCCAGGTACGGCGAGCCGGTCCGGACCGACGACCCGTGGGGCTACGGCCGCTCACTGGAGTGGGCGACCTCCTGCCCGCCGCCGCGCCACAACTTCACCGCCCTGCCGAGGATCCGCTCCGAGTCCCCGGCCTTCGACCTGCACCACCCCGCCGTCCGGGCCCTCGACGCATCCCGCAACCGCCCGCCCACCGGGATCCCCGGCGCCCCCGGGAGCGAGCGGCCCTGAGCCCCCGGCGCGGCTCCGTCCGTCCGCCGTCGTCCGTCCGCCGTCCCCAGCAGGCGAAGTCCGCACGGGTTCGTCAGGATGGGTGACGACGGGCGCGTGCGAGGGGAGGGGCAGGCGAACGGACGACCGTACAGGCCCGAGAAGGGACGAACACCGTGGCACGACCCAGGATCCTCGTTGTCGGCGCCGGATTCGCCGGAGTGGAGTGCGTACGCCGCCTGGAGCGCCGCCTCGCCCCGGGAGAGGCGGACATCGCCCTCGTCGCCCCGTTCTCGTACCAGCTCTACCTCCCGCTGCTGCCGCAGGTCGCGGCGGGCGTGCTCACCCCGCAGTCGGTGGCCGTCTCACTGCGCCGCAGCCGCAGGCACCGCACCCGGATCGTCCCCGGCGGAGCCATCGGGGTGGACCCCGCGGCGAAGGTCTGCGTCATCCGCAAGATCACCGACGAGATCGTCTACGAGCGCTACGACTACATCGTGCTCAGCGCCGGAAGCGTCACCCGCACCTTCGACATCCCCGGCCTGCTGGAGCACGCGCGGGGCATGAAGACCCTGGCCGAGGCCGCCTACGTGCGCGACCACGTGATCGCCCAGCTCGACCTCGCGGACGCCAGCGACGACGAGGCCGAGCGGGCCTCCCGGCTCCAGTTCGTGGTGGTCGGCGGCGGCTACGCCGGCACCGAGACCGCGGCGTGCCTGCAACGCCTCACCACCAACGCGCTCCAGCAGTACCCCCGCCTCGACCCGAGGCTCATCAAGTGGCACCTCATCGACATCGCCCCGAAGCTGATGCCCGAACTCGGCGACAAACTGGGCCGGAGCGCCATGGAGATGCTGCGGGCCCGGGGCATCGAGGTGTCGCTCGGCGTCTCGATCGCCGAGGCCGGCGCGGAGCAGGTCACCTTCACCGACGGCCGTGTGCTGCCCTGCCGCACCCTGATCTGGACGGCGGGCGTCGCCGCGAGCCCCCTGGTCAAGACGTTCGACGCGGAGACGGTACGCGGCCGGCTGGCCGTCACCTCCGAGATGAGCCTGCCCGGCTTCGACGGCGTCTTCGCCCTCGGCGACTGCGCGGCCGTCCCCGACCTGAGCAAGGGCGACGGAGCCGTCTGCCCGCCCACCGCGCAGCACGCCATGCGCCAGGGCCGCAGACTCGCCGAGAACCTCATCGCCACCCTCCGCCACCAGCCGATGCGGCCGTACGTCCACAAGGACCTCGGGCTCGTCGTGGATCTCGGCGGCAAGGACGCGGTCTCCAAGCCGCTCGGCGTCGAGATGCACGGCGTCCTCGCCCAGGCCGTCGCCCGCGGCTACCACTGGTCGGCGCTGCGCACCAACGTCGCCAAGGCGAGGGTCATGACCAACTGGGTGCTCAACGCGGTCGCGGGCGACGACTTCGTCCGCACCGGCTTCCAGTCCCGCAAACCGGCCACCCTGCGGGACTTCGAGTACACCGACTCCTACCTCACCCCCGCACAGGTCCGCGAGCACACCGCCGCACTCCACACCCGTGCCTGATCCCCGCGGCGCCCGGTCCCGCACGGTACGGCGCGGGACCGGGCGCGCCCGGATCAGCCGTTGCCCGTGTGGGCCGGGTCCCGCTCGACCACCGGGTCCAGAACGGCGTCGATCTCCTTCAGCAGCTCCGCGTCGAGCCGCACCCCGGCCGCGCCGATGTTCTCCGTCACCTGCTCGGGCCGGGAGGCACCGATGATCGCGGCCGAGACGTTCGGGTTCTGCAGCACCCAGGCGACCGCGAGCTGCGCCATGCTGAGCCCGGCGGCGTCGGCCAGTGGCCGCAGCCGCTGCACCCGCTCCAGCACCTCCTCGCGCAGCCAGTCGGCCACCATGCCGGCGCCGCCCTTGTCGTCCGTGGCCCGCGTACCGGGCGGCAGCGGCGCCCCGGGCCGGTACTTGCCCGTCAGCACGCCCTGGGCGATCGGCGACCAGACGATCTGACCGATGCCCAGCTCCTCGGAGGCGGGCACCACCTCGCTCTCGATCACCCGCCACAGCGCCGAGTACTGCGGCTGGTTGGAGATCAGCGGCACCCGCAGCTCCCGCGCCAGGGCGTGCCCGGCCCGCAGCTGCCCGGCCGTCCACTCCGACACCCCGATGTACAGCGCCTTGCCGGACCGGACGATGTCGGCGAACGCCTCCATCGTCTCCTCCAGCGGCGTCGAGTGGTCGTAGCGGTGCGCCTGGTAGAGGTCCACGTAGTCGGTCTGGAGCCGGCGCAGCGAGCTGTCGATGGACTCCATGACGTGCTTCCGGCCGAGTCCCCGGTCGTTGTGCCCGGTGCCGGTCGGGAAGTAGACCTTGGTGAACACCTCCAGACCTTCGCGGCGCTCGCCCTTCAGCGCCCGGCCCAGCACCGCCTCGGCGCGGGTCCCGGCGTACACGTCCGCGGTGTCGAAGGTGGTGATCCCGGCGTCGAGCGCGGCCCGGATGCAGGCGGCGGCCGTCTCCTCCTCGACCTGGGAACCGTGCGTGAGCCAGTTCCCGTAGGCGATCTCACTGATGGTCAGGCCGCTGCGCCCGAGTCGACGGAACTCCATGTGGCTGCTCTCCCTGTACGCGTGAGGCACGTGTCGTGCGGTGGCCCGGTCATGCTATTGCGCCGGGCCGGGGCTCACGCCTCGGGAACGGTGGAGTGGACGGCGCGCAGGAAGGCCGCGTTGTCCGGGGTACGGCGGAGCCGGTCGAGCAGTGTCTCCAGGGCGTTCCGCGGATCCCTGCCGTGCAGCGCACGCCGCAGGGCCCGGACGGTCCTCAACTCTCCAAAAGATACGAGGAGTTCCTCCCGGCGGGTGCCGGACGCCGGGATGTCCACGGCCGGATGGACGCGCCGGGCGGCGAGTTGACGGTCGAGCCGCAGCTCCATGTTCCCGGTGCCCTTGAGCTCCTCGAAGAAGTACTCGTCGGCGCGGGAACCGGTCTCCACCAGCGCGGTGGCCAGGATGGTCAGCGAGCCGCCCTCCTCGGTGAGCCGTGCGGCGCCGAAGAGCCGCTTCGGGCCGAGCAGGGCGGACGCGTCGACGCCCCCGCTGAGGGTGCGCCCGCCCGCCGCGCAGGCGGTGTTGTGGGCCCGGCAGAGCCGGGTGAGGGAGTCGAGCAGGACGACGACGTCCCGGCCCTGCTCGACCAGCCGCTCGGCACGGGCCACCGCGAGCTCGGCGAGGGCGATGTGCTCCGTCGCGGGCCGGTCGAACGTCGAGGCGAACACCTCGCCCCGTACCGACCGGCGCATGTCGGTGACCTCCTCGGGGCGTTCGTCGACCAGCACCACCATCAGGTGGCACTCGGGATGGTTGGCGGCGACGGCGGCCGCGATCTGCTGGAGCAGCACCGTCTTGCCGGTCCGGGGCGGCGCGACGACGAGCCCACGCTGCCCCTTGCCGATCGGTGCGACCAGATCGACCAGGCGCATCGCGGTGCCGCCGGACGCGGTCTCCAGCCGAAGCCGCCGCTCCGGGTGCAGCGGAGTGAGGTCGCGGAAGTGCGGGCGGCCGTGCAGGGCCCGCGGGGGAAGGCCGTTGACCCGCTCCACGGCGGACAGGGTGCGCGGCTGGTCGCAGCGCCCCGCGACGGCGTCGCCCCGACGCAGTCCGTGGCGGCGGATCAGGGCGTCGGGGACCACGACGTCATCGGGGGAGGGGAGTCCGTCGCGCACGCGCAGGGTGCCGTGTCCCCGGGGCGTGAGGTCGAGGAGGCCGGTGGCTTCCTCGGTCACCGACCCGGTGGCCGGGAGGGGGAGTTCGATCGTGCTGGTCATGGTGGAGGGTCCTTTCGCGGACAGGGCGAACGGGAAGGCCGGCCGACGCGGGCGGAAGGAACACGCCCCGCACGGCGGGCGGGAAACACCTGGACGGACAAACCGGTCCGGACCGGGCGAAGTGACAGGGAGGAAGCCGGATCACCGACCGGAAGGGGAACGGTGCGGCGGCTTCGGAGAGAGGAATCGGCACCGGCGCCTCCGAAAGAGGCGTACACAGGTGCCGATCGCACGGTACCACGGCTCTCGGGCGGCGGACAGGGGGCCGGGGCCCCGATATCCGGTTGCCGAGATGTTCGCCGGGTGATGAGGTGCTCCGGGCCGTCCGGTCCGCCCTCCCTGTCGCCGACCGGCGCTCCGGCGCCCAGGAGTCACCTTGTCGCTACGCGTCACCGCACTGACCGACCCGGCCCCGTCCCCGGGCGGCCACCGCCTGGCCTGGCTCGCCGCCGATTCCTCGGGAACCCCGCTCGGTTCGGCGTTCCTGCGGGTCTTCACCCGCGAGGGCCAGGACCACCTCGCCGAGCTCGACATCCAGGTGCACCCTGCGGAGCGGCGCGCGGGCGTCGGCTCACGGCTCTTCGACGCCGCCGTGGCCGCCGCCCGCGAGGCGGGCCGGCGCACCGTCCTCGCCCAGGCCCGCGCCGACTCCCCGGGCGACCACTTCCTGCGGGCCAGAGGGGCGCGCGCGGTGCTGACCCTGACCTACACGCGCCTCGCGCTGGCGGAGGCCGACATCGAGGCCCTGCGCCGGACCGCCGGACAGTCGCGCCCCGGCTACCGGCTGGTCTCCTGGCACGGCACCGTCCCGGACGGACTCGCGGAGACGTTCGCCCGCTCCCGCCGGGCCATGGACGACATGCCCATGGACGACACCGACTTCGGCACGGTCGTCTGGGACGTGGACCGGGTCCGCTCCGCCGCGGCGGCCGTCGCGGCACGCGGCGACCTGCTCCACACCGTCGCGGCGGTCGACACGGACGACTCCACGATCGTGGGCTTCACGGAACTGGTCGTCCCGGGCGACGGGACGGGCGACGCCCAGCACTACGGAACCGGTGTCCTCCCCGAGCACCGGGGACACGGCCTCGCCCGGTGGATGAAGGCCCGATCCGTCCTCCGGGCCCGGGAGGACCACCCCGCGCTGGAAGGACTGCTGACGGACTCCGCCGACAGCAACGCCCCCATGCGGCGCGTCAACGACGCACTCGGCTACCGGCCGACCCACCGGTCGGTGGAGTACCAGCTCGACCTCCCGCAACGGTAGGCGGCCCGGTGGCCGGGGGAGAACCCCGGCCACCGGACCCACCGCGCGGATCAGGCGGTGCCCCGGAACGCGGCAAGGATGTGCTCGGCCGCCGCCGTCGGCGTCAACTCGCCGTCACGCACCCGCCGTTCGAGGCCAGGGGTCAGGGAGCGCACCTCGGGATGGGCGCGCAGGCTCTCCAGCAGCTCGTCGCGGACCATCGTCCAGGTCCAGTCGACCTGCTGGTCCCGGCGCTTGGCGGCCAGCCGGCCGCTCGCCTCCAGCTGCGCCCGATGCTGCTCCAGCCGATCCCACAGGGTGTCCAGACCGGTCGACTCGCGGGCGCTGCACGTCAGCACCGGCGGGGTCCACGCCGCGTCCGCCGGGTGCATCAGCCGCAGCGCGCCCGCCAGTTCACGCGCGGCGGCGCGGGCGTCGCGCTCGTGCGGGCCGTCCGCCTTGTTCACCGCGATCGCGTCCGCCAGCTCCAGGACGCCCTTCTTGATGCCCTGGAGCTGATCGCCGGTCCGGGCCAGCGTCAGCAGCAGAAACGTGTCGACCATGTTGGCCACCGCCGTCTCCGACTGCCCGACGCCGACCGTCTCCACCAGCACCACGTCGTACCCCGCGGCCTCCATCACCACGATGGACTCCCGGGTCGCCTTCGCCACCCCGCCGAGCGTCCCGGCGGTCGGGGACGGGCGGACGAACGCCGCCGGGTCCACCGCCAGCCGTTCCATCCTGGTCTTGTCGCCCAGGATGGAACCGCCGGTACGGCTGGAGGACGGGTCGACGGCCAGCACCGCGACCCGGTGCCCGAGCCCGGTGAGCATCGTCCCCAGGGCGTCGATGAAGGTGGACTTCCCCACCCCCGGCACCCCGCTGATGCCGACCCGCCGGGCGTTTCCGGAGTACGGCAGCAGCTCGCGCAGCAGCCGCTGGGCCAGCTCGCGATGGTCGGGGCGGAGGGACTCGACGAGGGTGATGGCGCGCGCGATGTACGCCCGCTTCCCGTCGAGCACTCCCTTCGCGTAACTGTCGATGTCGATGGTGGGCGGCATCCGGTCAGCCGCTCACAGCTCGTGGCCGAGCGCGGCACCGAGCCGCGCCACCAGGTCGTACGCGGCGTCCGGGATGACCGTGCCCGGCGGGAACACCGCCGTCGCCCCCGCCTCGTGCAGCGCCTCGACGTCCTGCGGCGGGATCACCCCGCCCACCACGATCATGATGTCCTCGCGCCCCTCGGCCGCCAGCTCCTCACGGAGCGCCGGCACCAGCGTGAGGTGCCCGGCGGCCAGCGAGGAGACGCCCACGACGTGCACGTCCGCCTCCACCGCCTGCCGCGCCACCTCGGCCGGGGTCTGGAAAAGCGGGCCGACGTCGACGTCGAAGCCCAGGTCGGCGAAGGCGGTCGAGATCACCTTCTGGCCCCGGTCGTGCCCGTCCTGCCCCATCTTGGCGACCAGGATGCGCGGACGGCGCCCCTCGGCCTCCTCGAACCTGTCCACCAGCGCCCGGATCCGGTCCACGGAAGGGGATTCACCTGCCTCGTTGCGGTACACACCGGAGATCGTACGGATCTGGCCGGCGTGCCGTCCGTACACCTTCTCCAGGGCGTCGGAGATCTCGCCCACGGTCGCCTTCGCCCGTGCCGCGTCGACCGCGAGCGCCAGCAGGTTGCCCTCCAGCCCCTGGCCCGGCCCCCGCTCCGCCGCCGCCGTGAGCGCGTGGAGCGCGGCCCGGCAGGCCGACTCGTCGCGCTCCGCGCGCAGCCGGCGCAGCTTCTCGATCTGCTGGGCACGCACCGAGGAGTTGTCGACCTTGAGCACCTCGATCTGCTCGTCGCTCTCCACCCGGTACTTGTTCACCCCGATGACCGGCTGGCGGCCGGAGTCGATCCGCGCCTGGGTACGGGCCGCGGCCTCCTCCACCCGGAGCTTGGGGATGCCCGCGTCGATGGCCTGCGCCATGCCGCCCGCCGCCTCGACCTCCTCGATGTGCTGCCAGGCCCGGCGCGCCAGGTCGTACGTCAGCTTCTCCACGTACGCGCTGCCGCCCCACGGGTCGATCGTCCGGCAGGTGCCCGACTCCTGCTGGAGGAGCAGCTGGGTGTTGCGGGCGATCCGGGCGGAGAAGTCGGTCGGCAGGGCGAGCGCCTCGTCCAGCGCGTTGGTGTGCAGCGACTGGGTGTGCCCCTGGGTGGCGGCCATCGCCTCCACACAGGTCCGGGTGACGTTGTTGAACACGTCCTGCGCCGTCAGCGACCAGCCCGAGGTCTGCGAATGGGTGCGCAGCGAAAGCGACTTGGTGTTCTCCGGGCCGAACTCCTTGACCAGTTTGGCCCACAGGAGCCGGGCGGCCCGCAACTTCGCGATCTCCATGAAGAAGTTCATGCCGATCGCCCAGAAGAACGACAGCCGCGGCGCGAAGGCGTCCACGTCGAGCCCCGCGTCCCGGCCCGCCCGCAGGTACTCCACCCCGTCGGCCAGGGTGTACGCCAGCTCCAGATCGGCCGTCGCACCGGCCTCCTGGATGTGGTAGCCGGAAATGGAGATCGAGTTGTAGCGCGGCATCTTCTGCGAGGTGAACGCGAAGATGTCCGAGATGATCCGCATCGACGGCTTCGGCGGATAGATGTAGGTGTTGCGGACCATGAACTCCTTCAGAATGTCGTTCTGAATGGTTCCGGCCAGCTTCTCGGGCCCGACACCCTGCTCCTCCGCCGCCACGATGTACAGCGCCAGTACCGGGAGGACCGCGCCGTTCATCGTCATCGACACCGACATCCGGTCCAGCGGGATGCCGTCGAAGAGCTGCCGCATGTCGTAGATCGAGTCGATCGCCACGCCCGCCATGCCGACGTCGCCCGTCACCCGGGGGTGGTCGCTGTCGTAGCCCCGGTGGGTGGGCAGGTCGAAGGCGACGGAGAGGCCCTTCTGCCCGGCCGCGAGGTTGCGGCGGTAGAAGGCGTTCGACTCCTCGGCCGTGGAGAACCCGGCGTACTGCCGGATCGTCCAGGGCTGGTTGACGTACATCGTCGGATACGGGCCCCGCAGATACGGGGCGATGCCCGGGTACGTGCCGAGGAAGTCGAGCCCTTCCAGGTCGCGCCCGGTGTACAGCGGCTTGACCGCGATGCCTTCCGGGGTCTCCCACAGCAGATCGCTGTCGGAACCGCCGGTGGACTCCTTCACCGAAGTGCGCCACCGGTCCTCGGAGACCTCGGCGGCACCGCCCGCGCCGAGCTCGATGCCGGAGAAGTCGGGGATACGCATTACGCCACATCCATACGGTCGAGAAGGGAGGAGAGCACGGCCACCACATCGGAGCCCGCGAAGACGTACTCGTCGACACCGGCGTACTCGCCGGGCCGGCCGGCCAGGAAGACCCGGCGTGCCCCCGCCGCGCCCAGCTCCCCGGCGACCGCCGCGGCCTGCTCGGCGTAGAGCGCGTCGCTGGAGCAGAGGCACGCCACGGTGGCTCCACTGGCCCGGAAGGCGTCGGCGACCGTCGCCGCGTCCACCGTGACCGGCTCGTGGACCGGCTCGATACCGCCCGCCTGGAAGAGATTGGCGGCGAAGGAGGCCCGCGCGGTGTGCGCGGCAGCGGGGCCCAGCGCGGCGAGGAACACCCTCGGCCGCTGTCCGGTCGCCGCGAGATGCGCGTCCGACCGGGCACGCAGCGCCTCGAACGCCTCGTCCCGCCGCACCCGGGGCAGACCGCCCGGCCCGTCCGCCGCCAGGGGCGCGGGATCGCGCTCCACCGGACGCTCCGACAGCAGCGGGAACTCGCTGACCCCGGTGACCGGTTCCTTGCGGCGGGCCAGATCCTTGCTGCGCGCCGCCCAGGTGGCCGAGAGGCGGTCCCCGATCATGCCCGAGCGCAGGGCGGCGGCCTGGCCGCCGGACCGCTCGATCTCCTGGAAGAACGCCCAAGCGGCCTCGGCCAGTTCGGCGGTGAGCCGCTCCACGTACCAGGAACCGCCCGCCGGGTCGACCACCCGGGCCAGATGCGACTCCTCCAGCAGGATCGTCGAGGTGTTGCGGGCGATCCGGCGGGCGAACGCGTCCGGCAGGCCCAGGGCGTGGTCGAAGGGCAGCACGGTGACGGAGTCGGCGCCGCCGACCCCCGCGCCCAGACAGGCCAGCGTCGTGCGGAGCATGTTCACCCAGGGATCGCGACGGGTCATCATCACCGACGACGTCACCGCGTGCTGGCGCTGGGCACCGGCCCCCGGCGCCCCGCACACCTCCGCCACCCGCGACCAGAGCCGCCGGGCGGCCCGCAGCTTGGCGATGGTCAGGAACTGGTCGGCGGTGGCCGCGTACCGGAACTCCAACTGCCCGCAGGCATCCTCGACCGGCATCCCCGCGTCCGTCAGCGTCCGCAGCAGGGCGACCCCGGTCGCCAGCGAGGCACCCAGCTCCTCGGCGGCCGAACCGCCCGCCTCGTGGTACGGCAGCGCGTCGACGGCCAGCGCACGCAGCCCGGGGAACTCCCGAGCGCACCGCTGCGCCCAGTGGACGGCGGCCGTGTGGTCGGGCTCCGCACCCGTGCGGGCGGCCCGCCCCAGCGGGTCGGCGCCCAGGTTGCCGCGTACGTCCGGCGCGTCGACACCGCGCTCCGCGCAGATCCGCAGCAGCTCCGCGGCGGCCGCGTCGGTCTCGTCGCCGGCGTCGAGCACCACGGGTGCAAGGTCGAGATAGACCCCGTCCAACGCCGCCGCCAGCGCGGACACCGGGACCCCGGCACCGCCGCCGAGCGTCAGCCACAGCGAGGTGACGCCGTTCTCCAGGTCGGCGAGGACGGCCTCGTTGAGGCGGCCGATGTCCGGAAGGGCGTGCCGCTGCCGTACGTCCCAGCCGCCCGCCGCGTTGCCCGCGGCCTTGCTGCCTCGGGTGAAGGGGGCGAAACCCGGGTATCCGGCATCGGGCGCGCTGTCGCGCGAGGTGTAGAGGGGGCGGGTGATGAGCCCGTCCTCCACCGTGGTGGACAGTGCTTCCTCGGCGGCCGGACCCTCGGCTTCCTTGCCCGATCTACGCAGTACGCCTTCGACGAGGCGTTGCCATTGCTCATGGGCGGGAGCAGGGAACTCGGCGGCCAACGAAAGCCCGTCGGCAGGCAGGACCGTCATGCCCAGATGCTAGGGCAGGGCGCTTAAGGCCAGCCCGGGTTCCTCTTGTGACTTTGCCCTCTCCGGAGTGCGCTTGATCCTTCACCCACCGTGGCCTACGGACGCCGCGAGGGCGGTCGGCAGGCGCATGGCCGGGACCGGCTCCGGGCGGTCCTCGGGCGGATACGGGGAAAGGAGAGCCACCTGGCCGCGCGGTCGCGGACGCCCGGTTGCGGGAATTCCGGAAAGGCTTCCCCCCCCGGTCCGCCCGCAGGGTGGATTTTCCTCTTCCGGCGGATTCCGATAAGCGGCCCCGCCAGGGGAGTGATTCCCACCCGCCGCGGAGGGCGAACGCCCGGTGATTGGTTCCGCTTTCACTTCTTCCGGTCTCTCGGTTGTGCCCCCGATGGGCGCAGACCGGCGTTTTACTTTGTCGTTCTCCCGGCCGCGTGCGACGTTTGTGAAGATCGGATCGAATGAATGCGGATACCCGCCGGAAAACCGAAGGGGAAGTGCGACGTGCAGACCGCCAGAGCCGTTCCGGCATCCACCGTCCTCAATCTGCGAGACCTGGGCGGTATCGCTCTCGGTCCGGACCGCCGGGTCCGGGAGGGCGCCGTTCTGCGGTCCGGGCAGCTCAGCGGGCTCGACGCGGAACAGGACTCCCAGGTGGCCGCGCTCGGCATCCGTACCGTCGTCGACCTGCGGACCGCCGACGAGCGGGCGGCGTCCCCCGACCGGTTGCCGCCCGGGGCGAGACTCTTCGTCGCCGATGTGTTCGGGGGCAACCCGGGGGTCCCTCCCGCCCGGCTGCGCGCGCTGCTCGCCGACCCCGTGGAGGCCGAGCAACTGCTCGGCGGCGGGCGGGCGGAGGGGCTGTTCGCGGACACCTACCGGCAGATGGTGCTCTCACCGGGGGCGTCGGCCGCGTACCGGGCCTTCGTCGAGACGGTCGCCGACGAGGGCGCCCATCCGGTGCTCTTCCACTGCACCGCGGGCAAGGACCGCACCGGCTGGGGGGCCGCCGTGCTGCTGATGATCCTCGGGGCGTCTCGCGAGACGGTGCGCGCCGAGTTCCTCGCCGTCAACCCGGTGGTGCGGGACGCCTTCGCGGACCGGGTCCGGGACTTCCTCGACGCGGGCGGCGACCCGCGGATCGCGTCCGCCATCACCGAGGTGCGGCCCCGCTACCTGGACACGGCGCTGGACGCGATGGACGAACGGTGGGGCGGGCTCGACGGGTACGTACGCGACGGCCTGCGCATCCCGGAGGCCGTGCTGGAGCGGCTGCGGGCGGCCCTGGTGGTGCCCGCCCGGTCATAGGCCCCGCCTTCGGGCCGGGGAGGACGGGCCTCCGGGGTTGACTTGATACCCCCAGGGGGTATGTTGTGTGCGTCGGGGGGCGCCGCCTCCCGGTCGGGCCGATGGAGGACACCGTCATGAACAACGCACTGAAGATCACCGCCTTCGCCGCCGCGCTCGCCGCGACCTTCGGCACCGCGTACGGCGTGGGCCGGGGCGTCGACCCGCTGGTCGCCGCCGAGGACGCCGCGGGCCGGCACGGCGGCCACGGCGCGGAAGGGAAGGGCGATGCGGCGCCGCGGGCGGCCGATCAGGTGCCCGGCGGGCTCCAGGTCTCCGAGAGCGGTTACACCCTGGCCCTTCGGACGCCGACGCTCCGGGCCGGGGCCCGGGACGAGATCCGCTTCGCGGTCAAGGACGACACCGGGCGCAAGGTCACCGCCTACCAGCGTGAACACGGCAAGGAGCTGCATCTGATCCTCGCCTCGACCGACCTCACCCAGTACCGGCACCTGCACCCCGTCCGCGCGGCCGACGGCACCTGGTCGACCCCCGTGGAGCTGCCCGAGGCGGGCGGCTACCGGGTGTTCGCCGACTTCACCCCGGCGGGGAAGAAGGCCGGGAACCTCACCCTGGGGGCCGACCTCGCCGTCTCCGGCGCCTACCGCCCGGCCACCCTCCCGGCCCCCGCCGCGGTCGCCGAGGTCGACGGCTACCGGGTCGTGCTGGGTGGCGGACTCCGTGCCGGGCAGGCCGGCGAACTGAAGCCCTCGATCAGCCGGAACGGCCGCCCCGTCACCGATCTGGAGCCCTACCTCGGCGCGTACGGGCACCTGGTCGCCCTGCGCTCGGGCGACCTCGCCTATCTGCACGTTCACCCGAACGAAGGAGGGCCGGGCCCGGTGGTCTCCTTCACCGCGACAGCGCCCAGCGCGGGCACGTACCGGCTCTTCCTCGACTTCAAGCACGGGGGCAAGGTGCACACGGCGGCCTTCACCGTTCCGGTGGCACCTGTGGCGCAGAGCGGCGGGGAACACGGCGGGAGCGACACCGGAACGCCCGCCGGACACGCCCATTGACCGGGCCCCCTCCGGCCCCTCGGTAGGGTGAAGGGGCTGGATCCGAATCTCCGGAAGGGGCGCACGGTGACCGAACGCAAACCCGCGGGCATGAGCTTCGAATCATGGGTGGACAAGCAGGTCCGGGAATCCGAACAGCGGGGCGACTTCGCGAAGTTGCCCGGATTCGGCAAGCCGCTCGAAAGCCTCGAGGCGCCCTACGACGAGAACTGGTGGATCAAGCAGAAGCTCCAGCGGGAGGGCGTGTCGGTGCTGCCGCCGACCCTGGCCCTGCGCAAGGAGGCGGAGGACCTGGTCGCGGCGCTGCCCGGGGTGCGGACGGAGCGCGAGGTGCGGGGCATGCTGGCCGACACCAACGAGAAGATCCGGGCGACCCTCCTCCGACCGCCGCCCGGACCGCCGCTGAACCTCAGGCCGTTCGACGTGGACGCCATGGTCGCCGAATGGCGCGAGGCCCGCGGGGAGGCGTAGACGCCGAGGCGCGGGGAATCTGGCCCCGGTCACCTGTCCGAATCTCGACTGCGTAATACTCCCCCCATGAGATCGGGTATTACGCGACAGCGGGGCGGGGCGCGGGCCGCGGACATCAGGCGGGCCACGGCGCGGGACGCGAAGGCGCTCACCCGGCTGGTCCGGAGGTCCGGCGCCTACGAGGGGCGGTACGCCGCCATGGTCGCCGGGTACCGGGTGGGCCCCGACTACATCGAGGCGCACCGGGTCTTCGTGGCCGAGCGGCCCGGTGCCGCCGGGGTGCTCGGCTTCTACGCGCTCGTCCTGGAGCCGCCGGAGCTCGACCTCATGTTCGTCGCCGACGAGGCCCAGGGCCTCGGCATCGGGCGGCTGCTCATCGGCCATCTCCTCGAGGAGGCGGGGCGGGCCGGGGTGACCGGCGTCCGGGTCGTCTCGCATCCGCCCGCCGAGGGCTTCTACCGGAGTGTGGGGGCCCGGCGGACCGGGACCCTGGCGGCCGATCCGCCCGTCGTGATGTGGGACCGGCCGGAGCTGCTGCTGCCGATCGGCTGAATCGGGCCACCGGACCGGATCGGGCGTCCCGTGCCCCGCACGGCGCGGGGCCGGCCGGAACCCTCGTGGGTTCCGGCCGGCCCCGGTCGTCATCCGGGTCCGCCCCGGTCGTGGGCGTCGTTACTCGGGAAAGCCGCCGTACGGACGCGTGATGATCTCCATCGCGTGACCGGAGGGGTCGAGGAAGTACACGCCCCGGCCGCCGTCGTTGTGGTTGATCGCGCCCGGATGCTTCCGGTGCGGGTCCGCGTAGTACGTGATCCCGAGCTCCTCGATCCTCGCGAACGCCGTGTCGAACTCGGCTTCCGAGATGAGGAAGGCGTAGTGCTGCGGGACGATCGAGGACTCCGGAATGGTGGCGAAGTCGAGAGTGACTCCGTTCGCGGTTTCGAGGGGGATGAAGGGCCCCCACTCCTTGCCGATCTCCAGGCCCAGAACGCCCGCGAGGAATGCGGCGGACTCCCGGTTGTCCCGGGAGTGGATGATGGTGTGGTTCAACGAAACTGACACGGTGGAATGCCTCCAAGTAGGCACTCACGGGCACCTCCACGCCTCACCCAGCCGGTGACCAACGCGCGATGCCGTACGTAAAACCCTAGATCAATTCGAACGTACCGTCGAGGGTGTGCGAAAAGATCCAGTCAGGCGGAATTCTCCGCTCCGGAGCCCGGGTCGCCGATCACCGTGAAGAGGCCGCCGTCCGGATCCAGCAGTGTCGCCTCGCCGCCCCGGGCCGCCGGGGGCCGTTCCGCGAGCCGGCCGCCGTTCTCCCGCGCGGCGGCCACCGTGGCCGCCACGTCGTCGACCGGAAAGTGCACCTGCCAGTGCGGGCGGACCAGCGGGTCGGGGGCCGCCTCCACCGCGCCGGAACTGATCCGGGCGAGGCGGTGCCCGTCGCAGTCGACGACGACCTCGTCCTTCTCGTACGACACCTCGCAGCATCCCGGATGCCCGCTCGCCCAGCCGAGCACCTCCCCGTAGAAGATCGCCGCGTCGAAGGCGTTGCGGGTGAGCAGTCGCAGCCGGGCGTGCGAGTGGCCGTCCGGTGCGCGCGGCGCGGTCGCGGGCACGGGCCGCTGCCAGATGCCGAACACCGCCCCGTCCCGGTCCGCCACCAGCGCCCCGCGCCCGTTGCCGAGCGCCATCGGGCCCACGGCGACGGTTCCGCTGCGCTCGCGGATGCGGGCGGCCGTCGCGTCGGCGTCGGCCACCGCGAAGTAGGGCGTCCAGGCCACGGCCATCCGGTACGTGGTCGCCATCGCACCGATCCCGGCGACCGGCACGCCGTCCCGGAGCGCCACCGCGAACCCCGGCCCCAGCCCGCCCTTGCGGAACGTCCACCCCAGCACCCTGCCGTAGAAATCCTGTGCCGAGTCGAGTTCGCGGGTCATGAGGTTGACCCAGCAGGGTGCGGCGGGTCCGGTCAGCGGCGCCGGTGCGGGCGCCTTCCCCGAGGGGCCTGCGGTCATGGTGGTCCTGTCTCCACGGTCGTGCGCCCGGCGTGCTGCGGGCGACAGTCCCTGGTCGTGTCGGTCGGTGTGCCGCCCGGAGCTCCGCTATTCGCGCCGTTCGTCGGGCTCGCGGGGGATGGGCGTGTTGCCGTGGTCGCCGAGCTCGTAGGGCGACAGGCCGCGGCGGTCGGGCGGGAAGTGGTCGTCACCGTGCACGTCGCGTTCCTCGACGTGGCTGCGGTGGTCCGGCCGGGGCGGCTGCTCCTCGGGTCTGGGCGGCGGCGGCTCCTGGGCCCGGCGCCGCCGCCCCAGCCAGACCGCGCCGATCAGGACGGCCACCAGCACCACGCCGACGATGCCCAGCATCGAACCGCTCGCCCCCCGGTCGTCGGCGAGCACGGAGGCCAGCGAGCTCAGGTCTGCGTTCGAAATGTCCATATGTGCCGGATACCCCGAGCTGGCGTCCGCACTCAAAAAAACACATGAATTCATGTTTTAAGTTGATATGTCTCGCGGCGTGTTTCGCCACCGGGCGGGAGCGGACGGCCGGGGGTGGCCGCGTTCCGGTCCCGGTCTCCTGTCGCCGTCGCCGGAGTCAGGGGAGAGGCTGGAGGCATACCCGGATCGCCGTGGGCGGCGGTGCGGCGAGTGGAAGGAGGCGCCGTGAACGCCACCGAGGAACAGGAAGCGGCACGGAGCGGATACGGCCGGGAGGTGTCCGTCGTCGTGAGCGGGTGCGGGTCGGCCGACGCGCGGACGGTCTTCGACGTGCTGCGGGCGGCGTTCACCACCGACCGCGCCTCGGCCGACGTGCCGCAGGACCTCGCGGGCCGACGCCCGACCGCGTGGGTCGTGACCGTCGACGTCTCCGAGGAGCGGGTGGTGTCGGGGCCGGTCGCGCTCGGTGCCCCGGTCAGCGTCGACGTGCAGGGCGGCTACTGGGCGGTGGAACGGCTGCGCCGCAGCCTGGCGCACGCCTTCGACGTGACGGTCGTCGGAACGGTCTCCGGCGACCAGGAGGAAGAGGTGCGGCTCCGCCTGGCGGAGCGCGCGGCCGGCTCCTGAGCGGGGTCGGGCGCCACGGGCGACGGCTTCCTCCGTCCGCCGCCCGCAGGTGGAGCAATACCCGTGAGGCGGCACGACCGTCTGGTAGAAAACGGGCAAAAGGCCACCTCGGAAAGGTGCGAGTGCGTGGACCCCTTCTGCCGACGGGACGACGGCGCGCGACAGCCGCGGACAGCGGGCGAGGCCGCCGGGGCGCACGCCGGTGCGGCCGGGGGAGTGGCGCCGTGAAACCCTTCTCCTACCTCCGTGCCCGGTCCGTGGAGGAAGCCGTCCGGGAGAGCGCCGCCCGCCCCGGCGCGGCCTTCCTCGGCGGCGGCACCCAGCTCGTCGACCTGATGAAACTCGGCGCCGCCGCGCCCGGGCTGCTGATCGACATCACCCGGCTGCCGCTGGACCACGTGGCCGACACCCCGGACGGCGGCCTGCGGATCGGCGCGACGGTACGCAACAGCGACCTGGCCGCCCACCCCGCCGTGCGTGCCCGCTACCCCGCCCTCTCCCGGGCGCTGCTGTCCGGCGCCTCCGGACAGCTCCGCAACGCCGCCACGACCGGCGGCAACCTGCTCCAGCGCACCCGCTGCCCGTACTTCCAGGACATCTCCAAACCGTGCAACAAGCGGGAACCCGGTACGGGCTGCCCCGCCCGCGACAGCACCCTGCGCGACCTCGCCGTGCTCGGCCACTCCGCGCAGTGCGTCGCCACCCACCCCTCCGACCTGGCCGTGGCGCTCTGCGCCCTCGACGCCACCGTCCGCCTGACCGGACCGGACGGGGCGCGCGCCGTGCCCGTCACCGGATTCCACCGGCTGCCCGGGGACACCCCGGACCGGGACACCGGGATCCGGCCCGGCGAGCTGATCACCGAGGTGGAGCTGGCACCGCCCCCCGAAGGCTCCGCCTCCCTCTACCGCAAGGCCCGCGACCGGGCCTCCTTCGCCTTCGCCCTCGCGTCCGTCGCCGCTGTGCTGAGCGTCCGCGACGGCCGGATCACGCACGCCGCGCTGGCCTTCGGCGGCCTCGCCCACCGGCCCTGGCGGGCCCGGACCGCCGAGGAACTGCTCCACGGCGCACCGGCCACCGACGAGACCTTCGAGCGCGCCGTGGACGCCGAACTCGCCGCGGCCCGGCCCCTGCGGAACAACGCGTTCAAGGTGCCCCTCGCCCACAACCTGGCCGTCGGCGCCCTCGCCGAACTCGCCGCCGCCCGCTGACCGCAGCAACGCCGACCCGCCGGGAGGAACCGCCATGAGCCAGGCCCCGCCGCCCCTGGGCACCCCCGCCGTCCGCCGCGAGGGCCGGGACAAGGTCACCGGCGCCGCCCGCTACGCCGCCGAGCACACCCCGCCGGGCTGCCTGTACGGGCGGATCGTCCCGGCCGCCGTCGCCCGCGGCCGCGTCCTGGCCGTCGACACGGCCGACGCCCTGGCCCTGCCCGGCGTGCGCGCCGTCCTCACCCACCACGACGCACCCCGGCTGGAAGAGCCCGACGACCCGATCCTCGCCGTGCTCCAGGACGACCGGGTCCCCCACCGGGGCTGGCCGGTCGCGCTGGTGGTGGCCGAGACGCCGGAGGCCGCCGACGCGGGCGTCGAGGCGCTGCACGTCGCGTACGAGGCCGAGCGGCACGACGTGCGGCTGACCCCGGACCACCCCGGCCTGTACACCCCCGACACGGTCAACGGCGGCTACCCCGCCGTCCGGGAACGCGGCGACACCGAGCGGGCCCTCGCCGCCGCCCCCGTTCTGATCGACTCCACCTACACCCTCGGCGCGCTGCACAACCACCCCATGGAGCCGCACGCCACCACGGCGTGGCGGGACGGCGACGGGCACCTCACCGTCCACGACTCCAGCCAGGGCGCCACCCCGGTCCGCGACAGCCTCGCCGCGGCGTTCGGTATCCCGCCCGGACGGATCACCGTCCGGTCCGAGCACGTCGGCGGCGGCTTCGGCTCCAAGGGCACCCCGCGCCCGCAGTGCGTCCTCGCCGTCATGGCCGCCCTCCGCACCGGGCACCCCGTCAAGGTCGTGCTGTCCCGGCGCCAGATGGCCGCCCTGGTCGGCCACCGCGCCCCCACCGTCCAGCGCGTCCGGCTCGGCGCCGAACTCGACGGCACCCTCACCGTCGTCGACCACGAGGTCGCCACCCACACCTCCACCCTCAAGGAATTCGTCGAACAGGCGGCCGTCCCCGCCCGGGTGATGTACGGCTCCGCCGCCGGTCGCACCGCCCACCACGTCGTCGCCCTGGACGTGCCGAGCCCCTCCTGGATGCGTGCCCCCGGCGAGACCCCGGGCATGTACGCCCTCGAATCCGCCATGGACGAACTCGCCTCCGCCCTCGGCATGGACCCGGTCGAGCTGCGCCTCCACAACGACCCGGCGCACGAACCGGACTCCGGCCGCCCGTTCAGCAGCCGCGGTCTGACCGCCTGCCTGGAGACGGGCGCCGCCCGCTTCGGCTGGTACGGCCGCGACCCGAGCCCCGCCGCCCGCGAGGAGGGACAGCACCTCGTCGGCACCGGCGTCGCCGCCGCCACCTACCCCGTCTACATCTCCTCCTCCGGCGCCTTCGCGCACGCGGCCCCCGACGGCTCCTACCGGGTCGGCGTCAACGCCACCGACATCGGAACCGGTGCCCGTACCGTGCTCGCGCAGATCGCGGCCGACGCCCTGGCCACCTCCCTGGACAACGTCCGGACCGAGATCGGCAGCAGCGAACTGCCCGACGCCCCGGTGGCCGGCGGCTCGACCGGCACCGCCTCCTGGGGGTGGGCCGTGCACAAGGCGTGCGTCCTGCTGCGCCGCCGGCTGCGCGAGCACACCGGTCCGCTCCCCGCCGACGGACTCACCGTCACCACCGACACCCGGGAGGAGACCGGCCGGGACTCCCCGTACGCGCGCCACGCGTTCGGTGCCCACTTCGCCGAGGTCGCCGTGCACGCCCGGACCGGGGAGGTACGGCTGCGCCGGATGCTCGGGGTCTTCGCGGCCGGGCGCATCCTCAACCCCCGTACCGCGCGCTCCCAGTTCATCGGCGGCATGACCATGGGCGTGGGGATGGCGCTGACCGAGGCGAGCACCATGGACCCGGCCTTCGGCGACTTCACCGAGCGCGACCTCGCCTCGTACCACGTACCGGCCTGTGCCGATGTGCCCCGGATTGAGGCACACTGGATCGACGAGGACGACCCGCACCTCAACCCGATGGGCAGCAAGGGCATCGGGGAGATCGGCATCGTCGGCGCCGCGGCGGCGGTCGCCAACGCGGTGCGGCACGCCACCGCCGTACGGGTGCGCGACCTTCCGATCACCCCGGACACTCTCCTGCCGTACCTGCTCTGACCCGGGCGGTCGCCCCCTGTTGCGGGACCGGCGGCGGCGGGCCACCCTGGGGAGTGACCCAGAAGAGACATCCGCTCACTCTTCGTGTTCGGGGGTCGTTGTTCAACGGGGCGAATGCCAGTGGGCCTCGATGTGAGGAGCCTCGACGATGACCGTTCCACTCGACCGGCACTTCCTGGTCGAACTCCAGATCTCGGCGGACCGGGTGTCCCAGTTGCAGCGCATAGTCGCCGCACACCTCCGCCACTGGGATCTCGAACTCCACGTCCGGCCGGTCTGCCGGGGGATGGCGGAGCTGCTGACCAATGTCCACCGCCATGTCGGCGACGGCCACCCGTGCACCGTCGAACTCCGCTGGTCCGGGCGGCATCTCACGGTCTCCGTCGCCGACGAGGGCGCCGGGATGCCGCGGCTGCTGGGCACCGGTGGCGGCGGTCTAAGCCGTGTGATGGCGCTCAGCGACAGCTGGGGCACCTGCCGCACCGACGAGGGCAAGGTCGTCTGGTTCACCCGGTACGCCGAGGAGCCGCGCAGCATCGACCGGGTGCCGCTCTCCCCGCTGCCCGACGGCAGCGAGTTCCGCAGCCCGCCCGCGGCGGCCCCCGCCCCCGCCGAACCCGTGGCGGTGTTCGACCCCGCTCTCGTCTGATCCGGGACGGGCCCGACGGGACCGCCGGCCGGATGTCCGCCCGGCGGCCCGCGTATGCGGCACGGCGCATGGCGGGGCGCGGCCGAAGAACCGAGTCAAGGAGGCACGGCCATGCCCATCGCGACGGTCAACCCCGCGAGCGGCGAAACCCTCAGGACGTTCGAAGCGCTGGACGCGGCGGGCATCGAGCAACGGATCGCCACCGCCCGCACCGCGTTCGCCGCGTACCGGACCACCGGCTTCACCGAACGGGCCCGTCTCCTCGACCAGGCCGCCGCGCTGCTCGACGAGGACCAGCGGGACATCGCGCGCACCATGACCACCGAGATGGGCAAGCCCGTCAAGGCGGCCCGCGCGGAGGCCGCCAAGTGCGCCAGGGCCATGCGCTGGTACGCCGCCCACGCGGAGGAACTCCTCGCCGACGAGCAGCCCTCCGCCGAGGACGTACGCGACTCCGGGGCCTCCCGGGCCCACGTCCACTACCGGCCGCTCGGCGCCGTGCTCGCCGTGATGCCGTGGAACTTCCCGCTCTGGCAGGTCGTGCGCTTCGCCGCCCCGGCGCTGATGGCCGGCAACGTCGGGCTGCTCAAGCACGCCTCCAACGTGCCCCAGACGGCGCTGTACCTGGAGGGGCTCTTCCGCCGGGCCGGCTACCCGGCGGGCTGCTTCCAGTCCCTGCTGGTGGGCTCGGCCGCGGTCGAGGCGGTCCTGCGCGACCCCAGGATCGCCGCGGCCACCCTCACCGGCAGCGAACCGGCCGGCCGCTCGGTCGCGTCGATCGCCGGGGACGAGGTGAAACCCACCGTCCTCGAACTGGGCGGCAGCGACCCGTACCTCGTCATGCCCTCGGCGGACGTCGCCCGGGCCGCCCGTACCGCAGTCACCGCGCGGGTGCAGAACAACGGGCAGTCCTGCATCGCCGCCAAACGGTTCATCGTGCACACGGACGTGTACGACGAGTTCGCCGAGCGGTTCACCGTCGGCATGAAGGACCTGACGGTCGGCGACCCGATGCTGGAGTCCACCGACGTCGGCCCGCTCGCCACCGAACAGGGCCGCACCTACCTCGCGGAACTGGTGGACGACGCGGTGCGCCGGGGCGCCGACGTGCTGTGCGGGGGAGGCCGCCCCGAGGGGCTCGCCCCGGAGCTGGAGCACGGCTGGTTCTACGCCCCCACCGTCCTCGCCGGGATCACCCCCGCCATGCGGATCCACCACGAGGAGTCCTTCGGCCCCGTCGCCTCGCTCTACCGCGTCGACGGGCTGGCGGAAGCCGTCGCGCTCGCCAACGACAGCCCCTTCGGTCTCAGCTCCAACGTATGGACCCGGGACCCGGAGGAGGCCCGCCGCTGCGTACGCGACCTGGAGGCCGGCGGCATCTTCTTCAACGGCATGACCGCCTCCCACCCCGCCCTGCCGTTCGGCGGGGTCAAACGCTCCGGATACGGCCGCGAACTCGCCGCACAGGGCATCCGCGCCTTCTGCAACACGACCACGGTCTGGTACGGCCCCTAGCCTCCGTCCTTTCAGCCTCAGCCTCAGCCTTCGCCTCCACGAGAGGCCGGGAGTCCCCCATGAGCAACGCCCCGTCCGGCCCGACCGACGAGGAGATCGCGGCACTCGACGCCCACTGGCGCGCCGCCAACTACCTCTCCGTCGGCCAGATCTACCTGATGGCCAACCCGCTCCTGACCCGGCCCCTGGTCCGGACGGACGTCAAGCCGCGGCTGCTCGGCCACTGGGGCACCTCACCCGGGCTCAACCTGGTCCACACCCACCTCAACCGCGTCATCAGGTCCCGGGGTGTGAAGGGGCTGTGCGTCTGGGGCCCCGGCCACGGCGGACCCGCCGTCCTCGCCAACTCCTGGCTGGAGGGCAGCTACTCACGGACCTACCCCGACGTCCCCCGGAACGCCGAGGGGATGGGGCGGCTCTTCAAGCAGTTCTCCTTCCCCGGCGGGGTACCCAGCCACGTGGCACCCGAGACCCCCGGCTCCATCCACGAGGGCGGCGAACTCGGCTACGCCCTCACCCACGCCTACGGGGCCGCCTTCGACCACCCCGACCTGCTCGTCACCTGCGTCATCGGCGACGGCGAGGCCGAGACCGGACCGCTCGCCGCGTCCTGGCACTCCAACAAGTTCCTCGACCCGGTCCACGACGGAGCCGTCCTCCCCGTCCTCCACCTCAACGGCTACAAGATCGCCAACCCGACGCTCCTCGCCCGCCTCCCCGAGACGGAACTGGACGCCCTGCTGCGCGGCTACGGGCACGACCCGCTCTACGTCGGCGGCGACGACCCGTTCAGCGTCCACCGGGCGATGGCCGCCGCGATGGACCTGGCCGTCGACCGCATCCGGGAGATCCAGGGCGCCGCCCGCACCGGCGGCGGGTCAGGCCGCCCGCACTGGCCGATGATCGTGCTGCGCACCCCCAAGGGCTGGACCGGCCCGGCCGAGGTCGACGGGGTGCCCGTCGAGGGCACCTGGCGCGCCCACCAGGTCCCGCTGCCCGGGGTCCGGGACAACCCGGCCCACCTGCGCCAGCTGGAGGAGTGGATGCGCTCCTACCGCCCCGAGGAGCTCTTCGACTCCCAAGGGCGGCCCCGCCCGCAGGTGCTCGCCTGCGTGCCCGAGGGCGACGCCCGGCTCGGCTCGACCCCGTACGCCAACGGCGGCCTGCTCCTGCGCGACCTGCCCGTACCGCCGCTCGACGGGTACGCGGTCGAGGTCGACAAGCCCGGCACCGTGGTGCACGAGCCGACCCGGGTGCTCGGTGGGCTGCTGGAGGCCGTCATGGCCGCCACCGCAGAACGCCGCGACTTCCGCGTCGTCGGCCCCGACGAGACCGCCTCCAACCGGCTCGACGCCCTCTACGGCGCCACCGCCAAGGCATGGCAGGAACGCCTCCTGCCCACCGATGAGCACCTCGCCCACGACGGACGCGTCATGGAGGTGCTCTCCGAACACCTCTGCCAGGGCTGGCTGGAGGGCTACCTGCTCACCGGCCGCCACGGACTCTTCTCCTGCTACGAGGCGTTCGCCCACATCGTCGACTCGATGGTCAACCAGCACATCAAATGGCTGAAGACCTCCCGTCGGCTTCCCTGGCGCCGCCCCGTCGCCTCACTGAACTACCTGCTGACCTCGCACGTCTGGCGCCAGGACCACAACGGCTTCTCCCACCAGGACCCGGGATTCGTCGACCACGTCCTCAACAAGAGCCCCGAGGTCGTGCGGGTCTATCTGCCGCCGGACGCCAACACCCTGCTCTCCGTCGCCGACCACGCGCTGCGCAGCCGCGACTATGTCAACGTGATCGTGGCCGGCAAGCAGCCCACCTTCGACTGGCTCACCCTCGACCAGGCCCGCGCGCACTGCGCCCGCGGTGCCGGCGCGTGGCCCTGGGCCGGGACGGAGGACGGCAGCCGGGAACCGGACGTCGTGCTCGCCTGCGCCGGGGACGTCCCCACACTGGAGACGCTCGCCGCCGCCGACCTGCTCCGCAGGCACCTGCCGGAACTGGCGGTCCGGGTGGTCAACGTGGTCGACATGGCCCGGCTGCTGCCCATCGAGGAGCACCCGCACGGCATGCCGGACTCCGAGTACGACGCGCTGTTCACCCGGGACGTCCCCGTGATCTTCGCCTATCACGGCTATCCCTGGCTGATCCACCGCCTCGCCTACCGGCGCGCGGGCCACGGCCATCTCCACGTACGGGGCTACAAGGAGCAGGGCACCACCACGACGCCCTTCGACATGGTGGTCCTCAACGATCTGGACCGCTTCCGGCTGGTCATGGACGTGATCGACCGGGTGCCCGGACTCGGCGTCCGCGCGGTGGCCGTGCGCCAGGCGATGGCGGACGCCCGGACCCGCCACCACGCGTGGATCCGGGAACACGGCACGGACCTGCCCGAGGTCGCCGACTGGACGTGGAGCGGCTGATCCCGGCAGCCCGGGTCGCGGCTCAGCGGCCCAGCGCCCGGGCCAGTTCGGCCTTGGTCATGCCCGAACGGCCGTGCACGTTCTTCCGCTTCGCCTCTTCGTAGAGCTGGTCCCGGGTCGGTCCGGCCGCCCCGCCGTGCGAGCGCGGCTCGCCGCGCCGCGTCGAGGACATGTCCTCGACGGAGGTACGGCTCGCGGTTCCGGACCCCCCGGCGCGGGCGCGTTCCCTGTTGGCCGTGCGGGCCGCGATCTCCTCGGCCCGTTCCTCGCTGACGCCGCGCTCCTGCGCGCTCTCCTTGATGTGCTCGTACTGCCGGTTCCGCTGGGGACCGAATCCCTGGGGCATGGTCCGATCACTCCTCTCCCGGAGCTCCTGGGACGCCTTCCCCACCAGTCTCCCAGCGCGCCCGGGGGCCCGCACACGGCAGGCGTGCGGGCCCCGGACGTCCTCGGAACGGCTCAGTAGCGCAGGGCCGCCGCGATCCTTCCGTGCTCCGCGAGCGAACCGTCCGGGAGGAAGACCACCTCGCCGCCGCTGTCCAGGGCCCGCTCCACCAGCTCGTCCACGACGTCCTCGCGGACCGTGGGGTCCGTCAGGTCGGCGTCCTCGCCCACCGGCGTCAGGTGCTCGTCGGTCACCCGCACGGTCCGCTGGAAGCCCTCCTCCACCGCGACCAGCCCGGCACGGCCCTCCCGCACCGCGGCCCACACCTCGTCGAGCCCGCCGGAGAAGGCGCGCCGGCCGCGTGCCTCGTCGAGCCTGCCCTCGACCGCCGCGACGAACCGCTTCCGCGCCTCGTCGAGCACCGGGCGCAACTCCTCCAGCAGCGCGCCCGGCGCCGTCCCGGCGGGCACCCCCTTGGCCAGCCGGCCCGTCGCCGAACGGGCGCTCTCGCCGACCTCGTCCAGCACCGCGAGCGCCTGGGCGGAACCGGCCAGGAACACCGGGCGCGGATCGGCGGCCAGCACCGCCCGCAGCTCCTCGTCGACCGACCGGAGGAAGGCGCGGGTCTCCTGGCTGCTGAAGATGCTCGGCGTGTCGCCGATCCGCTCCTCGCGCTGCGGATCGGACTGCACCGGGGGAGCCGTCATCGGGAATCCGCCGGCGCGCGCCTCGTGCAGCGCGTCGACCGTGCCGCCCCACAGCTCGGCGCGGTCGGCCGAGACGGTGACCACCCAGAACGGGCGGGCCTGGGCCTTCGCCGCCACCAGGTTGCGGGTCAGATAGCTGTCGCTCAGCACCACCCGTTCGGGCGCGGTACGGGGGAGCTGCCAGATCTGGAACTCGTCGGGGGTGGCGAGCAGCACGAGGGCGTCGAGGGCCCGCCTCGGGTCCACCTCGGCGACCGCCCGGTCGAGCTGCTCCCCGATCGCGGTCCGTGTCTCGCGGCCGACCGCCGGGTCGGCCTCCAGACGCTTCATCGCCTCGGAGACCAGGTTGCGCAGCCGTACGGCGTCCTGGGCGTTGTCCGGGGTGCGGCGGTGCGTCGGCAGGGTCAGGGACACGGCCGGATAGGGCTTGGCCGTCCGCAGTTCCCGCAGCAGTTCGGCGGTCAGGTCGTCCGTATCCATCGTTCTCTCCCAGGGGCTTCGGGTGGTGTCCGCTCCCGAGCGAAGCGGTTGACGTCGGCGAGTCAATTCATACCTTTTGAACCTAATATGGGCGAGATGAGTGCCGCCGAAGCCGTCACCGAGGCCCTGCGTGAACTGCACGCGCGGTTCGCTCCGCTGGGGGAGGGCAGCGTCGCCGAGTACATCCCGCAGCTCGCGCGGAGCGATCCGGGCGCCTTCGGGCTGGCCCTGGTCAGCATGGACGGCCACCGCTACGGGGCGGGCGACACCACCGTCCCGTTCACCCTGCAGTCCGTGTCGAAGCCGTTCGTCTACGCGCTCGCCCTGTCGCTCCTCGGGCTCGACGAGGTGGGCCGCTGGGTCAACGCCGAGCCCAGCGGCGAGGCGTACAACGCGATCAGTCTGGAGCCGGACACCGGGCGCCCCGACAACGCCATGGTCAACGCGGGCGCCATCATCACCACCGCGCTGATCCCGGACACCCCCGGTGCCCCGAGGTTCGAGCGGGTCCTCGACTGCCTGAGCCGGTTCGCCGGCCGCGAGCTGGACGTGGACGAGCAGGTCTACGCCTCCGAGGCCGCCACCGGGGACCGCAACCGGGCCCTCGCCTATCTGATCCGGAGCACCGGGCCGCTGCCCGTCGACCCGGTCGCCGCCGTGGACACGTACTTCCGGCAGTGCGCGGTCCGGGCCACCGCGACGGACCTCGCGGCGATGGCCGCGACGCTGGCGCACGGGGGAGTCAACCCGCTCACCGGCGAAGCGGTGGTTCCGGGGCCGGTGGCCGCGCAGACGCTGGCGGTGATGGCCACCTGCGGCATGTACGACGGCTCCGGCGACTGGCTGCTGCGGGTCGGGCTGCCCGCGAAGAGCGGCGTGTCCGGCGGGCTGATCGCGGTGAGCCCCGCCCGGTTCGGGCTGGCGGCCTACAGCCCCCGGCTGGACCCGACCGGCACCTCGGTCCGCGGGCGGGCCGCGGTCGGTGCCCTGTCCGAGGAACTCGGGCTCCATCTGATGCACAATCCGGCGCTGGCCGGCAGCACCGTCACCCTGATCGCCACGCCCGACGAGCTGCCCACCGCCGGGGCGGGCGTGCCGCGCGAGCGGGTCGCCGTGGTGGCCGCCCAGGGCGCCCTGGACTTCACGGCCGCCGAACGCGTGCTGTACGCCCTGGACGAGGCGCGCCCCGGGGGCACGGAGCCGGTCGTGCTGGACCTGACGGAGGTGACCGGCGTCGACCGGGTGGCCTTCACGATGCTGAGCGGCGGGCTCGGCCGGATCGCCGCGTCCGGGGCGCGTACCGCCGTCGTCGACCGGGCGGACCGGCTGGCCCTGCCCGGCCCCGGGGAACCGGGCGGACCGGCCGTGCCGCGGGGCTTCGCCACCCGGGCACGGGCCCTGGCCTGGTGCACGGGCGACGGGCCGGGCTGAGCCCGGACGGTGGCGGCCGCCCGGGCTCGTCGCGTCCCGTCTACCAGATCGACGTGACCCACTCGGGGTGGTCGATGAACGGGTTCCGGTTGTGCTGGTACTGGTTGTAGATGACGTCGTTGCGGCGCTTCTCGAAGGCGTCCGGCGGGTCCTGCTGGCTCCAGGTCTTCAGCACGGAGAGCCGGCCCATGTACGGGGCGGAACCGTTGCCGACCTTGTCGTTGGGCTCCAGGTCGGGGAAGGAGTCGCCGCCCTCGTAGCGGACGGCCATGTAGAGGAGCATCCGGGCCACGTCGCCCTTGACCGCGTCGCGCGGCTCGAAGGAGTCGCTGTCGGTGTAGTTGCCCGGGGCGCCGCTGACCGCGCTGCCACCGTTGTCGAAGTCCTTGTTGCCGCGTATCGAGTTGACGGTGACGTCCTCCGGGCGCAGGTGGTGGAGGTCGGTGCCGGGCCCGGTGGCGGTGCCGAAGTCGCCGTGGGACTTGGCCCAGACGTGCTCGCGGTTCCAGTTGCCGACCGAGCCGCCGTTGGCGCTCTTGGACAGGGACCGGCCGGTGTAGAGCTCGATCACGTTCGAGCTGTTGGCCGGGTCCTGGTCGGTGTCCTTCAGGGCGTCCCAGACCTGGCTGTAGGAGACCTTGGACTGGCTGCTGATGATCGTGTGCAGGGCGCTCTTGAGCTGGGCGCCGCTCTTGCCGAGCGCGTCCTTGTAGTAGGTGTCGTCGAGCACCTGGAGCGAGGACGACGAGGAGGCGGGGGCGGCGGTCGAGGCCGGGTGGATGGCGGCCGGTGCGGCGGCGGCCGTCGCACCGAGCACCGCGAAGGCGGCGAGGGTCGCCAGCAGCGGGCGCCGGTGGCGAGGAAGACGACGGGACATGTGGGGTGTCCTCTCCTGTCCTGAAAGGGCCTGCGCCACGGCACCGTCGCGAGGTGGGGGGCGGCGCTGCGGCGCAGTCGTGTGGTACGTGGTAGCGGGAGCCTTCCACACGCACCGTGACCATGGTGTGAACGCTGCGTACCTATCATGTGCAGGTCAAGTGAGGGCTCGGACGGGCGGTCGGGAGTGGGGCGCGGGCCTCGGATGCGGCGGGGCGGACGCGGAGCGAAAATGGCCGAAAGGACGAGGAGGCGGCATGAGCGAAGAGCCCGAATCCGTATCCGTATCCCGGGGTGTGACTCCCGACAGCCTCTTGCACACCGGCGGCAGCGACGATCCCTCGGCGGAGGATCTGGTGCTCGCCTCCGGGCGGGACCTCACCCCGAAGAATCTCCAGTGGGCCGAGCGCAGGCTCGCCCGTGAGGGGCGGTCGGCGATCGACAAGACACTGCCCTGAGCCGGGGCCGGCGGGGCCCGGCGGCCCCGTGCCCGAGCCGCGGGGAGCGTGTGGGCGTTCCCCGCGGCTCGGCTAGCCTGGGTGCACAATGAACCGTTTGACGACGTCAGGGGCCGGGTTCGACCTCGCCCGCTACCCCGAGGACCCGCGCGACCCGTTCCGTGCCTGGGATGCCGCCGACGAGTACCTGCTGCGGCGGCTGGAAGGGGCCGACGGCACGGAACCGGTGGACCTGTCGGGCGCGGTGACCGTGGTGGGCGACCGCTGGGGCGCCCTGAGCACGGCGCTGGCCGCGCACCGCCCCGTACAGATCACCGACTCCTACCTGGCGCAGCGCGCGACCCGGGCGAACCTGGACCGCAACGGCGTGGCGGCGGACGCCGTGCGCCTCCTGTCGGCCCGGGACACCCCGCCGGAGCGCGTCGACGTCCTGCTGGTGCGCGTCCCGAAGAGCCTCGCGCTCCTGGAGGACCAACTGCACCGGCTGGCGCCGTCCCTCCACGCGGACACCGTCGTCATCGGCACCGGCATGGTCAAGGAGATCCACACCTCCACCCTCCGGCTCTTCGAGCGGATCATCGGCCCCACCCGCACCTCCCTGGCCGTCAAGAAGGCCCGGCTCGTCTTCAGCACCCCCGCCCCGGGGACGGCCCGCACGCCCAGTCCGTGGCCGCACCGCTACGAGCTGCCCGGCGGGATCGGCCCCGTCTCCGGCCGCACCGTCGTCAACCACGCCGGGATCTTCTGCGCCGAGCGCCTCGACATCGGCACCCGCTTCTTCCTCGGCCACCTGCCCGCGCGCAGCGGTCCCGAGCGGGTCGTCGACCTCGGCTGCGGCAACGGCGTCGTCGGACTCTGCGCCGCCCTCGCCAACCCCGAGGCGACGGTCACCTTCATCGACGAGTCGTACCAGGCGGTCGCCTCCGCCGAGGAGACCTTCCGGACCAACACCGGACCGGACGCCAGGGCCGAGTTCCTGGTCGGCGACGGGCTGGCCGACGTGGCGCCCGACAGCGTGGACCTGGTCCTCAACAACCCGCCGTTCCACTCCCACCAGGCCGTCACCGACGCCACGGCCCGCGCCATGTTCCGCGGTGCCCGCGCCGCACTGCGGCCCGGCGGCGAACTCTGGGTCGTCGCCAACCGGCACCTCGGCTACCACACCCGGCTCCGCCGCATCTTCGGCAACTGCGAGACCGTCGCCGGGGATCCGAAGTTCGTCGTCCTGCGGGCCGTCAAGCGCTGACCCCACCGGACCGCGTCCCGGCCCTTCCGGATTCTTGCAACACGTTCTACTGTGTGCGCCGCCGCACACGGACGACGCCACCGCGAGACTCCCGGAGGGGCCGTGCACCTCGAATACACGCCCGAACAGCAGCAGCTGCGCACCGAACTGCGCGCGTACTTCGCCGCACTGGTCCCCGACGACGCCCATGCGCGCTACGCCGCCCCGGAGGCCCAGAAGCGCTTCTACCGGGAGACGATCCGCCGCCTGGGAACCGACGGCTGGCTCGGCGTCGGCTGGCCGGTGGAGTACGGCGGGCGCGGCCTCTCCCCGATGGAGCAGTTCATCTTCTTCGACGAAGCGGCGCAGGCCAATGTCCCGCTGCCGCTGATGGCCCTCAACACGGTCGGCCCGACGATCATGCGGTACGGCACCGACGAGCAGAAGGCGTACTTCCTGCCGAGGATCCTCAGCGGCGAGATCGATTTCGCGATCGGCTACAGCGAGCCCGACGCGGGCACCGACCTCGCCGCCCTCAAGACCCGGGCGGTACGCGAGGGCGACGAGACCACCGGCCACTACACGGTCGACGGGCAGAAGATCTGGACGACCAACGGCGACACCGCCGACTGGGTCTGGCTCGCCGTCCGCACCGACCCGGACGCGGCCCCGCACAAGGGCATCACCATGCTGCTCGTCCCGACCTCGGACCCGGGCTACTCCTGCACCGTGATCAACACCCTCGCCTCCCACGACACCACCGCCAGCTACTACGAGAACGTCCGCGTCCCCGCCTCCCACCGCGTCGGCGAGGAGAACAAGGGCTGGCGGCTGATCACCAACCAGCTCAACCACGAACGCGTCACCCTCGCCGCCCACGGCACCATGGCGATCCGTGCCCTCCGCGACGTCCAGCGCTGGGCGGCCAACACCCTGCTCGACGACGGCCGCCGGGTGATCGACCTCGGCTGGGTCCGCACCCTGCTGGCCCGCACCCACACCCGGCTCGACGCCATGAAGCTCCTCAACTGGCAGATGGTCTCCGCCGTCCAGAACGGCACCCTCACCCCCCAAGACGCATCCGCCGTCAAGGTCTACGGCTCCGAGGCCCGACGCGACGCCTACGCCTGGCTGATGGAGATCGTCGGCGCGGCGGGCCCCCTCAAGGAGGGCTCGGCGGGCACCGTCCTCCACGGCGAGCTGGAACGCGGCTACCGCTCCGCCGTCATCTTCACCTTCGGCGGCGGCAACAACGAGATCCAGCGCGAGATCATCTCCTGGATCGGCCTGGGCATGCCCCGCGTTCGCCGCTGAGCCCTTCGCGGCCGAGACGCGCCCATGCCGCATGTGGGTACTTCCCCGCGATCCGCCGACCGTGGGCGAGTGCGTCGAGCAAGTACCGCGCCCCATCCGTGGGTTCGGACGACGGGAACGAGCGGCCGCCGTCGACGCCGGTGCCGGTCGGGCTTGTGCCCACGGGCCGGGCCGGCGGTCTTCATCAGGGTCACTGCACCGATCCGGTTGCCGTCGTCCGGGTACTCCTGGCTGACCGCGTCCGCCAGGACCTCTGGAAGTGATCGCGAGGCACCAGTCCTGGGGATGGCGGCCCTGTTGCCCGGACCCGTTTCCGGTCACGGCGCTAGATTGGTGTACGTGGGAACGCGGGGGCGGAGGTATCGGTATGTGGGGCCGGCGGAGCTGAAGGTGCTCGTCCAGGCGGCCCACGGGGGTCGGAGCATCCGCTCCGCGGTGGACTTCGGCGCCTGGGTCTCCGCGCTGACCTCGGCCGAGTTGGCCGAGCCTTTCACGTTCGTCGTCGATGGCGGCGGGGTGCTGCGACTCGCTCCGCGCCTCAGGGAGCACGTGGTGTGCGCCGACGGCGGAGAGGTGCTGAGCGCCGACGAGATGAGCTTTCGTGAGGAGTCCGGACGATGGGCGGTCGAGGAGGTCAGCAACCAGTCGACCGGGTACTGCCCGGACGTCGGCTCATGGCCGGCCGTGGCCGGGGCCCTGGATCGGATCGGGCTCCGTCGTCCACCCGGGTTCACGCACGAGGTGGTCTTCCGTCGTTGCCGCTCCTGCCACGAGCTCAACATCGTGCGGGAGGAGGACTTCGTCTGTGTCTTCTGCGGCGAGGATCTGCCGCGGGAGTGGAATGCGGGGGAGCCCGGGTGACTGGTCGAACAGCGAAGATCACGGCGTGGTGCGAGTGCGGCAGCGCGGCGGTGCGGGAGGTCAACCAGTTCGTCCTCCACGATGCGTTGTGGTGGGACTCGGAGTTCTTCTGCGGGTCCTGTGGGACCTACATGTGCGAACACGCTGGTCGGGGACGAGCGCCCGATGATGTCCGGGAGGCCCTGCTCGCAGCGCACGGACCTGTCAGGCTCCGGCTGGTCGGCCCGGCTCCCAGTCTGGTTCCTGCTCTGAAGGTCCTTCGGGAAGTCTCGGTGGTCTCGTTGTCGCGCGCTCGCGAGCTGGCCGGAGAGCTGAGCCGCGACGGCCTGGTGGGGACCTTGGCGGAGATGGAGTTCCTCAAGGCGCGGCTGGAACGGCGAGGGCTCCACGCCGATCTCGACAGAAACCGGTGAGAGCCGTGGTCCGACGCCTCCTCCGGCTCCGACCAGGTCCGCGAACCCTGTGGAACGGCGTTGTCAGTGGCGCGCGATAGCTTCGGAGGTGTTCGGGATCACGGGGCAAGAAGGGTGAATTCGTGGGGTTCAGGCATGCGTTGAGCGTCGTCCTCGTCGACGTCAACGACGAGGTGGTGACGGCGTGGCGGTCCGCGTTCGCGGACACGCCGGAGGTCGAGATCAGGCGGGGCTCCCTTCTCGGGGTGGACGCCGACGCCTGGGTCTCGCCGACCAACGAGCGCGGCCGCATGGATGGTGGGGTCGACGCCGTCGTCAAGCGGTACCTCGGCGCGGGCATCCAGGTGCGGGTGCAGCGGGCGATCCGTGACCGGTTCGGCGGACGGCTGCCGGTCGGCAGCGCGGTGTGCGTCCCGTCCGGGGCGGACATACCCCGCTATCTGATCTCGACGCCGACCATGCGTCAGTCGTCGCAGAACATCAGCGCCACGATGAACGTGGCGCTGGCCTGCGCGGCGGCCTTCCAGGCGGTGCATCTGCAGAACCGGGCGAAGCCGGGCAGCATACGGTCGGTGGCACTCGTCGGGATGGGCGCGCAGACCGGGCAGGTGCCCGCGAAGGTGTGCGCCAACCTGATGTGGACGGGTTACACCCTCTTCCACGACCACGGTTTCGCGGACTACGACGAGCTGCGGGCAGCCGTGCTGGGCCAGCTCGACGACATCGAGGGAGCGGGGTCCGCGCGGCGGGTCCGGATCAACGTGCCACAGCGGCCCTCCTTTCGTCACTGACCCGAAGACCGCGACGAACGGTGCCGTCCAGGGGGCGGTCACCGGCGACGGTCCCGCCGTATCCGTTCAGCACGCCGGAGCGCCGGCGAAAGCGCCCGAATCGAGTACTGGGAGTTCCACCCTCGTGAATGATGTCGACACGACGGCCGCGGGCGGCGCCGGGGCTCCGGCCGGGGACCCGCTGGGGCTGGCCGAGCTGTTCACCGGCGGCGGCGAGCCCTGGCTGCCGCTGCTCGCACCGGTGATCGAGGCGCAGCCGGGGGCCGCCGACCTCATCGGCCCGAAGCGCAGCCCGGAGGTCGTTCCGGTGCGCGAGCTGACGTTCCAGGCGTTGAAGCCGCATCCGCCGGAGAAGTGGAAGGTGGTCGTCTTCGGACAGAACCCCTACCCGAGGCCGGAGAGCGCGACCGGCATCGCGATGTTCGACAACACCTTCAACAACTGGAAGGACAGCCAGTTCGGCAGGGTCGTGAGCATCCGCTGCCTCATCAAGGCGGCCGCGATGTGGAAGTACGGCATCGCCAAGAAGACCCCGATCGCCGATGTCCGTGCCCTGCTGAAGAAGGAGGACACGGTTCAGCCGCCCGAGTGGTTCCAGGCGATGCTGACCCAGGGCGTGTTGCTGCTGAACGCGTCGCTCACGGCGAGCGCGGACGGGGCGATGGCGACCGATCGGCACACGGCGTTCTGGCGCCCCGTGGCCGAGCAGATCGTCGAGGAGATCCTCCGGGCCAAGGAGGCCGCGGCGGACGAGGACGACCGTGGTGTGGTGTTCGCCTGGTGGGGTGCGCACGCCCGCAGCCTGAAGAGAGTCGTCCAGCGGCTGGAGAAGAAGTATCCGGGCGTCGAGGTCCGCCACCTGGACCATGTCAATCCGGCCGCCCAGGGGGACCGGTTCTGCGAGGGCGACCACTTCGCCGAAGTGAACGACGCCCTGGGAGCGGTGGGGGCCGAGCCGGTGGACTGGCTGCCGCAGAAGGGCTGGGACCAGCCGGCGGGCGGGGCCGATGGGCCGCAGAACGATGGTGTGGCGCAGCGGATGGGGGCGTTCATCGCGTCCACGATGGAGTTGCACCAGCTCTATCTGGAGCGGCTCACCAGCGTCAAGGACGAGGGCCTCGTCCTGCCGCCCGTCACCGGTGTGTTCGACACGCCGCTGATGGACTTCCGGAAGGCCGTCGAGCCGGTCTCGCGGGTGCTCGGGCAGTTGGATCGGCACATCGAGCGGTCGATCGGCTTCGGGGAGACGAAGGCGGCCGAGGCGGCGTCCGACGGCACCCTGTCGGCCGACGAGATCTCGGCCCTCCACCTGTACACGTGCGAGTCGGGCTTCTACCGCGAGATCAACGCCGTGCTGCGCTCGTCGGACCGTGAACGCGTGGTGCCCTACCTGCCCTACCTGCGGTTGCTGTTCTCGGCGATGGAGGCGCTGCCCGCGCAGACGCGGCCGTTGTGGCGTGGGGTCGCGCTGGACCTGCGGTCCCAGTACCCACTGGGGCGGACGGTGACGTGGTGGGGCGTGTCGTCGTGCACGTCCGAGCTGGGGGTGGCCCGCGCGTTCCTGGGCGGGCGCGGCCGGCGGACGCTGTTCGAGGTGACGCCTGCGCGGGCGGTCGGGATCCGCCGATTCTCCGCGTTCACGGGGGAGGAGGAGTACATCCTCGCGCCGGGGACACAGCTCAAGGTGACGGACGTCAAGGCCGAGCGCGGGGGGCTGTGCACCGTGCGGCTGACCGAGCTGGAGGGGGCCGGCCTGGTGTCGTGACGGCTGCCGTTCGGCCGGACCGGTCCGGCCGAACGGCTCCCCCGGGTTCCTGAGGCGCCGCCCGCCCCCACAGGCGGTACGGATCGCGAGGCGTGACGGCTCTCCCGTACCTGCTCACGGTGCCCACGAAGAAGACCCAGGGTGCGTCGCGGCTACTCCGCCGCGCCCGTGCCCGTGCCTGTCCCCCTCGGCCCCGGGGTCTGCGGGCTCAGCCCCAGGGTTGTGAGCCGGAGCAGACGTTGTGCCGAAGCGGTGGGGTCGGGGTGGTGCTCGGTGGCCATGGCGAGGCCGGCGGCCAGCGTGATCAGATCGGCGGCCGTGACGCCCGGGTCCACGGCGCCGTCCCGCACGGCATGGTCCAGCAGGAGGCCGGCCGCTTCCTGGAGCGTCGCCGAGCAGCTGTTGTCCTGCGGGGAGCCCTCGTAGGAGAGCAGGACCGCCAGCCCATGGGCGCGTACGCAGTAGGCGACGACCTCGCCGAGCCACTCCAACAGGGCGGCACGTGGCTCGAACCTGGGGCGATTCGTCAGTTCCTGGGCGTGCGTACGCAGTGCCTCGACCCGTTCCCGCGAGACCGCTTCCAGCAGTGCGCGGCGCGAGGGGAAGTGGCGGCGCACCGTGGCCGAACCGACGCCCGCCGTGCGGGCGATCCGCTCGAAGGACGCCTCGGCGCCGTGAGAGGCGATCTCCTCCTCCGCCACCGCGAGGAGACGCAGGTAGTTGCGCCGGGCATCGGCGCGTTGTGGTGCGGGCATGACACGGGCTCCGGAGGCTCTTGCACTAAACGGCGGGGGCCACCGTATTGTATCGGGTAAGAAATGGTGACCCTCGCCACTTCATGCCCCGGGAGTGCTCATGCCGAACCCGTTCGCAGCGCCCGTGCTCGTCGTCGGCGCCACCGGCAAGCAGGGAGGCGCCACGGCACGTGCCCTGCTGGGCTCCGGAATTCCGGTCCGGGCCCTGGTGCGCGACACGTCCACGGCGCGGGCGCGGGCCGTCCGGGAGTTGGGGGCCGAACTGGTCACCGGTGACCTCGGCGACCGTGCGTCCCTGGCCCGCGCCGCCGCGGGCGCCCGTGCGGTCTTCTCCGTGCAGATGCCCGCCCCGACCCAGGACGGCTTCGACTTCGACGGTGAGGTGGCCCAGGCGGCCAACCTCGTCGAGGCCGCACTGGAGGCCGGTGTGCCGCAGTTCGTCCACACCTCCGTGACAGGGGCCGGGCAGCACACCGCGATCCCCGGCTGGGCCGAGGGCCGCTGGGCGTCCGTGGAGGGCACTCTGGGTGCCAAGGCGGCGATCCAGGACCGGGTCCGCGCGGCGGGTTTCCCGTACTGGACCCTCCTCAAGCCCGGCTTCTTCATGGAGAACTTCCTCCCCTCCAGCGCCTTTCTCTTCCCTCGCGGCGTCGGCGGCGGCCTGGTCAGCGTCCTGAAGCCCGAGACCCGCCTCTCCCTGGTCGCCGTCGACGACATCGGGGCCGCTGCGGCGGCGGCCGTCGCCGACCGGGACACGTTCAACGGGGTCGAACTGGAACTGGCGAGCGACTATCTGTCGATGAAGCAGATCGCCGAGGTCCTCTCCCGGACCCTGGGTACGCGCCTGGCCGCGCCCGACATGACCGAGGCACAGGCCCGCGCCGCCGGAATGCCGGGGTCGGGCGCCAGTCACGACTTCCTCAACGTGGCCGGTCAGCCCGGTCGCCCCCGGTACGCACGCGAACTCGGCATCCCTCTCACCACCTTCGAGACCTGGGCCCGTACGCATCTGAGCCCCACCGCGTAGGTCCGGGGGATCTTCCTGCGGGACCGGGTGCGGTGCGCGCCCGCGCCTCGTCGGGTGCGGCCGCCGCCGCGCAGTGCGGCCGCACCCGCCGGAGCCTCTGGATCGAGCGGGGCGGCCCGTCGCCGTGGAGGGGCCTACCGTCGCGGGTGCGACCTCTGGAACCGCGCGGACTTGGCGCGGTTGCCGCAGACCTCCATCGAGCACCAGCGTCGGGAGCCGTTCTTGCTGACGTCGTAGAACCACAGGACGCACGCGGGGTTCGCGCAGTGGCGGACGCGCTCGGCCCGTTCGGTGAGCAGGCGGACCAGGTCGGCGGCGGCGGTCCAGGCGGGCAGCCATGCCGGGTCGTCCGTGACGGTGGCGACCCGAGGTGCTCCGTCGTGCAGCCCGGGCCGGTGGAAGCCGTGGGCCAGGACATCGTTGAGCGGGGCGTCGTCCCCGTCCTCCAGTGCGGCGCGCAGCGCGGACCGGGCCCGCAACAACGCCTCGCGGACGGCGGCGGTGTCGGCGTCGATGACCGCCATGTCGTGGTCGTCGAGCCAGCTCTCCAGGCCGTCGGGCTCGTCGAACTGGTCGAAGGTGTGGCCCTGATCCACCCAGACGGAGTTGACCAGATCCAGGGCCAGGGGCTCGCCGATGAGGGGGCGTGTCATGCACCCAGTCTACCCAACCGGTAAAGATAGCTTGACTGGTTAGTCGTGACCATCCTACGCTTGCACTGCAGTCAACTGGCTAAACGAATTTAGATGGTTGGAGTCATCGTGAACGCAGTGCGCCACCACACCGTCCGGATCGACGGACTCGACATCTTCTACCGCGAGGCGGGCGATCCGGACGCGCCCACACTCGTCCTGCTGCACGGCTTCCCGACCTCCTCGGCGGTCTACCGTGACCTGCTGACCGACCTGGCCGACGAGTTCCATCTGATCGCTCCGGACTACCCCGGCTTCGGCCTCAGCTCCGCACCGCCCGCCGACGCGTGGGACTACACCTTCGACCATCTGGCGGACACGGTGGACGCCCTGCTGGAGCAGCTGGGTGTCACCCGGTACGCGCTCCACGTCCACGACTACGGGGCACCCGTCGGATTCCGCCTGGCGCTGCGCCACCCCGAGCGGATCACCGGCATCGTCACCCAGAACGGCAACGCCTACGAGGACGGCCTCACGCCGTTCTGGAAGCCGCTCCGCGACTACTGGGCCGACCGGTCCACCGGGAACCGTGAGGCGCTGCGCGGCATGCTCACCGCCGAGGCCACCCGCTGGCAGTACACCCACGGCGTCCCGGACCCCGCGCTGGTGGACCCGTCGCAGGCGCTGCACGACCAAGCGCTGCTGGACCGGCCCGGCAACCAGGAGATCCAGCTCGACCTGTTCCTGGACTACGGCACCAACCCGCCGCGCTACGCCGCATGGCAGCACTACCTGCGGACGCACCGGCCGCCGCTGCTGGCGGTCTGGGGCCGGGGCGACGAGATCTTCGGCCCGGACGGTGCCCGCGCGTTCGCCCGCGACCTGCCCGATGCCCGGATCCATCTGCTCGACGCGGGCCACTTCCCGTTCCTGACCGGGCGGGCGCGGAGCGGGGCGCTGATCCGCGACTTCCTGCGCGGTCTGCCCGACTGACGGTGAGGGGGTGACGTCGTGACGCTGCGGGTGGGTCCGGCGACCCGACGGACTGACGTCTCGACTGCCCTGCTGGGGATCCGTCGGCTCGTCGGACGTCACCACGCACGCGGCTGGACGGGCGTTTGTGACCTCGTGGGAGCTTGGTCCGGAAGCCCCGTGACTACGCTCGCACGGCACGCTGGTCGCGGCAGGGGTGGCGGGCACGGCTGCGACCGCGCTCGAACGCGGCTGCGCGGTGGTGCTGCTGCCCGCCGGATCGCCCCGGCCTTGAGCCGGGCAACCCGGGCAACGGGCCCGGGGCCGCGGCCGTCGAAGCGGCCCTCGACGACACACGGGGGCGACGGACGGGGGCCCCGGCGCCCTGTCGTGGTCGCCGAGGCACGCCCGCCCCTCCTCCTGGAGGCGGCCCCGCCAACGCGACCGCCGGGTCCCCGACGACCTCCTCCTGGTCTGCGTGAGCGAGGACTCCACCACGGAGCACACCGGGCCTGTGATGATCATGCTCGGCCTGCGGACCAGGGGCGTCGCCCGGGCCGGTACCGAACTCCTTTCCCCCATAAGGGATTTGAGGGAATCGGCACCTGCCATACGGTTGGTGCCGACCCGCCCGGAAGCGCGGGAGTCCTCGCGGCTGCCGCCGCCCGGCTGAACGCTTACGCGTGCGGCCGGCTCACACCGCGTGGACGAGCTGGCCGCCCACGTACGTGCGCTCCACCCGCGCCTGCGCGATCTCCTCGGCGGGCCCGGTGAAGATGTCCCGGTCGATGACCACCAGATCGGCGAGGTGCCCGGCGCGCAGGCTGCCCGCGTCGTCCAGGCCGTTCACGTGGGCGCTGCCCGCGGTGTAGGCGGCGACCGCGGTCTGGAGGTCGAGCCGCTGCTCGGGCAGGAAGACCCGCTCGTCGGCGGTGCCGGGCTCCTTCCGGTTCACCGCCACATGGATGCCTTCGAGCGGTGCCGGGCTGCTCACCGGCCAGTCGCTGCCCGCGGCCAGGGTCGCCCCGGCCCGCACCAGATCGCCGAACGGGTACTGCCAGGCGGCGCGCTCGGGCCCGAGGAACGGGATGGTCAGCTCGTCCATCTGCGCCTCGTGGGCGGCCCACAGCGGCTGGATGTTGGCGATCGCGCCGAGCCGGGCGAAGCGGGGCAGGTCCTCGGGGTGGACCACCTGGAGATGGGCCAGGTGGTGGCGGTTGCCACGACGGCCGTTGGCGTCGAGCGCCGCCTCCACGGCGTCGAGCGCCTCCCGCACCGCGCGGTCGCCCAGCGCGTGGAAGTGCACCTGGAAGTCGAGCGCGTCCAGCTCCGTGACGTACCCCCGCAACGCGCCGGGCTCCACGAAGCTGAGGCCGCTGTTGGCGGTCGCACAGCCGCAGCCGTCGAGGTACGGGGCGGTCATCGCGGCGGTGAAGTTCTCCGCGATCCCGTCCTGCATGATCTTCACCGAGCCCGCCCGGAACCGCCCGTGGCACAGCCGTTCGCGCCGGGCGACCAGCTCTTCGATCTGCTCCGCGCCCCGCTCCCGGTCCCACCACAGCGCACCGTTCACCCGGGCGGTGAGCGACCCCTCGCGGGCCGCCCTCAGATACGTGTCCGAGGGGTCGGGCTTGTCGCCGAGCACTCCGAGCAGCGCGTCCTGCCAGCCCGTGATGCCGAGGGAGTGCAGCAGCCGCTGCGCGCGCAGCAGCCCCTCCAGCCGCTCCCGCGCGGTGCCCGGCGGCACCAGCCGGGCCACCAGGGCGACCGCGCCTTCCTGGAGCATCCCGTTGGGCGTGCCGTCCGGCTCCCGCTCGATACGCCCGTCCGCCGGATCGGGGGTGTCCGCGGTGACCCCGGCGAGTTCGAGCGCACGGCTGTTGGCCCAGGCACCGTGGTGGTCCCGGTTGGACAACAGCACCGGGCGGTCCGGGACGACCCCGTCCAGCAGCTGCCGGGTGGGCATCCCGCCCTCGAAGCTCTCCAGGGACCAGCCGCCCCCGGTGATCCACTCGCGTCCGGGGTGGGCCTTCGCGTACGCCCCGACCCGCTCCAGGTACTCGGCCGCCCCGACCGTCCCGGTCAGATCGCACTCGGCCATCTCCACGCCGCCGCTCACGGCGTGGACATGGGCGTCCTGGAACCCCGGGAGCAGAAGCTTGCCGGTCAGGTCCACGACCTCGGTGCCGGGACCGATGAGATCGCGCACCTCGTCGTGGCCGACGGCGGTGATCCGGTCGCCGGTGACGGCGAGCGAGGAGGCCCGGCTGCGGGCCGGGTCCGCGGTGAAGACGGGGCCGCGGGTGAAGACCAGGTCGGCTGCGGTCATGGGCTGCTCCAGAACGGACGGGACGGCGCTCGGCACATGGCGGCACGCGTCGGGAAAAGCGGTCGGCGCCATCGAATAGGAGGGACGGTTCACACGTCAATAGTGTTGACGTAGGGTCTGCCCATGGCAGACCGGGTGGTTCCCGAAGGCCGGCGGCAACGCCGCAGGCCCACCAAGCAGGGGGCGCTGCTCTCCGAGGAGCTGATCGTCCGGACCGCGCTCCACCTGATCGGGCAGCGCGGCGCCGAGGCGCTCTCCGTACGCAGGCTCGGCGCCGCCCTCGGCGCCGACCCCAGCGCCCTGTACCGCTACTTCCGCAACACCGACGACCTTCTGCTCGCCGTCGCCGACGAGCTGATCGGCCGCGCCCAGCAGGGCCTGGCCCTGACCGGCTGCTGGCGGACCGACCTGCGCGCCATCGGTCTGCGCATCCACGAGTCGTACCGGGCCAACCCCCAGGCCGCGGTCCTCGCGGCGCACCGCACGACCGGCCGTCCGCACGAGATGCGCGCGGTCGAGACGATCCTCGGCGTCCTGCGGGAGGCGGGCTTCCCGGACGGGCTCGCGGTCCGTATCTACCACGCCTTCGTCGACCAGGCCCTGGCCTTCGCGGCCCAGGACGCCGCAGCCCTCGCCCTGCCGCCCGCCGCCCGGGCGGCCGACGCCGAGGTCTGGCAGGAGGCGTACGGGAGGCTGTCCGCCGACACCCACCCGCACATCGCCGCGACCTTCCCGCTGCTCGCCGCCGACATGCGGGTCAGCGGCTACCCCTTCGCCCTGGAGCTGATGCTCGACGCCGTGGCAGCGCTCAGGCCCGCGACGGCGGCCGAGGGCGGTTGATCGAGCACGCCGAGCAGGGCCGGTCGGCCCTGCGGCCGTGGCCGGGCGTCGGCGGCCCGGCTTCCCGGGAGGAGGGCACCTTCGTGGGCCAGTACACAACGGGTGGCGTCGCCTTCCCCGCTCAGCGGGCGGCGTTCTCGGCCGCCGGGACCTCCCCGACCGTCCTCGGACGGCGCGCGGGAACGGGGGATCGCAGCAGGGCGGCGGCGAGGAGGAGCGAGACCGCGACCAGGCACGCGCCGACGCGGAAGGCCAGCCGGTAGCCGTCCGTGAGCGCCGGGACGGGGCTCGTCCCGCCGCTCAGCAGGGCATCCGTGCGCGCATTGGCGAGGGTGCTGAGGACGGCGAGCCCGAAGGCGGAGCCGATCTGCTGCATGGTGTTGAACATGCCGGAGGTGATCCCCGAGTCCTGGGGCGTGGCCGCCGACATCGCGAGTGTGGCCAGCGCCGGCATCGCGAGGCCGAAGCCGACGCCGAGCGGCAGCAGCGCGGGCAGGACGTCCACGGCATAGCTCCCGCCCACCGGTACGCGGCCGAGCGCGGCGAGACCGGCCGCGATCAGCGCGAGTCCCGGAAGGAGTACGGCGCGGGGGCCGAAGCGCGCGATCAGCCGGGGCGAGAGGGCGAGGGACAGCGCGCCGATCGCGACCGAGACCGGGAAGATGCCGAGGCCGGTGCGCATCTCGTCGAAGTGGAGCACCTTCTGCAGGTAGAGGACGCACAGGAACTGGAAGCTGAACATCCCGGCCACCATGAGGGCCTGGATACCCATCGCGCCCGCGACGTCGCGTGAGCGGAACACCCGCAGCGGCAACAGCGGATGGGAAGCCCTCGCCTGGCGGACGACGAACGCCAGGAGCAGCGCGAGCGCCACGGCGCCGCGGCTCAGCGTGTGCGCGGACGCCCAGCCGCGGTCGGCGGTCTCGACGATGGTGTAGACGCCGAGCATCAGCGCGGAGGTGACCAGGAGCGCGCCCAGGACATCGGTTCCCCTGCCGAGGCCGACGCCCTGCCCGGGAGCGAGCACGCGCCAGGCCGCCAGCACGGCCACGGCTCCGATCGGGACATTGACGAAGAAGATCCAGTGCCAGCCGATGGTCTGCGTCAGGGCTCCGCCGACGAGGAGGCCCAGCGAGCCGCCGGCGGACTGGACGAAGCTGTAGACGCCGATGGCCCTGGCCCGCTCCCTCGGCTGCGGGAACAGGGTCACGACCATGCCGAGGGTGACGGCGGAGGTCACCGCGCCCCCGATGCCCTGGACGAACCGGGAGGCGAGCAGCGTCGCCGGGTCCTGGGACACCCCGCACAGCAGCGAGGCCGCCGTGAAGACACCCAGGCCGGCGATGAAGACGCGCTTGCGCCCGACGAGGTCGCCGAGCCGTCCGGCGAGCAGCAGCAGGCCGCCGAAGGGGACCAGATAGGCGTTGACCACCCAGGCCAGGCTGGAGGGGGAGAACCCGAGGCCGTGCTGGATGGACGGCAGCGCCACGCTCACGATGGTCCCGTCGAGAATGACCATCAACTGTCCGGCGCAGAGCACGACCAGTGCCGACCAGCGCGACCGCGGCGCTGATGAGTTGGTCCTTCGCATGCGAACTCCTCCCATGGGGCACGACTTGTTACAGCGGTCATCTTCTGTAACCATGCCGTGCGGTGGAAGGAGGCACTTTCATGTCACACCGTCACACCGATGTGTCCGAGCAGGTCAACAACGAGGCGTGCCCGCTCACCGAGGTCCTCGACCACGTCGCGGGCAAGTGGAGCATCGGGATCCTCGTCGCCGCCGCACACGGACCCGTCCGGTTCACCGAGCTGGAACGCACCATCACCGGTATCAGCCGGCGCATGCTCACTCTGAACCTGCGCAAGCTGGAACGGGACGGCCTGCTCATCCGCACCGTCCACCCCACCGTTCCGCCCAAGGTGGAATACAGCCTCACGCCCATGGCCCACGAACTCCACGCATCCCTGACCGGGCTCGTCGGCTGGGCGGAACGCCACCGGGCCGACATCACCGCGGCCCGCGCCACCTACGACGCCGCCGCATCGAATCCCGACGCCCCCACAAAAACCGGCAGGCGTTGAACCATCGCCCACCGGCGGACGGCAATCGGAGACCGGGCCACCCGGTCGACCGGCCCTCCGCGGTACGTGCCACGAACGCGTAGGGGTACGAGCGCCTCCCGGGGCCGGTCGCCGCATGGCCGGCTCGAGGCCGACGAGAGGCGGAGCGGTCCCTCCCGGCGCCTCGGCGGCGGGGATTGTCGGTGCCCGCACGTATCCTGCGCGTACGTACGGCGTCGAGCGGGAGGTACCGACATGAGCGACACGAATCCGGTGCGCGGCACCGCTGCGCCGCGATGCGGTGTCCCCGCCATACTGGACGGGCCGGGGAGGGCGTGGGTACGGGCGTAGCGACGGGGGCGACAGCAGGCGATGGCGGACACCAGGCTGATCCAGAGCCGGTACCGGCTGCTCGAACGGATCGGGCGCGGCGGCATGGGCGAGGTGTGGCGTGCTCAGGACGAGTCGCTGGGTCGTCATGTTGCCGTCAAATGCCTCAAGCCGATGGGGCCCCAGCACGATCAGGCGTTCACCCGGGTCCTGCGCGAGCGCTTCCGCCGCGAGGCCCGGGTCGCGGCCTCGCTCCAGCACCGCGGCGTCACCGTCGTGCACGACTTCGGTGAGCACGAGGGCGTCCTCTATCTGGTGATGGAGTTGCTGGACGGCCGCAACCTCAGCCAGCTCCTGGACGAGAACAAGCAGAGCCCCCTGCCGGTCGACGACGTCGTCGACATCGCCGAGCAGGTCGCCGACGCCCTCGGTTACACCCATCAGCAGGGCATCGTCCACCGCGACCTCAAGCCCGCCAACATCATGCGGTTGACCGACGGCACGGTGAAGATCTGCGACTTCGGCATCGCCCGGCTCGGCCATGACATCGGCTTCACCTCCCGCCTCACCGGCACCGGCATCGCCATGGGCACCCCGCACTACATGTCGCCCGAGCAGATCAGCGGCGGTCAGGTCGACCACCGCAGCGACCTGTACTCACTGGGCTGTGTCCTCTACGAGATCGCCACCGGCGCACCCCCGTTCGATCTCGACGACTCCTGGGCCGTCCTGGTCGGACACCGCGACACCCAGCCCCGCCCGCTCCGCACCCACCGGGCCGAACTGCCCGGCTTCTTCGACCGGGTGGTGCTGGAGCTCCTGGCCAAGACCCCCGACGAGCGGCCCGTCGACGCGGGCGACCTGCGTCACCGGATCGCCGTCGGCCGTACCGGTGGGCAGCCGTATCTGCCGCCCACCGGTCAGGTGCCGCTCGCGCCGCCGGCCCTCGTCATGCCTCCCGCGCGGCAACTGCCCGGCTGGGCCGGTTCCATGACCGGCGGGCGCCCGGCCGTCGGCCTCCGCCCCGCAGCCGTGACCGGCCATTTCACCGGGCTGACCGGCCAATGGACCACCGGCGCGGGCCCGCGCACCCCGGCCGACGGCCTCCCGCCGGTCCGCGCCGGGCGCCCGACGCCCTCGCCGGAGCTGCTCTCCGTCCTCGCCAGCCGGCACAGTGCGGGGCTCAACCTGGGCCGCCTCGGCCACTGGGAGGAGGCGGGCGAGGTGCACCGGGCGGTCGCCGCCGAGCGCGAGCACGCCCTGGGCCCCGACCACCCCGACACCCTCGCCAGCCGGTACGAGATCGGCTTCTCCCTCAGCCGCACCGGGCGCGCCGCGGACGCCCTGCGCGAGTTCGACCGCGTGGCCGGGGCCCGCGAGCGCGTGCTCGGCCCCGACCACCCCGACACCCTCGCCGCCCGGCAGGAGAGCGCGTACGTGCTGGGCCGCCTCGGCCGGCACTTCGAGGCCCATCAGGTGTACGCGGAGGTGCTCGCGTCCCGGGAGCGGACGATGGGCCCCGACCACCCCGACACCCTGCGCTGCCGCCACAACCTCGCCTTCAACATGGGCCGGCTGGGCCGCCTGGAGGACTCGTACCGGATGGCCAGGGAGGTGGTGGCGGCCCGTACCCGGCTCCTCGGCGCCGACCACCCCGACACGCTGGTGACGCTCTACGAAGTGGCGTACACCCTGGGCAGGCTGGGGCGCTGGCCGGAGGCGCTCCAGGCGTACCGGGAGGTCGCCCGGGCCCGGGCCAGATCGCTCGGCGCCGACCACCCCGACACCCTCGCCGCCCGCTACGAGGTCGGGATCGGCCTCGGCCGGCTGGGCCGCAGCGAGGAGGCGCTGGAGCTGTACCGCTCCCTGGTGGCGGACCGGACCAGGGTCGCCGGGCCCGAGGACCCCGAGACGCTCCGCGCCCGGCACGGCGTCGGCGTCAACCTCGGACGGCTGGCCCGCTGGGAGGAGGCGCTCGCCGAAGCACGGGAGGTGTGCGCGATCCGCGAACGCGTCCTGGGCGCCGACCATCCCGACACCCTGGTCAGTCACCGCGAGGTCGCCGTCGGTCTCGGCTGGCTCGGCCGCTGGTCCGAGGCGCTCACCGCCTACCGGACGGTCGCCGGGGCCCGCGAACGGAGCCTGGGGGCCGGCCACCCCGACGCCCTGGCCGCCCGCAACGACGAGGCGCACTGCCTGGAGCAGCTCGGCCGCGGCCCGGAGGCCGTCGAGCTGTACCGCCAGGTCGCGGCCGCCCGCCGCGACCGGTAACTGTCCCCCGGATGATCTGCCCCGCCCCTGGCCGGGGGCGAACGCGCCGTGCTACCAAGGGCCATGCCCGCACCCGACAGCTATGACGCAGTGATCGTGGGCGGCGGCCACAACGGACTGGTCGCCGCCGCCTACCTCGCCCGTGCCGGACAGTCGGTCCTGGTCCTGGAACGCCTCGCCACCACCGGCGGGGCGGCCGTCTCGACCCGCCCCTTCGCCGGTACGGACGCCCGCCTCTCGCGCTACTCGTACCTGGTCTCGCTGCTCCCGTCGAAGATCGTCCGCGATCTCGGGCTGGACTTCGCGGTGCGGAAGCGGACCGTCTCCTCCTATACCCCCACCGTGCGCGGCGGCCGGGCCACCGGTCTGCTCGTCGGCGCCGGCCGCACCCGGGAGTCCTTCGCCGCGCTCACCGGCTCCGACCGGGAGTACACGGCGTGGCAGCGCTTCTACGGCATGACGCGGCAGGTCGCCGAAGGGGTCTTCCCGACCCTCACCGAACCCCTGCCGGACCGGGCCGCCCTGCGCGACCGGATCGGTGACCCGGAAGCCTGGCGGACCCTCTTCGAGGAGCCCCTCGGCGTCGCGGTCGAGCGGAACTTCACCGACGACCTGGTCCGCGGCGTCGTCCTCACCGACGCACTGATCGGCACCTTCGCCGACGCCCACGATCCTTCGCTGATCCAGAACCGCTGCTTCCTCTACCACGTGATCGGCGGCTCCACCGGCGACTGGGACGTCCCCGTCGGCGGCATGGGCGCGCTCACCGACGCCCTCGCCCGCGCCGCCCGCGAGGCCGGGGCGGAGATCCGCGTCCGCCACGAGGCGGTCCGGATCGAGACCGACGGGCGGCGGGCCGAGATCACCGTCCGCTCGGCCGGGGGCGAGCAGGTCGTCGCGGCCCGCACCGTGCTCGTCAACGCCTCGCCGCAGGCGCTCGCCGGGCTCCTGGGCGAGGAGCCGCCCGCCCCCGCCGAAGGCGCCCAGCTCAAGGTGAACATGCTGCTCACCCGGTTGCCCCGGCTGAAGGACCGTTCCGTGGACCCGCGCGAGGCGTTCGCCGGAACGTTCCACATCGCCGAGGGCTACGGACAGCTCGCCGACGCCTACCGGGACGCCGCCGCAGGACGGCTGCCCGCCGCCCCGCCGTCCGAGATCTACTGCCACTCGCTGACCGACCCGTCGATCCTCGGCCCCGACCTGGCGGCCCGCGGCTACCAGACCCTCACCCTGTTCGGTCTGCACACCCCCGCCCGGCTCTTCGCCGCCGACAACGCCGCGACCCGCGCCGAACTGCTGGCGGCCACGCTCGCCCAGCTCGACGCGCACCTGGACGAGCCGGTCACCGACTGCCTGGCCCGCGACGCGAACGGAGAGCCGTGCATCGAGGCGAAGACCCCGCTCGACCTCGAACGGGAACTGCGGCTGCCCGGCGGCCACATCTTCCACCGGGACCTCGCGTTCCCGTACGCCACCGGATCGACCGGCCGGTGGGGGGTGGAGACACCGCACGCCAACGTGCTGCTCTGCGGGGCCGGTGCTGTGCGCGGCGGCGGGGTCAGCGGGGTGCCCGGCCACAACGCCGCGATGGCGGCGCTGGGCCGGTGACCCTTACTGCACCTAGGCTTTGAAGGCAGGGCCTAGCGGCCGAACACGCCGCGCAGCGCGGCCAGCTTGCGCGGCAGGTCGTACTCCGCGCCGCCCTCGTGCCCGTTGTACGGGAACACCTCGATCCGGGCCGGACCGGCGTAGCGGTGGTACGCGGCGAACACCGTGGACGAGGGGCAGATCCGGTCCATCAGACCGACCGAGAACCAGGCCGGGGCGGTTGCCCGCGCCGCGAAGTTGACCCCGTCGAAGTAGGACAGGGTCGTCATGGCCTCGTCGACCCGGAAGCGGTGCCCGGAGAGCCAGCGGGCGATCTCCGCGTACGGCCCGGCGTCCGTGATCTGCGAGGCGCGCCGGTAGTGGCAGAGGAACGGCACGTCGGCGACGGCGGCCGCGACGTCGTCGCGCAGACCGGCCACGGCCAGCGCGAGCCCGCCGCCCTGGCTGCCGCCGAGCACCGCCACCCGTGCGGTGTCCACCGCCCCGTGGGCCCGTACGGCGTCCACCGCCCGTACCGCGTCGGTGATCAGCCGCCGGTAGTAGTGGCGGTGCGGGTCCTCGATGCCGCGGGTGAGGAAGCCGGGGGAGGCGGAGCCGTGCCCGTCCGGGGCGAGGTCGGGGGTGTCCGCGGTGTTCTTGCCGCCACCGCCCTGCCCCCGGTTGTCCATCACCAGATGGGCGTAGCCCAGCGAGCTCCACACCGGCCAGGAGTACGGGATGCCCCGGCCGCCGTTGTAACCGATGTACTGCACCACGGCGGGCAGCGGACCGGAGCGTTCCTTCGGCAGCAGCAGCCACGCCTTCACCGGCTGCCCGCCCCAGCCCCGGAACGCCACGTCGAACACGTCGAGGGTCGCGAACCCGGTGTCGTACGGGACGAACGCGGCGTCCAGGTCGTGGCGGGCCGTCTCGATGAGGGTCTTCTCCCAGAACGCGTCGAAGTCGGCCGGTTCCTCCGGCTCGGGCCGGTAGTCGCGCAGCCGGTCCAGCGACAGGTCGAACAGCAAGGGTCTAGCTCCTCTTCAGGGTGAGGTTGAGGGTCGCGCCGTGGCGCCCGGCGGTGTCGGCGGTGATCCGGACGCCGCCAGGGACGGCGGCGACCCGCACGCCCGGATCGGCGGAGGCGACGGCCAGACCGGGCCGCGCCAGGTCCAGGACGACCGAGGACCGCAACTGCGTCGGGTCGGACAGCGCCACCTTCACGGTCGCGCCGTCCGGCCGTACCAGCACCGAGGCCGGCCCGTCCGAGGCCAGCTCCCGCACGGTGCCCGCCGTCCAGAAGTTCGCGGCGAGCAGCCCGTCCGAGCCGCGCCGCACCGCGTGCACGGCAGTGGAGCGGGCGATCGCCTCGACGGGCGGGGCGGCCGACCACAGGGCGGTCCGCCCGGGGGAGGCGGCGGGGGCCTGGAGCCAGTAGTAGCCGGCCCCGTCCGGGGCGGTGCCGTGGTCCTGCCAGAGCGTCAGGTAGGGGCGGGTGACCGGGGTGTCGGTGCCGTACTTGAGGTTGATCTCCCGCCAGGTCGCCGTGCGGTCCTCGCGCAGCCCCCGGAGCGTCACGGGCTCGGGGAAGACGTAGCCGCCGGTCCCGGCCAGATGCAGCCACCGCACCCCGTCGAGCCGCTCCGACCAGCCGGTGTCCGCCGGGGCCGCCGTGCCGTCGACGAGCAGCGCCGCCGCCGGGTCGCGGAGCTTGCGGTTCTCCACCACGGTCTCGACGGTGCCCGCGTCGGCGCCGATGCCCGAGCCGACGCAGGCGATCACGTCGTCCAGGCAGAACCAGCTCTTCAGCCCGTGCAGCGAACTCCCGTACGCCCGCAGCTCCATGCCGTACGCGCCGAGCGTGGTGCCCGGCAGGGCGGTGCCGCCCGCCCAGTCGGCGGTGCTGGTGGTCCGCTGGCCCGCGGCGTCCGCCGGGCGTCCGGCGACGACGGTGGTGCCGGGCAGCCGGGCCGGGTCGACGGTCGGCCAGTAGTCCTCGCTGTAGTGCCCGAGGTCGTCGGTGTGGAGGAGGACCATGCCGTCGGAGAGGTGCCAGCCGTGCAGGTTCTCGTTCTGGATCGACTCGTAGTTGTAGATCCGGGACGAGTAAGCGGAGATGCCCAGGGAGAAGGAGGGGCGCCGGTGGGCCGCCTTGTCCATCCGGGGATGCTGCTTGTGGGTGACCAGCGGTCCCCGGGCCGGCACCGGGGAGGCGAGGACCCGTTGCGCGGCGACCAGCGAGGCGAGGTCGGTGACGGCCAGGAAGTCCCGGTAGGTGTCCTCGGCGATCCACTGCTTGACCAGAGCGGTGAACCGGTCGCCGGTCTCGCCGGGGAAGCCCGGGATCAGACGGACCACCGCCTCGATGACGGTCTGCGCCGAGACATGGCCCTGCTTGCTGGGGCGGGCGATCTCCCGCCCGCACACCGAGGCCATCACGTCGCCGCGCACCAGCAGCGGGTCGAAGCCCTCGTCGACCCAGCCGCGGATGTGGTCGAGGTCGGGGTCGGTGACCGCCCAGGCGGTACCGGCGAGCAGGTTCAGCAGCCGGGAGAGGCTGTTCAGCAGTTCCTTGCCGTACCCGCCGTTGTACGGGTGCTTGTAGTGCTGGAGGAACGATCCGTCGGAGTAGAAGCCCTCGCCGGTGCCCTCCGCCGCCGCGTTGGCGTCGTTGAAGGCCAGGACGCTGTTGGCGCCCGAACCCTCGACGTCCGAAAGAGCGTCCCGGACCCGGGCCAGGTCGTCGCCGGCGTCGCTGAGCACGGCGTTGACGGCGACGACGGTGGAGACCCACACCCGGTTGGCCCCGGTGGCGATCTGCCGGTCGGCCCGCCAGAGGTTCGGGTCGGGCGTGTAGTGCCGTACGGCCCCGGTGACCCGGCCGAGCCGCTCCGGCCCGAGCACGTCGTACAGGAGCACGGCCGTGTCGTTGAGGGCGAGCGCGGCGCCGATCTCCCAGTCCCAGTCGTTGTCGAAGCGGGCGTGGGCGGGCCCGTAGCGGTGGTCCAGCATCCAGTCGATCCCGGCGAGCAGCAGATCGCGCAGCGCCGGGTCGGCGTACTGCGGGGTGCCGGGGACGGCCCACGCGGTGGCGGCGGTGGCGAGCCGCTTGAACGAGGTCGTCACATGGTTGGAGAGGGTGGTGCTGGTCAGGTCGGGGAAGAGCCCGTCGGTGCGGGTCGGGTCGAGGCCCAGGGCCGCCGTGGTCGCGACCCTGCCGGTCCGGGCGACGGCCGCCGAGATCCGGGGGTCCGTCGGGTCGAGGCCGGGGCCGCCGGTGAGCAGGGTGTGCCAGCGGACGCGCAGGGCGGCGGGGTCGTCGGCGAAGGTGCCGGTGGCCGTGGCGGGTCCGGTGGCCGAGGCTGTGGGCGGCGGGAGCACGGCGGCCGCGCCGAGGGCCGCCGCCGTGGCGAGGACGGTGCGGCGGGTGGTGCGGGAGGTGGGGACGGGGTCGGTCATGCGGCCCTCACAGAAGGTGTCGGCGGTCCACGGCCGCGGCCAGCGCGGCGTGACCGGAGGGGTCGGGGTGGAGTCCGTCGCCGCTGTCGTACGCGGGCCGGAGCCGGGACGGGTGGTCCGGGTCGCGCAGTGCCGCGTCGAAGTCGGCGACCGCGTCGAAGACCCGGCCGGTACGCACCGCCGCGTTGACGTGCTGCCGTACCGCCTCCAGCTCCCGGGTCCAGCGGGTCCAGCCCTCGAACGGGGTGATGGTCGCGCCGACCACCCGCAGCCCTGCGCCGTGGGCCCGCAGCACCAGCTGCCGGTAGCCGGCCAGGACGAGCGCCGGGTCGGTCTGGTGCGGCGGCTGCTGGAGGTCGTTGACGCCGAGTTGGACGAGGACGGTGCGCAGTCCGGGCAGAGCCAGCACGTCGCGGTCGAAGCGGGCCTGGCCGCCCGGCCCGAACCGGGCGTCGTCCAGCAGCAGCCGGTTGCCGCTGATGCCGAGGTTGGCGACGGCCGATCCGGGCAGCCGTCCGGCGAGCTGGTCGGGCCAGCGTAGATCGGCGTCGTCCGGCGTGCCGACGCCCTCCGTGATGGAGTCGCCGAGCACCGCGACCGCCGGCCCGTGAGCGCCCGTCACCTCGACGCCGGTGAGCAGGAACACCGAGGTGGTGCGGGTGCCGTCGACGGAGTGCGAGGCATGGGTGTTGCGGTGGAAGGAGAGCGGGCCGGTGGGCCCGGGGAGCCGGGTCTCCACGGTCAGCCGCGCCCCCCGGGCGGCCCGCAGCCCGGCGACCGGGTCGCTGGTCAGCGAGGCGCCCGCGGCGAGCCACGCCTGCCGCCGCCCGCCGAAGGAGACCGGACGCCCGCCCGCCGTCACCGGGCCGACGAGGACCGGTGCGGTGCCGAAGGGGTGGGCGTAGCGCAGCCGGACCCGGCCGCCCGCCGACAGCCGTACGTGGGTGGTGCACAGGGCGTCGGTCAGCCCAGCCGTCGCCATCGGGTCGGCGGGGGTGGGCGCGGTCTGCGCGGTGGCCCAGGAGACCGTCCAGCGGGACGGGCCCGGACCTCCCGAGGGACCGGCCGCCCGTGCCGCCGGTGCCGTGACAGCGACCGCGGCCAGCCCGCCGGCCGCCGCCGTCAGTACCCCGCGCCTGGCGGGTGCCCGGCCGCTCACGCGGGGCACGCACCCGTCGGGTCGTACGCGCCGCCGTAGGTGCCGACGGCGTCGCCGCCGGTGTTGCCGCTCATCGTGTTGGTGCAGACCGGGCCCTGCGGGGTGCGCATGAACTTGATGCCGCCGCCCGCGTTGCCGGTGATGGTGTTGCCGTAGACGCTGGTGCCGGTGCCGTCGGTGGCGGTGTCGCCGCCGAGGCGGATACCCGCGCCGACGTTGTCGTGGACGGTGTTGTAACGGAGGATGTTGCCGCTGCCGCGCGCGTCCAGTCCGCCGGAGCTGGGATCCTTCTGGGCGCCGCAGTCGTTGTACTCGACGTAGTTGTGGGTCGAGTTCTCCTTGATGTCGACGCACTCGTTGCCGTACGTGGCGATGGTGTTGTGGTGGATGCGGTTGTTCCTGCTGATGTCGGGGGCGGCGTCCGGGGCGCCGTTGGCCCCCTGCTGTTCGGGGGCGGTGCCGAGGTAGATGCCCTCGCCGTTCTTCCCTCCGCCGCCGAACACGAAGTCGTTGACGCCGCAGTGGGTGATGGTGTTGCCGGAGATGTCGGCGCCGGTCACCAGATAGCGCACCCGCAGACACTCGTCGGCGGCGTTCTTCAGCGTCATCCCGGTGATCCGCAGCCCGCCCACCCCGTTCCCGGGAGTCGTGCTCATGACATAGATGAGCTTGAGGCGGTACCCCGACACCTCGGCCGACGAGCCGTGCAGCCCGTCCACGGTGAAGCCGTCGAGCGTCGTCGAATCGTGCTGGACCTGGATGATCCGGGCCTCGCCCGCCCCCTTCACCACGGCGTCCGACGGGCCGGTGATGGTCACCCCGGCGCGCCTGGTGACGACGTCCTGCCGGTAGGTCCCGGCGGCGAGGTTGACCACCGCGCCGGTGGGCGCGAGGTCGACCGCCTTCTGGATCGTGGCGAGCGGGGCGCCCCGCTCCGTACCGGAGTTGGCGTCGCTGCCGGACGGCGACACGTAGTACGCGGTGGCGGCCTCGGCGGCCACCGACGGCGGGGGCAGGACGAGCGGGGCGCCGGCGGCGAGCGCGGCGACGAGGGCGGAACGCAGAACACGGCTCATGGGGTGTACCTCCTGGGATCGGCGAAGGACAGGGCGAGCAGTACGGGAACGCTGGGACCGAGAAGCAGGGGACCCAGCGGCACGACGAGGGAGAGCAGTACGGCGGACACCACCGCGCCGAGCAGTGCGGTGCCACGGGCCGCCGAGCCGAAGCCGAGTGCCAGCGCACCGCGCGACCAGGCCCGCACCGACCCGTGCGGGAACCGGCCCGCCTCGGCCGCCAGCGCCACATGGTGGACGGTGAGCGCGGCCGCGACGCCCACCTGCGCGGCGAGCAGCACGAAGGTCCACGGCTCCGGACGGCCCAGCAGATGGACGACGTTGACGGCCAGCACGCCACCGGCCGCGGTGGACGCGAGGGAGTGCCGCCACAGCGCCCGCCAGTAGCGGGGAAAGGCCGTGAACGTCCCGGTGAAGCACCGGCCGTCCCCCTCCTCCCGCCACCGCTGGAGCGCGTGCGCCAGCGCGGCGAGCGCGGGCAGCCAGGTCACGATCCCGAGCGACAGCACGGTGAACGCGGCTCCGGCCGCCGCCGGGTACGCCACGAACTCCAGCCGCCGCAGCAGCGTCGGCCAGGTGGACGAGGAACGCGCGCCCATGGTCAGCCCACCCTTCCCGTGTACGGCTCCGGGACGTCGAGCAGCACCCGGCCGTCCCGCTCCAGCCGGGTGGCCGCCACCACGTAGGGGGCCGGGTCGTCGCCGCCCAGCAGCACCGCCGCCGCGTCGGCCGACGTCCCGGCGGTACGGATGCGACGGTCGACGGGGGAGAGCAGCACGGTCTCCGCACCGAAGGAGACGCCCCACCCCCGCTCGCACTCCACCCGCCCGGCCGGGCCCGGCTCCGCGCCCGGGACGATCGCGGTGAGGAAGGCCGCCCCGGCCGAAGGGCCGGTCGTCGTCCGCAGGGTGTGCAGGGTGCGGGTGAGCCGCAGGTCCGGTGTGCTGGATGTCGGATTGGCCTCGACCTCGGTGGTCTCCGCGACGACCCGGGCGTCCAGGGGCGCGAACCCGCGCACCAGCGCGCGGGCCGTCCCGGACCGGATCAGCCGGTCACCACCGGGCAGCGGCTCGGTCGGCCGGTCGGTCTGGAGCAGGAACGTCCACTCCCGCTCCGCCTCGGCCTCGGCGAGGTCCAGCAGCACCAGCCGCCCCGCCGGGGTGAACACCAGCGTCCGGTCCAGCCGCCGCACCCCGAGCGCGGGGTCGTACATCGCGGCGATCTCCGCCGTGGCATGCGCCCAGCCGCAGTCGGGCGCGAGGAGCACGTCGCGCTGGCGGGCCTGCCGGTCGTGGGGGATGTCCCGGTACACGTGGTACCGGTCCTCGTCCGCGTACCCCTGCCCGTCCACCAGCAGCAGGTTGTGGTGCGCGGCCCGCTTGCGGTTGCTGTAGCCCTCGTCGACCGCGAGGAAGGCGCCCTGCGAGACCAGTACGAACGAGCCCGAATCGGGGTGGTGGTGCCCCTGGTTCAGGGTGTCCCAGCCCCGCTCCGCCCGGTGCTGCGCGGACGCCTCCCACGCCTTGTGGCCGCCGCCGGGGCTCGCCTTGAACGAGACGAGCGTGGCGTCGTCCTCCCAGCCGGTGCGGGCGGCGAGCAGCCCCAGGTCCGGGAAGAACGCCCGTTTCTCGGTGGGCCGTTCGGCGGGAACGGACGGGTCGTACCAGAGGTATTCGAGGTACGCCTCCGGCAGGATGCCCGGCCGTACCCCGCTGTGCTCCGCCTCCTGCCACAGCAGTTCGTCCGAGACGAGATCGCCCAGCCACTGCGCCTCGGGGATCCCGTACCGCGCCGCGAGCCGGTAGTACAGCCCGGCACTGTGCCCGCTGCGCCGGTCGTGGCAGTCGCCGTGGTCGACGTTGAACGCGAACCCGGGGGCCAGCTGGTGCATCCGGTAGCGGAAGGTACGGGGGAGGAACCCGCCCCGTTCCCACCAGTCGATCCCCTCCGCCTCCTGGAGGAGGTCCAGGTGGGCGGCGAGGAACGGCACCCCGTAGCGCCAGTAGACGACCCCCTCGGCGTGCGAGCCGTCGTCCGGCAGCAGATCGAGGACCGTGCCGAGATTGTCCCGGGCGCGCTCCGTCCACTCCTCCTTGCCGAGGACGTAACCCGCCGTCGCCAGGCCCGCGTGGCAGATCCAGTTGTGGTTCTGCCAGTACGACGACGACCACCAGCCGCCCTCGCTCGCCACCGCGAACTCGTACATCCGCCGCCCCTGGAGCAGCAGCTTGTACCGCAGCAGCGCCCGCGTCTCCTCCGGGAGTTCGTCACCGACCCACCGCAGGGCGAGCGAGAGGTGGTGCAGCAGCCAGCCGGCGTCCAGGTCGTGGTCGGGCATGTGGGCCCGGCCCCAGTGCGGCAGCCGCGCGGCCGCCTCGATCCACCGCGCGCTCTCCGCCAGATGGGCCGGATCGCCGCCCACCCGGTGGGCCAGCGCGGGGTTGGACGCGGCGGGGCCCAGCCAGGTGATGCTGGCGAGCGGGTGGGCGCGCGGCGGGGTCAGCCCGCGATGGCGCACGGCCTCCGCGTACAGCCGGGCCCGCTGCGCGGGGCGCGGTCCGGGTGGCGGGGTCGCCGAGAGCAGCACGGGTCAGCCCTCCGTCCGGTACGCGGCGCTTCGCCCGTCGGCCAGCGAGACCGTCAGCACCCCGGCGTCGTCCAGCTCCACGCCGGTCACCGCGGGAGCCGCCGACGCCGCCTGGTACACGGAGGCGAACGTGACCCGCTCCGCCCGCGCCGTGAGGTCGACATGGGTGCGCACCCGCTGCGGATCGTCCGCCGGGCCGGGGCCCGGCCGGGAGACCGGGCGCACCGTCGTGCCCGGGGAGTGGGTGTGCCGGCCGTGCAGGACCTCGTCGCCGTACCAGGTGGTGTGCAGCTCGCCCGAGGGCCGGACCTGGACGTCCAGCGCCACCCCGGGGCGCAGTTGCGCGACCGGGGACCGCTCCGGCCCGGCCTCCACCGTCAGCAGATCGACCAGGTGCCCGTCACCGAGCACCACCCGCCGCACCGCGCGCACCCCCTCGTACGCCTCCGTCACCTCGGCGGTGACCGAGGTGGCGTCCGAGCCGAGCAGCCGCCCGGCGCACTCCGCCTGCTCCCCGTCGTCCACCCGGAAGGCCGGATGGGCCCGGGTCGACGCGTACAGCCCACGGAAACCGGCGTGCGCGTACGGCACCTGGCCCGGATCGGGCTGCCACGCGGTGGAGTCGCCGTAGAGATACAACGACAGCTTGTCGCGGTGGCCGTGCGAGCCGCCGTGCGGACCGAAGTCCAGCAGCGCGTGGACCCCCGCGTGGCGCAGCACCGCGTACCCGGTGTCCGGGAACACCGTCACCGCGCCGGGTGCCGGCCGGTTCGGCAGCGGGGGACCGGCGAACCAGCCGTCCAGCTCCCGGTCGAGCCCGTCGTCGGCCCCGCCCAGTTCGGCACGGGCCCGCCCGGCCACCGCCTCCAGGGCGGGGGAGGGAACCAACTGCTGTGCCAGCGCCACCAGTTCGAGCCACTCCAGGGCGAGCGGGGCGCGCCGGTACGGGCCGTCGTGCAGCGCCGGGAGGATGCCGCCCGGCGTGGCGATCGCCGCCAGCGCGTCCGTCATCCCCGCCAGCACGTCCACCACGTCCGGGGGCAGGGCGGCGGGGTCGGCGCCGCGCAGCGCCAGCAGCGCGGCCCGCAGCACGAACCCGTGGTAGTAGGTGCTGCCCTCCCACTCCCAGCCGTCCTTGGCGACCGCGACCCGCAGATGCGCGTACAGCCCGTGCTCGCCCTCCAGCCACCGCCCGGCCCCGTCCCACGCCCGGCCGCGTACCGCCGCCGCGCCCCGGCCCGCCGCCGCACCCGCGGCGTTCAGCCACGCGGTGTAGTTCGACGCGAGAAGATCCTGGCCGGTGAGGACGGACCGGGCGTCCAGCGCGGCCCGCTCCAGCGCGTCCAGCAGGGGCAGCACACCGGCCAGACCCTCGGTGGAGTCCTCGGCGAGCGTGATCACGGCGTGGCCGATGTTCACCGCCCAGATGGCGTCGGTCAGCGCCTGGTGGAAGAGACGGCCGCGCAGCATCCAGTCCTGCGCCTCGCCGTGCCGCCCGGTGGCCAGCTCCGCGTACAGCCCCGCGTACTCCACCAGCCGGGCCACCGCCTCCGCGCGCTCGCCCCGGTGCGCCAGCACCCGCACGTGCCGCGCCCACGCCTGGTGGGACAGCACCAGCCAGGCGCCGCGCACCGCCTCGTCGTCCACCCGGCAGCCGTACGCGCACCGTGCGCCGCCCTCGGGGAACACCCCGCCGAGCAGATCACCGTGATCGAGCTCCACGCCGTGCGCCGGGCAGACGTACGCGTGCCACCAGCCGCCCCGCTCCCGGGGAACGCGCCTCACCGCGGCCACACGCCACCGTCGATGTCCACCGTCATGGCGGTGAGGAAGCCGGAGGCGGGCGAGGCCAGGTGGACCACCGCGGCCGCCACGTCCCGCGGGGTGCCGGCCCGGCCGACCGGGATGCCCGCCTCGATCGCGCGCTGGGCCTCGGGGGCGGTGAAGGTGTCGTGGAAGGCGGTGCCCTTGATGAAGCCGGGGGCCACGGCGTTGACGGTGATGCCGGTGCCGCCCAGCTCCTTGGCCAGGCCCTTGGTGAAGCCGAGGACACCGGCCTTGGCCGCCGCGTACGCCACCGAACCGGGGCCGCCGCCGTTGTGCGCGGCCAGCGAGGACATGGTGATGACGCGTCCGGCCGCCGACTCCTCGAGATGGGGCAGGGCGGCGCGCACGGTGCGGAAGGCGGAGGTCAGGTTGGTGGAGAGGACCCGGTCGAAGTGGTCGTCGGTCATCTCGGCGACGGTGGCCCGGCCGATCAGATGGCCGGCGTTGCAGACCAGGACGTCCAGGCCGCCGAGGAAGCCGGTCGCCTCCTCGACGAGCCGGTCCACCTCCTCCGTCACCGTCACATCGGCCCGCAGCGCCTTCGCCCGGCGGCCCAGCGCCTCGATCTGCGAGACCGTCCGGGCGGCCTCGTCGGCGGAGGAGTGGTAGTGGACGGCGACGTCGGCACCGGCCTCGGCGAGCGCGACGGCGATGGCCCGGCCGATGCCGTGGCCCGCCCCCGTCACCAGCGCGCGGGAACCGTGGAGATCAGCAGACATGGAGCACGTACCTTTCGAGGAGGGGGAAATCCGGGGCGGGCGGGGTCATTTGAGACCGGCGGTCGCGAAGCCCTGGACGAAGTAGCGCTGGCCGATCAGGAAGAGAACGACCATGGGAAGGGTGGCCAGCGTGGTGCCGGCCATCAGGAAGTGCCACTGGGGCCCGTTCTCCGTCTTGAAGACGGAGAGCCCCACCTGGATCACCCGCAGACTGTCCGTGCGGGTCACCAGCAGCGGCCACAGGAAGTTGTTCCACGACGACTCGAAGGTCAGCAGCGCCACGGTGGTCAGCGCGGGCTTGACCTGCGGGGTCATGATCCGGGCGTAGATCCGGAACTCGCCCAGCCCGTCGAGCCGGGCCGCCTCCTCCAGCTCCACCGGGAGGTCCAGGTAGAACTGGCGGAAGAGGAAGACCGCGAACGGGGTGACCGCCCCGGGCACGATCAGCGCCCACCAGGAGTCCAGCCAGCCGCTGCCGCCCTGGCCGAGGATGTCGTTCCCCCCGGCCAGCGGCATGAAGCGGACGATCAGGAACTCCGGCAGCACCTTGGTGTACGTGGGGATCATCAGCGCGGCGATGAAGAGGTAGAAGATGACCTCGCTGCCGCGGAACCTGATCCGCGCCAGCGCGTACCCTGCCATCGACGCCACGACCACGTTGATGGTGGTGTGACTGACCGCGATGATCAGACTGTTGCGGGCGTACGTCGCGAACGGCGCCGCCTTCAGCGCGTCGACGTAGTTCCCGAACTCCCAGTGCTCCGGCAGCAGTCCGGCGTCCTGGGAGGCGATCTCCACCGGGGTCTTGAGCGAGGTGAGCACCATCCAGACGAACGGCACCACCATCAGCAGCGAGACGACAACCAGGGTCGTGTAGAGCGCGATCCGGCCGGCCGGGACCGGCTTGCGCTTCCTCGCCCGCCGGGGCGCGGGCGGAGCGGCCGGCGCGCAGGGCTCAGTTGTGGCCACGGGTGCCTCCCATGATCCGCCGGTTGACCAGGGTGAAGCCCATCAGCAGGACGAACAGCACCAGGGACTGCGCGCAGGCGTACCCGACGCGGAACTCCCGGAAGGCGGACTTGTAGATCTCGTACGTCATCATCGTGGTGCTGTTGGCGGGGCCGCCGTCGGTCAGGATGTAGATCTGGTCGAAGGACTGGAAGGCGCTGATCATCGATGTGATCAGCACGAAGAAGGTCGCGGGCTTCAGCAGCGGCAGGGTGATCGAGAAGAACTGCCGGACCCGGGACGCGCCGTCCACCGAGGCCGCCTCGTACAGCTCCTTCGGCAGGGACTGCAACGCGGCCAGATAGATGAGCATCTTCATGCCGATGCCCTGCCAGACGCCGACCAGGATCACCGACGGCATCGCCCAGGTGGTCGAGGAGAGCCAGGCCGGGCCGTCGATCCCGAGGAACGACAGCAGGGTGTTCAGCAGCCCGTTGCCCGGGTTGTAGATCCAGAGCCAGACCAGCGCGATCGCCACGGTCGCGGTCACCTGCGGCAGGAAGACCGCGGTGCGGAAGATCCCCCGCGCCCTCAGGCCGGTGTGCAGCGCCAGGGCGACGAGCAGCCCCAGCAGCATGCCGAACGGCACGGTGAAGAAGGTGTACACGACGGTGTTGACGACGGACTTGCGGAAGACCGCGTCGCCCAGCATCTCGCGGAAATTGTCCAGACCCACGAACTGCGGCGCCGTCAGCACGTCGTACTTCGTGAAGGCCAGGACCACCGACGCGACGACCGGCAGGCCGATCCAGAGCGAGGCGTGCAGCAGCGCGGGCGCCACCATCAGCATGCCGGCGCGCTGCCTGCGGCGTCCCGGCCCGGTGGGGGACCGGCGGGAGCGCGGACGCCGCGCGGCCGGGTGTGCGTCCGGGGAGGCGGGCGGCGCGGGACGCGCCTTGAGTACGGATGTCGTTCCCACGGTGACGGGTCCCTACATCCGGCCGATGGCGGCCTCGGCGAGCCGGCCGAGTTCCGCGATGGCGTCCTTCGCGGACTGCTTCCCCACGATCGCGGGTTCCAGCGTCGGCTTGATCTTCTCGCGGATCTCCATCCACGCGGGGGTGCCGCCCTCGGAGCACGCGTCGCCCATGCTCCGCAGGGAGAGGTCGACGAACTTGTTCTCCTTCACGTACGAGGTGTCGCTGAGGTCCTTCAGACCGGGCACCGAACCGCGCTGCCTGGCGGCACCGAGGATCGACTCGGGGGCGGCCAGGTACTCGACGAGCGCGCGGGCCGCCGCGGGGTGCCTCGAACCGGCGGACTGGCTGACGAGCGTGCCGCCCTGGAGCATCGCGGGCCTGCGGTTGGCGAGGACGAACGCACCGAGCCTGTCCTCCTTCAGCAGGTCCGGGGCCTGGTCCCCGACCTGCTTCCACAGCGCGCTCGTCGTCATCATCATCGACGCCCTGCCGGTCTGGACGTTGGACGGGGCGCCGAGTTCGGTCTTCTTCCCGTAGTCGGCGGAGCCGTCCGCGACGAGGTCCTTGAAGAACTGGAGCGCCTCGACCCCGCGCGCGTCGGTGAACATCACCTTCTTGCCGTCCTCGCTGAACAGCTGCCCGCCGTTGGCGAAGAGGAACGTCTCCCAGCACTGGCGCAGGTCGATGGAGAACGGGTCGAAGCCGATCCGTCCGCCGTGGGTCAGCCGCTTGGCCACGGCGCGCAGTTCGGCCCAGTTGGCCGGGGTCTTCCTGATCCCGGCCTCGGCGAAGTGGTCCTTGCGGTAGACGACGATGCGGGTGTCGAGGACGACCGGCAGCGCGTACAGCTTGCCGCCGTACCGGGAGGGCTCCAGCACCCGCTCCTCGTAGTCGTGCGCGGAGGCGAACTCCTCCGGCAGCTCGGCGATCGCCTTCTTCGCCGCGAACGGGGGGATCCAGCCCACGCCCATCATCAGCACGTCGGGCAGCAGACCGCCCGCCAGGCCGGTGGTGATCTTCTCGTTGAGCTGCTGGTACGTGGTGTAGTCCACGTTCACCTTGACGTCCGGGTACTTCTTCCGGAAGCCGCCGAGGATCTCCTGCTCCAGCAGCTTCTTGCCGTCGGCGCCCTCGTAGATCGGGGTGAGCAGAGTGATCTCACCCTCGGCGGGGCCTTCGGCGGAGCCGGCCGGCGAAGTGCCGGTCCCGCAGCCGCCGAGCGCGGCGGCGGCCGTTCCGGCGCCGATGGCGGCGAGCAGCGACCGTCGATTGAGTTGCATGGGACACCCCTCTTGAGGTGGAGGCTGTGGATCGATCCAGCAAGGAGTCCCGGCCATGGCTGGGAAGTGCTGGTAAATCGATGCAGTGATGCTAAGAAGGTGGTGAGAGGGGCGTCAACAGCTTGTGTCCATGAATTTTCTGGAGCGTTAACGGGTGTAGCGGTAAACCATGTCCAGTAAATCGATACACTGATAGGGTCGTGCGTAGTCGAACCGGAGGTGGCATGAGCGGGGTAACGATCCATCAGGTCGCGCAAGCGGCGGGGGTGTCCGCGAGCACGGTCTCCAACGTCCTCAACGGGCGTACGGACCGGATGCAGGCGGCCACGCTGGCCAGGGTGGAGCAGGTGATCGAGCAGCTCGGCTACCGGCCCAACCGCGCCGCCCGGATGCTGCGCACCGGCCGCATCAAGGTCATCGGCCTCATCGTGCCCTCGGTCGCCAACCCGTTCTGGGGCGCCCTCGCCCGCGAGCTGGAGGCCATCGCGCTCGCCGAGGGGTACCACGTCCTGCTCTGCAACAGCGAGCGCGATCCGGCCCGCGAGCTGAAGTACGGCGAGGAACTGCTCGCGGACGGGGTCAGCGGGGTGGTGCTGTGCTCCTCGCTGCCCTCCATCGACCATGTGACGCCCCTGCTCAGCCGGGGGCTGAAGATGGTCGCCTTCGACCGCACCGCGCAGGCGGGCGACCCGCCGTCACTCGCCTCGATCAGCGTCGACAACGCGATGGGTGCCGAGCTCGCCACCCGCCATCTGATCGAACTGGGGCACCGGCGCCTGGCGTTCGTCTCCGGCTCCGTCAACAGCGTCAACCGCCGTGAACGGCTGCGCGGCTTCCGGGCCGCCCTGGAGTCGGCGGGCCTCGATCCGGCCGACGCGATCGTCTGGCCCGGCGCCGACGCCACCGAGTTCGGCGACAAGGACGCCGCCGAGCTGGGCCGCAACGCGGCCCGCGAGCTCCTGTCCGGGCCGCGCCCGCCCACCGCGTTCGTCGCGATCAACGACATGTGCGCGATCGGGATCTGCCGGGGCGCCAAGGACGCGGGCCGCAGCGCGGGGCAGGACGTCTCCGTGGTCGGCTTCGACGACATCCTCCTCGCCGACCTCTTCGAGCCGCCGCTGACCACGGTGCGCCAACCGCTGCCGGAGATGGCGGCGGAGACCTTCCAACAGCTCCGCGCCCGCATCGAGTCCGTCCCGGCGGCGGGCCGCTCCCTGCTCATCCGCCCCCGCCTGGTGGTCCGCGAGTCGACGGCCCCGGCACCGGCGGGCGGGGCCGGGTAGCGGCACGGATTCCGCGGACCGGTGCCGGCCACCGCGACCGTGCCGGCCCGTGCGCGGGCCGGACGCGTGGGCATCCGCCGAAGGCTCGTCCTCACCGGCCCCACCCGCAACACGGTCGACGACGCCCGCCGCGCCCGCCGGGCCGGGGCCGGGATCATCGGCTCGACCAGTGGGGCCCGTTCACCGCTGAGCGAGACCGGTACGCACCCCCTCGCCGCCGGGGACAGGACCTCGTCCCCGGCCCGCGGACCACGGGCAGCCGCCTCGCCCACCTGGTCACCGCCGGGCCACCAGCCCGGCGCCCCTCCCGCCCTGCGTACGGCGACGGCGCGACGGACCCGCCCACCTTCCGTCGGATGTCACGGACGACCAGTCCTACAGATCGGCCCGGAAGCGATGGACCCGGTACACGTCCCGGACGCAGAGGTTGAGCAGCGTGGCCGCCACGATGGCACCGGAACAGACCAGGAGCACGGTCCGTCCGGTCCAGACCTGCGCGGAGAGGGCGACGACGAGGTAGCCGACGGGGATGGCGATCCGCTCGCCCACCCCGTTGAACGCGCTCATCCGGCCCAGTTCGTCCCGGGGCACCTGCTGTTGGAGCGCGGTGTTCCACGCGACGACGGCCACATCCAGCCCGATGCCCGCGAGCACCGCGCCGAGCAGCACCCAGAGGAGCGGCAGCCCGAGCCCGAGCGCCGTCGGCGGCAGGCAGAGTCCGGCGCTCGCGACCACGGCGACGGCCAGCAGCCGGTCCGGCTTCCAGCGCAGACACAGCACCGTCCCGGCCAGCAGCCCGGAGGCGAACGCCCCCTGGACGAGCCCCCAGGACCGCGCCCCCGCGTAGTGCTCGGCCGCGACCACCGGGCCCAGGAGCTGGAATCCGGCCAGCCACGCGGCGACCACCACCGTGCCCGAGACGGTGTACGTCCACAGCCAGACGCGTTGCCGGAACCCGGCCCAGCCCGCCCGCAGATCGGCGATCACACCTCCCGCCACCGCGACCGGCGCGTCCAGCCGCAGCCCGAGCAGCAGCAGGGCCGCGACCAGGAAGCTGAGCGCGTCCCACGACAGGGCCCACCCCGGGCCGCCCACCGCGACGATCACCCCCGCGGCCACCGGCCCCAGCACCTTGACGGCGTTGTTCGGAAGCCGGACCAGTGCGTTGGCCCGCAACAACTGCTCGGCCGCCACGAGTTGGCCCACCACACCCACGGCGGCCGGTGCGGTGAAGGCCGCGGCGACCCCCGAAACGAAGCCGCACGAGGCGATCGAGGCGGTCGTCGCATGGCCCGTGGCCACCAGCGCCGCGAGGGCCCCCTGCGCCAGCGCGGCCAGCAGATTGCCCAGGAACAGGATCCGGCTGCGCGAGAACCGGTCCGCGAGCACCCCGCCCGCGAGGAGGAAGACGATGGTCGGTACGGAGTTCGTGGCCAGGACGGTCCCGAGCGAGCCCGCCCCGCCACCCTGCCCGATCACCGCGTAGGCCAGCGCGAGCGGGGCCATCGCGGAGCCGGTGGTGGAGACGAGGTTGGCGAGCAGGAACCGCCGGAAGGCGGGAATCCGCAACGGAGTCGGGACGGCCGCCGCCCCGGTGGCCGGTGCGGTCACGCCTCACGCTTCCCGCAAGCGCCGGTCCGGTCCAGTTCCTCGCCGAGCGCCGCCCGCAGCGCGTCGTGCCGGGGGCCGAGGGCGTAGCGGCCGTCGGTCCAGCGGTCACGCGGGTAGAGCTAGACCGGCCGGGACACCCGGTCGGCGGGCTCCCAGTCGTAGCGGGGCCACACATGGGCGTGCAGAAAGCCGTCGGTGTTGCCGAGGATCTCCAGGTTGACCCGGCGGAACGCGGGGTCGGCACGGAGGCAGGCGCGCTCGACGGCCTCACCGAGCCGGTCCATGTCGGAGAGGAAGGCCAGCCGCTTCGCCCTCGGGAGGTCCGAGAGACGGCGCACCCCGGGCTCGTCCACGAGAAGCACCGAGTACCCGGGCAGGAACTGCACGTCCCCGATCGCGGCGAACCCCGCGTCCAGGCGGCGTACGACGGCCGGGTTCTCGCCCCGCAGGGCACTGGCTATGCGGTGGTCCCGCCAGTCGGAGGTCATCGCGGGAACCTATCGTGACCCGGCGCGAACGCCCCGGGTCACAGGCGTTGTTCGGCCAGCTCCAGCCAGTGTTCCACCTGCTCCGGAGGGAAGTGCCGGACGGCCCAGTCGGTCATGCGCAGGCTCATGTGGGCCCAGCAGGGGCGGAGTACGTCCGCGGGCAGGGCGTCCAGAATCTCGTCGAGGCGGCGGACGACGCCCGGGGGCTGTTCCCCGGCGTGCAGGCCGAAGCGGAGGGTGACCAGATCGAAGCGGTGGTCCCCGCGCCCGGCGCCGTCCCAGTCGACGACGCCGGTGACGGAGCCGTCCACGGCGAGCAGGTTGCCGTGGTGGAAGTCCAGGTGCACCACGTCGTCCCCGGCCAGCACAGGGGGATGGGCGGCGCCGACCGACCGGATCCGCTCCTCCAGCGCCGCACCGCGCGCGCTGTGTCGGCGCAGCGGCTCGTGGAGGCAGTAGCCGGGGCCGTCCTCCCGCAGATACAGGGGCACCCGCGGGACGTCGGTGCGCCCGGCGAGCAGCCCCGCCAGCGCGGCGTTCAGAGCGAGCGCCCGGTCCAGCCCGTCGTGGTCCAGTACGTCCGGCGGCGCGCCCGGCAGCAGCTCCTGGACCAGCACCACCGCATCGTCCACCTGGAGCGCCAGCTCCGTCGAGGGGCAGGGGTACCCCCGCTCGCGCAGCACCGCGCAGACCGCCAGCGGGCCCGCCCGCAGCTCGTCGATCCGGGCGCCGGGCCGCCACTTCAGCACGGACCGGTGCCCGTCGGGCCACCGGACGTACGCGGCTCCCACCTGCCCTCCCGGACAGGGGCCCTCGACCACCAGCCGCACCCCCGTCATACGATGCACGGCGGCGGTCAGCCGGTCGGGGGCGAGGCGTTCGGTGCGGGTCCGGTGCCGGGGTGCGGAGGTCATCGGGACATTCTCCGGCAGGGCGCCGGGCGGTTCCGGGGCCGGGGCACGGCTCAGGAGAGCACCCACCGGGGCGGGTGCCCGGGGTCGGCCGGACAGACGAAGACATGCAGGTCGCGGTCGCGGCCGAAGCGGAGCCGGGTGGGCCGGGCCGTCGCCGCGCCTTCCTGGACCGGGGCGTTCCCGCGCGGGACGAGGGCGCGGTCCTCGACCGGTATCCAGCTGAGCGAGGAGCCGTCCCACTCGATCCCGTCGGCCGTCAGCAGCAGCCGCGCCGGGGCGGCGCAGGACGGACACGGGACGGGCATCGGGCCCGTCGACGGCCAGCTGGGGAAGCCGCCGACCCGCCAGCCGGGCGGGATCGACAGGTCACCCTGGTAACTGAGGGCGTCGGGGCCGTGCTCCGCCGCCCGGGCGTCGTCCCACGCGTCGATACGGGCGAGCAGCGGGGCGGGCAGGGTGTCGCCCTCCGCCCACGGATAGGTGTCCACCTCTTCGGGGTGCAGGACGCACGGTTCGGGAAGGTCGTCCGGCCACCGCAGCAGGGGCGCTTCGGGCGGGTCGGTGAGGAGGCGCCCGGCGCGCCCGGTCTCCGCGGCCCGCCGCCACCGCAGTCGGTAGCGGACCTCCAGGTGCGGGCCATGGGCGAAGGAACAGCGGAAGAGCTGGACCAGGTCCGCGTCGTCCGGTCCGGCGGCCAGCCCCGGGACGTCCCGGCGGAAGAGCTGGGCGAGCCCCGTGAAGGGCACCGGCCCGTCCTCCCCGGGCGTTCCGGCGCCGGGCCACGGCCGGGCCGGTGGCCGGGAGCCCGTGGCCCGGGCAGTGCGGATACCGTCCGGCGCGTACCCCTCGGACTCGGGCCGGTGCGGCTCGCGGCAGACCGGCCAGGGCTCGTCGTCCGGCCAGAGCATCGGCCCACCCACATGGCTGTCGTGGGGGCCGGGACTCCCGGGCCTCGGGTGCAGCCGGGTGGTCCGGCCCCGGTGCGCGGCCAGTTCCGGGAAGACGGTCTCCACCGGCACTGGCCGGTCCGGCGTGGTCCTGGTCATGGGCGGACCGTACCCGGGCGGAGGAGCCCGGCCCGGGGCGGGCCCGGATTGCGGATCGCCACGGCATCGGCCGGATCCGCTCATCCCCGATGCGACCCCGAAGGTCTACGACGGCGGCTCGCACGGCATCGCGATGGCCCCGGGCGACGAGGAGCGGTTCAACGCCGACCTGCTGGAGTTCCTCGCGCGGTGCCCCGCCGGGCGGCCGGCCTCACTCCCTCGGCGGCCGCCCGGGGTGCCGGTGGGGGCCGCGTTCCGCCGCGGCATGCCACCAGCCGGGCGGAGAGGCGCCGGTGACCCCGGACAAGGGCTGGTCGGAATGGAGGCCGAGCCGCCGCAGCGCGTCGGCCCGGACGCGGACGTCGACCCGTCAGCGGCTACGTCTCCACCATCCGGGTCCACCCCGTCCCCGGCCGGGACGACGCCGCCGAGGTGCAGTGGTCCGGGCGCTTCGCCCCCGACGGCGTCACCGACGACGAAGCCGTCGCACTCTTCACCGGCATCTACGCCGACGGTCTCGACGCCCTCCACGAGACCCTCGGCGTCTGACGGCGACAGGCGTACCGGCGGGTCCTCGCGACGTTGACGGCCGGAACCCGGGCAGGGCCGTGAGCCCGGGGATCCGCCGCCCGCCGGACGCGGATCCCCGGCCCGCGGGCCGTCAGTCGGCGGAGGCCGTCCACCCCCGGGCCTCCACCCGGGACGCGTCGCGGGAGCGGCTGTCGTCGAAGAGCGTGCGGCCGTCGTCCTCGACGCGCACCGCGTCCACGTACACCCCGCGGCCGACGTACAGCTGGTCGGTCGCGTACCGCCAGCGCAGGCGCAGCTCCGTGCCGCGCCAGGCGGTGAGGTCGGCCTCCAGGTCGTGCCAGACCCGGCCGGACCAGCCCGCGACCGAACCGGCGGGATGGGCCTCCGGCTCCGGACGGGGCCGCCCCGGGGCCGGGACGGTGGTGAACGGCACGGGCTGCCAGGTCGCCCCGGCGTCCGTCGACGCCTCCAGGAAGAGGAAGTCGGAGCCGGGCTCGGTGTCCCACCACAGGGCCGAGCGCAGCCGGGCCCGCGCGGAGGCGGGCCGCAGCGCGGGCAGGGTGAGTGTGGCGGTGGTGCCGCTCGCCATGCCGGAGAACCACGCCGTGCGCCCGTGCGCGGGGCGGACCGCGACGGCGCGGGCCATCCGGTTGGCGGTGGCGACGCGCGGGGCGCTGCCGGAACGCCAGTTGCGCACCGGGTGCACCGAGTTGCCGAGGACGATCAGGAAGGAGTCGGTCGTCGGGTCCAGGACGAGACTGGTGCCGGTGAAGCCGGTGTGGCCCGCGGTGCGCGGAGTGGCCATCGCGCCCATGTACCAGTGCTGGTAGAGCTCGAAGCCGAGGCCGTGCGCATCGCCCGGGAACGCCGTGTTGAAGTCGGTGAAGAGCAGGTCCACCGAGGCGTCCGAGAGGATGCGGGAGCGCCCGTACACCCCGCCGTTGAGCAGCGTACGGGCGAGGATCGCCAGGTCCCAGGCGCAGGAGAAGACCCCGGCGTGGCCCGCCACCCCGTCCAGGCTGTGGGCGTTCTCGTCGTGCACCTCGCCCCAGACCAGTCCGCGGTCCAGCCCGGACCAGGGCTGGCGGGCGTCCTCGGTCGCGGCGACCTTCGGCTTCCAGGCGGCCGGCGGGTTGTAGCGGGTGCGGTGCATCCCGAGCGGGGCGGTGATCTCCTCGCGGAGCAGGACGTCCTGGGCGCGGCCGGTGATCTTCTCCAGGACCAGCTGGAGCGAGATCAGGTTGAGGTCGGAGTAGAGGTAGACCGTGCCGGGCGGGTTGGCCGGGACCTCGTCCCACAGCAGGCGCAGCTTCCCCTCGCGGGTCGGCGCCTTGTAGAGCGGGATCCAGGAGCGGAACCCCGAGGTGTGGGTGAGCAGATGGCGGATGGTGATGTCCTGCTTGCCACCGCCCGCGAAATCGGGGAGGTACGCGGCGACCTTCGCCTCCAGCTCCAGCTTCCCGCGCTCGATCTGCTGCACGGCCAGGATCGAGGTGAACAGCTTGGAGACCGAGGCCAGGTCGAAGACGGTGTCCTCGGCCATCGCGATCTGCTGGTCGGGCGGGAACTCCACTCCGGTGTCGGTGGTCTCGTCGTACGCGGCGTAGCGCACGGCCATGCCGATCGGCCGGTGCAGGGCGACCGTTCCGCCACGCCCGGCGAGCAGTACCGCCCCCGCGTACCAGGGATGCTTCGGGGAGTCGGCGAGGAACTTCTCGGCGTCGGCCACCAGTTGGTCCAGGGGCTCCTGGAGCAGCCCGGCGCGGGAGGCGGGCCCGCGCCGCAGCGTCGGGCGGTTCTGCCCGGGTGCGGCGCCCCCGGATTCCGTTGTGCGCACAGCCGACGATCCCGTCTCCGCTTCCATGGCCGACGCCCGCTCCGCGAACGGGACCGGTGCCAGGGCGATCGCCCCGCCCAGGGCCAGCATCCCACCGCCCAGCCTCCGCCGGCTGATGCCTCTGCCCGCCGCGTCCTCGGTCATCCGGAGCCCCTTCCGCTGCGCGAAAATAACTTTCGTCATCTCGCCCGCCACTGAAACTTCCTGCCGACGCAGAGGTTACTGTCACCCCTGCCGTCACGGGGGCCCCGTGCGCCGGAAAGAATCTGACTGGGCATCAGAAAATCTCTTCCCTCGACTGCCCGGCTGCGGCATCCTGCCGCCCATGGAGACGGAGCTGAGCAAGAAACTGGGAGTCGAGCACGCCATCTTCGGCTTCACGCCGTTCCCGGCGGTGGCCGCGGCCATCACCCGGGCCGGTGGCTTCGGCGTTCTCGGCGCGGTCCGCTACACCGCCCCCGACGAACTGGCGCGCGATCTCGACTGGATGCAGGAGCACACCGACGGCAAGCCGTACGGGCTCGACGTCGTCATGCCCGCGAAGAAGGTCGAAGGGGTCACCGAGGCCGATGTCGAGGCGATGATCCCGGAAGGGCACCGCCGGTTCGTCCAGGACACCCTCGCCAAGCACGGCGTACCGGAACTCCCCGAGGGCGAGGCGTCCGGCTGGCGGATCACCGGCTGGATGGAGGAGGTGGCCCGCAACCAGCTCGACGTCGCCTTCGACTACCCCATCAGACTCCTCGCCAACGCCCTCGGATCGCCGCCCGCCGACGTCGTGGGGCGCGCCCACGACCGGGGCGTCCTCGTCGCCGCCCTCGCCGGAAGCGCCAAGCACGCCCGCCGCCACGCCGACGCCGGCATCGACATCGTCGTCGCCCAGGGGTACGAGGCGGGCGGCCACACCGGTGAGATCGCCTCCATGGTCCTGGTCCCGGAGGTCGTCGACGCGGTCGGACCGCTCCCCGTCCTCGCCGCCGGAGGAATAGGCAGCGGGGAGCAGATCGCCGCCGGGCTCGCCCTCGGCGCCCAGGGCGTCTGGCTCGGCTCCCTCTGGCTGACCACCGAGGAGGCCGACCTCCACTCCCGCGCGCTCACCCGCAAACTCCTCGACGCGGGCTCCGGCGACACCGTCCGCTCCCGCGCGCTGACCGGCAAGCCCGCGCGCCAGCTCCGTACCGAATGGACCGACGCCTGGGACGACCCGGCGGGCCCCGGAACGCTGCCCATGCCGCTCCAGGGGCTGCTGGTGGCCGAGGCCGTCTCCCGGATCCAGAAATACGAGACCGGGGCCCTGCTCGGCACCCCGGTCGGCCAGATCGTCGGCCGGATGAACAGCGAACGCAGTGTGCGGGCCGTCTTCGACGACCTGACCCGCGGTTTCGAGCGCGCCGTGGACCGGATCGACCGCATCGCCGGACGGAGCGCCTCATGACACCGCCCCCCAACGGCTTCTGGGCCCAGGCCACCGCCGACCCCGGCCGCACCGTACTGATCGCCCCCGACGGCGAGGCATGGACGGCGGGCCGGCTGCACGCCGCCGCCAACCGCATGGTCCACGGACTGCGCGCGGCCGGACTGGAACGCGGCGACGCGTTCGCGGTCGTCCTGCCCAACGGCGTCGAGTTCTTCACCGCCTACCTCGCCGCCTCCCAGGCCGGCTTCTACCTCGTCCCCGTCAACCACCACTTCGTCGGCCCCGAGATCGCCTGGATCGTCGCCGACTCCGGGGCCAAGGTCCTCATCGCCCACGAACGGTTCGCGCGGGCCGCGACCGACGCCGCCGACGAGGCGAAACTCCCCGCGAGCCACCGCTACGCCGTGGGTACCGTCGACGGTTTCCGCCCGTACGCCGAACTGCTCGAAGGACAGCCCGAGGACGCCCCGGAGGACCGCACCCTGGGCTGGGTCATGAACTACACCTCGGGCACGACCGGACGCCCGCGCGGCATCCGCCGCCCGCTCTCCGGCCGCCTCCCCGAGGAGAGCCACCTCGGCGGCTTCCTCGGCATCTTCGGCATCAAACCCTTCGACGACAACGTCCACCTGGTCTGCTCGCCGCTCTACCACACGGCCGTGCTTCAGTTCGCCGGCGCCTCCCTGCACATCGGCCACCCCCTGGTGCTGATGGACCGCTGGGCCCCCGAGGAGATGCTGCGGCTGATCGACACCCACCGCTGCACCCACACCCACATGGTCCCCACCCAGTTCCACCGCCTGCTCGCCCTGCCCGACGACGTGAAACGGCGCTACGACGTCACCACCATGCGGCACGCCATCCACGGCGCCGCGCCCTGCCCCGACCACGTCAAACGCGCCATGATCGACTGGTGGGGGAAGTGCGTCGAGGAGTACTACGCGGCCAGCGAGGGCGGCGGCGCCTTCGCCACCGCCGACGACTGGCTGAGGAAACCGGGCACGGTCGGCCGGGCCTGGCCGATCAGCGAACTCGCCGTCTTCGACGACGACGGCAACCGGCTGCCGCCCGGCGAGCTCGGCACCGTATACCTGAAGATGAACACCGGCGGCTTCAGCTACCACAAGGACGAGACCAAGACCCGGAAGAACCGCATCGGCGACTTCTTCACCGTCGGCGACCTCGGCCTCCTCGACGAGGACGGCTACCTCTTCCTCCGCGACCGCAAGATCGACATGATCATCTCCGGTGGCGTCAACATCTACCCCGCCGAGATCGAGGGCGTCCTCCTCGGCCACCCCGCCGTCGCCGACGTCGCGGTCTTCGGCATCCCGCACCCCGACTGGGGCGAGGAGGTCAAGGCCGTCGTCGAACCGGCCGAGGGCCACCGGGCCGGCCCGGAGCTCGCCGAGGCGATCCTGCTCCACTGCGAACAGCGGCTCGCCGGATACAAACGCCCCCGCACCGTCGACTTCATCGAAACCCTGCCCCGCGACCCCAACGGCAAGCTCTACAAACGGCGGCTGCGCGACCCCTACTGGGAGGGACACTCCCGGGCCGTGTGAGCCGGACGGCCGCCGCCCGGCGGCGGCCGTACCGGGGCTCTGGCAGGGTGAGGCCCATGAACGCGCGCACCACGGTCCGGGCACTGTCGACCCAGTGGACGGTGGCCGTTCCGGTTCTCGCCGCACTCGCGCTGGTGTTCAGCTGGGGCCGGGAACTGCCCACGTTCGCGGTCGTCGTGGTCGCGCTCTGCCTGGCCGGTGCCGTCCTGGCCGCCGTGCACCACGCCGAGGTCATCGCCCACCGGGTCGGGGAGCCGTTCGGCTCGCTCGTGCTGGCCGTCGCCGTCACCGTGATCGAAGTGGCCCTCATCGTCACCCTGATGGCCGACGGCGGCCCCAAGACGACCGCACTGGCCCGCGACACCGTCTTCGCCGCCGTGATGATCACCTGCAACGGGATCGTCGGACTGTCCCTGCTCGTCGGGGCGGTCCGTTCCCGCGTCGTCGTCTTCAACGCCGAGGGATCCGGGGCCGCCCTCGCCACCGTCGCCACCCTGGCCACGCTGAGCCTCGTCCTGCCGACCTTCACCATCGGCAAACCCGGCCCCGAGTTCTCCAGCGCCCAACTGACCTTCGCCGCCGTCGCCTCGCTCTTCCTGTACGGGCTCTTCGTCGCCGTCCAGACCGTCCGGCACCGCGAGTACTTCCTGCCCCTCACCCCGGAGGGCGCGCTGAAACCGGACGAGAACCACGCACCACTGCCCGGCCGGGGCGCCACACTCCTCAGCGTGGTGATGCTGCTGGTCGCACTCGTCGCGGTCGTCGGCGACGCCAAGTCCGTCTCCCCGACCATCGAGTCCGGGGTGGAGGCGGCCGGCATGCCGCAGGCGGTGGTCGGCGTCGTCATCGCCCTGCTGGTCCTGCTGCCGGAGACCCTCGCGGCGGTACGGGCGGCCCGCCGCGAGCGCGTCCAGACCAGCCTCAACCTCGCCCTCGGCTCGGCGATGGCCAGCATCGGCCTGACCATCCCGGCCATCGCCCTCGCCTCGATCTGGCTCCACGGCCCGCTCCACCTCGGCCTCGGCGCCACCCACATGGTGCTGCTCGTCCTCACCGTGGTGGTCGGCGCGCTGACCGTCGTCCCGGGACGGGCCACCCTGCTCCAGGGCGGCGTCCATCTGTCGATCTTCGCCGCCTTCGTCTTCCTCGCGATCAGCCCCTGACCGTCCCGAACCCTTGACCAGCGGGTTCCGGCCGCACAGGATCACGCCATGACAGGTGTACGGAGCAGCACAGTCGACGGAGTCCTGGCGCGCAGCGCCCGGCGCACACCGGAACGGACCGCACTGCGGTACGCCGACCGGTCGTGGAGCTACGCCGCACTCGACGCGGCGGTCAGTACGGCGGCCGCCGTCCTCACCGAGGAGCACGGACTGCGCCCGGGCGACCGGGTCGCCTGCTACGCGCACAACTCCGACGCCTACCTGATCGGCTTCCTCGGCTGCGCCCGCGCCGGGCTCGTCCACGTACCGGTCAACCAGAACCTCACCGGCGGCGACCTCGCGTACCTCCTCGAACAGTCCGGCAGCACACTGGTCCTCACCGACCCGGACCTCACCGGCCGGGTCCCCGGCACCTTCCCGGTCCGCCCGCTGCGCGACGCCCCCGACTCCCTCCTGGCGGCCACCGCCGTACCGCGCCCCTTCGCCCCGGAGCGCGGACCGGCCGCGGGCGACCTCGTGCAGCTGCTCTACACCTCCGGCACCACCGCGCTGCCCAAGGGCGCGATGATGACGCACGGCGCCCTCGTCCACGAGTACGTCAGCGCGATCACCGCACTCGACCTCAAGGCCACCGACCGGCCCGTGCACGCCCTGCCGCTCTACCACTCCGCGCAGATGCACGTCTTCCTGATGCCGTACCTCGCCGTCGGGGCGGAGAGCATCGTCCTCGACGCGCCCGACGCGGACCGGATCCTCGAACTCGTCGAGACCGGGCGGGCGGACAGCGTCTTCGCCCCGCCGACCGTCTGGATCGGCATCTCCCGCCACCCCGGCTTCACCACCCGTGACCTCGGCGGGCTGCGCAAGGCGTACTACGGCGCGTCGATCATGCCCGTACCGGTCCTGGAGCGGCTCCGCGAACGGCTGCCCGCGCTCGCCTTCTACAACTGCTTCGGGCAGAGCGAGATCGGCCCGCTCGCCACCGTCCTCGGACCGGACGAGCACGAGGGCCGGATGGACTCCTGCGGCCGCCCCGTCCTCTTCGTCGAGGCCCGGGTCGTCGGCGAGGACGGCCGGGAGGTGCCCGACGGCACCCCCGGCGAGGTGGTCTACCGCTCGCCCCAGCTGTGCGACGGCTACTGGGACAAGCCCGAGGAGACCGCGGCGGCCTTCCGTGACGGCTGGTTCCACTCCGGCGACCTCGCGGTGCGCGACGCGGACGGCTACTTCACCGTCGTCGACCGGGTGAAGGACGTCATCAACTCCGGCGGCGTCCTGGTCGCCTCCCGGGAGGTCGAGGACGCCCTCTACACCCACCCCGCGGTCGCCGAGGCGGCTGTCGTCGGCCTGCCCGACGAACGCTGGATCGAGGCGGTCACCGCCGTCGTCGTGCTGCGCGGCGAGGCGACGGCCGACGAACTCATCGGCCACGCCCGCGAGCGGCTCGCCCACTTCAAGGCCCCGAAACGGATCCGCTTCGTGGACGAACTGCCGCGCAACGCCAGCGGGAAGATCCTCAAGCGGGAACTGCGCGACCGGTTCGCCGAGGAGGTGCGGTGAGAGCGGCACGGGCCGATGCCGGAGCGACCCACTTCCCAGGGGCGGAGGTCGGACGCGACGGACGGATGTGAAGCCGCCCCGTACGGCGTCGGGGGCCCCGCCGAGGCCGTGTGCGCCCCGGTTCCCGGAGCCGCGAGGGCGGCTGATCGGGGCGCCACGCGCCGGGATGCGATGTGCCGGGACGCGATGTGCCGGTCACGCCCGCCCGGGGCCGGCGGCGGACCGGTCCTCGGCGTCGAACGCGGCCAGGGCGCGCACCCCCGGTCCCAGGGCACGCCCCAGGGCGTGCAGGAGCGGCTCCTCCACGCCGCCCAGGGCCTCGGAGAGTTCCTCGGAGACGTCCCGTGCGATCTCCTCCGCCACCGCGTCCACGGAGGTCCGGGGGCCGAGCTTGCTCACCGCGGCGGCCGCCCGGGCGGGGGTGAGCAGCGACGACGCCTGGACCAGGAGCCAGGCGGGAACCCCCGCCGCGCCCTGTGGCGGCACCAGATAGGGCCGGGCGCCGTCGAAACGCGCATCCTCGGCGAACGCCTTCTGCTTCACCTTCACCACCGGGCGGGCCCCGGCACCGTCCGGGCCCGCCTCCGGCCACTCTGCCGCAGGTTTGAGGACGTACCCCTCGGCCAGGTTCTCCGCCATCTCGGGAAGGCCGAACAGGGCCGGGACGCGGGTGGGGAAGGCGCAGGGCAGCTCCTGGAGTCCGTTCAGCGCGCCCCGGCCGACCACGGGTACGCAGACGAGCCCGGCGTCGGCCGCGGTCCGCCGCAGCTCCCGGTCGGAGAGCCACCACCGCCCCCCGCCCGTCTCGACCGAGGCGTCGAACGGCAGCCACCGCGGCGTCGGCGCGTACCAGACCCCGGTCTGCACCGGTTCGACCCCCGCGACGGCGGGGACGTCCGGGTGCGGGTAGCGGCCGCCGGCGAGCTCCCCGTAGACCGTCACCACCGCGTCCCCGCCCCATGCGGCGCGCGTCGCGGAGGCGAAGCGGGCCGCGGCCACCGACAGTTCCGGCCAGATCCTGCTGACGCCGAAGAAGCCGTCCAGCGCGTCGTCGCCCAGGGGCTCGCGCCGCTTCGCCGGGCGGGTCCCGGCCCCGTCGCAGACCACCGCGAAATGCGCCCCGTGAACCTTCTCCACCGCGATCCACTCGCGGACCCCGGACAGGCCGAGCCGCTGCTTGGCGGAGATCTTCGGATAGGGCCGCAGGGCGGGACCCGTTGACGTCGTGTCGGACACACCGGGAATTGTGGCCGCGCGGTCCGAACCCGGGCAACCGGGATTCGCCGGGGGCGGGGCAGCGGGCTCGAAGTCCGCCAACTCGTTTGAGTGCGAAGCGACTTGTGCTGGAATCGGGTGCATGAGTGAGCGCGGAGAAGGTACGGGGGAAGTGGCCCCGGGGGAGTCGGAACCCGGAGGCCGGTTGTCCGCCGAGGCGCAGCGGCTGCGCGACGAGGCGCGGAAGGGAATCCGGCTCGCCGACCGGCGGGCCAGGCTCTGGGCGGTCATCGATGTCGTCCTGGGCTTTCCCGCCGCCCTGCTCGCCGCCGTGTCCGGTGCGGCGGGACTGGCCACGGCGGACGCGCGTGTTCCCGCGGCGCTGCTGGCCCTGGTGTCCGCTGGGCTGTCGGCAGGGGCCGGATTCCTGCGGAGCGACGACCGGCGGGTGGCCCACAAGCGGGCGCGGACGGCGTGGGCCGCCCTGGAGGGCGAGACCGTCGTCGTGCTGGCGGACGGACGGCTCGACGAGGAGGGGCTGCGCCGCCTGTTCGGACTGCGGCAGGCCGCGCTGGCGGCGTACGACGGCGACCCCGCCTGATCCGTCGAGGGCCGGGGCCGCCGCGGGGCGTCGCGGCGGCCGCCCGCCCGCGGAGCCCGGCGCGGGTGCGACCACGGGCCCGGCCTGGGGCCGGCCGACCGGGTCCATGAGCGGGCCTTCGGGCCCTACCGGTGGGCCCAGGCGCCGTCCCTACCGCTCCCCGCGCTCGTCCACGATCCGGCGGAACTTGCCGGCCGACCGCTCCAGCGTCTCCGGATCGACGATCTCGACCCCGACCGACACCCCGATCCCGTCCTTGACGGCCGCCGCGATCGACGCCGCGGCGGCCGTCCGCTGCTCCGGAGCGGCCTGGGCCCGCGCCTCCGCCCGGACGGTCAGTACGTCGAGGCGGCCCTCACGGGTCAGCCGCAGCTGGAAGTGGGGCGAAACCCCCGGCGTACGCAGCACGATCTCCTCGATCTGCGTCGGATAGAGGTTCACCCCGCGCAGGATCACCAGGTCGTCGCTGCGCCCGGTCACCTTCTCCATCCGCCGGAACACCCGGGCGGTGCCCGGCAGCAGCCGGGTCAGGTCCCGGGTGCGGTAGCGGATCACCGGCATCGCCTCCTTGGTGAGCGAGGTGAGGACCAGTTCGCCCTCCTCGCCCTCGGGCAGCACCTCGCCGGTGAACGGATCGACCACCTCGGGATAGAAGTGGTCCTCCCAGATGTGCAGCCCGTCCTTGGTCTCGACGCACTCCTGCGCCACCCCGGGGCCCATCACCTCGGAGAGGCCGTAGATGTCGACCGCGTCGATCGCGAACCGCTCCTCGATCTCGCGCCGCATCTCCTGCGTCCACGGCTCGGCACCGAAGATCCCGACCCGCAGCGAGGTGGACCGGGGATCGACACCCTGCCGCTCGAACTCGTCGAGCAGCGTCAGCATGTACGACGGGGTCACCATGATGATCTCGGGGCGGAAGTCCTGGATCAGCTGGACCTGGCGGGCGGTCATCCCCCCGGAGGCCGGGACGACCGTGCAGCCGAGCCGCTCCGCCCCGTAGTGCGCGCCGAGCCCGCCGGTGAACAGCCCGTACCCGTAGGCCACATGGACCTTCATCCCGGGGCGCCCGCCGGCGGCCCGGATCGAGCGGGCCACCACATCGGCCCAGATGTCCAGGTCGCGGTCGGTGTAGCCGACGACGGTCGGGCGGCCCGTGGTGCCGCTGGAGGCATGGATGCGCCGGACGCGCTCCTCGGGGACGGCGAACATCCCGAAGGGGTAGTTGTCCCGCAGATCGGCCTTGGTCGTGAAGGGGAAACGGGCGAGATCGGCGAGGGTGCGGCAGTCCTCCGGGCGCAGCCCGGCGCGGTCGAAGGCGGCGCGGTAGTGTCCGACGTTCTCGTACGCGTGGCGCAGCGTGGTCCGCAGCCGATCCAGTTGGAGCGCCGCCAGTTCGTCCCGGCCCAGTCGTTCCGCCTCGTCCAGCAGCGACGCCATCGGGATCTCCCTCCTCCGAGCAACGACCGATCATTCGGTCGATCTTTCGGTAGCAGTAATTCAGTTCGGTCCGCCGGATGGCAAGAGGCGCGTAGGCACCGATCGGGGCCGGTACTTCGCTCATACCGAACAGGGCCGCACGGACCGGCCGGCCCTGTTTGGATGGCGGGCATGCCGATCTTCCACGCATATGACGGGACCGAACTCTCCTACCGCCTCCTGGGCGAGGGCGCGGCGCTGATCTGCCTGCCGGGCGGGCCGATGCGGGCGGGCGCGTACCTGGGAGACCTCGGCGGGCTCGCCGCGCGCCGCCGGCTCGTGGTACCGGACCTGCGCGGCTCCGGGGACTCCGCGGTGCCGGACGATCCGTCGACGTACCGCTGCGACCGGCTGGTCGACGATGTCGAGGCGCTGCGCGAACACCTCGGCGAGGAGCGCGTCGACCTGCTGGCCCACTCCGCCGCCGGCAACCTCGCCGCCCTGTACGCGGCCCGCCATCCGGGGCGGCTGCGCACCCTGACGCTCGTCACGCCCGGCACCGTGGCGGTGGGCATCGAGGCTACCGAGCAGGACTGGTACGAGGCGAGCGAACTGCGGTGCGACGAGCCCTGGTACCCGCGGGCGCGGGCCGCCCTGGACGACTTCCTGGCGGGCGACGCGCCCGACGAGGTCCGGGCCGCCGTCGCCCCGTTCGCCTACGGGCGGTGGGACGAGGTCGCCCGCGCTCACGCCGCCGCCGGGCCCGGGCTGACCAATGCCGCCGCGGCCGCCCACTTCTACGCGGACGGCGCCTTCGACCCGCCCGCCACCCGGGCCGCGCTGGGCGAGGTCGCCGTACCGGTCCTGGTCCTCGCGGGGGAGTACGACGCGGGCCCCACCCCGGACCGCGCCGCCGAACTGGTCGCCCTCTTCCCCGACGCCGAGTTCGTCGTCCAGCGCGGCGCGGCGCACTTTCCCTGGCTGGACGGCCCGGGCGCCTTCGTCCGCGCGGTGGAGGCGTTCCTCGACCCCGACGTACGCAGTGTGCACGCCGGAGGGACCCGGCTCGCCTACCGGGTGTGGGGGAAGCCGTCGGCGCCGCCCGTCGTGCTCGTCCACGGCCGGGGCGACGACAGCCGCACCTGGACCGGGATCGCCGAGAGCCTCGCGGCGGAGCACCGGGTGTACGCCTTCGACTTCCGGGGGCACGGGCTCAGCGACTGGCCGGGGCGCTACTCCTTCGAGCTGTTCCGGGACGATCTGCACGCCTTCCTGGAGGCCCGCAACCTGGCCGGGGCCACCGTCGTCGGGCACTCCATGGGCGGTGCGGCCGCCCTTCTGCTCGCGCAGCGGGAGCCGGGGCTGATCGGGCGGCTCGTCCTGGAGGAGGCGCCGCCGCCGTTCCCGCTCGACCCGCCGCGCGCCCCCGCCGTACGGCCCGAGGGGGAGCTGCCGTACGACTGGCCCGTGGTCCCGTCGACCGACGCCCAGCTGAACGCACCGGACCCCGGCGTGCGGGACCGGCTCGGGGAGATCACCGCCCCGACCCTCGTCCTCGGCGGCGGCCCCGCCAGCCATGTCGACCAGGAACGGCTGGTCTGGCTGGCGGGGCGGATACCGGACGGCCGGTTCCGGACCGTCGACGCCGGTCATCTCATCCACACCGAACGCCCCGGTGCCTTCCTCGCGGCACTGCAGGAGTTCGGCCTGTCCTGAGCCGACGGCGGGCGGCGGCGGGTCAGGCGCGATCGAGCAGCGAGGTGAGGACCTCGTACAGGGTCTGCTCGGCGTCCGCCACCGGGCCCGCCGACCGCCAGGCCACGAAGGCGTCGGGACGCACCAGCACCGCTCCCCCGCGCGTCGTCCCGTGCGCCTCGGCCCAGTCCGCGCCGCCCTCCGGCTCCAGATCGGAGCCCGGGCCGATGCCGTACGCGGGCAGCCGTACCGTGAGCCGGGCCGCGACCCGTTCCGCCGCCCGGCGCCACACCGTGTCCTCACCGTCCGTGAGCAGCACCAGCGTCTGCTCGTACAGATCGAGCGTGGACTTGCGCTCTCCGCCCTGACGGACCCACAGATGCGGAGCACGACTACCTGGTTCACCGTTCAACCGCACGCCCTGCGGGACCACCGGCTGCTCGGGGTCGACCCCCAGCACCGCGCCCCGGGTGTAGCGGTAGCCCAGCGCCACGCTCAGCATGCCGCCCTGGCGGCCGCCGCCCGCCGCCGGCGCCGCCTCGTACCCCGGGTGGCTGTGCTCGCCGGAGCGCGCCGACGCCCGCGCGCTCGTCGCCCGCGCCACCGGCAGCCGCTCCGCCTCGTAGCTGTCCAGGAGCCCCGGACCCGCCTCGCCCTTCAGGACGGTCGCCAGTTTCCAGGCCAGGTTGTGCGCGTCCTGGATGCCGGTGTTGGAGCCGAACGCCCCGGTGGGGGACATCTCGTGCGCCGAGTCGCCGGCGAGGAAGACCCGCCCGGAGGAGTACCGCTCGGCGACCCGCTCGGCGGCGTGCCACGGCGCCTTTCCGGTGATCTCGATGTCCAGATGCGGCGCGCCCACCGCCGTCCGGATGTGCCGGGCGCACCGCTCGTCGGTGAAGTCCTCCAGGGTTTCGCCGAGTTCGGGCTTCCACGGCGCGTGGAAGACCCAGTCGCGCTTGTTGTCGACCGGCAACAGGGCACCGTCCGCGTCGGGGTTGGTCAGGTAGCAGACGATGAAGCGCCGGTCGCCCAGCACATCGGCCAGGCGCAGCGAGCGGAAGGTGATGCTGACGTTGTGGAAGAGGTCCCCGGGCCCCGTCCGGCCGATGCGCAGCTGGTCGCGGATGGGGCTGCGCGGCCCGTCGGCCGCGACGAGGTAGTCCGCGCGGACACTGATGTGCTCGCCGGTCTCCCGGTTCTTCAGCGCCGCGTGCACCCCGGAGGGGTCCTGGTCGAAGCTCTGCATCTCGGTCGAGAACCGAAGATCACCGCCCTGCCTGCGGGCCTGCTCCAGCAGCACCGGCTCCAGATCGTTCTGGCTGCACAGGCACCAGCCGGTCGGGCTGAAGCGGGCGATGCCGCCGCCCGGGTCGATCTCCTTGAACAGCCACTCCTGGTCGTCCCCGGTCAGCGAACCGGCTTGCAGGATGCCGTGGTTGTCGGCGAGCACGGTGGCCGCCCGGCGGATGCCCTCCTCGGCGCCCGCCGTACGGAACACCTCCATCGTGCGGACGTTGTTGCCGCGGCCGCGCGGGTGTGTCGAGGTGGCCCGGTGCTTCTCGACCAGCAGGTGTTCGATCCCGAGCCGGCCGAGAAAGAGTGATGTGGACAGGCCCACCAGGGAGCCGCCCACGATGAGGACCGGTACGCGAATGTCGACGTTCTCGTTCATCAGTTGCTCCTGCTCCAACGCCGTTCGGATGCATTGTTCAATGCCCTGGTGAGAGCGGTTCGGACGGCTGCTCACCTGAACGGTTCATAAATCTCGCGCCACCCGGACCAGCGTTTCACGATCGGTCACGGAGACGATGCCCGCGGCCCTGACGCGGATCACGCACGTTCGCCGGGAGAGACCCCGCTCCGGAAAACCACTCGCCACCCGACGGCCGGCGGCAGGCCACCCTGCCCGCCGGACCGTCTCGAAGGAGTTCGCAAAGATGACCACCACCCTCTCGGAACGGATCTCCCAGTCGGCCTTCGACGGCTCCCGACTCCGCGTCGTACTCCTTCTGGACCTCTACGACGGGGCCCAGAAGGAGTTCCTGGAGGCGTACGAGCACATGCGCAACCAGGTCGCCTCCGTCCCCGGGCACCTCAGCGACCAGCTCTGCCAGTCCATCGAGAACCCCTCGCAGTGGCTGATCACCAGCGAGTGGGAAAGCGCGCCCCCCTTCCTCGCCTGGGTCAACAGCGAGGAGCACGTCGCCACCGTCCAGCCGCTGCACAACTGCGTGCGCGACACCCGGTCGCTGCGGTTCAGCGTCCTGCGGGAGACCGGGAAGGCGTTCGAGATGGCGCCCGAGGCGGCCAAGGGCCGTCTCCAGGCGGCCCCGCGCCTGGGCGACGGAGTGGTGCGGCACGCGCTCACCTTCACCGTCCGCCCCGGCACCGAGGACGTCGTGGCGAAGATCCTGGCCGACTACGAGTCCCCGCAGGCCCGGGTCGACGCGGAGACCCGGCTGCGCCGCACCTCGCTCTTCATGCACGGCAACCGCGTCGTGCGGGCCGTCGAGGTCGAGGGCGACCTGCTCGCCGCGCTCCGCCACGTCGCCCGGCAGCCCGAGGTCCGGGCCGTCGAGGAGGCGATCAACCCGTACCTGGAGCAGGACCGGGACCTCAGCGACCCGGACTCCGCCCGGATGTTCTTCACCCGGGCGGCGCTCCCCACCGTCCACCACGTGACCGCCGGCCGGCACCGGGCGCAGGACGTGCGCCGCCACGCCCTCTTCTACCAGGCCAAGGAGGGCTGCGGCATGGCCCTCGCCCGCCTCCTCGCCGAACAGGACGAGGAGGCCGCCGAGAACCCGGCGAGCATCGTCGAGAGCAGCACCATCTTCCAGCGCGACGACGTCGTCGTCCGGCTCCTCGAAGCGGTCGGCCCGATCGAGGACCAGGCCGCCCAGGTCGTGGGCGTCGACGGCACCGGCAAGGAAGCCAGGCTCGGACGGCTCCTCGACGGCGACGCCGTTCCCACCGACGGCCCGGGGCTCGCCCGCTTCCTCAAGGAGTCCGAGATGACCCTGATCACGGACCGGCAGGCCATGGAGTCCTGAACCGCGCATCAACGCCCCCTGGGGGGTTCTCGCTCGACCCGTCGACACCACACGCAATGCGCCAGGAGGAGAACAGACATGACCACGCACCGGCCACGCATCGTGGACCTCAGTGAGACGCAGCCCAACCGCAGGCGCGGCGGCGATCTCCGTGCCATGCTCACGCCCACCGCGGTCGGGGCCACCAGCGGCTTCATGGGGCTGGCGATCGTCCAGCCCGGCGAACGCATCGGCGAGCACTACCACCCGTACTCCGAGGAGTTCGTGTACGTGGTGAACGGCCTGCTCGAGGTGGACCTGGACGGCGAGCCGTACCGGATGAGCCCCGACCAGGGCCTGCTCATCCCGCCCTACATGCGCCACCGGTTCCGCAACGTGGGCGACATCGAGGCGCGGATGGTCTTCCATCTCGGCCCGCTCGCCCCGCGCCCGGAGCTCGGCCATGTCGACACCGAACACACCGGGTCCGACGACCGCGTAGCCCCGCCGGAACGAACGGAGGCCGCCTCATGACCCGCCGCGTGGCGGTCACCGGCGTCGGCGTCGTCGCCCCCGGCGGCATCGGCGCCCCCGCCTTCTGGGACCTCCTCGCCAACGGACGCACCGCGACCAGGGGCATCACGCTCTTCGACCCGACCGGCTTCCGGTCCCGGATCGCCGCCGAGTGCGACTTCGACCCGGCGGCCCACGGACTGGACGCCGACACCGTCGCGCGGCAGGACCGCTACGTCCAGTTCGCGATGGTGGCGGCCCGGGAGGCCCTCGCCGACGCGGGCCTGGACCCGGAGAAGGTGGACCCCTGGCGGATGGGGGTGTCGCTGGGCACCGCGGTCGGCGGCACCACCCGGCTGGAGCACGACTACGTCGCCGTCAGCGAGCACGGCGCCCGCTGGGACGTCGACCACCAGAAGGCCGACCGCCATCTGGAACGGGCCTTCTCGCCCAGCACCCTGGCCTCGGCGGTGGCCGAGCAGGTCGGCGCGCACGGCCCGGTGCAGACCGTCTCCACGGGCTGCACCTCCGGCCTCGACGCGATCGGCTACGCCTTCCAGTCCGTCGAGGAGGGCCGCGTCGACATCTGCGTCGCCGGGGCGTCCGACTCGCCGATCACCCCGATCACCGTGGCGTGCTTCGACGCGATCAAGGCCACCTCGGCCAACAACGACGACGCCGAGCACGCCTCCCGGCCGTTCGACGCGCGCCGGGACGGCTTCGTGATGGGCGAGGGCGGCGCCGTCCTGGTCCTGGAGGAGCTGGAGCACGCCCGCGCCCGCGGCGCCACGGTCTACTGCGAGATCTCCGGCTACGCCACCTTCGGCAACGCCTACCACATGACCGGGCTCACCCCCGAGGGCCTGGAGATGGCCGAGGCGATCAACCGGGCCCTGGCCCACGCCCGGATGGACGGCTCGCGGATCGACTACGTCAACGCCCACGGCTCGGGCACCAAGCAGAACGACCGGCACGAGACGGCCGCCGTGAAGCGGGCCCTGGGCGCCCACGCCTTCGACATCCCGATGAGCTCGATCAAATCCATGGTCGGCCACTCGCTGGGAGCGATCGGAGCGATAGAGATCGCGGCCTGCGTACTCGCCCTGGTCCACCAGACGGTGCCGCCGACGGCGAACTACGAGACCCCCGACCCCGAATGCGACCTCGACTACGTGCCGCGTACCGCACGGCCCCTGAAGCTGCGCAGCGTCCTCTCGGTGGGCAGCGGATTCGGCGGGTTCCAGTCCGCGGTGGCCCTGACCCGGACAGGAGGGAGGACCCCATGAGCACCCGCAAGGCCCGGCGCACCGTCGTCACCGGCATCGGTGTGGTCGCCCCCAACGGCACCAACACCGAGGCCTTCTGGAAGCTGACCCACGAAGGCGTGAGCGTCCTGGACCGGGTCACCCGCGAGGGCTGCGAGCACCTGCCCCTGCGGGTCGCCGGCGAGGTACGGGGATTCGAACCGGCCGGACTGATCGAGGAGCGCTACCTCGTCCAGACCGACAAGTTCACCCACTTCGCGATGGCCGCCGCCGACATCGCGCTGGAGGACGCCCGGCTCGGCCGCGCCGACTACGAGGCCTCGCCCTTCGACGTGGGCGTGGTCACCGCGGCCGGATCGGGCGGCGGCGAGTTCGGCCAGCGTGAACTCCAGCGGCTCTGGGGCCAGGGCTCCACCTACGTGGGCCCGTACCAGTCCATCGCCTGGTTCTACGCGGCCAGCACCGGCCAGATCTCCATCCGCGGCGGCTTCAAGGGCCCGTGCGCGGTGGTGGCCAGCGACGAGGCCGGCGGCCTGGACGCGCTGGCGCACGCCGCCCGCTCGATCCGCGGCGGCACCGCGGCGGTGGTGGTCGGCGCGGCCGAGGCCCCGCTGGCGCCGTACTCGGTCGTCTGCCAGCTCGGCTACGACGACCTCAGCACCGAGGAGGACCCGAGCCGCGCCTACCGGCCGTTCACCTCGGACGCCCGGGGTTTCGTCCCGGCCGAGGGCGGAGCCATGCTGGTGGTCGAGGAGGAGCGGTCGGCGCTCCGGCGCGGCGCCAAGGTCCGGGCCGAGCTCGCCGGGCACGCCGCCACGTTCACCGGGGCGGGCCGGTGGGAGGAGTCCCGGGAGGGCCTCGCCCAGGCGATCATCGGCGCCCTGCGGGAGGCCGACTGCGCGCCCGAGGAGATCGACGTCGTCTTCGCGGACGCCCTCGGAGTACCGGCCGCCGACCGGGCCGAGGTGCTGGCGCTCGCCGACGCCCTCGGCGCGCACGGCAGCCGGGTGCCGGTGACGGCGCCCAAGACCGGGATCGGACGCGCCTACTGCGGGGCGCCCGTACTGGACGTGGCCGCCGCGGTGCTCTCGATGGAGAACGCGCTCATACCGCCCACGCCGAACGTCTTCGAGGTGTGCCACGACATCGACGTGGTGACCGGCAGCGCCCGCCCCGCCGAACTGCGCACGGCGCTGGTGCTCAGCCGGGGGCTCATGGGCTCGAACTCGGCGATGGTGCTGCGGCGCGTCACCGACCCCCGAACGTGACAAGGAGAAGTCCTGATGACCGACCGACTGACCTACACGGAACTCGCCGCGCTGATGAAGAAGGGCGCCGGGGTCACCGTGGACCCCCGCGACATGGAGCAGCGCCCCGGTTCGGCCTTCGACGAGTACGGCCTGGACTCGCTGGGCCTGCTCGGCATCGTCGGCGTGCTGGAGAACCGGCACGGCCGGGCGCTGCCGGCCGACGCCGACCGCTGCAAGACCCCGCAGGAGTTCCTCGACCTCGTCAACAACAGCCTCATGACAGGAGCCTGAACCGTGCCCGGACACACCGAGAACGAGATCACCATCGCCGCCCCGCTCGACCTGGTCTGGGACGTGACCAACGACCTGGAGAACTGGCCGAGGCTGTTCAGCGAGTACGCCTCGGTCGAGATCATCGAGCGGGACGGGGACAGCACCACCTTCCGGCTGACGATGCACCCCGACGAGAACGGCAAGGTGTGGAGCTGGGTCTCCGAGCGGACCGTGGACCGCGCCACGCGCACCGTACGCGCCCGTCGCGTCGAACCCGGCCCGTTCCAGCACATGGACATCCGCTGGGCGTACACGGAGGTGCCCGGCGGGACCAGGATGCACTGGACCCAGGACTTCGCGATGCGCCCCGACGCGCCCGTGGACGACGACTGGATGACCGACAACATCAACCGGAACTCCAAGGTCCAGATGGAGCTGATCCGGGACAAGATCGAGCAGCGCGACCGGGAGCGCCGCACCGCCCCCGTCGGGGCCAACTGACCCGCCACCCGCCCGCGGTCCGCCGCCCCGCCGTCCGGCCGGGCGGCGGACCCGACCCCAGAAAGGCATCTCCCGATGCACCACGCCCTGATCGTCGCCCGGATGGCACCGGGCTCGGCGCCGGACATCGCCGAGCTGTTCGCCGCCTCGGACAGCACCGAACTGCCGCACCTGGTCGGCGTCACCCGGCGCAAGCTCTTCCAGTTCGGCGACGTGTACCTGCATCTGATCGAGTCCGAGAACCCGCCGGGGCCCGAGATCGCGAAGGTGACCGGGCACCCGGAGTTCAAGGCCATCAGCGACAAGCTCTCCGCGTACGTCAGCGCGTACGACCCGGAGACCTGGCGCGGCCCCAAGGACGCCATGGCCCACGAGTTCTACCGGTGGGAGCGCGCCGCCTCCGCGTGAGACCCGCCGCCACATGCCCCGGGCCCGGCCGTTCGGCCGGGCCCGGGGCATGTGCGGTGCGGTGGTCCGGTCAGTCCGGGACGACGCACTCGAACGCGTGGAGGTAGGGGTTGACCGGAACGACGTCCCCGATCAGCAGCCCGGCGTCGGAGATCCGGGTCACCAGGCTCTCCCGGGTGTGCTTCGCCCCGCCGACGTTGAGGAGCAGCAGCAGGTCCATCGCGGTGGTGAACCGCATCGACGGGGTGTCGTCGACCAGGTTCTCGATGATCACGACCCGGGCCCCCGGACGGGCCGCGGCGACGACGTTGCGCAGCGTCCGGCGGGTGCTGTCGTCGTCCCACTCCAGGATGTTCTTGATGATGTACAGGTCGGCCCGGACCGGGATCGCCTCCCGGCAGTCCCCGGCGACGATCCGGGTCCGGTCCACCAGCGGCCCCTGGTCCCGCAGCCGCGCGTCCGCCCTGGCCACCACGCCCGGCAGGTCCATCAGGGTGCCGTGCAGGCCGGGGTGCTTCTCCAGCAGGCTCGCCACGACATGGCCCTGGCCGCCGCCGATGTCGGCGACCGACTCCACCCCGGTGAGGTCGAGGAGTTCGGCGACGTCCAGGGCGGACTGCACGCTGGAGGTGGTCATCGCGCGGTTGAAGACCTGCGCGGACTCGTGGGCGTCCTGGTGCAGATGGTCGAAGAACCCCTTGCCGTGCACGTCCTCGAAGACGCTCCGGCCGGTGCGCACCGCGTCGTCCAGGCGCGGCCACACGTCCCAGGTCCAGGGCTCGGTGCACCACAGCGAGATGTCGCGCAGGCTGTGCGGGTCGTCCTCGCGCAGCAGCCGGGACATCTCGGTGTGGGTGAAGCGCCCGTCCGGCTCCTCGGCGAAGATCCCGTAGCAGGCCAGGGCGCGCAGCAGCCGCCGCAGCGGGCCCGGCTCGACCTGCACCAGATCCGCGAGTTCCCGCGCCGTGGCCGGGGTCTCGCCCAGCGCGTCGGCGACGCGCAGCCGGGCGGCGGCGCGCACGGCCGCGGCTCTGGCCGCGCCGAAGACCAGCTCCCGCAGCTGCATCGCCGGCTGCGGCGGCGCGACGGGGTGCGGGAGGGAGGTGTGTACGGGGGTGGGGGCGGGGTTGGGGCTCACGGTGGTCATGCTGTCTCGCTTCTCCTCGTGCGGGGGTGCACCGGTCAGCACATCCCGGCCGGTGCGGACGTGGCGCAGGTGTTGGCGGTGAAGGTGTTGCCCTTTCCGGTGTCCCCGTTGGTGAGGTCGGCCGGCTTGTTGTCGAGGACGACGTTGTCGCTGATGGTGTTGTTGGTGTTCTTGGTGCCCACGAAGCTCTTGAACAGGACGACGCCGCCGGACATCGGGGAGGTCCCGGCGTTGTCGCGGACGGTGTTCGCGCGGACCCGGGTGTCCGCGGCGCCGGTGAGCACGATGCCGGAGCCCTGGAGGGCCGACAGCCGCTCGGTCGCGGCGCAGAACTTGTTGTTGCCGGTGACCGTGTTGGACTCGATGGTCATGGCCCCGGCCTGCGGCCGCCCCTCGTCGCCCACGACGAACATTCCGGTGCAGTTGGCGGTGACCCCGTTGTGGTGGACGGAGAGGTTGCGCACCCGGCGGGCGGTGAGGCCGATCCGGTTGTCCGACAGGGCGTTGTGGCTGACCTCGGTGCCCCCGGTGTCGGTGGCGCCGCCCTCCTCGTCGACGGTGTTGGCGACGAAGATGCCCGCGTCGCCGTTGGAACGGGCGGCGTTCTCCGTGAACAGGGCGCGGGTGGAGCGCTCCTGGGCGATGCCCCAGACACCGTTGTGCTCCGCGGTCACCCGGCGGACGGTCAGCCGGTCGGTGCGGGAGGACCAGACCCCGCTCTTCTTGAACCCGGAGACGGTCAGCGACTCGACCCGGACGCCGTCCGTGATGCCGCCCGCCGCGCCCAGGACGCAGACGCCGTTCCCGGCCTTGGCGCAGGCGTCGTCGGCGGCCCGGGTGCCCGGTTCGGCCGGACGGATGACGGTACGGCCGCCGGTGCCGCGCAGGGTGAGCCCGGAGGTGGTGATCCGTACGCTCTCCCGGTACGTGCCGGGCAGGACGAGGACGGTGTCGCCCGGCCGGGCGGCGTCCACCGCCCGCTGGATCGATTCGCCCGGACGCACCACCCGCGCGGTGGGGGCGGACGCGGAGGGCGAGGCCATGCCCACGGCCGCGGCGGAGAGCGCCGCGACCGGGACCAGGATGGTGATGGTTCGTTTCCTCATGAATCGAAGCTATGGGCGATCCGACCCGGTTGCCACACAGCGTGAGCGGATGGGTTCGGAGCGTGCCCGAATGGCTTACGCGGGCGGCCCGGACCGGTGGCCGGACAGGCTCACGCCCCGGGCCCCCGCCGGGGCGCGACGACCGAGCGGGCCCACCGGTAGTCGGCCTTGCCGCTCGGCGAGCGCTGGATGGTCCGGGCGATCACCAGCCGACGGGGGATCTTGTAGCCGGCGAGCCGGGTGCGGCAGTGCGCCTGGAGCTCGTCCAGCGTGGGCTCGGCCGCTCCCTCGCGCAGCTGCACCACCGCCGCGACCCGGTTGCCCCACCGCTCGTCGGGGACCCCGGCGACCAGCACGTCGTACACGTCCGGATGGGCCTTGATGGCCTGTTCGACCTCCTCCGGGTACACCTTCTCGCCCCCGGTGTTGATGCACTGCGAGCCCCGGCCCAGCACCGTGACAATCCCGTCCCCGTCGACCGTCGCCATGTCCCCGAGCAGTACCCAGCGCTCCTCGCCCCGGCTGAAGAAGGTCTCCGCCGTCTTGTCCGGGTCGTTGTAGTAGCCGAGCGGCACGTGTCCGCGCTGGGCCAGCCGCCCCGGCTCGCCCGGGGCCACCGGCTCGTGCGTCGCCGGGTCGACCACCGCGGTGCGGGAGTTGACCTGGAGCCGGAACCCCTTCTCCGGCCCCGAGTCGGCCGTCGCGGTGCCGTTGAAGCCGGACTCCGAGGAGCCGAAGTTGTTCAGCAGCATCACCGTCGGCACGAGCTCCTGGAACTCCGCCCGCACCGAGTCCGACATGATCGCGCCGGAGCTGGACACGGAGAACAGCGACGAGCAGTCCGTCCCCTTCAGCGGACCGCGCAGCGCGTCGATCAGCGGCCGCAGCATCGCGTCGCCGACCAGCGACACACTGGTCACCTTCTCCTTCTCGATGGTGCGGAGCACCTCCTCCGGCGCGAACCTGCGGTGCACCACGACCCGCTGCCCGAAGTTGAAGCCGATGAAGGCGGTGAGCGTGGAGGTGCCGTGCATCAGCGGGGGAGTGGGGAAGAAGGTGATCCCCTCGCCGCCCGCGGCGACCCGCTCGGCCAGCTCCTGCGGGGACTTCACCGGCTCCCCGGTCGGCGCGCCCCCGCCGAGACCGGAGAAGAAGAGGTCCTCCTGGCGCCACATCACCCCCTTCGGCATGCCCGTGGTGCCGCCGGTGTAGATGATGAACTGGTCGTCGGCCGAGCGAGGCGGGAAGCCGCGCTCCGGGCTTCCGTTCGCCTCCGCGTCGGTGAACGCGACCGCCTCCGGCCCCGGTGTCCCCGCCGCCGGGGTGCCCACCCGCACCAGATGGCGTAAGGCCGGGGCCTTGGGCGCGGCGGCAGCCACCCGCTCGTCGAACTCGGCGTCGAAGACCAGCGCGGTCAGGTCCGCGTCACGGTAGAGGTAGGTCAGCTCCTCTTCCACGTAGCGGTAGTTCACGTTGACCGGGACGATCCGGGCCTTCAGGCAGGCCAGCACGGTCTGGAGGTACTCCACCCCGTTGTAGAGGTGCAGCCCCAGGTGCTCGCCCGGCGCGATGCCCGCCTCGATCAGGTGGTGGGCGAGGCGGTTGGCCGCCGCGTCCAGTTCCGCGTAGGTCAGTCTGCGCTCCGCGCCCGTACCGGGGTGGTCGAGGTAGACGAGCGCCTCCCGTTCCGGGACCGCGTCGACGACCGACTCGAACAGGTCGGCAAGGTTGTACTCCACCCACTCCTCCTGACCCCGGAAGCTGACTGGCTCGGCGGTCATTAGAGCGCCGGTGGACGCAACTGTGAAGAGGTCCCGCCGAAGAAATCTGACTGCCTGTCAGAAAACTATTGAACTGGCACCCCGCCTACTGCAACCTGTTCCAGGTCTAGACGGGAGGCCGACAATGACTGGTACGGAACACCTCGGCGTACGGCGCGAGGGCGCCACGCTGGTGCTCACCCTGAACAGGCCCGAGGCGAAGAACGCCCTGTCGCTGGCGATGCTGGTCGGGCTGTACGACGGCTGGCTGGAGGCGGACGCCGACGACACTGTCCGCTCCGTCGTGCTGACCGGCGCGGGCGGCTGCTTCTGCGCCGGGATGGACCTCAAGGCCCTGGCCGGCAAGGGCATGGCGGGCGAGCAGTACCGGGACCGGATGACCGCCGATCCCGATCTTCACTGGAAGGCGATGCTACGCCACCACCGCCCCCGCAAACCGGTGATCGCCGCCGTGGAGGGCCACTGCGTCGCCGGCGGCACCGAGATCCTCCAGGGCACCGACATCCGCATCGCCGGCGAGGGCGCCACCTTCGGCCTCTTCGAGGTGAAGCGCGGCCTCTTCCCCATCGGCGGCTCGACGGTGCGGCTGCCGCGCCAGATCGCCCGGACGCACGCCCTCGAAATGCTCCTCACCGGACGCCCGTACAGCGCGTCGGAAGCCGCCGCCATCGGCCTGATCGGCCGGGTCGTCCCCGACGGCACCGCACTGGAACACGCTCTCGAAACCGCCGAGCGGATCAACACCTGCGGCCCGCTCGCCGTCGAGGCCGTCAAGGCGTCCGTCTACGAGAGCGCCGACCTGACCGAGACCGAGGGACTGGCCGCCGAACTGAAACGCGGCTGGCCGGTCTTCGCCACCGACGACGCCAAGGAAGGCGCCCGCGCCTTCGCCGAGCAGCGCCCGCCCGTCTACCGGCGCGCCTGAGCCGAGGAGATCACCGTGCCCGAAGCCCTCAGCGCACCGCTGGTGGTGGAATTCCCCTTCACCCGCTCCCTCGGACCCGTCCAGAGCGCCTTCCTCACCGGACTGCGCGAACGCACCGTCCTCGGCGTCCGCACCACCGGGGGGAAGGTCCTGGTCCCGCCCGTCGAGTACGACCCCGTCACCGCCGAGGAGCTCAGCGAGCTGACCGAGGTCGCCGCCACCGGCACCGTCACCACCTGGGCCTGGAACCCCGCCCCGCGCCGCGCCCAGCCCCTCTCCACCCCCTTCGCCTGGGTCCTGGTCCGGCTCGACGGCGCCGACACCGCCCTGCTGCACGCCCTCGACGCCCCCGGCCCCGACGCCGTGCGCACCGGCATGCGGGTACGCGTCCGCTGGGCCGCCGAGCGGACCGGAGCCATCACCGACATCGCCTGCTTCGAGCCGTACGACGGCGAGGACACCGGACAGGCCGCCACCCCCCACGACGGCGTCTTCGCCGACCCCGTCACCGGCATCGTCACCCCCGCCCGGCTCGACTACCGCTACACCCCGGGTCGCGCCCAGAGCGCCTACCTCGGCGCCCTCGCCGACCGGCGCATCGTCGGCGAACGCTGCCCCTCCTGCCACAAGGTCTACGTCCCGCCCCGCGGCGCCTGCCCCACCTGCGGAGTCGCCACCACCGAACAGGTGGAGGTCGGCCCGCGCGGCACCGTCACCACGTTCTGCATCGTCAACATCAAGGCGAAGAACCTGGACATCGAAGTGCCGTACGTCTACGCGCACGTCGCCCTGGACGGCGCGGACCTCGCCCTGCACGCCCGGATCGGCGGCATCCCCTACGACCAGGTGCGCATGGGCCTGCGCGTCGAGCCCGTCTGGACCGAGGACGGGCGCCACCCCGACCACTACCGGCCGACCGGCGAGCCCGACGCCGACTACGACGCGTACAAGGAGCTGCTCTAGATGCGAGACGTGGCGATCGTCGCCTTCGCGCAGACGGACCATCTGCGCCGCACCGACGAACTCTCCGAGGTCGAGATGGTGATGCCGGTGCTCCACCGGGTCCTGGACGCGACCGGCCTCCGGACCAGCGACATCGGCTTCACCTGCTCCGGCTCCAGCGACTACCTCGCGGGCCGCGCCTTCTCCTTCACCATGGCGCTCGACGGCGTCGGCGCCTGCCCGCCGATCTCCGAGTCCCATGTCGAGATGGACGGCGCCTGGGCCCTGTACGAGGCCTGGGTGAAGATCCGGACGGGACAGGCCGACACCGCACTCGTCTACTCCTACGGGAAGTCCTCGCCCGGCCGGGTGCGGGACGTCCTCACCCGCCAGCTGGACCCCTACTACACCGCCCCGCTCTGGCCCGACTCCGTCGCGCTCGCCGCCCTCCAGGCCCAGGCGCTGATCGACGCGGGCGACACCGACGAGGCCGCCCTCGCGGAGATCGGCCACCGCAGCCGCGCCGACGCGGCCGACAACCCGCACGCCCAGCTCAGGACGGCCGCCCCGGCCGGGGAGTACGTGGTACGGCCCCTGCGCACCGGCGACTGCCCACCGGTCGGCGACGGCGCCGCCGCCGTCATCCTCGCCGCCGGTGACACCGCACGGGCCCTGTGCCCCCGGCCCGCCTGGATCCGCGGCATCGACCACCGCATCGAGCCGCACGGCCTCGGCGTCCGGGAGCTGACCGACTCGCCCTCCACCCGGCTCGCCGCCACCCGCGCCGGGGCCTTCGAGCGCCCCGTGGACACCGCCGAACTGCACGCCCCGTTCACCTCCCAGGAGGTGGTGCTGCGCAAGGCGCTCGGCCTCGACGGGAAGGTGCGGGTCAACCCGTCCGGCGGCGCCCTGGCCGCCAACCCCGTCATGGCCGCCGGGCTGATCCGCCTCGGCGAGGCCGCCGCCCGCATCCATCGCGGCGAGTCCGACCGGGCGCTCGCCCACGCCACCTCCGGGCCCTGCCTCCAGCAGAACCTGGTCGCCGTCCTCGAAGGGGAGAACGCCCATGCCTGAGGAGCCCGTGGCCGTCGTCGGCATCGGCCAGACCAAGCACGTCTCCGCCCGCCGGGACGTCTCGATCGCCGGACTGGTCCGCGAGGCCGCCGTCCGCGCCCTGGAGGACGCCGCACTGACCTGGGCGGACATCGACGCCGTCGTGATCGGCAAGGCCCCCGACTTCTTCGAGGGCGTGATGATGCCGGAGCTCTACCTCGCCGACGCCCTCGGCGCGGTCGGCAAGCCGATGCTCCGCGTCCACACCGCGGGCTCGGTCGGCGGTTCCACCGCACTGGTCGCCGCCAACCTGGTCGCCGCCCGCGTCCACCGCACCGTCCTCACCCTCGCCTTCGAGAAGCAGTCCGAGTCCAACGCCATGTGGGGGCTCTCGCTGCCCATCCCGTTCCAGCAGCCGCTGCTGGCCGGGGCGGGCGGCTTCTTCGCCCCGCACGTCCGGGCGTACATGCGCCGCACCGGCGCCCCCGACACGGTCGGTTCCCTGGTCGCGTACAAGGACCGCCGCAACGCGCTCAAGAACCCGTACGCGCACATCCACGACCCGGACATCACCCTGGAGAAGGTCCGGTCGGCCCCGATGCTCTGGGACCCGATCCGCTACTCGGAGACCTGCCCGTCCTCCGACGGGGCCTGCGCCATGATCCTCACCGACCGGACCGGAGCGGCCCGCTCGCCCCACCCGCCGGCCTGGGTGCACGGCGGCGCCATGCGCAGCGAGCCGACGCTCTTCGCGGGGAAGGACTTCGTCTCGCCGCAGGCCGGCCGCGACTGCGCCGCCGACGTCTACCGCCAGGCCGGTATCACCGACCCCCGGCGGGAGATCGACGCCGTGGAGATGTACGTGCCGTTCTCCTGGTACGAGCCGATGTGGCTGGAGAACCTCGGCTTCGCCGACGAGGGGGAGGGCTGGAAGCTCACCGAGTCCGGGGTCACCGAGCTCGACGGCGATCTCCCGGTCAACCCCTCCGGCGGGGTGCTCTCCACCAACCCCATCGGCGCCTCCGGCATGATCCGCTTCGCCGAGGCAGCGCTCCAGGTACGGGGACGGGCGGGCGAGCACCAGGTGCCCGGCGCCCGCAAGGCGCTCGGTCACGCGTACGGCGGCGGCGCGCAGTTCTTCTCCATGTGGCTGGTCGGGGCCGAGCCCCCCACCGGCTGAGAGCCTGCGGGGCGGCCTCCGACCGGGCGGCCACGTCCCGGCGCGCACGCTCCAGGCGTTGCCGGAACGCCGCCGCAAGCCCGCTCCGGCGCCTTGGAGCCGCGCGCACCGGACCGCGTCCGCTCGCCGGTCGAAGGTCACCCGGCAGGCTCCGGGACCGCCCCCGCGCGCTGGGCGCCCGCGGGGGCGGTCCCGGAGCGGGCCGGCGGTGCCGTCCGGCTCCGTCCCCGCGCGGGCCCGGCGCCGCGAGGCGGGCCCGGACACGTAACATGGCCCCATGTCCTTCCTCCGCCGCCGTAGCGCAGCCACACCCGCGGGCCCCGACTTCGACGTCCTGGCCATGGACCCGGGTGACTGGCCCGGAAACCTGGGCGCCGGTCTGCTGCCCGCGCCCGACGGAAGCTGCCAGGGCGTCTTCCTGCGCTACGACCTCTTCGGCGGCCGCGGCCCCGCGATGATCATCGGCAACCTCCCGGAGGGCTCGCCCGCCCGCGAGACCGAGGAGGGCCAGGCGCCGTTCGAGGTCGCCCAGCTGCTCCTCGCCCTGGAGAACGACGAGCCGGTCGAGGTCACGGGCACGGAGGACATCCCCGTGATGCAGGGCGACAACCTGCTGATCGTCCGCCGGATCAAGCTCTCCGAGAGCCGCATCTCCTGCGTCCAGTTCGACCGCAGCGACGGTGTGCTCGTCACCATCGCCAGCTGGGACCGGCCGATCACCGACGATCTGTACACCCTGCTGAAGCCGCTGCCCGCCGAGCTGTTCCAGCAGGGCTGATCCGGGCCCCGGCCCGGCCGAAACGGTCCTGCTCGTCGGCCGTCCGCACCCGGACGGCCGACGCCGTGTTCCTGGCCCGGGGCCCGGTCCGAAGGACAGCCCTACACACCGGCCGCGGAGAACGGGGCGAAGAGCGTCGTCACCCGCGCCGCCGAGACACCGAGCCCCGTGGGGCCGCCGGCGTGCCACGGGGCCGCGTTCCCGCGCCGCAGGTCCTCCTCGCGGTAGCGGCGGCAGCCCCGGTGCCAGATCAGGATGCCCGCGAGCCAGTTCCGCAGCTCGCGCACGTACCCGGCGAGCACCTCGCGCGCCTCGGCGTCCAGCCCGAAGTCGTCGTAGAGGGTGGGCAGTTCGTGCTCGGCCACGTGGAGGAACTGCCTCAGCCGCGACTCCATCAGGTCATGGACGACCGCCACCCCGGTCGGATAGTCCACCCCGAAGAAGTTCTGCACGACCAGCACGCCGTTGTGGATCTCGCCCTCGTACTCGATCTCCTTCTGGTACGAGAAGAGGTCGTTGAGCAGGCAGGCGTAGTCGGCCGCCGCGTTCTCCAGCGAGCGCATCGGACCGCTGCGGTAGACCTCCGGCGGAACCTTCCGGCCGTGCCCGAGCCGGCACAGGCTCATGGTGAGGTCGGAGCCGAAGGTCGCCCGCCGCATCTCGATGTAGTCCACCGGGTCGGGGATGCGGTTCTGCGCCTGGTTCGCCAGCTCCCAGATCCAGCTGGCGGTCATCGCCTCCACGGCCGCGCGGAAGGTCCGGCGGCCTTCCGGGTCCATCGGGGCCGAGGTCCTCGCCCAGAGGTCGGCGAGCCCGCGCTCCAGGGCGTTGACCGGTTCCGGCGTCCCGGCCCCGTCCAGGGGCATGAAGAGCGACAGGCGTTCGTTGGCGATCCGGGCCCCGTGCAGATCACGGGTCCGCCCGTGCACCACCGGGAACCAGTCGTCGCCGTACGTCCCCCACGTCAGCCACTGCGAGACGAGGTCCAGCTGTTCGGGCGTCGCGTCCGGGTGGATGCCCGCCGCGCACAGCGGGAGGTCGTAGGCGAGGAGCCGTTGCCGGTCCCAGATGTGCGAACCGGGCACTCCCGGCTGCGGTGACAGGATGCCCGTCCGGTCCGCCCAGTCGACGATCCGGCACCGGGCCCCCTCCAGGTGGGGGCTGAGTGTCGTGCCGAAGGGCAGGCGGAAGTCAGGCAGCAGCGACGGGCCGACACGCTGGCGGGGCAGGTGGCCGTGGCCGCGCAGCCGGGCCGCCTCCGCGCGCACCGGAAGGCGGATCGACGCCGCGGCCATCCCGAAGGCGGTGGTGCCCGCCCCGGCCGCGCCGTCGTTCATGTAGCGGCTGGAGCGCATGTGCCACTCGTGACCGCCCGATTGCCAGTCCTGGAGCCCCTTGACGTACGCCACCAGCGAGGCGGCACGGACCGGGTCGAGCCCCTTCTCCGCGCAGAGCGGGCCGAGTTCGGTGAGCGCGGTGTTCTCGAACTGCTGGAGCCGGGAGGTCAGCAGGTCGTTGACGGCCTCGGCGGCCTCCTGGGTGGAGCAGCCGAGGAAACGTTCCAGGACCAGCACACCGTTGCTGTTCTCGCCCTCCTCCTCGACCTCCCGCTGGTACGAGAAGAGGTCGTTGCGCAGATGGACGGCGTCGGAGAAGGCGTCCCGCAGCACCCGCAGCGCCCGCTCGTCCGCCACCTCCTCGGGGACCTCGGCGCCCGCCGCGTACTCCACGAGCCCCGCCGACCAGGGGGCCCCGCCCACCTTGCGGCGCATCTCGATGTACTCGACGGGGTTGGCGACGCGCCCCTCGTCGATGTTGGACAGCTCCCACAGCGACTCGTTGAGGAGGTTCTCCGTCGCCTCGGCGAATCTGGCCCGCCAGGCGTCGGACATGCTCGGGACGGTACGTCTCCACAGGTCGGCCAGCCCCGCCTCGACCGGGTTCTCCGGCTCCGGCATGGCGGCGCCCCGCTCCATCGGCATGAAGGCGGGCAGCCGGTCCAGGTACCGCTTGGCGCCCGCCCGGTCCGGCGTGCGCTTGAACAGCTCCAGGAAGTGGTCGTCGAAGAAGAAGACCCATACGTACCAGTCGGTGACCAGGGACAACGCCTCGGCCGAGCAGTCGGGATGGGTGTACGCGCACAGCAGCGCGTAGTCGTGGGAGTCGATGTCCCGCTCCTCCCAGACACCGGAGCCCTCCACCATCCCCATGCCGCGTGCCCACCGCTTGGTGTGGGTCCGCGCCTCCTCGACATGGGCGTTGAGCCGGGCCGGATACGGAACGTAGAAGTCCGGCAGGGTGAAGGGCTGAGCCATGTGCGTCCGGTGCCTTTCCTGGACCGCCGCGCGAAACACCGCGCGGGAGTGATCGTGTCGGCGCGAGCACTACCCTTCGACTGTTCGAGGTACACACATCCGGGATTAGTCATACAAAGCTAGTGATATACGGCGTCGCGCGGAGGGTGGTGGACGCCCCGTGGCGCCGTCGCGCCCCCGGCAACGAACGGCCGTTCTCTGCCAGTTGATCTTCCTCTCGCAGGTCAGACGCCCTGTCAATGGTCTGGTCCACTGGCTCGTCCGCTGTCCGTCACCGATCTCTTGACGTGCTGTCATCTCAGGTCGGAGAGTGTGCGCGCACGGCGGAACGGTGAGATCGGATCGCACACGGCTCGTACGTACGGCTCCAAGAAGGGTTGTCATGACGTCGAAGAAGAGGACCGGAATCGCGCTCGCGCTGACAGGTGTCGGCGCGCTGAGCATGGCGCTGCTCAGCCCCGCGGCGCAGGCCGGTGCGGACGGGGTGCGACCGGAATGCCCGCGCACCCTCGACTGCGACTGGGTCCCGGCGGCGTACCAGCAGACCGGCGACCCGGCCGACAAGGAGACGTACGGGAACTACGACACCGCGGACCGGCCGAACACCAACAAGATCAAGTTCATCGTTCTGCACGACACCGAGGAGGACTTCGACACCACGCTGAAGATCTTCCAGAACCCGCTGAAGCAGACCTCCGCCCACTACGTGGTGCGCTCCTCCGACGGCCATGTCACCCAGATGGTGAAGAACAAGGACGTCGCCTGGCAGGCGGGCAACTGGTACGTCAACAGCCACTCCATCGGCATCGAGCAGGAGGGCGTCGCCGTCGAGGGCGCCACCTGGTACACCCCCGAGATGTACCGCTCCACCGCCCGGCTGGTGCGCTATCTGGCCGCCAAGTACGACATCCCGCTCGACCGGCAGCACATCATCGGCCACGACGGGGTCCCGCCCACCAGCGCGTCCGGCACCAAGAACATGCACTGGGACCCGGGCACCTACTGGGACTGGAACCGCTTCATGAAGCTGCTCGGCAGGCCCACCGTGCCCAGCGCCTCCAAGAAGAGCGAACTGATCACCGTCGGACCGGACTTCAAGCAGAACAAGCAGGCCTTCCGCGACTGCGAGAAGGGCGTCGACCTGCCGGTCCAGGGCTCCAGCGCCGTCCCGCTCCACACCGGCCCCTCCGAGGACGCCCCGCTCTTCTCCGACCCGGGCCTGCACACCGACGGCTCGCCCGGCACCAACTGCGCCGCCGACTGGGGCAGCAAGATCAGCGCCACCCAGCAGGCCGTCGTCGCGGACCGGGCCCCCGGCTGGACGGCGATCTGGTGGTACGGCCAGAAGGCCTGGTTCCGCACCCCGGCCGAGGACCGGGTCACCGTGCCCACCGCCGGACACGTCGTCAGGCCGAAGGCCGGCCGCACCGACGTACCGGTCTACGGCGTCGCCTACCCGGAGAAGTCCGAGTACCCGGCGGGCTTCGGCGACCAGCGGGTGGGCGCGCCGCTCCAGTACACGATCAAGGCGGGGCAGTCCTACCCCGGCGGCGGCGAGGCGCCCACCGGCTTCTTCTACTCGCCGACGATCGACTCCTCGTACCCCTTCGACCACGCGTACTTCAGCGGCAAGGAGAAGTACGTGACGGTGCAGATCGGCCACCGCATCGCCTTCGTGAAGGCGTCCGACGTGGACATCGTCCGCACCCGCTGAGTCCCTGCCGCCCCTGGGTGTCCGTCCGAACAGAAGGAGAGGCTCATGCAGAAGCTGACCAGGACCGCAGTCACCGCGGCGGCGGGAGCCGTCATGGCGCTCGCGCTGACCGGAGCCGGTGCTGCCCTCACCGTGGCGACCGCCTCGGCCGCCGCGGCGGCCGAGACCGGCACGCTGGGCTGGGAGTTCGCCGGCGCCTTCGACACCCAGCAGGAGTGTGTCGCGGCCGGGGACGCCGGTGTCGCCGCCGGAAGCTGGACGAACTACCGCTGTGTCCTGTTCGAGGCCCGCTGGGACCTGATGATCCCCGCGTGACGGCCCGACGGCCCGGGTACCCCGCCACCTGACGGGTGTGCGGCGGGGTACCCGGGCCCCGGGGCCGGTATGTCGGCACCGGCCCCGAGGCCCGCATCCCCCCGGAGCAGGGTCAGCGCGTACCGACCGCGGCACGCACGGCCCTGCGGGCCATCGCGCAGTCGTCGTGCAGCCGGCGCAGCAGCAGCCGCTGCTCCTCGCTCGACGACAGCGCACCCGGACGTTCCTGCCCGGGCCCCGGGGCGGCCGAGTCGCGCATGGCACGCTGCACGGCCGTCTCGTACGTACGGATCTCCCCGGTCAGCACCAGCATCAGGTTCACCAGGAAGGCGTCCCGCGCGGCGGGGCCCGCGGCCTGCGCCAGCTGGCTGATCTGCCGCCGCGCCACCGGGGCGTCGCCCAGCACCGTCCAGAGCGTCGCCAGGTCGTAGCCGCGCAGGTACCAGCCGGCGTGCTCCCAGTCCACCAGCACCGGACCGGCGGGCGACAGCAGGATGTTGGAGAGCAGCGCGTCACCGTGGCAGAACTGCCACATGTCCTGACGGCTGCTCGCGTGCGCCAGCCCGTGCAGCAGCTTCTGCAGGTCGCCCAGATCGCGGTCGGTGAAGAGCCCCAGCTCGTGGTAGCGGGAGACCCGGGCGGCGTAGTCGAGAGGGGCCCCGAAGAGACCGGGGGCCGGCCGCCAGGCGTTGACCCGGCTGATCGCACCGAGCGCGGACCGGATGTCGGCCCGGGGCGGCGCCTCCGACGGATGCCTGCTCAGCGCCGCGACCCGGCCTGGCAGCCGCTCGATCACCAGTGTGCAGTTCTCCGGATCGGCCGCGATGAGACGCGGCACGCGCACCGGCGGGCGGTGCCGGACGAACGCACGGTATGCGGCTATCTCGTGGCGGAACCGCTCCGACCAGGCGGGCGAGTGGTCCAGTAAACATTTGGCGACCGCGGTGGCCCGGCCCGTGGAGCCGACCAGCAGTACCGAGCGGCCGCTGCGCCGCATCACCTGGACCGGGTTGAACTCGGGACAGATCCGTCGCACCGAGGCGATCGCCATCCTCAACTGGGCCCCCTGCGGGCCGGACAGGTCCAGCCGGCCGCTGAGCGGGGGTCCCGCAGGCCGCCGCGGCCGGACCGTGCCGGGCGCGGACGGATGCGGAGCGAGGTACGGCCCGCCGCCCGCCCCCAGAGGGCGGAGCGGCCGGGGCGGGGCGGTCACGGAGGACGATGCTGTGTACATGGGGGAGACAGATCCCTTCGCGCGCCGACAAGTTGCGTACACCGCCCCGCCGGCGGCCGGTCGGCACCCTGGGGAGTACCGAGGGCTGCCGGGCGGGGTGGCGCTTTCCTACCTGACACCTGGCGCCGGGTGGCAGACCATCTGGCGCACCCTGGCGAACGGTGGCGAATTGGCGCAGGGCGTCTGACAGGGCGTTACTGTCGAAACAGCCGAGAACCTGGGGGCTTGACGTGACCGGAGAACCCAACACCCGCCTGTCCGACCTGTTCGGCCTCGCCGGCTGGTCCAAGGGCGAACTCGCGAGAATGGTGAACAGGAAGGCGGCGGCCATGGGCCACCCCCAACTGGCCACCGACACCTCGCGGGTGAGGCGGTGGATCGACATGGGGGAGTGCCCCCGCGATCCGGTGCCCAAGGTGTTGGCGGCCCTGTTCACCGAGCGGCTCGGTCGTGTCGTGACCATCGAGGACCTCGGGTTCGACCGGCGCGGGCGTGCGGGGAAACGGCGGGAGGCCGGGACGCAGGAGAATCCCGACGCGCTTCCGTGGGCGCCCGACCGGACGGCAGCGGTCCTCACCGAATTCACGGGAATGGACCTCATGCTCAATCGACGCGGCTTGGTGAGCGCGGGCGCCGCGCTCGCCGCAGGATCGACCATCACCGGCCCCATGCACGACTGGCTGCACTCCGACCCCGTACTGGCTGCCGACGCGCCAAGGACCGACGACCCGCTGCACGCGGACCCGGCCGGTTTCGACCGGTACGAGGCCGCCCCCATCGGGTCGGACGAGATCGAGGCGCTCGAACGGTCCGTGGAGGTGTTCCGCGCCTGGGACGCCTCGCGCGGGGGCGGACTCCAGCGCAAGGCCGTGGTGGGCCAGCTCAACGAGGTGGGCGGCATGCTCGCCTACCGTCACCCCGACCATCTGCAGCGCCGCCTCTGGGGCGTCGCGGCCAACCTCGCGGTGCTCGCGGGCTGGATGTCCCACGACATCGGCCTCGAACCCACCGCCCAGAAGTACTTCGTCATCGCGGCACACGCGGCGCGCGAGGGCGGCGACCGCCCCCGGGCGGGCGAGGCGCTGTCCAGGGCGGCCCGCCAGATGGTCCACCTGGGCCGCCCCGACGACGCCCTGGACCTGATGAAGCTCGCCAAGTCCGGCTCCGGGGACATGGTCCTGCCGCGTACCCAGGCGATGCTGTACACCATCGAGGCGTGGGCGCAGGCATCGATGGGGCGCGGCCAGGCGATGCGACGCACCCTCGGCAAGGCGGAGGAGCTCTTCGTCTCCGACAAGAGCGATGTCCCACCGCCCAGTTGGATGCAGATGTTCGACGAGGCGGACCTGCACGGCATGCAGGCGCTGGCGTTCCGTACGCTCGCCGATCACGAGCCCTCCGCGGCGATCACCGCCCAGCGCCACGCCAAGCAGGCGCTGGAGCTGAGGGCCAACGGCCGTCAGAGGTCCAAGATCTTCGACTACATCTCGCTCGCCTCGGCATGCTTCATCGCCGACGACCCGGAGCAGGCCGACCGGTACGCCCGGCTCGCCCTCATGTCGATGGGCGAGACCTCCTCGCACCGCACCTGGGACCGGCTGCGCGAAATGTACCGGCTCACCGGCCAGTTCGCGGGATACACGAAGATCGCGGACCTGCGCGAGGAGATCAAGCTCTCCCTGCCGCAGACCTCGGTCGTCAAGCAGCCGAGGCGTACCTCGCAGATCTGAGGGACGGCCCGGTCGTACGGGGTCGTGGTCGTGGGCGGGCATGCCCACGTGTGTCAGTGTGCCGTGCCGTCCGGCGTCATGCGGTTCCGGGTGGGCGAGGCCATGTGCGTGGCTGCGGACGTGGTGTCGTGCTGTGGTGCCCCGACACGGGCGACCAGTACGCAGGCGTCGTGCAGAGGCAGGTCGTCACCGAACTCCGCGACGACTGCCCGCAGGCATTCCTGCGCGGTCCGGGCTTGCGCGAACAGGGGGGCCAGCGCCAGCAGGGCCTCGGGGCCGGTGGCCCGGTCGCCCCGGCGGTACAGCGCGTCGGTGTGCAGCACCAGCACATCGCCGGGCAGCAGCCGTGCTTCGTCCTGTTCGTAGACGACCCCGGAGGCCGCGCCGAGCAGGACACCGTCCGGCGCGGGCAGCGGACGGCCCGTTCCGTCGCGGAACAACAACGGTGCGGGGTGACCGGCCTGTGCCCAGGAGAGGGCGCCGGTCGCCGGATCGAACCGGCAGCACAGCGCGCTGCCCAGAGCGGATTGGACGGAGGACTCCAGTAACTGGTTGAGATGCCCCATCAGCGCACCCGGACCGATGCCGGCCAGGGCCATCCCGCGCAGCGCGCCCAGCAGCATCGCTGTCGACGAGGCCGCGCGGACGCCGTGACCGGTCAGATCGCCGACGGCCAGGAAGATCCCGCCGTCCGGCACCGCCAGTGCGTCGTACCAGTCACCGCCGAGGTGCGCGCTCGACCCGGAAGGGAGGTGGTGGGCGGCGAGGTCCAGCGCGTCCGGCTCCCGGGAAGGGAGGCGCAGCGTGCCCCGCCACGGGGGCAGCACGGCCTCCTGGAGCTCGACGGCCACGCGGTGCTCGACCCGCGCGCGGTACTCCCGGCGGCGCAGCGAGTCGTGGCTCCGGTGCAGCGTCTGCTCGCTGCGTCGGAGTTCGCTGACATCGCGCAGGACGGCCCACATGGCGACGGTGCGGCCGTCCGGATCGAGGACGGGCTCACCCGTCATGTGGAGGGTGCGCACCCCGCCGTCGGGCCGCAGGATGTGGAACTCGCCGTCTATCGGCCTGCCGTCCACCAGGCAGTCCGTCATCAGTGAGCTGAGGAGCGGCTGGTCCTCGGCAGGGAGTACGGACGGCAGCTCGTCCAGCGGGAGCGGCCCGGCCCCGGGGGACCTGCCGAAGATCTGGAACAACTCCTCCGACCAGCTCACGTCGCCGGTGAGCAGATCCCATTCGGCGCTGCCCACACGGCCGATCAGCGAGCCCGGCCTCGGCATGCCGCGCTCCGGCGTGCCCGGCACCGCCCTCGACGCCGGGACCTCCGTGCGGCGTTCGGGGGCTGCGGACGGCGGGCCCTCCCTGAGCTGGTCCAGATGGGCCCCGAGATTCTCCAGGTGGTGGACCGCGAGATCGTAGAGCGCGCGCCGCCAGCGCAGCTGGGGGTCCTCCTCGTCGACCAGCGCCGTGCCCCGCCGTACCGCGTCCACGTCGCCGCGGAGCCGACGGGTCCGGCTGATCAGCGCGTCCACCGTCTCGTGCTCGGGCGGTTGTGGGGCGGGGCGGTCCGCGGACAGGGGGGAGGGCATCTCGTACTCCGATACAGGCGCGGTACGACCAGGTCCGAGAGGTGGACCGAAGACGACTGTCGCACAGCCGGGGGGAGGCCGTAAGGGATTTGGCGACACTCGATGCGCTGTTGCCTTCGGAATATGCCACGGGCTGCACAGGCGGCTGCTCCTTCGAACGCCCTTGCTGTATACGGACGTTGGCGCAAGTCAGCCGGTGTGCACGGGGCGATCGGCCAGGGTGGCCGCCGCATCCGGGCTTGCATGTCCGGCCTGGTTCGGGCATATGCCAGACGTCTTCGGTCGGCGGAAGGGCCGGCGCCGTGCCGTGGGTGTGGTGCGGAGGCCGTGGTCCGGCGAGGTGTGCCCTTCGCCTACGCGGGCGTGTCACCGCGCCCGCGCCCCGGAGCGTCCGGGCCCGGCTCCCGCGATCCGGTCGGAACGTCACGGTGCCGGAACCGCACCCGGTGCCGGTTCTCGACGAGCAGTGCGGCGCCCGCGGCCGCCGCGCCCGGCCACAGGTGCCCCGTGACGGCGGTGGCCGCGGCGCCCGCCGCCACCGCCACCAGCCGACCGGCCACCCAGAGGTCCCCGCGCCCCCACGACCGCAGCGCCGCGCGGCCGACGAGCCCGGTGAGCGTTCCGGTGAAGTAGTTGGTCGGGGTGGAGCGGATCCGTCCCTGGATGCCCATGGCCACGGCGGTGAGCGCCAACAGCGCCGTCCGGCCCCCGGCGGAGCCGGCCGGACCCAGGGCCCACAGCGCGGATGCCGTGGCCAGCAGGGCCACCTCCGCCAGTAGCATCACGGGAAGCGGCCACTTCGGTCGGCCCTCCATCCACGCGCCGCAGGCGACCCCGGCGCCGTACGCGAGGAGCGCCGTCACCACCCGGATCACCACCCCGTGCTCCCCGGCGCCGGTGGCGGAGATACCGAGCAGCACCAGGTTCCCGGTCATCACCCCGGCGAAGACCTGGCCGACGCAGAGGAAGGCGAAGGCGTCGGCCGAGCCGGAGGCCGCCGACAGGAGCAGCAGGGGCCATTCGCCCCAGGGGCCGGGTGCGGCATCGGGGCGGGGGACGGGAGGGCGTACGGCAGTGGACACGTCCGCATTTTCGGCCCCGGCACCGCCGCCGGACCGGTGTGACCCGCCGGGGAACGCCGCGGAGCGCCTCCCTGGTGCGGGCGCGCGAGGGGCGGGCGTGTGAAGCGGGGGAGTGCGCCCCCGGCGTACGCGCGATGGTGGAACAGGGCGGTGCCGGGCACCTTGACGGGGATCCGCCGATCGGTATGGTCTAGGCCAAGTGCAGTTCCCTGCCGGGCGCCCGGCGTTTCCCGGGCGTACCCGGCGGCGGTACCTGCCGTGCCCTTCGCACATCTTGGCCCCACACCAAAGAGGCCGGTCCGGCACCACGGGCCCCCATAGCCCGCTCGGGTGCGGCGACGCCTCCTGTGAAGGAGAAGCATGCACACGAAGAGGAAGACGGCCGCGGTCGTCGGCGCCCTGCTCGCCCCCGTGCTGGCCCTGACCCTCCCGGTCGGGTCCGCCAGCGCCCACGGGTACATCTCGTCGCCGCCGAGCCGTCAGGCCCAGTGCGCCGCCGGAACCGTGAGCTGTGGCGAGATCAAGTACGAGCCGCAGAGCGTGGAAGGCCCCAAGGGGCTGACCAGCTGCAGCGGCGGGAACAGCCGGTTCGCCGAGCTCGACAACGACTCCAAGGGATGGAAGGTGACCTCGGTCGGCCGCAGCACGTCCTTCCAGTGGGTGCTGACCGCCCGGCACGCCACCAGCACCTGGCAGTACTTCGCCGGCGGCCGGAAGGTCGCGGAATTCAACGACAACGGTGCGCAGCCCGGTGCCACGGTCACCCACCAGGTCGACTTCGGCAGCGTGACGGGGCGTCAGAAGGTCCTCGCGGTGTGGAACATCGCGGACACCGCCAACGCCTTCTACGCCTGCATCGATCTGAACATCGGCTGAGCCCCGGTGCCGGGCGGAACGGACGACGACCGTTCCGCCCGGCACCACCCGCCCCGGAACGCCGCCGGTCCGGGGCATCAGCCGGACGGATCCACGGGCAGGGCCCGCGCCGCCGGGTCGCCCCGCTCGTCCGCGCGCCTGGCCTGCGGTACGCCGGGGCGGGCCGCCGTGCCGCTCGGGACGGTCCGCTCGGCGGGTGCCGGATGCTCGGCGGCGCCGCCGATCGGCTCGGGGTCGGTCCAGTAGACGCCGAGCATCGTACGGAGCGTCGTGGGGTGCTGGCCGGGCCCGGTGGGCACCGTCAGCCGGTCGAGGTGCTGCCACAGCTCGTGGTCGGCCCGATCGGCCCCGCCGCCCTCGCGGGCGTGGACGTCCTGATGGCGCTGCACGGCGACGGCCAGCTCGCGGAGGGTCTCGCGGCTCTGCTGCCCGGCGGTGTGGCTCTGCGTCCGGTTCACATTGCGCTGTTCCTGACCCAGCTCGGTGATGGCCCGCTGCACCCGCTGGTGGAAGTTGGCGGTGCGGCGGCGCAGCGACTCGAAGTCGGCCCGGGTGGCGAACCACTCGTGCTTGCCGGCATCGCCCCGGGCGAAGCACTCGACCCGGAACTCCTCGCGCTCGGTCTTGCGCCGCCGCAGCACGCTCGCGGTCCGCTCGTGGACGTGGGTGAGGATCTTCCGGGCTCGCGGCAGGTTGTCGGGGTGGATGATCGCGGCCCATGTTCTGGCGTCACGGGTGGGAGGGTGGATGTTCGACGTGAGCAACTGCTCGAACTCTTTGTCGCCGAGCTGCGCGAGGTCCTGGGCGTCCACTACTGGCCTCCAAGCCGGTGTTGGGCGGTATGCGTCCAGCGTGGCGTATGGAACTGACAAGGAGGTAGAAATCAGGAAATAGAACGTACTGCGGCTGACGGTCCTGATCGAAGCGGTATTGACGGCCTGTCAGCACCCAGGGGTGTGCTGCGGCGGCCTGTGCACCACGGACACCGTGGGTTCCCCGACGGGGCGCGCGAACACCGTGCTGCACGGAAGCACCCCGGACCATCTGCCGCATGTCCGAAAATGCGCGTCAGCCGGGGTCCTTGCCGTCGTCCCGGGGAACGCTGCGGCCGACGGCGTACGCCCTCGGGCGCGCCACAGCGGCGCGCGTACCCCGTCGTCCTCGGAGACCTGGCAGCGGAGGCCGTTGACGACCTCGTCCCGCGCGATGTCCCAGCCAACGACACCGTTGCCCTTGCGCGTGAGTTCCACGAGACGGGCGCGTTCGTCCCCGTGCCCGGTGTTGACGTCGCACTCCACGACGCTGGTCCAGGAACGTCCGTCCACGGCCCCGGCCAGGGCGATCACCGGGAGAGCCACCGCAGCCAGCAGCAGGGCGGCCACCGATGCGCCGTCCGCGGTGCGTTCCAGCCAGCCGGAGGGGATGGTGTGGCTGCGTCTGCCGCTGTCGCGCTCGCGCCGTCCGGTGCGGTACTCGACGATCACGCCGAGCCGCAGCGCGTAGGAGACGAGACCGACCGCCACGCCCCACCACGGGCCGTGGAAGGCCCCCACCACCAGCGCGCAGGTGAGCGGGACGACCGCGGCCTGCAGGACCGTGTGGGCGGTGGGGGTGTCCGCGTGGACCCGGGCCCCGCCCTTGGCGGCGAAGTACGCGTACGAGGTGCGCGACACCACGACGGCGAGCACCGAGGCCAGCAGCGCGTCGTTGAGGAGCATCCCGATGAGGACGTCGGGCCAGTTGGACGGCTCCATGGCGACGAACGCCTCGCTCGCCGCGCCTCCGCCGCCCAGCGTCCAGGCCAGCTTGAGGACGGGCACGGCGAAGACGACCGCCAGCAGCACGAGGTGACCGGGGCCGCCCTTCAGGTCCGTGGACCGTTCCTTGTTGCTCATGGGCCAAGTCTTGGCGGGGGCCGGACGGTCGGCGAGGCGACGGCCACCGGTCCCGTCGACGGGGACGACGGGACCGGCCCGATCCGGTTGCGCCACCGTCCGGAAATCACCCGATCGGGCTACCCGCGACCGGACCGGGGGATCCACGGCCACCGGGGCACGGGTCGCTCGCGGGGGAGGGGGGCGAGTCTCCGTGCCGTTGCGTGACCAGGTGGGCGTTGTTCTAGTGGGACCACCTGCCCATGGGGGCCACGGTACGGGCTCGGCGCTCCGTGGGCACCGGGCACCGGAACCGGTTCCCCGGCACGGGGCGATCCCGGCGGGCCGCCCTTCGCGCGCTCTTTGCACCCGCACTCACTGGACGGTGACCATGACCATGTCCTCCTTCGGTTCCTTCGGCGGCCCGGACCCGTTCTCGGAAATGCTCAACCGGTTCTTCGGGATGTCCCCGGCGTCCTCGCCACCGCAGGTGCAGCGGGTCCCGATCGGCAGGCTGCTGACCGAGTCGGCCCGGGAGCTGATAGGCCGGGCGACCACCCGGGCGACCGACGACGGCAGCCGGGACCTGGACACCGAACACCTGCTGTGGGCCGCCACCCAGGTGGACCCGTCCCGCACCCTGCTCCAGCAGGCCGGGGCGGACCCGGACGAGCTGGGCAAGCGGATCGCCGAGGCCCTGCCGGGGGCGAGCGCCACTCCGTCGGCGGAGCCCAGCCTGACGCCCGCCGCCAAGCGCGTACTGCTCCAGGCGTACGAACGTTCGCAGGCGGCCGGGGTGTCGTACATCGGGCCGGAGCACATCCTCGGCGCGCTCCTGGACGCCAAGGAGTCCGGTGCGGCCAAACTGCTGGGCGCGTACGGCACCGACACCGGCAGGCTGCGGCGCGAGGCCGACGACGCCGCACGGGCCGACGGGACACCCGCGGCCGGTACGAGCGACACCCCCACGCTCGACCAGTACGGTCGGGACCTGACCGAGGAGGCGAAGGCCGGGAAGCTCGATCCCGTGGTCGGCAGGGCCGAGGAGATCGAACAGACCGTGGAGGTCCTCTCCCGGCGCTCCAAGAACAACCCGGTGCTGATCGGTGAGCCCGGGGTCGGCAAGACCGCGATCGTGGAGGGAATCGCCCAGCGCATCGTGGCCGGTGACGTCCCGCGCACGCTCAAGGACAAGCGGGTGATCGCGCTGGACCTCTCCGGTCTGGTGGCGGGCTCCCAGTACCGCGGCCAGTTCGAGGAGCGGCTCAAGAACGTCATCGAGGAGGTCAGCGCCGCCGCCGAGTCGACGATCCTGTTCATCGACGAGCTGCACACCGTGGTCGGCGCCGGAGCGTCCGGCGAGGGCGCGATGGACGCGGGCAACATGCTGAAGCCCGCGCTGGCCCGCGGCGAACTGCACGTGGTCGGGGCGACCACCATCGACGAGTACCGCAAGCACATCGAGAAGGACGCCGCGCTGGAGCGCCGCTTCCAGCCCGTCATGGTGCCCGAGCCGACGGTCGAGGAGACCATCCAGATCCTGGAAGGCCTGCGCGACTCCTACGAGGCGCACCACCAGGTCCGCTTCGCCGACGACGCCCTGGTGGCGGCCGCCGAGCTGTCCGACCGCTACATCAGCGACCGGTTCCTGCCGGACAAGGCCATCGACCTCATGGACCAGGCGGGCGCCCGGGTGCGGCTGCGGTCGCTCGGCCGGTCCACCGAGGTCGTCTCCCGTGAGGACCGGCTCGCCAAGCTCAAGCGGGAGAAGGACGAGGCCGTCGCCTCCGAGGACTTCGAGAAGGCGTCCGAGCTGAAGGGCCGGATCGCGGAGACCGAGGCCGAGCTCGCCGGGATCGAGGAACGGCGCGAGGGCGTCATGGACGTCACCACCGCCGACATCGCCGAGGTCGTCTCCCGCCGCACCGGCATCCCGGTCACCCAGCTCACCGCCAGCGAGAAGGAGAAGCTCCTCAGGCTGGAGGACGCGCTGCACTCCCGGGTCGTCGGCCAGGACGAGGCGGTCACCGCGATCGCGGAGGCGGTACGCCGCAGCCGGTCCGGAATGGGGGACCCCGACCGGCCCGTGGGCTCCTTCCTCTTCCTCGGGCCCACCGGCGTCGGAAAGACCGAACTCGCCAAGGCGCTGGCCGAGCTGCTGTTCGGCGACGAGAACCGGATGGCCCGCTTCGACATGAGCGAGTTCCAGGAGAAGCACACCGTCTCCCGGCTCGTCGGCGCCCCGCCCGGATACGTCGGCCACGAGGAGGCGGGCCAGCTGACGGAGAAGGTGCGCCGACAGCCGTACAGCGTGCTGCTGTTCGACGAGGTGGAGAAGGCGCATCCCGACGTCTTCAACACCCTGCTCCAGGTGCTCGACGACGGGCGGCTGACCGATGCGCAGGGGCGGACGGTGGACTTCCGGCACACCGTCGTCATCATGACGTCCAACATCGGGGCCCAGCGCATCCTCGCCCACAAGGGCGATGTCTCCGAGATCCGCGAGGACCTCATGGGCGACCTGCGGGGACACTTCCCGCCGGAGTTCCTCAACCGTGTCGACGAGACGATCATCTTCCACGGGCTCGACAAGGGCGACCTCGGACAGATCGTCGACCTCATGCTGGACGGCAGCAAACGCCGGGTCCGGGCCCAGGGCATGGAGCTGGAGGTCACCGAGGCGGCGAAGAAACTCCTTGTCGCGCACGGCCACCAGCCGGAGTTCGGCGCCCGTCCGCTGCGCCGCACGATCCAGACCGAACTCGACAACCGCATCGCCTCCCTGCTGCTGGGCGGCGAGGCCGATCCGGGCGACACCATCGTCGCCGACGTGCGGGACAACGCGCTGGTCTGCACCGTCGACCGCCCGAAGACCTCCGCCGAGGAGGCCGCCGGGGACGGGGGCGCCGCCGACGGAGCGGCGGAGGGGACGCCGGCCGAGTAGCGCCGCGCGGCCCCGCCGCCCGCAGGGCCTGCCGTACGCTCCCCGGTCCGTACGGCAGGCCCTGCACCGCGCTGCGGACTTCCGGAAATATGAAGTGCGTTCGAGAGGTGAATGTCATCGCTCGAACGGGTGGCGGACGGTGTCCCGGATGCGACGCCGTGTCGACGCGCGGCTATTCCTGCTGCTTGTGATCGAGAACCTGCTGCGCACCGCCACCGCGGTCGCCCTCACCGCCCTGCCCCTGACGATGACGAGCCCGGCGTTCGCCTCGGACGACCCCCTCACGGCCCAGCTGATCCCGTGCGCCTCCGTCGTGGCACCCGCCGGGCACATCTGCGTGCCGTCGCCGAAGCAGTGCATCAAGGCGCCGTGCCCCCAGTACGACCTCGTGGCCCTCCCGTTCCTCCCGCTGGCCGCGGGCGCGGGGCGGGGGACGCCGGAGGGGGTGGGGCACTCCTTCTGACCTCTGCCCGGGAGCGGTCTTCCGCGCCGCTCGCACACCTCCGTCCGGACCGATTGTCAGTGGTCGCGGATACGTTCGGTGGTGTCCTGCCGTTGTGGCGCGGAAGTCGCCCCGGTACGCAGAGGAGTGGTGTGTTGTCAGACTGGGAGAGGTCCAGCACGGTACGGGTGACCGCGCCGGCGCGGGCCCGCAAGCTGGCCAAGGTCCCGTTCGTCGAACTGGCCGACGGACGTCTTCAGGGTGTGGTGTCCAGCGGGTCGGACATCGGGCGGGTCTACGTGTCGTCGGTCGCCGTCGGCACCTACGCCTTCGCGTGCAGCACCAACAACAACCGTCCGTGCGGCGGCGCCCGCGGCTCGTTCTGCAACCACATCATCGCCCTGATCGGCGAGGCCGTGCTCCAGTACGGTGCCGAGCGCGTCGCCCGCTATCTGCGCGTCGAGCCCGGGGAAGGGGAACCGGACGCGAGCGCCCTCACCTCCGCGATGCGCGACACCCGTCCCCCGCAGGCGGACGCCGGGGCCGCCGCGCCGGTGTTCAGCCGGTTCCTGCGCCACCTCGCCTACCTGGAGTTCACCCCGGACACCACCCCGGTGCCGGAGATGCACTGGTTCCCGACGACCAGGGCGGTGGCCTGATGCGCGCCGACCTCCTCGCGGAGCCCCTCGACGGACTCGACGAAGTCCTCGCCGCCGTCGACGTGTTCGACCGGGCCCTCGTCGCCGGGCTGCTCCGCCCGCAGGCGGCCCAGACCGAGGGGCTGACCGCGCTCGCCCACGCGGTCGCCGGCAGCCCGCTCGCCTCGCGGGTCGCCGGGGCGGCCGAGAAGGCGGCGGCCGGGGCCGCGAGCGAGGACGACTTCGTCGCCCTCGCCGCCGCCCGCACCGCGCTCCTCGGCTCCGCGCACGACGCGCTGACCGCCCGGGTTGCCGAGGCGACCGGACGGACGCGCGGCGAGGACCCCGTACCCCCGCCCGCCGGGCAGCAGCCGGCCAACCTGCTCGCCGCCGCCCGCTCCTGGCTGTCGGACCTGGCGCGTTCCGGATGGCAGGGCATCGACCACGACCTGGCCGCCGGAGCGGCCCCCGTCGTCTCCGCCATGCTCCCGGAGCCCGCGCTGCGCCGCCCGGCGATGCTCCTCGACGGCTTCGCGGCCGAGCTGGCCGCCTCCTGCCCGGGAGCCACCCTGGAGCGGATACCGGTGCGCCGCTGGGCCGACCTGTGGGCCCGGGGACTGCTGCTCACCGTGCCCGGTGCCGCCGGGACGCCGGTGACGGGCACGGCCACCGGCCGCCTGCTGCCCCTCGGCGTCGACCTCCAGGAGCACCCGACCGCCGTACAGGCGCAAGTCCACGCGGTGTTCGAGCCTGCGGACGGCGGGGCGCCGCGGCTGGTCCGGGCCGGGGCGGCGGTGCCGAAACCCGACACGGTCGTCGGGGCGGGCCTCTGGCAGCTGCTCCGCCCGCGTCTCTCACTGCTCGCGGCCCTCGGAGACGGCCGCGCCATGGACCTCACCGACATGCCCGTCACCGCCGAGGGCGATCTGCTCTGGAGCGACGAGCACGCCCGCTCGGGCGAGCCCGCCGACGCGTTCGCCACCGCCCGGGTCGCCCTGCCCACCGCCACGGACGCGGCCACCGCGCCCCTGGACCGCCACCCGGCACGCATCGCCGTCCCCGTGTTCCTGGAGGGCTACACCACCGCCGAGGACGACGGCACCCGGACCTTCGTCCTGCCCGGCTGCGCCCTGGCCGTCGACACCGGCCGCATCCCGGCCGCCGGGCCCCTCACTCCCGAGGCGGTCGCGGCGTCCGGTGCCTGCATCGGACTGCTCCGCTGGGACGCCGGGGCCTACCGCGTCCAGCCCCTGGCAGTCGAGACGACCGTCCGGAAGAAAGCCGTCGCGGTGCACGCCGGGGGATGGGCCGGGGGTACGACCGACAAAGCGGGTGCCAGGGCGGAGAAGGCCGCCACCGACGCCGTCACGGTGTTGCGGGAGCGGGCGGGAAGGCTGCTGCGGAAATGACCGAGCACACGACGGCCCCGGCCGCCGGAACCACGCCCTCCGGGGCGGACCCGCAGGAGAACCGGCGCCAGGTCCTCTACTGGCGGCTCCTCGCCTGCCTCTTCGACCAGGAGGAACAGGCCGCGCTGGAATCGGCCGGCCTCGCCGTGGTCGAGGACATCGGCCTGCCGGCCGCGCTGCTGGACCCCCAGGCATCCGTCGATTCGGTCGTGCAGCGCCACCCGGAGCTGGCCGACGAGTTCGACGGCCTGATGGCCTCCGCCACCGAAGCCGACGGCGGGGCGGGCGACGACGGCGGAACGGACCGTGACCGGGCCGCCGAGGTACGGCGGGCGGCCCTGGTGTCGAAGGTGCTGCTCAACGTCTTCGCCTCCGGCTCGGGCCAGGTCACCGCCGGACAGCTGGCGCGCTGGCAGTCGGACGCCGACTGGCTGGAGCGCGCGCTCGGCTGCCGCCCCGGCGATCTGCGCGGCGGCCGGACCGGTGGGCGCGCGGCGGGACGGGGCCCCGGCCCGGCCGGCACCGGCGGCAACGGCACGACCCCCGACCTCAGCCGGCTGATCCCGGCCATCGGGCCGGAGCTGGGGAACATCGAGGCCGATCTCGTCAAACGGATGCACCTGCGCGAAGTGCTCGCCGACCCCGCGCTCGCCGCCCGGCTCACCCCGAGCATGTCGCTGATCGAGCAACTGCTGCGGGACAAGAACAACCTCTCCGGCGTGGCCCTGGCCAACGCCAAGAGCCTGATCCGACGCTTCGTCGACGAGGTCGCCGAAGTGCTGCGCACCCAGGTGGAGAAGGCCACGGTCGGTGCCCTGGACCGCTCGGTCCCGCCCAAGCGGGTCTTCCGCAACCTCGACCTCGACCGCACGATCTGGAAGAACCTCACCAACTGGAGCCCGGAGGAGGAGCGGCTCTACGTCGACCGCCTCTACTACCGGCACACGACCCGCAGGACGACACCCCAGCGGCTGATCGTCGTCGTCGACCAGTCCGGCTCGATGGTCGACTCGATGGTCAACTGCACCATCCTCGCGTCGATCTTCGCCGGGCTGCCCAAGGTGGACGTCCATCTGATCGCCTACGACACCCAGGCGCTCGACCTCACCCCCTGGGTGCACGACCCCTTCGAGACCCTGCTGCGCACCAACCTCGGGGGCGGCACCGACGGCACGGCCGCCATGACACTGGTCCAGCCGAAGATCGCCGAACCCCGCAACACCGTCGTGGTGTGGATCTCCGACTTCTACGAATGGCGGAGCGAACCGCTCTTCGAGGCCATGGCCGCCATCCACCGCTCGGGAGCCCGGTTCATCCCCGTCGGCTCGGTCACCAGCGCCGGCCGGGGCAGCGTCAACCCGTGGTTCCGCGAACGCTTCAAGGACCTCGGCACGCCGGTCCTCTCCGGCCACATCCGCAAGCTCGTCCACGAACTCAAGAACTTCCTCGCCTAGAAAGGCCCCTCATGTCCGACCTGTTGCGCGCCCCCGCCGAGATCAAGTACGCCGAGGAACTGGAGTGGCTGGAGTCCGTCGACGACAACCCCAAGCCCTTCTCCTGGCGGCTCTCGCCCAAGATGGTGCGCCTGTTCATCCTGGGCTCCGAGCGCTCCGACGGCCTGGACCGCGAGATCTCCCAGAAGTGGTACGGAGACCGCAGCTTCGTCGAGCGCTCCATCGTCACTCTCGCCTCGGACCGGGGCCTGCTGCTGATAGGCGACCCGGGCACGGGCAAGAGCTGGCTGGCCGAACTGCTGTCCGCCGCGATCTGCCGCAACTCCACGCTCGTGGTGCAGGGCACGGCCGGCACCACCGAGGACCACATCAAGTACTCCTGGAACGTGTCGATGGTCATCGCCAAGGGCCAGTCCCGGGAGTCGATGATCCCCTCACCGATCATGACCGCGATGGAGTCCGGCGCCATCGGCCGCTTCGAGGAGCTGACCCGCTCCACCAGTGACGTGCAGGACGCGCTGATCTCGATCCTGTCCGAGAAGTACATCTCGGTCCCCGAACTGGACAGCGACAGCATCGTCTTCGCCAAGCCCGGATTCTCCGTCATCGCCACCGCCAACAGCCGCGACCGGGGCGTCAACGACCTGTCCTCGGCCCTCAAGCGCCGGTTCAACTTCGTCCGCATCCCGGTGGTGACGAACAAGAAGAGCGAGGCGGAGATCGTCCGCTTCCGCACCGAGGAACTGCTGCGCCGCCACCAGATCGAACTGGAGGTCCCGCCGACGCTCCTGGACGTACTGCTGCGCAGCTTCGCCGACCTGCGGGCCTCGGCGGCGGCGGCCGGCAGCGAGGACGAGAAGCTGGAGTCCGCGCTGTCCACCGCGGAGCAGATCGGTGTGCTGGAGGACGCGGTGCTGCACAGCAACTTCTTCGGCCGGCACACCCTGACCGCCCGCACCCTGGCGTCCTCGCTCGTCGGCTCGCTGGCCCGGCGCGAACCCGAGGACCTGGCCATCCTCAACAAATACCTGCACGGCGTCGTCGAGCCGCGCAGCAAGGAAGAGGGCGGCTCCTGGCCGGAGTTCCTGGAGGGCGGCCGCGACGCGATCGCGACCCTGTCATGACCGGCACCCACGAAGGCACCTTCGAGGGGCTCCGCACCCAGCTCCAGGAGGCCGCGGCGGCCTTCGCCGACGGACCGGACGCCTTGGAGGGAATCCTCCTCGGCATCGTCGACGACGTCGACCACGCGGCCCGCGAACCGCTGGAGATCTTCCCCGTCTGCCACCACTCACCGGCCTCCGCGATCGCGATGGCCCGCCGCCTGCGGGAGAAGCAGCCCAAGGTCGTGTACCTGGAGCTGTGCGAGGACATGGCCCCCCTCCTGACCGAGTTGCGCAACTGCAGGCTGCCGGTGGCGGTCCAGTCCTTCGCGACCGAGGTCGACGGCTTCCCCGCCGACTGGTCCCCGCTGTCGGTGGTCGCCCCGATCACCGAGGCATCCGCCGAGTACCAGGCGATCGCCTACGCGCTGGACACGCCGGGCGTCGAGCTCGTCCTCGTCGACCGCTCCTCCGACCACGTGTTCCAGTGGGACGCGCGCGGCGCGCACCCCGAGGCCCCCGCCGACCCGGACGCGCCGCCCGTCGAGGAGGAGGCCGCGCTGCACGGCGACGCCGTGGGCGTGGAGATCGGCGACCTGCGCCCCCGCTTCGCCGAGTTGGAGGAGCACCTGCTGCGCCACGGCAAGGTCCGGCACTGGTCGGAATGGTGGCACCAGTACGTCGAGCTGCCGCTCGGCGACAGCGACCACGACACCTACCGCCAGGTCATGCTCCTGATCGGCAGCCTCTTCCGGCGACTGGCGCCCGGCGACCCGCACCGGGTCCGGGTGGACGAGGACCGCGAGCGCCACATGTGGACCCGGATGCGCCGGCACCTCGCGGCGAGCGGAGCCGACCCGGCGGACTGCCTCTACGTCTGTGGCGCCTTCCACGCGGTCAGCAGGGTCGAGGAGTTCGGCGTCCACGGCGCCGACACCTTCGAGATCACCCCGCCCACGGCCACGGTCTGGCAGCACGGCCTGATCCCGTCCAGCCACGCGGCGATCGAGGCGCAGTTCGGCCTCGCCGCCGGATCGGTGTCGATCGCCGCCACCGTCTGGGCGAAGAACGTCAGGCGCAGCCGCGTGAAGCCGTTCCGCCTGGCGGGACAGGCCGGCAAGGAGAAGACAGGAGCCAGGAAGGCCGGGCCCCTGCCGGACCCGGTCGCGGACCTGCCGCCCTCGTACCGGCTGACCGGCTTCCTCCAGCGGCCGCCCGTCCTGGACCGGCTGGACGAGGCCGAACTGCTCGGCTGGTCGGTGGAGATCGTGCGCGCCGCCCGCCGCAACGGCTACCTCGCCTCCACCGCCGACGCCATCGCCGTGTTCGAGACGTCGATCCTGCTGGCCGGGATGCGCGACCGGGCCAGACCCACCCCGTACGACTTCCAGGACGCGGCGGTCACCTGCATCGAGAAGGACTCCGTGCCCGGCCGCCGCGACGTCCGGCGCCTGGTGGAGATCATGATGGGCGGCGACCGGGTCGGCCAGGTCGGCTACGACGCGCTGCCGCCCCTCGCCCGTGACGTGCACGACCGGCTGGCACCCCTGGGACTGGAACTCCAACGGCGCGGAGTGCGGCGCGCCCTGCTGGACATCGCCGCGCGCCCGGAGCTGGAGCGCTGCTCCGACGCACTGTGGATGCTGCGGTATCTGATGCCGCAGGGCGCCGCCCGCCCGATCATGGGCGAGCGGAAGCTGGGGGAGCGGCCGATCCAGGAATCGTGGGACCTCGCCCTCGGCACGCACCAGCGCGCGCTCATCGAGCTCGGATACGAGGGCGTCAGCATCGAGCAGGTGCTGGAGCAGCGGCTGCGCCGGACCGCGTACGACCCGCAGGCGACCACGGAGACCGTCCTGGCGGCCGTCGAGGACGCGACGCTGTACCTGCGCAGCCGTCGGCTCGCCGACGAACTGGGCACCCACGCCCTGGAGGTGCTGTCCGCCGAGCGCGGCGTCGACGGCGCGCCCGAGGTGCTGCGCCGGGTGCGACGGCTGCTGGCGTACTACCGCACCGCCGAGCCGGTACTGCCGCCCTGGATCGAGTCGTTCGTCAAGGCCGGCTACGCCCACTACTGCACGCTGCTGCCGACGGCGTTCACCGACGAGGACGCGACGGTCCGTCAGGTGGCGGCGATGCTGGGCTTCCTGTTCAGCATGGAGAGCCTGGCGCTCTCCCTGGGCTGCGACCGGACCCAGCTGGAGCTGGCGGTGGGCCAGTCGCACCCGGAGGAGTCGTCGAAGACGGCACTGCTGTGGGCGGCACAGGTCCAGCTCGGCCGTCTGACCCGCGCGGAACTCCGCGCGCGGTGCGACGCCCTGCTGGACAACCCGCTGACGGTGGCCGCCTATCCGCGCTGTCTCAGCGGCTTCGTCCACGCGCTGGAGCCCGTTCCGGGACTCACCGACTTCGTCGTGGAGGCCGTCTCGAACGCCTTCGGGCGGCTGCCGGACCAGGTTCTGCTGCCCTGGCTGCCGACGCTGATCACCACCCTGCGGTCGAGCGGCTCGGAGCTCGCCCCGCTGCTGATCCGGGAGGCCGGACGGACCTTCCCCGGCCGACTGGCCGCGCTGGACGCCTGGGTGCCGCCGTGGCGGGCCCCGTCCGCACCGCCCGCCGCGCAGTCGACGGGCGGCGCGCGGAGCGGCCAGGGAAGCGCCCTGCTCGCCGCGCACCCGGGGACGTGCGACGCGCTCGCGGGCCTGCTCGGCTGCGAGGACGGCTGGGAGGAGCCGGACACCGGCCCCGCAGGGGCGGCGCTGCTCGACCGCCATCCAGCCACCGCACAGGCACTGGAGGCGCTGCTCGCCACCGGGTGACCTTCTGCGGGCCGGTCCCGGACGGACAGAGCGCGGACCGGCCCACAGCGACGAAGTGCCTGGTCAGAGGGGTGCGCCGACCTGGACGCCGCCTCAGCCGCCGTGATTCGATGACGCCCATGACATCGTTCTGGACGGGAAAGCGGATACGGCTGCGCGGCATCGAGCCCGACGACTGGACCGCCCTCATGCGCTTCGCCGAGGAGGAGGCGGGCACGGGCGACCTGCCCCGCCTGCCGCGTTCGGCCGAGCAGCACCGCGCCCGCGCGAAGGAACTGTCCGTCGCCGCCCTCGACGCGGACTGCTTCCAACTGGCGGTCGAATCGATGGAGACCGGGGAGATGGTCGGGGCAGTCGGCTCCTTCCAGACCGACCCGAGGGCCGGGTGGTTCGAGTACGGGGTCGTCATCGGCGCCGGCCACCGGCGCAGCGGGTACGCGGCCGAAGCCGTACGGCTCCTGCTGCGCCACATGTTCGACGAGCGGCGGTTCCACCGCTGCCAGGCCCGGATCCTCGCGTACAACACGGCGTCACTGGCCCTGCACCGACGACTGGGATTCGTCGAGGAAGGCCGGCTCCGCGACCATGTGTACGTCGGCGGGCGTCACCAGGACCTCGTCCTGATGGGCATCCTCGCGGAGGAGTTCGCCCTGGCGCACCCCTCGGACGGATTCTGAGTGGAGCGGGACCGCGCCCCTGACCGGTGGTGGAGCCGGCTCGCCGCCCGGCACCGACCGGGCGCCGCGCGGGATACGGAACGGGCGGGAAAACTCCATGGCCCCGGCGGAGTCATGGCCGGATAATGCCTGCTCATGTCAGCCAAACCTGTCTCCGGCCCGATGTGCACCCGCGCATCGCTCGCGGCCGATCTCCGTACGCTCGGACTGCGCCCCGGTGAAACCGTGCTGGTGCACTCCTCGCTGAGCTCGCTGGGCTGGGTCTGCGGCGGCCCCGTGGCCGTCGTCATGGCGCTGCTCGACGTGCTCGGCGAGGAGGGCACCCTGGTCGTGCCGACCCACTCCGGTGACAACTCCGATCCGGCGCTCTGGTCGAACCCGCCCGTGCCCGAGGCATGGTGGGAAGGGATCCGCGCCGCGACCCCGGCCTTCGACACCCGGACCACCCGCACCCTCGGCGTCGGAGTCGTACCGGAGACCGTACGTACCTGGCCGGGCGCGCTCCGCAGCTCCCATCCGCAGACCTCCTTCGCCGCCGTGGGCCCGCGCGCCGCCGCCATCGTGGACGGGCACGCGCCCGACTGCCGCCTCGGCGAGCGCAGCCCGCTCGCCAGGCTGGAGGAGAGCGGGGCACGGATCCTGCTGCTGGGCGCCGGATACGACTCCTGCACCGCCTTCCACCTGGCCGAATACCGGATCCCCGCCCCACTGACGGACAACTCCTTCGCCGCCGTGACACCGCAGGGGCGCCGCTGGGTCACGGTGCGCGACACCATGATCTCCTCGGAACGGTTCGACGAGCTGGGCGCGGCGTACGAGAAGGAGCGCCCGGTGCTGCGCGGCGCGGTGGGCGGCGCCGGGGCGCGGCTGTTCGGCCTCGCCGACGCCGTCGCCTACGCCGAGGGCTGGCTCCCCGCGCACCGCCCCGAAGCGGCCGGGATCTGACCGACCCGGACCGGGCAGACACTGGCCGGCACACCTCCCCAGGCGCGCATCACCGCTGGTGGGAGCCACCTCGGCCGGTCGTGGCGCGGGAACGGGCGCGGGGGCGGGGCCGCCCGGGTGCGGGTACGCCGTACGGGGTCCACGGTGGGAGCACGAAGCCGTACCGGCCGCGGCGGTGGGGAAGCCCGAAGGAGCAGCGCATGGAGGCCCTGGAAAGGATCAGGCCCGTGAACGGCGCACCCTGTTGGGTGAGCCTGATCGTGCGTGATCTGCGCGCGGCCCAGGGCTTCTACCGGTCCGCCCTGGGCTGGGAGTTCGTCGACAGCGCGCTCGGCGACAACTTCTGCGTGGCGATGGCGCGGGGGCTGCCCGTGGCCGGGCTCGGATCCTGCTCCCGCACCGCCCGGCCGCCCGCGGTCTGGACCCCGTACTTCGCGGTGGACGACGCGGACGAGACCGCGGACCGGGTCAGGGAGCGTGGCGCGACCCTCGCCGTCGGGCCGGTGAAGCTCGGCGAGGGCCGGGCCGCGATCGCCGCCGACCGCGACGGCGCCATCTTCGGATTCTGGGAGGGAACGGCCCTGACCTGGTCGGTGGGCCGGGGCGACGCCCCCGCCCGCCTGGACCTGCGCACCCGCCACGCCTTCGAGGCTGCCATCTTCTACGCGGAGGTCTTCGACTGGGCCGAACGCCCCGGCGGCTGCACGGTCGACTACACGGAGGGCCACGTCCACATCGGACTCGACGGGCACACGGTCGCCACCCTGCACGGCGGCGGGGTCGGGAGCGCCGCCGACCCCGCGATCAGGCCCCGGTGGGTCGTCGGCTTCCGCGTCGGGGACGGCGCGCGGACGGCGACCGCCGCCGGCGCCGCGGGAGGAGCGGTGTCCCCGTCCAACGGCGGGCCCTCGACGGACGACTTCGTCATCCGCGACCCCGACGGCGCGCTCTTCACCGTGTTCGACGCCTGAAAGCCCCTCCCGGAAACGGGGGGCGCGGCCCCGGAGCGACCATCCGCTCCGGGGCCGCGACCTGCGCGTTCCGTGCCGTCGTCCGACGACGGCCGTCAGCCGCGCCGGTGGCTCACCGGCCGCTCGCGCTCTTCCTGCGGAGGAGGAACACCGCGCCGCCGCCGACCACGACGAGCAGGGCGGCGGCGCCGGCGATCATCGGGGTGGCGCTGGAACCGCCGGTCTCGGCGAGGTCGCCGCCGCCGGTCGTGGAACCGGTGACCTGGTCCGCGGGCGCGGTGGGGGCGGGCGCGGCGGAGGGGGCCGTCGACGGCTTGGTGCCGGGAGCGGCCGTCCTGCAGTCGAGGATGCCCCGGAAGGTCTCCTCGAAGCCGTTCGGGCCGGTGACGGTGAGGTCGTACGAGGAGTCCTCGGCGACCGGGACCGTCACGGTCTTCGTGCCACCGGGGGCGACGGTGTACCGCGCGCCCTTGAGAGTGAAGGTCCACGGCTCGTCACCCTGGTTGGTGGCGGTGACGTCGACGCCGCCCTTCGCGCAGTCGGTGGCGGCGGTGACGGCGGGGACGGCCCCCTTCTTCGCCCAGGACGCGGATGCCTTGGCGGTGACGGCGGCATCGCTGGACCCGGCCAGGACGAGGGTCTGGCTGGGGCCGTCCGTGCTGACGAAGGCGCGGCCGAGCGGAACCCCGGTGGTGGCCCGGGCGGTCAGTTCGGCCGATCCGTCGGGGGTACCGGCGGGGACGTCCAGGAAGACCCGGTCACCGTTGGCGGCGTTCTCGACGGGCCTGCCGTCCGCATCGACGATCCGTACACCGGCCGGGGCGCCGGGAGCGAGGGCGAGGGAGACGGTCGACGCGTTCGTGGCGACGGTGACCGGACCCACGCGGTCACCGGACCTGCCCGCGACGGAGGCGGGGGAGAGCACCAGGGACTCCTTCGGCTCCTGGAGGCTCTCCGCCCGGCCGAGCAGGTAGTCGGTCAGCAGTTTGGCGTCGGGGTCCGTGGGGGTGGCCGCCACCCGGTCCGAGAAGTGCCAGATGGCGGCCTGGGTTCCCGCGGCGGCCTCGTTCGCGTCGAGGTTCTTGGCGCCGACCTTCTTGGCCAGGTCGGCCACCGCGACCTCGGGGTAGGAGTTCTCCAGGACCCAGAGGATCTTCCCGGCGTCGCCGTTGTCGTGCAGGGAGGACTGGTCCCAGCCGACCTCCTTGTAGTGGAAGTCCTGCCGGGCCCCGGTGCGCAGGTCGATGCAGTAGGTCGAGAGCGTGCCCCCCTGCCCGGTCCGCATCTCGAACAGGCCCGCGCGTCCGACGGACCACTTGCTCCCGTCCTTCTCCTCGATAGTGACCGGCCCGTAGTCGGTCAGGCCGCCGAGCTTCGCGGTGGCACCGCCCGTGCCCAGGGGGCTCTCGTCGGCCGCGGCGGGTCCGGCGAGGGCCATGGCCCCCGTCGCGAGCAGACCCGAGGCCAGGGAGACGGCGGCCAGACGGGCGGCGCCGCGTCTGAAGACAGAAAACATGGAATTCCCCTCGAAAGCAGGCCGATCCGCGCCGTTGGTCGATGAAGGGGCGCGGTGGATGCCTGCGGCATACGTACGGACGCGGGCGGGGCTTGCTGCGCCACCCGGGTACACGGGAATCCTAGGAACTCCGTTCCCGGGGAATGCCGGTCATAGGGCTGGGATAAGGCTAGCGAGCCGGAATCGTTACCGGTGGTGCCCAACTCACCGGGAAACACGGGAGGAAGAGGTGCATCGGGCGGTGCGCGAGCCCGTTCCGGGGGAATCGGTCCGGACCAATCCGGGGTCTGCGTGAGTACAACCTGAGGTATGCCTTAAGGCATCCATAAGAATGGCCCGCCGGTGCTCGGGAAGGGCGGCCGACGCGTTTTTCGGGGTTAGGTTGCTGATCGCCGGGCCGCGGAGGCATCGAGCCGAAAAGGCCGCCCCGCCGGCCTGCTCCCGGACGTCGTCATTCCTGAGGAGTTCTTCCCCATGACCCTTCGCCGCAAGGCCGCCGCGTGCACCGCCGCAGGCGCCGCCTCACTGGTTCTGGCCGCGCTGTCGAGCGTTCCCGCATCGGCCCACGGTTCGATGACGGACCCGGTCAGCCGGGTTTCCGCCTGCTACGCGGAGGGCGTGGAATCGCCGACGTCCGCGGCGTGCAAGGCGGCGATCGCCGCCAGTGGCAAGCAGGCGTTCTACGACTGGAACGCGGTCAACATCGCGAACGCGGCCGGGAAGTCGAAGCAGATCATCCCCGACGGCAAGCTGTGCAGCGCCGCCAACGACACGTACCGGGGCCTGGATCTGCCGCGTACCGACTGGCCGTCCACGAAGATGGCGGCGGGCGCCCACACCTTCCACTACAAGGGCACCGCCCCGCACAAGGGTTCCTTCGAGCTGTACATCACCAAGGACACCTACGACCCGTCGAAGCCGCTGAAATGGTCGGACCTGGAGGCCCAGCCCTTCGTGAAGGTCGCCGACCCCCGGATGGAGAACGGCGACTACGTGTTCCAGGGCAATGTCCCCGCGAGGTCCGGGCGCCATCTCATCTACTCGATCTGGCAGCGCTCCGACTCCCCGGAGGCCTTCTACACCTGCTCGGACGTCGTCTTCGGCGGCGGCGCCAAGGGCGGCGCCGCCGCACCCACCGCCTCCGCGCCGACCGAGAAGGAGATCGAGGAGGGCGCCGCCAAGTCCTCCGTCCAGCACCAGGGCCACGGCGGTCACGGAGCGGCCGCCCCGGCCTCCACCGGGGCCGGCACCGCGCAGGGCGCCGCCGGGACACCGACCGGTGCCGACGAGCCCCGGGTCGACAGCGCCGCCGAGGGGTCCCCGCACACCACGCTCGCCGAGACCGGTGGCGACGGCTCCACCCGCTACATCGCCGTCGCGGGGGCGGCGGTCCTGGCCGCCGGCGCGACCGCGGTGTTCGCCGTCGGCCGACGCCGCTCGACCGCGGCCGGCCGCTGACCCCTCTCCCGTCCCCCGGCGGTCGTGTGCCGGGGGAGCGGTTCGGCACCGTGGCGGCCCGAACAGCCCGGTGCCGACCGGGCCGGCCGCCGTAGTCAACAGCCCCCATCCGCCCGCACTCCGGCCGGCCGGAATCCGTCGGGCCCCTGGCGTGCCAGACACCGCCCGGCAGGTGGCGGTTCGACGACATGCCCCGGGGAACCGGCAAGGCGGGGTCGGACAGTCAAGGAAGGAAGCGCCGTCGTGAACAACCGACCGTCCCGAGGAGCCGACCACCTCGCGGCCATCGTCGATGCCCTCCCCGATGGCCTCGTGATCGTGAACGGCAACGGCACCATCGTCAACGCCAACACCACGGCGCTCGGCATGTTCGAGATGCCCGGTGCCGTGCTCGTGGGCCGTGGGCTGTTCGACCTGCTGCCCGGCTTCGACCCGCGGTCCCTCCCCGGCTCGGTCCCGCTCCCCGAGGACGTCGAAGGCCCGTTCCGCACCGCACCCGAGCGGATGACCGCGCGACGCGCCGACGGGAGCGAGTTCGCCGCGGAGGTCACCGGCGTCCACCTGGACGGCCGGGGCGGGAGCCGAGGTCCGTACGACCACGCCGGTGAACGTCTGCTCCTGCTCGTGATGCGGGACCTCACCGGCACCATCGACACCGAAGGCGAACTGAACCGCTCGCACGAACAGTTGGAGATGGTCCTGCGGGCCGCCTCGGAAGGCGTCGTCGGGACGGACATCGAGGGGCGGGTCGTCCTGGTCAACCCGGCGGCGGCACGGCTCCTGGGATACCGGGCCGGTCAACTCGGCGGCCAGGACCTCCACTCACTGATCCTGCACTCGCGGACGGACGGCGAGTCCTACCCGTACGAGGAGTCGCCCCTCGCCGACACGCTCAGGTCCGGCCGCGCCCACCGGGTCCGCGAGCAGGTCCTCTGGACCCGGGACGGCACCCGCGTCCCGGTCGACATCGCGACCGCCCCGGTCCGTGAGGGCGGCCGGCTCGTCGGGGCCGTCCTCACCTTCACCGACCAGCGCCCGTACGAGCGGCTCGTACAGGAGCACGAGGCCGAACTGGCCGAACTGACCGAGCGGCACGGCGCCGAACTGGACCGGCAACGGGACCGGCTCGCCGCGCTGACCGCCCGCAACACCCAGCTCACGGCGGCACTCGACGGAGCCCTGCACGGAACCCTGGCGGAGCTGACCGCGGAACTCCGCACACTGGCGGCCGACGACGCCGTCCACCTCTGGCCGGAGGCCCACCGGCTCCTGAACCACCTGGTGTCCGGATACACGCGGGCGGCCGCCCTGATCGACGACGTCCTCGGCCATCAGCGGTCCGACACGGGGGCGGAGGGACTGCGCCGGAGCCGCGTACTGCTCGACCGGGTCGTCGACGCCGGTATCGACCGCGCCGTCGAACTGGCCGGCCCCGGCCGCCTCCGTTTCCAGGTGAACACCCCGCCGGTGGAGGCGGAGGCCGACCCGGAACGCCTCGCCACCGCGCTCGCGCATCTCATCGCCGACGTCGCGGGCATCGGCGCCACGGACGCCGGCCACCCCGATCCGCTGGTCGCGATCACGGTCGAGCCCGCCCCGCGCGGTGACGCGGTACGCGTCGAGGTGCGCGGACCGCACACCGGCGGCGACCCGGTCCACCAGGCCCTCGTCCACGGCATCGTCGGTGCGCACGGCGGTACGGTCCGCACCCGTGAGGTGCCGGGGACGGGCGGGGGCGTCCACGTCATGGACATCCCCTACCCGCCCTCCGGGCGGAACCCCGGGGCGCCGTCGCCCGCCCACCGGGACGACGCGGGGCCGGTCCGGCCCGCCGCGGAGGTCGCGGTCATCGGCGGGACCGGGCGCCGGCACGCCCGCCGGGCGGTTCCGGACCCCCTCCCGGACAGCGCGCGGACGCCCGTCCGCACCGGCCCGGGAGCGTCCGGGCGCCGCCGGGGACGCCCCGCCGAAGGCGTCGTCGCGACCGCCGCGGAGAACACGCGGAGCTACGCCCCCGACGGCGAGGCCGCGCGCCCCCGACGGGCCCGGGGAACTGCCCCGGCCCCGCAGACCGGCACCCGCACCGCCGGCCCGGACGGCTCCGCGACCCCGGCCGCACGCCCCGCCCCGGGCGGCCGGCACGCCTCGATGGCCGGCCAGGAATGGGGCGAGCCCGTCGGTGCCGAGCCCTGGGGCCGGTCCGAACTCACCCCCGCCGGTGTCGAGGGCGCTCCCGGACTGGTCCCGGCGCCGGTCTACTGGCCCGAACCCGCGGCGGAGACGCCGGCCGGGTACGAGGCGATCCAGGACCGTCCGGTCCTCCCCGGCCCGTACGGCACCCCCTCGCCGGCGGAACCCCCGGCGCTCACGGCCCCGAGGACGGCGGTGCGCGGGCGGGCCGCCCAGGCGGCCATGATCGGAGCCGGGGCCGTATCCGTACAGCCCGCGCAGCTCGTGACGGTGCCCGGCCCCCACCAGTCGACCGCCTGACCGCCCGCCCGGACCGGTCGGGGCCCCGAGGAACGGACCACGCGCGGCTGCCGGAGAACCGGCAGCCGCGCGACGCGTTCCGCACCGCGCCCGCGGCGCCTCACCGTTCCTGGATCTCCGCCGGTTCACCCTCGGCGCGCGGCCGTTCCTCGGCGAGTCTGCCCCAGACGACCATCCGGTACGTGCTCGTGAACTCCGGTGTGCAGGTCGTCAGCGTGATGTAGCGGCCCGGCGCGGTGAAGCCCGAACCGGCGGGCACCGGATCCAGCACGGCGATGTTCTTCGGCGTGGTCCGGGGCAGGATGCTCGCCATCTTGTAGACGTAGTACGTGTCCCGCGTCTCGACGACGATCGGGTCCCCCGGCCGCAGGTGGTTGATGTAGCGGAACGGCTCCCCGTGGGTGTTGCGGTGCCCGGCGACTCCGAAGTTCCCCGCCTTCGCCCCCGGCATCGAGGTGGGGATGCTGTCCTTGTCGTAGTGGCCGACCATGCCGCGGTCCAGGACCCGGGTCTTGTCGATGCCTTCCGCGATCGGCACGACCACGTCCAGCTTGGGGATGTGCAGGATCGCGAAGCCCTGGCCGGGCTCGAACGCGTCCGGTCCGCCACCGCTGTGCGCCCAGGAGCGCTCCAGCTCGTGACGGGCGCTGCCCGTGATGCTGTGGGCGCGCACGTTCGACCACCACAGCTGGTACGAGGTGAAGAGGAGCATCAGCGCCCCCGTGGTGATGAGGACCTCACCACCCACCCGGCCCGCCACCGTGGCAGCGCCCGGCTTCCGCGCCCGGGCCGCGCGCCGGGCCTCGACGCGGGTCATGGGCGGCGGCGGGACAGTGGGGGAGGCCAGCGGGGCGCGGGACCGGGGCGAGGCGTGCCGGCGCGCGCCGCGTTTCGGGGACGGTACGGCGGTGTGCCTGCCGCTCCGCTTCGCGGCCTTCCGGCGCGCGGCGCGCCCGCCCTCGGGCAGCGGCCCCGTCATACGACGGCCTTCGGAGACCTGCGGCGTGAACGCGCACAGGGAAGAGGCCCGATCGAGTCGTGCATGACTTTCCTTGTTCTCTGGTCCGGTGTCATGTGCCGGATCGCCGCCTCCGGTTCCCGGCCGGCGTACTTTCGCGGGGCCGAGGGAGCGTGGGGGATCGTGGACGACACAAGGGGAGATGCCCGGCGGGCCATCGGCCGCCGCATGCCGACGATATCCGATTCGGATGGTCGAAGTCCGTTCGTTGCCAGCGGATTTGAGGGTGCGACGGCTCATGGGGCGCACTGGTCGAGGTGATTCTTATTCGCCCCGGAAGCGAGGCTCAAGAGAACCTTAAGGATTTTCCGCAAGGGGCACAGGAAGTCTTTTCCGGAAATTCGAGCCGCTAGGTTCGATCCCGTGGAAATACGGGACCGTGTCCAATCCAGTGCGAAATCCTCCACCGTGCGGCCGGCAGGCGCCCCTACGGGCCGGGGGCGCGCCTCGCGCACCGCGTCGACGCCCCTCGACGTGATACCGGGCCCGCGGCACGCCGTGCGCCGGCCGGCCCGCACGGCGCCCCCGCGGACCAGGCACCGCGAGCGGCCCGTGCGCTCGTACCTGGTGCGCCCGGCCAGGGTGGTGAAGCGGGCCCTCGCCACCGGCGACCGATGGGCCGGTCCCTGGCGGATGTCTCCGAAGGCCCTGCTGGCGGGGGTGGCCACGGGAGGCGGGTGGGTCCTGGCCCTGTGGGCCGTGAACGTCCGGCCGACGGCCCGGCTCGGCGAACTCCTCGCGGACCTCGCCCATGTGACCGGTCTGCTCGCCGGGTACGGCGCGCTCGTCATGTTCTTCCTGATGGCGCGGGTGCCCGCCGTAGAACACGGGGTGGGTGCAGACAGACTGGCCCGGTGGCACGCGTGGGGCGGGCGCTGGGTGGTGCTGCTGTGCCTGGGGCACACCCTGCTCGTGGTGTGCGGTTCCGCCGCCCGCGACGGGCACGACCTGCTGACGTCCGCGCTGCGGATGCTGGGCCGTACGCAACTGGCGCTCGCCGGGGCAGGGCTCGTGCTGCTGTGCGCGGTCGGCGCGGTCTCCGCCCACGCGGTACGGGGCCGGATCCGGCACGAGACCTGGCGGGCGGTCCATCTGCTGACCTACCTGGGCGCGGCGCTCGGCGTCGCGCACCAGGTGACCGGCCCGGACGTCGCGGTCAACGCCTGCGCGTGGTGGATGTGGGCGCTGCTGCACCTCACCGTGCTGGTGCTGCTGGTCCGGTACCGGATCGTCGTTCCGGTGCGGCAGGCGCTCCGGCACGATCTGCGTGTTGTGGAGGTCCGGGCGGAGGGGCCCGAGGTGTTCTCGGTCGTGATGCGGGGCGAGGGGCTCGACGAACTCGCCGCGGAGGCCGGCCAGTTCTTCCGGTGGCGGTTCCTGCAACGGCGGATCTGGCACTCGGCGCTGCCCTTCTCGCTCTCCGCGCCCGTCCGGGACGACCGGCTGCGGATCACGGTCAAGGCGGTCGGCAACCACACCCGCCGCATCCGCAGGCTCAGGCCGGGCACCCGGGTGCTGGCCACGGGCCCCTTCGGAGCCATGACGGCCCACCGGCGCAAGCGGCGAAGGGTGCTCCTGCTCGCGGGCGGGGTGGGCATCACACCGATACGGGCCCTCTTCGAGACGCTGCCCGGCGGCCCCGGCGACATCACCCTGCTCTACCGGGCCGGCAGCGAGGACCAGTTGGTGCTGCGCGAGGAACTGGAGGCGATCGCCGCCCACCGTCAGGCGCGGCTGCACTACCTGCTCGGCCGCTCCGACGCCTCGTTCAACCCACTGGCACCGCAGACGCTGCGGAGCCTGGTCCCCGACCTGGCCCGGCGCGACGTCTACCTCTGCGGTCCGAGCGGCATGACCGTCGCGGCGACCGCGGCACTCGTACAGGCCGGGGTGCCCCGGACCCGCATACACACCGAGAGCTTCGCGCTCTGACCGGTCGCCGGTCGCCCGTCGCCGGGTCGCCGACCGGCGCCGGGCGCAGGATACCCGGAACTCCGCACGACCCCGTACGCCGTTCCGCGCACCGGCAACGCTCCGCAGTCGCGCATCTACACTGTGCTGATGCTTCGCGAAGAGGCGAGGCACCTGAGCATCACGGGGGCCCCATGGGATTCGGCTTCGGGCAGCGGCGCAGCGGGCAGCCCCCCGCCGAGCGGACCAGTTTCGTCGGGCGGACCGAGGAGGTCGCGCTGATCCGGGAGGCGTTCCAGGAGGCGCGGCTCGTCACCCTCGTGGGGCCGGGCGGCGTCGGAAAGAGCCGCACCGCCCTGCGCGCGGCGGAGGGCCTGCGGGACCGGTTCCCGGACGGGGTGTGGCTGGTCGAGCTGTCGGCCCTGTCCGATCCGGAGCTGGTGCCGGAGACGCTGGCCACCGTGCTGGAGGTGCCGGAGCACGCCGGGATGGGATCGCTGGACGCGGTGGTCTCCCACATCAGGGGACAGCGGCTCCTCGTCGTGCTCGACACCTGCGAGCACCTGGTCGACGCCTGCGCCGTGCTCTGCGACGTCCTGCTGAGGGAGGCGGCCGAGGTGTGCGTCCTGGCCACCAGCCGGCAGCCCCTCGACGTCGTCGACGAGCGGACGATGGCGATCGCCCCGCTCGGCGTGGACGACGCCGTGGAACTGTTCACCCAGCGGGCCGCCCGGGTGCTGCCCGGCTGGGCCGTCACCGATGCCAACCGGGACCAGGTGCTCTCGCTCGTGGAGCGGCTCGACCGGATCCCGCTCGCCCTCGAACTGGCCGCCGTGCGCCTGCGGGTCGCGCCGCTGGCGGAGCTGGTGGCCCGGCTGGACCGCCGGTTCGAGGTCTTCACCGGCGGCCAGCGCGCCGCCTGCGCCCGCCACCAGACCCTGCGGACCACGATCGGCTGGTCCTACGAGCTCTGCACCCCGGCGGAGCGCCTCCTCTGGGCGCGGCTGTCCGTCTTCGCCGGCCCCTTCGAGCTGTCCGCCGCCGAGCGGGTGGGCGGCGGCGACCGGCTCCCGGCCGACGCCGTGCTGGAAGCGCTCTTCGGGCTGGTCGACAAGTCGGTGGTGCAGCGCGTCGGGGAGGACGGGGCGCGCTACCGGCTGCTGGACACGATCCGTGAGTACGGGGCCGAGCGCCTCGACGAGGACCGCACCGCGACCGACGTACGCGAACGCCACTTCGAGCACCATCGCGAGACGGCCCGCCGGATGTGGGAGGAGCTGATCACTCCCGCCCAGGCCGAACTGCACCGGGCGGTGCGCGGCCAGATCGCCGACATCCGGGCCGCGATGAAGTACGCCTTCTCGACGGAGGGCGGCGCGGCGGACGGGCTGGTCCTCGCCGTCTGGCTCGCTCCCCACTGGCGGGCCAGCGGCACGCTGTCGGAGGGGCGGTACTGGATCGACAAGGGCCTCGCCCTGGTGCCGGAGGACTGCTCGGAGCGGGCCTGGGGCCTCTTCATGACCGGTGTGTTCGCGACCTGGACCGCCGCCCTCGACGAGGCGCCGGACCTCTTCCGATGGGCCCGGGAGTCGGCGCTGAACTGCGACGAGCAGCGCGTCGCGCTCTTCACGGAGGCGTACAACGGCGCGATGCGGGCCCTGTGCGGCGAGATCGAGGAAGGGCTCGCCGACATGGAGCAGGGCCGCCGCCAGATCGTCGCCGTGGGCGACCTGCTGGGCATCAGCATGGTCCACTACGAGGGCGCGCTGCTGCGGGCCGCGCTCGGGCACACCGACGGAGCCCTGGAGCTGTGCGCCTGGGGGCTGGCCCATCTTGAGGGCACCGGCGACCGGCAGTTCTACGGCTCCACGCTGATGGCCCAGGGGCTCATCCTCTGGCTCGCCGGACGCCACGACGAGGCCGCCGAGGTGCTGAGGGAGTCCCTGGAGGCCATCAGTGAGATCGGCGACGTGCTCGTCGCGGCGCTCTGCTGCCTGGGCCTGTCCTGGCACGCGGCCCTGGCGCAGCGCCACGTCCGGGCGGCCTGGCTGCTGGGATACGCGGAAGGGGCGCGCCGGCTCAGCGGGGATCCGGTGGCCATGCTCGCGGCCGTGCTGGAACAGCAGGAGACGACCCGGAGCGCCGTACGGGACGCGCTGGGGGACGCGGAGTACGAGCGCTGGCACGGCGTCGGGGCGCGGCTGTCGGGGACCGAGATCCTGGCGGCGGTGCGCTCGGACACCGACCGGCCGCCCTCGCCCCGGCGGACCGTGCCCCGCGCCCGGCCGGAGCCCGCGGCGGCCGATCTGCTCACCCCCCGGGAACGGGAGGTCGCCGTCCTGGTCGCACGCGGGCTCTCCAACCGGGAGGTGGCCGAGCACCTGGTGATCTCCAAGCGGACCGCGGACACCCATGTGGAACGGATCCTCACCAAACTCGCCATCGACTCACGCACGGAGATCGCCTCGGTGCTGGAGCCCTGACCCCGTACGTAGCCGGGCGCGCCGCCGGTACGTATGCCGACGCCGACGGGGTGGGCGCGGGGGGCCGCACAGATACGTGTACCGATGCGCGATTCGGCGCGGGCCCCCGGGGTGGCCCGTGCGGCAGGCTGGGCGTGCCGCTGGGGCAGGAAGCAGCTGTGCGGCAAGGGTGGTCGTGGCCGACGCGCAGGCCCGAGTGCTCCCGCCCCAGCGGTACCAGGCGTACGGCGCCCCCTCCTTCCGCATGCGTGGAGGGCCCGGGACAGCCCTTAGGGTGGAGGGAGTACCACCCGAGAAGAGGATGCGCCATGTCCTTCGCCCCACTCGGCCGGCACAACGGCGAGCACAGCGACCACTGCAACACCGTCCTGTGCTGCCGCTGCCAGCAGCGGAGCTGGACGACGCAGCAGGGCAGCGAACGGCTGTGCGGTCCGTGCGCCGCCTGCTGCCGGGAGTGCGGCAGGGCCCCGGCCCCGTATCTGGACGGGCTGCACGACGGGGTCTGTTCCGACTGCCGCGGTCTCTGCGCGAACTGCCGCAAGCCCCTGCCCGACATCGGTGCCTGCGAGTGCCGGCAGTGGAAGCAGCGCCCGGGGGGCGACCCGATCGGCTTCGTCCTGCAGGGCTTCCCCGCACCCCTGCTCCAGGCCCTCGGACACCGGGTGCCGCGCACCCTCCCCGACATCCTTTACGGCGAGCTGGAGCACCGCACGGCCGCCCAGCTCCTCGACCGCGTCGAGCGCCGCTGGAGCAACCGCTGGTCCCACGCCATCCACGAACGCGACGAGGAGAACCGTCGCCGCTGGGCGCCGCAGGAGATCGCCGAGGCCCTGGTGAGCCCCGGCCGGTGCGGGAACAGGGCCTGCGAGGACGGCTACCTGCTCACCGACGGCGCGCCCTGCCCGTACTGCCAGCAGCCGGCCCACCGCTTCGTCCCGGCCACCGCCGAGACGGTCGCCACCTCGGAGCACGCACGCGCGACCGCCGCGCGGATCCGCAGGACGCTGGTCGGCAACCGCGCGGCCGCCAAGCGGCCCGGCGGCGGTACCCGGCCGGCCGTGTGGCCGGTGCCGCACGACGACTGACCCGGACCCGCGCGGGTGGGACAGGGCCCGGAGCCGGCAGCCACGACGGGTCCCGGATCCGGGGATACGGCGAAGGCCCGGCCGCCGTGTCCGGCACGGGCTCTTCCGGACGGCGTGTCGCACGTGTCCGGAAGAGCCCGCCCCGTCACGGCGGCCGGGCCCCTGCCACCGGGAGCCGGTGGCTCAGCTCGCCTCGGCCGCGGCCTTCTCCTCCGCGAGCCGCTGCATGCCGCTCTGCGTCTTGAGCGGCTTCTCCTTGATGAACAGCACCGCGATCAGGGCGAGGAAGGCGAACGGCGCGCCGACCAGGAAGACCTCGGCGGTCGCGACCCCGTACGCCTGCTCGACGATGTGCCGGGCCGGTTCGGGCAGCTTGCTCAGGTCGGGGACGGAGTGGCCGGAGCCGCCGCCGGCCGCCGCGCCGCCGAAGCCCTTCTCCAGTTCGCTCGCCACCCGGTTGCCGAGCACGGCGCCGAGGGCGCTCGTACCGATCGCGCCACCGAGGCTGCGGAAGAACGACAGGACCGAGGTCGCCGCGCCCAGCTCCGAGGCGGGCACGTCGTTCTGGGCGGCCAGCACCAGGTTCTGCATCAGCATGCCGACGCCCACGCCGAGAACGACCATGTAGACGCTGAGCAGTCCGAAGGAGGAGTCCGCGCTGATCGTGGAGAGCAGACCCATGCCCGCGGTCATGATGATGCCGCCCGCGATGAGGAAGCCCTTCCACTTGCCCCGGGAGGAGATGATCTGACCGGCGACGGTCGTCGAGATCATCAGACCGAGGATCATCGGCAGGCTCATCAGACCGGCGATGGTCGGCGTCTTGCCCAGCGAGATCTGGAAGTACTGCGAGAGGAAGACGGTGCCGCCGAACATGGCCACACCGACGAGCATGCTCGCCACGGTCGTCAGCGTCACCGTGCGGTTGCGGAAGATGTCCAGCGGAATGATCGGTTCCTGGACCTTGGACTCGACCAGCACCGCGAGGGCCAGCAGGATGACACCGGCGCCGACCAGGGCGGCGGTCTGCCAGGAGGCCCAGTCGAAGCGGTTGCCCGCGAGGGTCACCCAGAGCAGCAGCGCGCTGACGCCGCTCATGATGAGCACGGCACCGAGATAGTCGATCTTCACCTCGCGGCGGACCGTGGGCAGCTTCAGCGTCAGCTGGAGCAGCACGATCGCGAGCAGAGCGAACGGCACCCCGATGAAGAAGCACCAGCGCCAGCCGAGCCAGGAGGTGTCCACGAGCACACCGCCGATCAGCGGGCCCGCGACGGTGCCGACGGCGAACACGGCACCGAAGATGCCGGAGTAGCGGCCGAGTTCACGCGGCGGGATGATCGCCGCCATCACGACCTGGGCGAGCGCCGTGAGGCCGCCCGCGCCGATGCCCTGCACCACACGGCTCACGATCAGCAGGCCGACGCTGTGCGAGAAGCCGGCCACCAGCGAGCCGACGACGAACATCGAGAGCGACAGCTGGATGAGCAGCTTCTTGTCGTAGAGGTCGGACAGCTTGCCCCAGATCGGGACGGTCGCCGTCATCGCCAGCAGCTCGGCGGTGACCACCCAGGTGTACGAGGACTGGCTGCCGTTCAGGTCGGCGATGATCCTCGGAAGGGCGTTGGAGACCACGGTCGAGGCCAGGATGGCCACGAACATACCGGCCATCAGGCCCGACATGGCCTGGAGTATCTGACGGCGTGACATGGCCGATGGCGCCGCCTCGGGCGCACCGGCTATCTGTTCTTCGGGAGTGGCGGCAGCGCTCATCGGCCGGCGTTCCTCATTCTCTGGATTCTCGGGTGGTTCTCGGTGGCGGAATCCCGGTGGGGCTCCGCGCATGGGTCAGTCGTTCAGGCCCGCGGCCAGTGCGGTGAACGCCTCGTGGTAGATGCTCTGGAACGTGCGGGTGCGTCCCGAGGCCACCCAGAGCTCGACGGAGGCGCGTACGGCGGCGATCGCCACATGGGCGACGAGCCGGGGGCGGAGGTCGGACTCGGGGTCCTGGCCGAGCCGTTCGGCGACGACGGCGACCAGCGCCCGTTCGTCCGCGCCCTGGGCGGCCAGGAACCGGGGGAGCAGCGACGGGCTCTTCCGCACCACCGCCATCTGGAGCTCCCAGCGTTCGTGGTCCTCTTCGATGTGGGCGAGTTCCTGGGCGATGGCCTCGCGCAGGGCCTGGAGCACGGTGAAGTCGGACGGTGCGTCCAGCACGGCCCGGCAGACCCGTTCGGCGTCCTCCTGGAGGGGGCGGGTGATCGCTTCCTCCAGGCACGGGAAGTAGTTGAAGAAGGTGCGGACGGATACGCCGACCGCGTCGGTGACCGCTTCCACGGTCACCTCGTCGATGCCGCGTTCCGCGGCCATGCGCAGCGCCGTGTCCGCGAGGGCTCTGCGCGTGGCACGCTTCTTGCGTTCACGCAGCCCGAGAGACGGGTCGGCGGAGGTCATGACGTGCATGCTATGCATTTTTGCGTGGTGTGCAAAATTATTTGGGCGGTACGGGAGAACCCCGCACCGCCCGCGTGGAACCGGCTGCCCGGCACCGACCTTATCCCGGAAGCATGGCCCGTCGTCCGGGGGCGGCGGAGGACTGCATGGTCATGCCGCCGTCGACGACCAGGAGTTGGCCGGTGAGGTAGCGGGACTCGTCGGAGGCGAGGAAGACCATGGTGTGCCCGATGTCCTCGGGGGCGCCCAGGTAAGGAAGCGCGTTGCCCTTCTTCAGTGCCGCGATGACGTCCTCGGGCAGGTTGTTCTCCAGGGCGGGGGTCATCACCGCACCGGGGGCCACCGCGTTGCAGCGGATGCCCTGCGGTCCGTACTGGACGGCGATCGACTTCGTCATGCTGACCACCGCGGCCTTCACGGCGCCGTACGAGGTCTGCAGGACGTCGCCGACGAGCGCGGCCACGGACGCGGTGTTGATGATCGACCCGCCACCGGCGCTGATCATGTGGGGGACCGCGTGCCGGGAGCCGAGAAGGGTGCTGCGCATGTTGAGGGTGACGGCCCGGTCGAACTCGTCCATGTCCATGCGGAGCAGGTCCAGGTCCTTGCGCGGGTTGGTGCCGCCGACGTGGTTGCACAGGACGTGCAGCCCGCCGAACTCGGCGACGGCCGCGGCGACCATGTCCGCGACCGAGCCCTCGTCGGTGACGTCCACGGTGACCGGCAGCGCCCGCCCGCCCGCGGCCTCGACGAGGGTGGCGGTCTCCTCCGCGCTCTGCCCGTGGTGGTCGGCGACCACGACCCGGGCGCCCTCGCGGCCCATCAGCTCGGCGGCGGCCCGCCCGATGCCGCTGCCCGCGCCGGTGATGACCGCCACCTTGTCCTTGAGGCGTTCCATGGCCCTGATCCTTTCGTCGTGCCGGTGGTTCTGCCGGTGCCCGGCGGGGAATGCCGCGCCACCCACATTGTGCACAGTACACATCGTGTGCACTGTGCACAAACATCTCGGGTGGTGGCCTCGGGAGCGGTGCGGCCATGCGCGATGATGGCGGGGAACCAATGGTGGGAGAGGGTCGAGCGATGAGTGAGCAAGAGTCCCGGCTGAGCGATCTGGAGCGGGAGCTGACCCTGCTCTCCCGGCACTTCATCGCCGCCCGGGGCCCCCGTGCGGGCCAGAGCCTGGAGCGCTCGGCGTATGTGCTGCTCACCCGGCTGGAAGTCGGCGAGCCGCTCACGCTCAAGGAGCTGGCGCTCACCTTCCAGGTCGATATCTCCACCATCAACCGGCAGGTCAGCGCCATGCTCCGGAACGGGCTGGTGGAACGCATCCCCGACCCCGACGGCGGAGTGGCCCGCAAGTTCCGTCCCACCGCGCTCGGCCTGGAACGACTGGCGGCGGACCGCGCCGTCAGCCGCGCCGGGGCGGACCGCCTCATCGAGATCTCGGGGTGGACCCAGGAGCGGACCGAGGAGTTCGTCACCCTGCTCATCGAGTTCAACCAGAGCATCGAGCGGCTCGAAGGGCTCACCTGGTCCCGCACGGGCCGCCCGGACGGACGGCCGCCCCAGGGGTGACCGGGACGGTCAGGCGCGGCGGTCCGCCTCCGGCGGTCTCCCCGGCCGCAGGGTCTTCTCCAGAAGCGTGAACGACTTGGGCGCGCCGCCCGGCTGCGGTTTGCCCGCCTTGTGGCCGACGGCCCGGTACCCCTCGGCCAGGTAGTAGGCGGTCAGGCGCGCGTTGGTGGCCAGGCAGTCGAGGCGGACGCGCGTCCTCCCCGCCTCGGCCACTCGCCGCTCGGCGGCCCGCAGCAGCCTCCGGCCCGCTCCCGCGGGGGCGTTGCCGCGGTCGACCATCAGCCGGTGCACATATCCGGCCACCGGCGGCTGCGGCCCCCAGGCGTCCTCGTCCGCCCACCACAGTTCCCAGGCCCCGAACAGCCGGCCCCGGTCCTCGGCGACCCAGACCTCACCGCTCGTCATGACCCGGCGGAAATGGTCCTCGCCGAGCTCGCCGGGGCGCCACTGGCCGGTGATGCCCCGGCCGAGCATCCAACGGGCGGCCCCGTCGCGGAGCCGGACCAGAGCGGCGGCGTCGGACGCGTCGGCGAGGCGGAGGCGTGGCTCGTTCACGCCGCGATCCTCGCACGGGCGCCCGGACCTGTACGGGTGAGGCGGCGCCCCGCCGGCTACCGGAAGGTGTGGACCACCTGGATCCCGCCGACGATGTGGGCGTTGAAGTCGTCGAGCTCGTCCGCCGGGACCCACAGTTCGAGGATGGTCCTCCCACCGGCCTGACGCACCGGATAGCGCCGCAGGAACTCCGAATCGACCTCGAAACGCGTCACGAACCCGGCTCCGCTGTGCTTCACGTTCCAGTCCCGCGCGATCATGATCGCGTACTCCTCGTCGAGGACCGGATAGAAGAGGGGCTGCTCGGGCAGGCGGGGCGGCCAGGCACGCCAGCCCGACTCCCGGACCAGCTCCAGCTCCTCCGGGCCGGTCGGGCGCCACAGGGTCGTCGTCGCTCGCGCGCCGGTCATGAAACGGATCCTTCCGCGGGTCGGGCCTCGGGGCGGGCCGTCCGGGTGCCGGACGATACCCGTACGGCCCGTCGCACGGCCACGGGGATTCCGCCCCGGACCACCCGTGACCTCGTGCTACGCGGTGGCTGCCGCCGCGCGGGCGTACGTGAGGAAGACCGCCCCGGACTCCAGCACGGTGTGGTCGGTGAGGTCCCAGGCGCGGGGATCGAAGGGAGCCCCGCCGGAGAAGAGCGGGATCCCGGAACCGATGGTCATCGGGCTCAGCTTCACGATCATTCCGTCGATCTCGGAGTACAGCGAAGCGGCCAGCTCGGCCCCGCCCAGCAGCCAGATGTCCTTCCCGTCCTGCTGCTTCAACTCCCGTACGACCTCCACCGGATCGTCCGCGACGATCTCCACCGCCGGGTCCGGGCTCTCGCCGATCGTCCGTGAGAACACCAGATGGCGCAGGTGCGGATAGGCGTCGGTCACCCCGACCCGCAGGCCGAGCTCGTAGGAACGCCGCCCTTCGAGGACCGTGTCGAAACGGCTGCCCGGGTCGGTGACGGACAGTGCGGCACGGGCCGGGCCGGGCAGCGTCTCCGGGTACTTCTCCACGAGGTGCCGGACGTACTCCTCGGGGATCGGCCAGAAGCCGTCCGGGCCGGTCGGGTCGGCGCCGTCCGGTCCGGCTATGTATCCGTCGAGGGTGGACGCGATGAAGTACACGAGCTTGCGCACGGGGGCCTTTCGCAGAACGAGTCGTCGAGATTCCATGATCGCCGCATGCGCGTCGCCGGACAAGAGCCGGCGGCCGGCGACGACCGAGGCGGGCATCGGGAGCGTACGCCCTTCACAACAACTCTTTCGAAAGAACTGTTGTGGGGCTATCGTCTGCGCATGACCGCCTCGGACCTCCCACCCCCGCGCGATGTCGAACTCGGCACCGCGGCCCTGCGCGTGCTCGCCCACCCCCTGCGGCTGACCGTGCTCGCCCTGCTGCGCGAGCGCGGCCCCGCCACCGCCACCCACGTCGCCGACGCACTGGGCATCAACCCCGGCGCCGCCAGCTACCACCTGCGCCGACTCGCGGCGGGCGGACTCATCGAGGAGGAACCCGACCGGGGCACCGGACGGGAACGCTGGTGGAGGTCCGTCCACCGCCAGTCGGTCCACGACCCGGCGACGGCCACCGCCGAACAGCGCGACACCGGCCGCGCCTACACCCAGGCCGTGGCCGAAGTCGCCGCCGACCGCCTGCACCGGGCCGCGCGGGAAGTGCCGCTGCTCCCCGAGGACTGGCTCCGGGCCACCGCCTACGGCGACTTCCTGCTCCATCTGACCCCCGATGACACCAGCCTGATGCGGGACGAGATCTTCGAGGTGATCACCCGGTACCGCGACCGGTCGGGCGGGGTACCCGAGGGCACTTCGCCGGTCTTCGTCCAGGTGCAGGCGTTCCCGGCGCCCGGCACGGTCCTGCCGCCGGACGCCGGAGCGTGAGCCTCCCCGCTCCGGCGGCCCCACCGCGGCCCGCGTACCGGGACGTCAACGTCCTGCGCTGGCTCACCGCGTACACGGCCTCGGTCACGGGCGACGTCGTGTACTTCCTCGCCCTGTCCTGGGCGGCCACCCGGGTCGCCGGACCCTCGCAGGTGGGTCTGGTGGTCTCGGCGGGGGCGCTGCCGCGCGCGGTGCTCATGCTCGGCGGGGGAGTGGTCGCCGACCGCTTCGGGCCGCGCCGGGTCGCCGTCGTCAGCGACGCGGTCCGCTGCGGGGTGATCCTGGTGACCGCCGGGGCGGTCGTGGCGGCGGCACCGGGCGTATGGCTGCTGATCGCCGTCGCGCTGGTCTTCGGCGCGGTCGACGCGGTGTTCATGCCGGCGGTGGGCGCCCTCCCGCCCCGGATCACCGAGCCCGCCCAACTCGCCCGGGTCCAGGGCATGCGCGGCCTGTCGATCCGGCTCGGCAACGCCACCGGGCCGCTCCTCGCGGGGGCGTTACTGGTGTCCGGTGGCACGGCCGGCGCGTTCGCCGCCTCCGGAGCGCTGTTCGCGGTCTCGCTCGTCCTCCTGCTCACGGTGCGGACCTGCGAACCGCCCGGCCCCGCCCCCCTGCCCTGTGGCTCCGCCCGGCGCGAACTGGGCGACGGGCTGCGCTACCTGCGCCGCCACCGGCTGCTCGCCCCACTCGTCGTCGTGACCGGCCTGAGCGAGATGTGCTTCAGCGGCCCGGTCGCCACCGGACTGGTGCTCCTGGCGGACGAACGCGGCTGGGGCGCGCCCGGCATGGGATGGATCGCCGGCGCCTTCAGCGTCGGAGCCGCGGCCGCCGCACTGCTGCTCACCGCGGCGCCCCGAATACCCCGCGCCGGCCTCACCATGGCGGGCGCCCTGCTCGTCACCGCCGCGGGGGCGGTCGCCCTGGGGCACGCCGCCTCCTTGCCCGGAGCCGTCGCGTTCGGCGCCCTGATCGGCATGAGCAGCGGATTCACCACCACGGTGACCGGCGCCCTGGTCCAGACGGAGACGGATCCCCGCTACCTCGGCCGGGTCACCTCGGTCACGACGCTGTGCACGCTCGGCCTGGCCCCCGCGCTCTTCCCGGCCGTCGGGATCACCGTCCACCTGTGGGGCGCGGGCGCGTTCTTCACCGGATGCGGCGGGGTCTGCCTGCTCGCCGCCGTGCTCGCCCTGTCCACTCCGGTACTCCGCCGCGCCGGACTCCGGCCGCCCGGGCGGTGACCGTACCGCCCGGCCCGCTCACCGCCCGGCCCGCTCGATCGCGGCGGCCGGGTACGGCGTCCGTCGGCTCCCGTGGACCAACCGGCGCTGGAACCCGTCCACGACGACGGCCCTCGGGGCATGCCGGTCGATGACCGAGGCGACCCCCGGCGCCACCCCCTCGGGCCGGTCGTCCGTGAGCCAGCGGCGCAGGAACTCCTCGTGCCCCAGTCCGCCGCGCAGCCCGGTGGGGAGATGGTGGCGGAGCAGATGGTTCGCCAGGTAGTCGCTGTCGTACGCGCGGTGCGCGGCCAGGAACGCGGACTCGGCGGGGGAGAGCTCGAACTCCGTGCTCAGCGCGAGGCCGAAATCCGCGAAGCGGACCGAGCGGCCGTCGGTCAGGACGTTGTCGAAATGCGCGTCGAAGTGGACGAGCCCCCGGGAGCGCATGAAGGCGGCCGTACGCATCACGGCTTCCTCCGCCCAGGCGTACCGGGCCCCGTACCCGTCGCCCGGCGTTCTCTCCCGGTGATCGGCGAGCCAGGCGGCGAGCGTCTGCGGCAGATGCTCCAGGAAGACCACGACGGAGGCGGCGGACCGGCCAATGGCCTCCAGCCGGGCGCGCACGGCCGACGACCCCTCCCAGTGCGCGACCGCCCCGTCGATACCTCCGAACTCGTCGGCGAACCCGCTCGGCGGCGTGTCCGGGAGCACCCGCCAGTGGTACATCAGCGGGAAGTCCGCGCAGGCGCCGTCGAGCACCCACCCGGTGGTCAGGGCGTGCACGGCCAGCTCGCGCCAGGCGCCGAACCCGGACGAGCCCACCCCGTACTGGTAGAACGCGGGCAGCCCGAAGACGTTCGCCGTGGACCGCACGTTCTCCGGTCTCATCTCGATGTCCGTCAGCGGGATCCGCTTGACGAAGACCGGCGTGCCGTCGACCTCGAACTCGGCGGTCCTGCCCCCGACACCGGAGCCGAGCGTCGTGGCCGAGGCCATCACGTCACGGAGCCGACGGTCGCTCAGCAGCGACAACCGGGCGGACACCGCCCCGAAGGCGGCCGGACGTACGGGGTGCGGCGGACGGTCCATGAACGGCTCCTCACCGCCCGCGCCGGGCACCGGCCCCGACGTACCGGCGGCCGCGCGAACGCGATCGATCCTACGGACCGGCACCGGCACCGGCACCGGTCAACCGCTCGGAAAACGCCTTGCGGGCCCCCGCCGCCGCGCCTACGGTGCTGCGCATGGGTTCTCTGTGACAGTCCCCGCGCGGCCGCGTCGAGTCCGGCTCCGCCGCCGCGCGTTCTCCTCCGCGCCGCCTCTCCTTCCGTGATCCCCGCGCCCTGCCCGGCAGGGTGCGCGGGGCTTCCACGGCGTGCGCGGACGCGTCCCACCGACCACACCCATCGGCCCGGCCGAGAACAGGGGGCTCACCCATGCCCGTCGCGCAACTCGCACTCCACGACGTCACCCGCCGCTACGACGACCACATCGTGCTGGACCGGGTCTCCTTCACCATCAGCCCCGGCGAGAAGGTCGGCGTCATCGGCGAGAACGGAGCGGGAAAGTCCACGCTGCTCCGGCTGATCGCCGGGCTGGACCGGCCCGACAACGGCGAGCTGACCGTGACCGCGCCCGGCGGCTCGGCCCATCTCGCCCAGTCGCCGCGGCTGCCGCCCGAGGTGCGTGTCCAGGACGTGGTGGACGCGGCCATGGCCGATCTGCGCGACCTGGAGGCGCGGATCCGGCAGGCCGAGACCGGGCTGGAGGGACTGTCCGGGGCCCGGCTCACCACCGCACTGGACGACTACGCCCGGCTGCTCGCCCACTACGAGGCGCGCGGCGGCCACGGAGCCGACGCCCGGGTGGACGTCGCGCTCCATGAACTCGGTCTCCCCGGGCTGGCCCGGGACAGGACGCTCGCCACCCTCTCCGGCGGCGAGAGGTCCCGGCTGGCGCTGGCCACCACGCTCGCGTCCCGGCCGGAGCTGCTGCTGCTGGACGAACCGACCAACGACCTGGACGAACGGGCGCTGGGCCGCCTGGAGGACCGTCTGCGGGCCCACCGGGGCACCGTCGTCGCGGTCACCCACGACCGGGTGTTCCTGGAACGGGTCGCCACCACGATCCTGGAAGTCGACGAAGGGAAGGTGACGCGCTACGGCGACGGTTACGACGGCTACCGCGCCGGCAAGGCCGCCGAACGGCGCCGCCGCCTGCAGGAGTACGCCGACTGGCGCGCGGAGCTGGACCGCAACCGGAAACTGGCGGCCTCGAACGCGGGACGGCTGGCGGCGGTCCCGCGCAAGCTGCCCCTCGCGGTCTTCGGCCACGGCGGATTCCGGTCCCGGGGCCGCGGCCACGGGGCCATGGTCCGCATCCGCAACGCGAAGGAACGCGTCGAGCGGCTGACCGGGCGGCCCGTCGCCCCACCGCCCGAACCACTGGTGTTCACCGGCCGGTTGACCACCGCCGCCGACGACGGGACGGAACAGCCCGTGGCCGAGCTCGACGGCATCCGGGTCGGGAACCGGCTGCACCTGCCGTCGCTCCGGATCGGCGGCAGCGACCGTCTGCTGGTCACCGGCCCCAACGGCGCGGGCAAGACCACGCTGATGCGGCTCCTGGCGGGCGAGACGACACCCGACGAGGGGACGGTGCGGACACGCGGCCGGGTCGGTCATCTGAGACAGGAAGGGACGAGATGGCCACCGGGGCTGACGGCGCCCCAGGCGTTCGCCCGGGGACGCGGGGGCGACCTGGACGAGCAGACCGAACGGCTGCTGGCACTCGGCCTGTTCGCCCCGGCCGATCTGCGGCGGAGGGTGGGCGAGCTGTCGTACGGGCAGCGCCGTCGGCTCGAACTGGCCCGGCTGGTCGGCGATCCGGCCGATCTGCTCCTCCTGGACGAGCCGACCAACCACCTCTCCCCGGCCCTGGTCGAGGAGTTGGAAGGGGCCCTGGCCGAGTTCCCGGGCGCCGTCGTCGTCGTCACCCACGACCGCCGGATGCGCGGCCGGTTCTCCGGCGGGCACCTCGAGCTGAACGCCGGCCGTGCCGTCCCGCCGACCGGTGAGAAGGGCACGGACTGAGCGGGGGCCGGCCCCCACGCCCCACCGGGGCACGGAGGCCGGCCCGCGGCCTCAGTCGGATTCGGTGACGGCCCGGTCGATCGCGGCCTGGACCGCGGCCACCACGGTCTTCGAGTCGGCGCCGGTGCCGAGCTGACCGGCGAGGGCGGTGATCGCGGCCGTCTGGGCGGCCAGCCGCTTGTCCATGGACCGGATGCGGGCCTGCATGTCCTTCAGGATGGACTGCGGCTGCCACGTCGGGTTCGTCGCGTGGTCCGCCGCGTCCGCCGGACCGCCGATCGCGTCGGTCTTCCAGACGGCGTCGAAGATGTCGCGCTTGGTGATTCCGGCCATGGGGTCCTCCTCGGGGTCGGAGCCGTTCCAGCTCGCGGGGTGCTTGAGCCGCTCCGCCACGTCGGCGCGGAGCTTGGCCATGGTGAAACCGCGGGGGTCGACCTTGTCGTTCGACCACTCCAGGTGTCCGATCACGGATTTGGCGGACCATTTGTGCGCCCGGCACAGGGCGGCCTGGACGCGGACGATCGCGTCGTACTGGACGGCGGGCCAGGGGTCCTTGCCGTTGCCGAGGTTCTCGCATTCCCAGCCGTAGAACCGGGCGTTGCCGTCGACCCCGTTCGCGTTGCCCTTGGTGGGCGGGGTGGGACGGGTGCCGTACGACTCCGCTATCACCTGGTTCAGGACCTTGGGGTCGCCGCCGCCGGCATGGTTGGCGCGGCCCCAGCCGACCAGGTGCACCTGGCCGTTCTTCGCGATCATCCCGTGGCACAGCGGACCGGGCAGGTCCGGGTAGCCGTCACGCACGATCCGGACCGTGTTCGCGGTGCCCTTGGTCACCGTGTGATGGACGACCGACCCGTTGACCGGCCCCCAGGGGCCCTTCGCATTCCGGTTGTGGGTACGCCAGTTCCCGACCTCGACCACGCGCACGCCCTCGGCGCGCAGCGCCTTGAGGACGGCAGCGGCGGACAGAGGAGTTGCCATTCGTCTTCCTTTCAGCCCGAGGTGTACGAGCGGTGCCGTCGATCGACTCGACCGTCTCCACCCGGAGGAACGCGCCACGCCGGTCGCCCCTGCTCGCGGAGTCGAACCGGCACGTGGCGACGTGTGGTTCATACGAGTTCCATACCCCCGCGTCCGCCGCAGGACTCGACCGGGAGGCCCGCAGTATGGACGGCCGTCGCCATCCACCCACCGGACACGGCCGGTTCACCGGTCCCGGACACGCGAACACCGACCGGATCCGGCGGACGTACGCTACCCAGCGCCCTGCCCGAGCGGGAGGGAAACCGCTTCCCCACCACCGGTACGAGTGGCCGCGCCCGGGGGCTCCGCGGGAAAACCGGAGGTGGCGGGCGCGCGGCCCGGACTATCGTGTACCGCTGCCGTCCGCACCCGGGCGGGCCCGACGGAGAGGCGGCGGAGTGCCGGACACGTACAGGATCATGCTGGACGCCGAACTGGCCAAGGCGTTCGACGTGTGGTCCGGGTACCTGGGCGCGGAGACGGGGGAGGACCCCGTCGTCCGCGAACGGCTGCGCTCCGCGCTGGAGTCGGCCCGTGCGGCGGCGGCGGCCGGCGACCGCGAGTTCGCCCGGACCAGGGTGGCGGACATGTACGAGGAGGCCGAGGAGGCCCGCCTCCGCTGGGCGCCCACCGCACCGAGGCCCCGCGAGGCGGACGGGCAGGCGCGTGACTACGCCAAGGACCGGCTGCGCGGGACCATGTCCGTGCACCGCCGCGAACGTCTCGACACCCTCGCGATTCTCCTGAGAGTCGGCGCCCGCCGCCTCCTGGCCCTCCCCGGCCTCGACGGCGCCGTCCGCGAGGACATCGACTACATCACCGCCCGTGCCTCGATGGCCCTCGACCTGGACCACCCGGTGGCGGCGGAGCGCGAGCTGGAACGCCTGAGGGCCCTCGAACGGCGCTGCGGCCTGCGGGACTGAGCGTCGCACCGAACCGGAAGAGCTGGGAGAATCCCCGTATGCCCCTCGCTGAAACACTGTCCGGGATCTCCCTCGCCCACGAGACCTTCGGTGATCCGTCCGATCCGCCGGTCCTGCTCGTAGCGGGGCTCGGCGCACAGATGATCACCTGGCACGAGGACTTCTGCCGCGCGCTCGCGGAGCGCGGGCGCCGGGTGATCCGTTACGACAACCGGGACTGCGGACTGTCCACCCGGTTCGACGACCGCCCCGTCGACATGGCCCGGTTCGTCCGGACGGTGAGCGCCGGGGACATCCCGGAGGCCCTCGCGATGGCGCCCTACTCCGCCCAGGACATGGCCGACGACGGCTTCGGCCTGCTCACCGCCCTCGGTATCGAGCGGGCCCATGTGGTCGGCTCGTCGATGGGCGGGCTGCTCGCCCAGCTGATGGCCGTCGCCGCGCCGGAGCGCGTCCTGACCCTGACGTCGATGATGTCCACGACGGGCGAACCCGAGTACGGCCGCTCCAGCCCCGAGGCCCAGGCGGCGCTCCTTGCCCCGAAGCCCTCGGACCGCGAGGGGTACGTGGCGGCGGCCGAGCGGGACCTGCTGTGGGCCTCCAAGCGCTACGCCGACCCGGCGGCCCTGCGCGACCTGGCCGCCCGGAGCTACGACCGTGGCCACTACCCGGCCGGAACGGCCCGGCAACTCGCCGCCATGACACTCAGCGGCCCGCGCACCGACGCGCTGCGCGCACTGCGGGTGCCGACGCTGGTGATCCACGGCCTGGACGACACCCTGGTCCACCCCAGCGGCGGGGAGCGTACGGCCGAACTGGTGCCGGGCGCGGAGCTCCTGCTCCTCGCCGACATGGGGCACGACCGGCCGCGCCCGCTCTGGCCCCGGATCATCGACGCCCTGGAAGCGCACACCCGCCCGCGAGACTGAACGCGGACGGCGCCCCTTCCGCTCGCGGTGAGCGGAAGGAGCGCCGCCGGGGGAAGCGCCTCAGGCGAGTTCGGGCTGCGGCTGTGCCGACCGGACCGGTACGACCTTCGCATCCCACCGCCCGGTGGTCCGCACGTAGCAGTAGATGACCGAGACCATCGCGAGGACGAGCAGCGGCCCGAACAACCAGGGGGTTCCGGCCATCACCGTGGGCAGGTAGCGGTACGCCACCAGCAGCGCGGCGAAGACCGCCGTGCCGTAGCCGACGAGCAGGGTCCCCGACCGGTCCCAGCCGCGTTCGAGCGAGCGGAGCCCCGCCTCGATGGTGAGCGTGAACACGACTCCGGCGATGATGTCGGCACCGTAGTGGTAGCCGAAGCCCAGCGTGGCGCCGAGCGTGGCGATCAGCCAGAACGTCCCCGCGTACCGCAGGAACCGGGGGCCCCTGCGGGAGTGGATGAAGATCGCGGTGGCCCATGCGGTGTGCAGGCTGGGCATGCAGTTGCGCGGAGTGATCCCGTCGAACGGCATGTGCTGGGGGGCGTCGAGCGGCGGCGGGGTGTTCGGCCAGAGGTCGGCCAGCGCCCAGTGCCCGCCGTCCGCGCCATAGGCGAAGATCGGTCCGACCACCGGGAAGATCATGTAGATGCCGGGCCCGAGCAGCCCTATGACCAGGAAGGTGCGGACCAGGTGGTGGCTCGGGAAGCGGCGCTCGACCGCCACGCGCCGCAACTGGTACGCGGCGACAGCGACCGCCGCCACCGGGAGCTGGGTGTAGACGGCGTCGAGGAAGTGGGCGCCTACCGGTCCCGTGGCCGTGACGAGTCGGCCCACCAGCCACGAGGGATTGCCCAGCGCGTGATCCGCGACGGCGACGTACTGGTCGAGCACCTCGTAGCGGGTCTTCGACGTGATGAGCAGCCAGGTGTCGCCGGTCTTCCGGCCCGCCACCAGCAGCAGCCCCAGCCCGACGCCCTTCAGCAGCAGCGTCCGCTCCGCGCCCGTGCGCCGGGTGAAGGCGATGACCACACAGCCGATGATCACCCACAGCGCGCCGTTGCCGAAGGGGTGGCCCCCGTTCAGACCGATGCCGGCCACCCACCGGACCAGGAGGAAGACAATGTCGATGCCGACGGCGGCGCAGAGGGCGATGAGCCGCTGCCGCCAGGTGAGGACCAGCATCGTCAGCGCCATGCTGGCGTACAGCAGGAAGCCCGACTTGGGGGCGACCACCACCTCCTGCGCCTGCGTGACGATCGGCCCCGGCAGACCGTAGTGCCGCGCGGCGATCTCCAGCGCGACGAGGAAACCTAGGGTCACCACGGCCGCCGCGGTCCACAGCATCGCCCGGGGCCGACGCCATGCGGTGATCAGAGCTCTGAAGTTACTACGCGAAAAAAACCGCGATGCTATAGATATCAAGTGTTTGGCCGATTTGTTCGGTTCTGGCTGGACAGGGCACTTTTCAATCCGTTTGGCATGGTTTTCCAGGGAAGGGCAGGCGTCTGGGGCGCTCGTCATGAGCCCGAACATGCTATCGGAGCGCGTCTGCGAGCCCGCTGGTCAGGCGGTACGGGGCGGCCTGCCGGGCACCCTGTCCGTCAGCTGACGGGGTGTTCGGTCCGGGGCGAACGAGCGGAGTCCAGCTGCTTCAGCCGGTGCCGCAGGGCCTCGACAGCTCCGGGACGTCGGCCGGGCACCCGCTGACGCAGGGCCACCAGGGCCGGGCCGAGCTCCAGGGCCCGCCGCGGATCGCCGATCTCCTGCCACTGGTGGTGGGCCCGGTCCGCGGCACCCTCCACGGCGGGGTCGTCCGGCGGCTGGCGGCGGGCGAGGCGGGCGTCGGCGGCGGCCGTCCACAGCTCGCAGCTGCGGGCCGGATCACCGGCCAGGCGGGCGAGGTCGGCCCGCACCTCCAGCCAGTGGACGGCCTCGGCGGAGGCGGCGCCGTGGGTGCGCAGCGCCCACCCCTCCCACAGGGCGGCCAGCGACGCGGCCTCGCCGTGCCGCCCGGCGTGGGCGGCCGCGAGGATCGCGGGCAGCGGATCGCTCCCGGCGGCGGACGGGAGGTCCGCGAGGCCCTGGGCGGAGGCGGTCGGCCCGCCGGGCGCCGAGGGAGAAGGCGGCGGCGCGGGGTGCGAAGCGGTGTCCGGGGCGATGAACAGGGCGCTGTCGGCGCCGAGCTGGGCGACGGTCTGCGCGTGCAGTCGGGCGAGCGGCGGATTGAGGCCGCTGCGCCACACGGCGGCGAGTGCCTTCAGATAGGACGGTTCCGCCGGACGGCGGCGGGCCGACGGCGGAACGATCCGTCCGTACAGCCGGGTTCCGTGGCCGAGGCCGAGCCCCTCGGCGTGGAGCTTCGGCCAGGCGTCCGGGGCGGCGGCCAGGTCGACCACGACGGTGGTGGTTCCCGGGCGTCGCGTCGCGAGCTCGGCGGCCAGCCAGTGCCAGGGCAGCGAGGTGTAGCGCAGGGTGGCGGGCGTGGTCCGGGCGAGCGCGAGGTGGATCAGCCGCTGACGGTGGTCGAGGTGGAGCTGGCCCGCGAGGTAGAGGGTGAGCGGGCCGGGCTCGGTGGCCGCGGCGCGGATGCGGGTGAGCACCGTCTGCGGGTCGGCCGGATCGGCGAGCTCGACGACGGTGGCAGTGGCGGAGCGGGTCAGGATGCCGGGTGCCACCGCGGCCAGCGGGGACAGGGCGCCGGTCGCGTCGACGAGGCGGCCCTTGCCGGCCGGGGCTGCCGCGATCAGCAGCGCGGTCCCGGATGTCATGTCCTCCCCGTCGATTACCACAGCAGCACCGTAGCCGCTGCCCGGGACCTGGGGGAAACGGGCGCCCAACTCCACTCCGATGACTGGGTAGTACGTTCGTGCGACCGCCTCGCCGGGCGGGGCAGCCCCCCTGCCGGCCGTCCGGCCGGGGGAGATGTCGATGACGCGTACAACGTACCGCGTTCCCGCGTGAGTTGACGCATCGCGGCGCCTCCTGCGGCGCCCCGGCGACACCCCTCGGGGGTGGCGTCAGCACCACCCCGGCCAGGGCCCCAGACCTCCTGACCGGCCGCCGGCGGCGCAGCAGACTCGGTCCCGAACCGGCGGGAACCCGCCGGGGCACGGACGCACGGACGGAGAGAAACGATGACCGGTCACACCCGCCGAAGGGTTCTCGGGGGAGCGGCGCTCGCGGCCGTCGGCAGCGTCGTCGGGGGCTACGGACCCGGCCACTACGGCACTGCCGCGCAGGCGGCCACCCGGGACGGCACGGACCGGGGCGGCGCGTCGTTCCCGTTCCTGGAGGGGGCCTTCGCCCCCGTCACCGAGGAGCTCACCGCGTTCGGCCTCCCGGTGACCGGCCGGGTGCCGCGCGATCTGGACGGCCGCTACCTGCGCACCGGCCCCAACCCACTGGGCCTGGAGGACCCGCGGGCCCACCACTGGATGATCGGCGACGGCATGGTGCACGGCGTGCGGCTGCGCGACGGCCGTGCCGAGTGGTACCGCAACCGGTGGGTCCGCTCCTCGCAGGTGGCCGCCAAGCTGGGCGAGACGTACCCCGGCCCGGTCCCGCCGGACGACTTCGCGTGCAACACCCACGTCATCCCCTACAAGGGGCGCATCCTGGCGCTCCAGGAGAGCGGACCGCTGCCGTACGAACTGGACGGCGAGCTGAACACCGTCCGGCCCCACGACTTCCTCGCCACGCTGGAGGGGGCGTTCACCGCGCACACCAAGTACGACGCGGTGGCGGACGAGCTGCACGCGGTGGCGTACTACCCGACCTGGGACCATGTGCGGCACATCGTGGTCGACCACACCGGGCGGGTGGCCCGGACCAGCCGGATCCCGGTGGCGGACGCGCCGATGATGCACGACTTCGCCCTCACCGGGAAGTACGTGGTGATCGTCGACCTGCCGGTCACCTTCGATCCGGCGGCCGCCCGGGCGGGCGCGGCGGTTCCGTACACCTGGAACGCGAAGCACCCGATGCGGGTGGGGGTGATGAAGCGGACGGGGGGAGCCGTCCGCTGGTTCGAGATCGACCCGGTCTTCTTCTCGCACACGCTCAACGCCTACGACCAGGGCGACACCATCGTCATGGAACTCACCACCATGCCCGCGCCGTTCCACGTCGCGGGCACCGAGGGCGGCCCCTCCGGCACCGGGGCCCCGGCCCTCGACCGCTGGACCATCGACCTGCGCGCCGGGCGGGTCCGCACCACCCGGATCGACGACCTGCCGCAGGAGTTCCCCCGCATCGACGAGTCGCTGGTCTCCCGGCGGCACCGGTACGCCTACACGGCGTGCGCCGCGGAGATGTGGCGCGCCTACGGGACGGTCGACGGGGTGCCGCCGGACGAGACGTTCACCAACTGCCTGGTCAAGCACGACATGCTGCGCGGCAGTCGGCAGGTGCACCGCTTCCCCCGGGGCGCGGCCGCCTCGGAGCCGGTCTTCGTGCCGCGCCGAGGGGCACGGCACGAGGACGACGGCTACCTCCTGTCGTACGTGCACGATCCGGACCGGGGCGCGAGCGACCTGGTGGTCCTCTCGGCGGAGGACTTCACCGGCCGTCCGCTGGCCCGCGTCCACCTGCCGGGCCGGGTGCCGCTCGGCTTCCACGGGAGCTGGGTGCCGGACGCGTGAGCGGCACCCGCTCCCGCCCGGATCAGCGGTAGTCCTCCGCCGGGGCCTCCTTCCCGCCGTACACCGTGTCCTCGATGAACGCCCAGGCGTCCGGCCGGCTGCCGTCCGCGTCCCGGACGTCGTAGACCCGGCCGAGTTCGCCGCTGGACGTGGACTTCCCGTTCCAGCGGGCGGCCCGGTCCGGGTCGGCGGCGAGCGCCGCGACGCCCCGGGCGAGGAAGAGCGGGGACTCGGCGATCGCGAAGGTCGGCTCCTGGGCGATGGCGTCGCGCCAGTTCTCCTCCGTGACCCCGAAGTGGGTGAGCATCTGCTCCGAGCGGAGGAAACCCGGGCTGACGGCGACGGCGGTGCCGCCGTACTCCGCCAGCTCCTCGCCCAGACCGTAGGCGATCCGGATGGGGGCACCCTTCGCGAGGTCGTAGTAGAGGTTCTCGCGGTACCGGCGGTTGGAGGCCGCCGTCCCGTCGGTGACCTCCACGTGCAGGGGCGCGTCGGAGCGGATCAGGAGGGGGAGGGCGAGCGCCGCGGTGATCACGTGCGAGCGCACCCCCAGCTCCAGGATGCGCAGCCCGTCCGCCAGCGGCGTCTCCCAGCTCTTCTTGCCGAAGACGGAGCGGATGAGCAGGTGGTCGCCGCCCCAGAGGTCGTTGACCAGGATGTCGAGCCGGCCCTGTTCGCGGTCGATCCGCTCGACCAGGGCGCGTACCCGCTCCTCGTCGAGATGGTCGGTGGGGACGGCGATGCCGGTGCCGCCGGCCGCGGTGACCAGCTCGGCGGTCTCCTCGATGGTCTCCGTGTTCCGGCCGACCTCGCTGACCCGGGCGCGCGTGGTGCGGCCGGTCACGTAGACGGTGGCGCCGGAGCGGCCCAGTTCGACGGCGAGGGCGCGGCCGGCGCCCCGGGTGGCTCCGGCGACGAGCGCGATCCGGCCGGTGAGCGGGGTGTCCCGGGGGGTGTCCGGGTGGGTGTGCGGGGTGCTTCGGGTGGTGTTCGGGGTGTGCGTTTCCTCGTTCATGGCATCACCGTGCACGGGAAACCCGACAGATCCTGTCTCCTTTTCCGGCGCGTTCTTCCACGATTTCCTCCACGGGCTCCCCGCCCGGGTTTCCCGGCGGTCGCCGCCTGGAAGGCAGTGCCCATGACGACGACTCCGGACGGACGACCCGTCCCGCCCCCGCGCGCCGACGAGCGCGCCATGCTCGAATCCTGGCTGGACTTCCACCGGGCGACGCTCGCCCTCAAGTGCGCGGGACTGGAGGACGGACAGCTGCGGCTGGCCACCGCGTCCCCGTCCCGGATGACCCTGCTCGGCCTGGTCCAGCACATGGCCGAGGTGGAACGCAACTGGTTCCAGCGGGTGCTGGCCGGGCAGGACGCCCCCCGGGTCTTCGACGACGCCGGCCCCGACGGATTCGCCCTCGCACCGGACCGGGGCATCGAGGAGGCCACGGCGGCCTGGCGGGCGGAGATCGCCCGGGGCCGGGAGCTGAGCGCCGACGCCGCGCTCGACGACACGGGGCTCCTCCCCGGGCCGGACGCGGAGTACCTCGGCGACCAGGGCGTCTCCCTGCGCTGGATCCTGGTCCATCTGATCGAGGAGTACGCGCGCCACAACGGCCATGCCGACCTCATCCGGGAACGGATCGACGGAGCCGCCGGAGTCTGACCTCGGCCGTTCCGCATTCCCGGTAAATCTCCGCCAAAGGCCCTTGCCGTGAAGGGAGTTGGCCCCGGTAGGCTCCCGGGGCGAATGGGAGGGGTGGGGCATGGCGAGCCGGAGGGTACGGCGCGGAAGCGGTACGGGCCCGAGGAGGCGGGGCGGACCGTGATCGCTCTGCTGCTGGCCCTGGGCAGCTCCCTGGTCTACGGCTGCGCCGACTTCCTGGGCGGACTCGGCGCCCGCAAGGCCCATGTACTGCGCACCGTCGTGATCGCGGCGCCGGCCTCGCTGGCGGTGGAGCTGACCCTGTGGCCGGTGCTCGGGGCCTCGTTCGGCCCCGGTGCGCTCGGCTGGGGTGTCGCGTCGGGGGTCGCCTCGGCGGGCGCGTTCGCACTGCTCTACCACACCCTGGCGATCGGCCCGATGAGCGTGCTCTCGCCGGTCACGGCGGTGGTCTCCGCCATGCTTCCGGTCGGGGTGGGCCTGGTGCAGGGCGAACACCTCGGGGCGGCCGGGCTGGTGGGCCTGCCACTGGCGCTGGCCGCGGTGGTGATGGTGAGCGCCGGGCACGGTACCGGGGCGGTGCGGCCCTCACGCCGGGCGCTGCTGCTGGCTCTCGGTGCCGGTTCCGCCATCGCCGTCCAGCTCATCTGCCTCAACCAGGCGCCCGCCGGGAGCGGGGTGGCCCCGCTGATCGTGGGGCGGGCGGTCTCCGCGGCGATCACGCTGGGCGTGGCCGTCGTGATCCGTTCCGGCCTGGGCACCGAGCGGCCCGCGTACGCGGTGTCGGCCGCCGCGGGCGCCCTGGACTCGGTGGCCAACCTGCTGTTCCTGATGGCCGCCCGCGGCGGGGACCTCGCCGTCGTCGCCGTCATCACCGCGCTCTACCCGGCGGGTACGGTGCTGCTCGCCCGGAGCGTGCTCGCCGAGCGGATCCACCGCGGCCAACTGGTGGGGCTCGGCGCGGCGGCCGTCGCGGTCGGTCTGCTGGCCCTGACCTGAGGAGCCGGGGGAGAACCGGGGCCCGCCGCCCGCGCCACGGTCCGGGGCGGGCGGCGGCCTGCGGCGCGGGCCTCAGCGACGCCCGTAGTACAGCGAGTTGCTCGCGGTGATCGGCAGGTACAGCACGTCGGACCCGTCCGAGTCCTGGCGCACCGCCAGCCGGTCGGCGGTCACGCCCGGCGCGGCGGACTGCGCGACCCAGGCCCCGTCCGCGTTCTGCGTCGCGGCGAAGACCCGGTCGGTGCCGGTGGTGGTCACGTAGTACACCCGCTTGGTGTCCGTGGCGTCCCAGGTGATTCCGATGGCGGCGGCCGTCTGGCCGCCCGCGTACACGGTCTTGCTGACCCAACTGCTGCCGCTCGGGTAGGCGTAGTAGACGCGGAAGTTGGCGCCGCTCTCGGCCGAGCGGTAGCGGTAGGCCACCTTCGGGGTGGAGCCGTCCAGGGTGAGCTTGGCGCTCTGCACCGCCGGGCCGGTGTAGGCGTTGTCGATGCTCCACTCCTCGCCCGCGGTGAGGTCCTGGATCACGTCGGACGTGGCCGGCGTCACCGGCGTGGTGATCGCGGCGCCCCTGCTGTCGGCGAAGGTGCCGGACGCCGGGTCGTAGCTCATGTACGTGAGCTGGTGGCGGAAGCCGGTCGCCGGGGCCTTCGCCCACTCGAACAGCAGGTGCACGCGCCCGGTGGCGTCCACCATCAGGTCGTCCGGGTACACCGAGCGGTTCAGCGCGTCGGCGAAGGTGGCGACCACGCTCCACTTCGAGGCGGCGTTGTCCCAGCGGTAGAGCTTCCCGGGCCGCTTGTCGGCGCCGGAGCCGACCCGGGCGGCCAGGTACAGGTCGCCGTTGGGGGCGGTGGTGACGACCGGGTACGTGATGCCCACGCCCTGGTCGGGCAGTTCGGACGAATGGTCCGTGACGTCGGTGCCCGGGGCCTCGGTGCGGAAGTAGCGCCAGGGGTCGGCGTGCATCGAGGTGAAGACGTGCAGCCGGCCGCTGCCGTCGCGGGCGACGGACGGCTGGTTGTGGCCGTTGTCGTCGGCGAACTCCGCCTGCTGCCCGTTCTTGTCGAGCAGCGGAAGGCGGCTCCAGACCCCGTCCGGGTCGCGCCGGGCGATGGCCGGACGGTGCGTGGCCGCGGTCGCGCCGGGCTCGTTGAACGCGAAGTACGTGTACTGCCCGCGGCCCTTGTACGTGGCGACCGGGGACCACCAGGCGGCCTGGTTCGACGAGTCCATCGCGTACGGGATCTTCTCGATCGCCGTGGCGGCGGCCGTGGTGGCCGCGACGGCCGTGCCGTCCGTGCCGCCGTCGGCCTGGGCGGCCGGGACGAGCGTGAGCAGGGCGGCCAGGGCCGCTGCCGAGGCCGCGTACACGCGTGCCGTGGGACGTCGCAAGGTGAGCTCCTTCGCGGATGCGGGGGTGAGGCGAACGGAGCATCCCTCTTGCAGAACTGCCCCGTCGCTGCGCCGGGAGCTTACAACTGATCCCAGATCACGAATAGAGGGTGCACAATACGAAACTAAAATACGTCTTGGGGAAGTCGGGTGCGGGATGCCGGAGGGCCCGGTACCGGCGGAACCGCCTGTACCGGGCCCTGTGGCCGCCGAGCGCCGGATCAGCGCTTGATGAGGTCCGTGACCTCCTCGGCGGCACGCTTCATGGCGTCCTTCGGCTTCGACTTGCCGACCAGGACGGCCTGGACCTGCTTGGCCACGGCCTCCTCGATCTGGGCGTTCTGCGCGAACTGCCAGAACGGGCTGCCGGTCGCCGTCTTGGTGATCTTCTCGGTCCACTCGGTGGAGAACGTGTCCTTGGCGACCTTCGGGTCGGCCAGGCCCGCCGTGGTGGACGGCGGCAGGGCGCGCTCGGCGAAGTACTGGGCGACGGTGGCCTGGTCGGTCGTGGCGTGCAGCGCGAAGTCGGTGGCCGCGTCCTGGCCCTTGCCCTTCACGATCGCGATGACACCGCCCCACAGCAGCGCCTGGGGCGTGTCGCCCGCCTTCAGCACGGGACGCTGCATCGGCTGCATGGCGTCGGCCAGCGTCTTGTCCTTGGACTGGGCCGAGGTCACGCCCTTGCCGATGATGGCGTCGTCGTAGAAGGCGGCCTTGCCCTGCCCGAACAGGGCGCGGGCGTCGAAGCGGTCCACGTCGGCGGCGATCAGCTTCTGGTCGTGGAGCTTCTTGTACCAGGTGACCGCGTCGATCGAGGCGTCGTCGCCGATGGTGACCTTGTCACCGTCGAGCAGCGTGCAGCCGAAGGTCTGCATCCACGGGAAGATGTCCTTGAGCTGGGCGACCTTGGTGGCCGCGGCGTAGGGCACCACACCGCCGCCGAGGCCCTTCAGCTCCCGCAGCGCGTCCTCGAACTCCTCGATGGTGGTCGGGTGCTTCTTGATGCCCGCCTTCGCCAGGAGCTTGGAGTTGGCGATGAGGCCGATCGAGCCGGTGTTCCACGGCAGACCGTACTGCTTGCCGTCGTACTTGCCGCTGTTCAGCGCGACGTCGGTGTATCCGCCCTTGCCGGCCACCGAACCGAGATCGACGAGCTTGCCCATCTGCGCCACCGCGGCGAGCCAGGCGATGTCGAGGTGGATCGCACCGGTGGTCTCGCCGCCGCCGAGCTTGAGCGTGAGCTGGCTCAGGTACTCGTTGTACGGGTACGAGACGGCGCGGATCTTGGAGCCCTCGGCCTTCTCCCAGGCCTTGATGATCTTCTCGATGGAGGGCTTGGCGGCCTCCTCGTTGAGCGACCAGGAGGTGAAGTCGAAGTTCTTGGACTTCGTGTCGCCTCCGTTCGAGGAGGAGCTGGGGCCGGACGGCGCGCAGGCGCTCAGGGCGCCGACGCCGGCCACGCCGAGCGCGCCGAGACCGAACATACGAAGCGCGCCGCGCCGGCTGAGACCAGAGGTGGTCATGGTTGTCTCTCCATTGAGGGTTGGGCGGAAGGGGAACACGTGGGGGAGGGAGCGGGGGACCCGCGGGCTCAGCTCTTGACCGAACCGGCGGTCATACCGCCGACGAGGTAGCGCTGGAGGAACATGAAGGCGACGACCACCGGGACGGACACCACCAGGGAGGCGGCCATCAGCTCGGGCCAGGCGGTCTGGAACTCGCCGATGTACGTCGAGACGAGGCCGGGCGGCAGGGTCTGCTTCTCCTTGTCGGCCAGCGTCACCGCGAAGATGAAGTCGTTCCAGCCGCGGACGAAGGCGAACAGCCCGGCGGCGATCATCCCCGGCGCGGCCAGCGGGGCCACGATGGAGTGCAGCGTCCGCCAGCGGGACGCGCCGTCGATGGACGCGGCCTCCAGCAGGGCGTCCGGGATGGTGTCGAAGATCCCCTTCAGCATCCACACGCACAGCGGCATCGTGAACGTGGTGAAGGACAACACCAGGGCGGTGTACGTGTTCAGCAGGCCGAAGCTGGAGAAGACCGCGTACAGCGTCACCAGCAGGAGCGCCTGCGGGAACATCTGGGAGGCCAGCACCATGTGCATCAGCGAGCGCCGTCCGCGGTAGCGGAACTTGGAGAACGAGTAGCCCATGTACGTGGCGACGACCACGCTCAGCACGGCGGTGATCGAGGCGACGATCAGCGAGTTGACCAGGTACTTGATCAGCTGGTCGTTCTCGGCGAGGGCCGTGAAGTTGCTGAAGGTGATCTCGGTGGGGATCAGCCTCGGCGGGAACTGGAAGGTCTGCTCGGGGCTGCTCAGCGCGGTGACCAGCAGCCAGTACACCGGCAGCATGCCGAAGGCGCCGATGACCAGGACGGCGGTCCAGGCCACGATCCGCGAGCGCAGCAGGTCCTTGCGTATCCGGCGGCGCGCGGTGCGCCCGGAGGACGTGGCGGCGGGGCTCAGCCGGTCGGTGCCGGACAGCGGGGTGGTGGTCGTGGAAGTCATCAGGCGTCGTTCTTCCGCTCGGTGATCCTGAGGTACACAACTACGAGGACGAGCAGCAGCAGCATCCACAGGCCGCCCAGCGCGGTCGCCCGGCCGATGTCGAAGCCCTTGAAGGCGGTCTGGTACACGGCGGTGGCGAAGGTCTCGGTCGCACCGGCCGGGCCGCCGCCGGTGAGCACGTAGATGGTGTCGAAGTGCTGGAAGTTCCAGATGAACTCCAGCAGCAGCACGATGGAGGCGACGCCGCGGACCTGCGGCCAGGTCACGGCGAAGAAGCGCCGGATCGAGCCGGCCCCGTCCATCGAGGCCGCCTCGTGGAGTTCCTTGGGCACGGTCTGCAGACCGGCCAGGAGCATGACCATCATCCACGGGAAGCTGGCCCAGGTCTTGGTGATGATGACCGCGAGCATGGCCGTGCCGGGCTGGCCGAGCCAGGAGATCGACTCCTCGATGATCCCGGCCTTCATGAGGACACCGTTGAGCACGCCGTAGTTCGCGTTGAAGATCCACATCCAGAGGAAGGAGACCACCACGCCCGGGATCACCCAGGGGAAGAGGAACAGACCGCGCAGGAAGCCGCTGCCCTTCAGGCCCGAGTTCAGCGCCAGGGCGAGCGCGAAGCCGATCACGAACGGGACGACGGTCGCGCCGACCGTGAAGACCAGCGTCTGCTTCAGGATGGTGAGGAAGTCGCCGTCCAGCCAGTAGGAGAAGTTCTCCAGCCCGACGAACTCCCGGCCCGGCAGCCGCAGGTCCTGCTTGAAGAAGCCCGTGACCAGGGCCGACAGCAGCGGATAGATGATGATCGTCGCGAACAGGGCGATTCCCGGCGCGGTCAGCAACAGTGCGAACGCGCCGTTGGAGAGCCGTCCGCCGGCCCGCTCACGGCGTGGAGCGGCCTTCTGCGGAGGTGCGGCCGTACTCATGGGTGTGTCCTCTCGAACGGGGCAGGAGCGCTGGTGCGGGGCGTGCCGCGGGCGGCCGTGCGCGGACGGACGGGTGCGGCACGCCCGGCTGTGCCGGTGGGGCCGCTCCGCCCTCTGCCTCGACCGAGACCCTGCAGGAATGCCATACATGCTCCATTGAACGCAAGTTGCAGCATGCGGGATCGTTCTCCATATCGTGCGACGGCGTCAACCCTTTTGGGCGGTGAATCGCCGGATCTGTGCAGAACCGGCGAAGCCGTCGAACGAACCGCGGGCCCAGCTGGGCGTCCGTGGTGGCGATCGTCTGTGGCTGCGCCGGAAATCTACAACACATCCCACTGGCTGAACAGTGGTTGCACAATATGGAAGTGATGTACGTTCAAGGACGCTCCGCTGTGGCGGAGAGTATCCGAGCTTCACTCCAAGGAGGCCGCACCGTGCGGGAAGAAGAGGTCCATTACGACATCGCCGTCATCGGCGGCGGCCTGGCGGGGACCTGCGCGGCCATCGCCGCGGCCCGGCTCGGCCGACGTGTCGCCCTGGTCAACAACCGGCCCGTCCTGGGCGGCAACGCCAGCAGCGAGATCCGGGTCTGGGTCTGCGGCGCCACCGCCCACGGGGTGCACCGGTGGGCCCGGGAGACCGGCATCATGGGCGAGCTGTACACCGAGAACCAGTACCGCAACCCCGAGGGCAACCCGTACTACTGGGACCAGGTGGTCCTCGACGCCGTACGGGCCGAGCCCAACATCGACCTGTACCTCAACACCGACGTACGCGAGGTCGACGCGACCGGCCCGGACGACGCCCGCGCGCTGCACTCGTGCACCGGCTGGATGATGGGCTCGGAGCGGCGCATCACCTTCCACGCCGAGCAGTTCCTCGACTGCACCGGTGACGGCCTGCTCGGCCACCTGGCCGGCGCCGAGTACCGTATCGGCCGCGAGGCCCGTGCGGAGTTCGACGAGCCCTGGGCGCCCGAGGAGCAGGACGAGGCGCTGCTCGGCTCGACGATCCTGTTCCACACCAAGGATCTGGGCCGCCCGGTGAAGTTCGTGGCGCCCGACTCCGCCCGCGACCTCACCACCACGCCCATCCTGCGCAACCGGGTCCTGCGCACCGGTGACAACGGCTGCGACTACTGGTGGATCGAGTGGGGCGGTGAGATCGACACCGTCCACGACAACGAGCGCATCCGCGACGAACTCCAGTCCGTGATCATGGGGATCTGGGACCACATCAAGAACTCCGGGGAGTTCCCGGACGCCGAGAACCTCACCCTGGAGTGGGTCGGCAGCCTCCCCGGCAAGCGCGAGTACCGCCGCTTCCTCGGCGACTACGTCCTCACCCAGCAGGACATCCTCGAACAGCGCCAGTTCGAGGACCGGATCGCCTTCGGCGGCTGGTCCGTCGACCTCCACCCGGTCCAGGGCATGTACGCCGACGAGCCGGGCGCCCGCCAGCGCTACGCGGACGGCATCTTCCACATCCCGCTGCGCTCGCTGTACTCGGCGAACGTCACCAACCTGTTCTTCGCCGGGCGCAACATCTCCGCCACCCACATCGCCTTCGGCGCCACCCGGGTCATGGCCACCTGCGCCACCCTCGGCGAGGCCGCCGGAACCGCCGCGGCGCTGTGCGTCGCCGAGGACCTCACCCCGCGCGAACTCGCCACGAAACGGCCCGAACTGGTACGTCGTACCCTGCTGCGGCAGGACGCCTCCGTCATCGGCCTCACCGACGACGACCCCGGCAACCTGGCGCGCGCGGCCAGGGTCAGCGCCTCCTCGCACCTGGGGCGGCTGGCCGCCGAACCGGCCGGGGCGGCGCCCGGCGAGCCGTACCCGCTCAGCCGCGACCTCGCGTTGCTGCTGCCCGTGGACCCCACGCTCGACACGGTCGAACTGCTGGTCCACGGAGCCCCGGAGGGGTCGGTCGAGCTCGCCGTGGAGCTGTGGAGCACCGGCCGCCCCGAGAACGCCGTCCCGGTCGACCGGCTGCTCGCCACCACGGTGACCGTGCCCGCCGGCGGCCCCCACTGGGTCACGGCCCGGCTCGACCACCGTCCGGACACCCCGGAGAACGTCGTCCTCATCGTCCGGTCCTGCCCGGGCGCGGCCCTGGTCCTGGTGCCCGAGCGCACCGAGGGCGTCCTCGCGCTGCGCAGCAGGGTCGAGGGGGACGCGGCCGTCGACCACGACATCCCGGAGGAGGAGGGCCAGCTGGTCCTGGAGTGGCAGGCCCGCGGACTGCGGCGCCAGACCTTCGCGTTCCGTGCGACGCCGGAGACCGGGGCCTTCCTGCCCGAGCGCGCCGTCGGCGGCTACCAGCGCCCCTACGGCGGCCCGCAGAAGTGGTCGTCCGCACCGCTGGCCGACCCGGACCGGGCCGAGCAGTGGCTGCGCCTGGACTGGGACGGCGAGCAGCGGATCGCCGAGGTGCGGGTGGTCTTCGACGACGACGTCGACGAGTACCTCAACAACCTGCACCGGCACCGCACCCCGTTCGAGGTCATGCCGGAGCTGGTCCGCGACTACCGGATCGAGAGCCGCGAGCCCGACGGCGGCTGGCGCACCCTGCTGACGGTGACGGACAACCGCCGCCGCCACCGGGTGCACGCACTGACCGGTGAGGACGGCGGGCCCGTACGGACCGACGCGCTGCGGCTCGTGGTGGACGCGACGCACGGGGCACGGCACGCCCAGGTGACCGCGTTCAAGGCGTACGGCGCGTAACGGCGCCCGCCGGTACGGCGGAGGGGCCCGGTGAAAGGCTGTCGACCTTTCACCGGGCCCCTCGCGGGTCTCTTCGCGCGGCGGCTCAGAGGGCGCCGAGTGCCTGACTGATGACGTCGGCGGCCTCGACGACCTCCCGGGTGAGGGCGAGGCGCTGTCCCTCGGCCTCGGTGTGGCTGCCGAGCAGGGAGGTGGGGCCCCACAGGGAGATGGCGGCGACCACGTCCCCCGAGCCGTCCCGGACGGGTGCGGCGAGGGAGGCCCGGCCCAGGGCGCGCTCCTCGGCCTCGACGGCGTATCCGGTGCGGCGGACGGTCTCGATCTCGGCGTCGAGGAGATCGTGGCTGGTGGTCGTGAAGTCGGTGTGCGCCGTGAGCGGTTCGGGGAGCAGCCTGCGGCGTTCCTTGGGCGTGAGGCCGGTGAGCAGGCACTTGCCGATGCTGGTGGCGTGCAGCGGGGCGCTGTGCCCGGCCTGCGTATAGGACTTGGGGGCGCGGGCGCCCTCGAAGTTGCACAGGAACATCAGCTCGGTGCCGCGGCGGATGGCGGCATTGGCCCCGAGTCCGGTACGGGTGGCGAGGTCCTGGAGGACCATGCGGGCGGCGCGGTGCACCGGGTGGCGGTTGGCCGCGGTGGCGGCGAGCGGCAGGATACCGAGGCTGAGGCGGTAGAGATTGCTGACGGGGTCGCGTTCCACCATGTCGAGGCGTTCGAGGGTGGACAGCAGCCGGGACGTCGTCGAGGAGCCCAGCCCGGTGAGTTCGGCGACGTCCGAGACACGTAGTTCGGCGCGGCCGGAGTCGAGTGCGCGCAGCACCGAGACAGCCCGTTCGACGCTCTGGTTCGTCCCGGCGTCGGTCGCCCGAGTAGCCATGACCCTCCTTATTCTGCAAATCGTTTGCACATTCTGCATCAGCATATCGCTTAACTGGCCACCCCGTGAGAGGAATTTGCCAGTTCATGGCCGGAACAAGCTCCTGGACGCGCCGGGCTTCTGACGGTCCGGGGAAGGGGTCGCCACGCACGCGCGTCACCCACCATGAGAGGCTGCGGTGTTCGGCACCGGACCGCGCCGGAAGCGCCGAACCGCCCGGTTCCACGAGGCGGTTCCCGCCGACTCCCCACGGGCGGCGAGATGAGTACCGGCACTCAGGCGCCGCAGCGTCCCGGCCCTTGACGATGAGGGACGGACGCGATGAGGAACGACATCGCCCGTACCCGAACCCGCTTACCCAGGGAGCCCGTTCATGCTCAGCCGTATCGCCGAGGTGCTGGTGCCCGCGGCCGGCCGTCTGTCGGTGACCACCGACCCCGGCGCGGGTCTCGCGCCCGGAAGCCTCGTGGCCGCGAACCACACCTCCCTGGCCGACCCCGCGGTCGTGATCGCCGCGCTGCGCCGCCTCGGCGTCGAGCCGGTCGTCATGGCGGCCGCGGGGCTGTGGCGGATTCCGCTGCTGGGCCGCGCGCTCGCCCACGAGGGGCACATCCCCGTCGTCCGGGGAGACCGGCGGGCGGCGGCCTCGCTGGACCTCGCCGCACGGGCCCTGGAGCGGGGGCGCCTGGTCCTCATCTACGCGGAGGGCGGGCTGCCCCGCCGCCGGGACGCCGCGGAAGCCGCCCCCGGCCCGTTCCGCAGCGGCCTGGCCCGGATCGTCGAGTACACCGGCGCCCCCGTCGTCCCGGTGGGCCAGGCGGGCGCCCGCCGGCTCGCCTCGGGCGGCGCCGCCAAGCAGGTGGCCGGTCTGGTGACCGCGCCCCTGCGCCGCCCGGACCTCCACGTCCATGTCGGTACGTCCTTGGAGCTGACCGGCGACCGGGCCTTCCGCACGGCACGGGCCCGTACGGCGGTGACGGAGGCATGGCGAACGGCCGCCGCCCATCTGCGCGAACCCGCCGCACTGGCCGCCTGACCCGAGCGGTTCGTTCCACCACCGGACGGCCCCGCGGTGCGGCCGGGCGAGCGCGGCGCCGGGCCGGCGACCCGAAGCCGGAGGGGCCTCGGCAGGTCTATGGTCCCGGCACCGGGACCGCCCGGCGGGGCGCCGTCGAGCGGAACGACCCGCCCGCTCCGCCCTCCAACGGCCTCAGCGGACGGGCGTCCCGCCGATCCCGTCGACGCCGGGAATTTCCTGCGGCGCGGCGCCGTGCGCACGCAGATAACCGGCGAGGGAACCGTGGTGGCTCCGGATCCACAGCAGGGCCCGCTCCAGATGCCGGGGTTCGACCGGCAGCGTGTTGTGCCCCCGCGCACCCGTCGGCGCGGTGCGACCGAGGCCCAGTTCGGCATTGGTGCGTACGAAATCGGCGGTGACCTCGGCCTCGGAGGCACCGAACAGGGTCTGCAGGACAGCGACCACCACGCCGGTCCGGTCCTTCCCGGAGGCGCAGTGGACCAGGACCGGCTCGGGCCGCTCGGCGGTGAGCCGCCGCAACACCGCCAGCACGGAGCGCCCGGCGTGCTCCGCCATCGATGGATACAGCTCCATCTGCTCCCGTGGCCACCGCTGCTCCGCGTACACCGGCACGTGCAGGTACCTGATCCCGGCGCCGTGCAGGGCGTCGGGCCGGTCGGACACCTCGGGCCGGCTGCGCAGGTCGACGACGGTACGCACGCCCGCGTCCTCCAAAGCCCGCGCGCCCCCGGCCGTCAGACCGTCCAGGGCCCCGGAACGGAGGAGCAGGCCGCGCGGCAGCGCCCCGACCCCGCCGGCGTCCCGGAAGTTCCGTATGCCGTCGATGCTGGTCAGCGGCGTTGTTCCTATGCTGTCGGTCGTCATCGGGCCACTGTATGTCCCGCTGTCCGCCCTACCGGGACGTGCCCGCTTCGGTCCGAGGCGCCCACCGGCCGTACCGGAACGCGAGGGAAAGCCCCGGGCGTCACCCCGCCACGCCGCACATCCGGCCGTACCGGAGTCCCTGCGCGGACGACCGCGGGGTGCGTCACGCTGATTCCGGAAGCCGGGCCACCGCGGCGTCGTCGCCGCCGGGGAACAGCGACGCCAGGTACTCGCTCTGCGCCCGGGCCCCGCGCTCCTCCAGCCGGTGCCGGCCTCCGGGCAGCGAGCCGAGGACCCGGTAGCGCACGACGTTCCTCGTCTGCGCGAGCGGCACGGCCCACGGCAGCCTGGGGCGCAGGCCCAGGTCGCGCATGCCCGGCAGCCCCACGAAAGCGGTGAGCATGCTCAGCTGCCGGGCCCGCTCGTAGCGTTGATGGAGCCGCTCCACGGCCGGGGCGCGGTGCCCGAAGGCGCGCTCGGCCTGGGCGTCCATCGTCAGTCGGGCCAGTTCCTGACCGGCCCTGCTCTGGCCACCCGCGGCCAGCAGGATGTGGTAGTTCCACCGGTGCCGGACGTACTCGTCGTCGGTCAGCCACTGCGGCGCCACGCCCATCAGCCAGCCGACGTACCGCCACAGGTGCATGAGGTCGTCGCGCTGCCGCCGGGTCAGCCGCACCCCCAGCATCAGGCACCCCGCGATCACCGTCGCGTCGAACAGCCCGAGCGTGGCCGCCTGGTCGGCCTGGCTGATCGGGCGGCCCCACCGCCCGGTGTCCCACCGCGCCGCGAAACGGGCGTTGACCAGCGCGTGCATCACCCGCACATGGACCGTCAGACGCCAGCCCTCGGCCCCCGGACGCAGCCCGCCCGGACGCGTCACCGCGTGGGACCAGGCGGCCGTCTCGCCCAGCCGCCGCAGCGTCCGCCCGTCCGCCAGCCCGCCGGTGAGTACCAGCAGATCCGCCGGACCGCCGAACCGGTATCCACCGACCAACGAGAGAAGGGTCAGTACGTCACCACTGTTGCGCCCCAGCGAACGGAACGTCGCCGCCCCCGACTCCACCCGCCCCCAGTCCACCCAGTCCGGCACGGCGACCACCCGCTCCAGGAACGACCGCAGAGCCTCGGGCAGTCCCTCGGGCATGTCCGGCGCCGCGCGCAAGGCCGCACCCACCTGGGCCCGCGTCACCCGGCCCGCCGTCCCGTCCGGGAGCCCCATGGCCCCGGCCAGGGCGGCGCCGGGCTCGTCCCGCTGCAGAAGGGCCGCCCCCAGCCGCTCCATCAACTCCTCGTCGACCTCTCCGCCGATCCCCGTCAGCCACAGGAGCGGACGGGCGATCCTGCGCCCGCGCTCCTCGGCCTCCCGGAACCGGCCCGGAAACCGCCCCTCGCCACGTGCCGCGTCGCTCCGTGTCATACCGACCGTTGTAACGCGAGTAATCATTCGCATACAATTCGTGTATGCGCAGGACGCCCCGGCAGGAGCGGTCACGGCAGATGGTCGAGCGGATCGTCGAGGCGGGGCGGACGGTCCTGGCCCGAGACGGCTACGCCCGGTTCGCGACGACCCGGGTCGCCGCCGAGGCGGACATCAGCCCCGGCTCCCTCTACCAGTACTTTCGTGACAAGGACGAGCTGCTCGTCATGATCATGGAGCGGTACTGGGCCGAGACCGGCGACCGGATCGCGGCCTCGCTCGCCGACCAGCTCGACCAGCCGTCCGAGCGGCTGATCCCCAGCGTCGTCGAAGCGCTGCTCCGCGCCGTCGAGCACGACTCGCGACTCCTTCGCGTTGTGGTCGAGGAGGTGCCGCCCGGCTTTCACGGGGACCACCTCCACAGCCTGCGCCGCCGCGTCCAGGATCTGTGCTCGGCCTATGTGGCGGGCCACACCCCACCGGCCGGCCGGGGGACCACGCGCGCCTGGGTGCTCGTCGCCGCGATGGAGGCGCTCAGTGTGCGCTGGGTACTCGACCGCCCGGCCATCCCCCGCGAGGAGCTGGTCGAAGAGCTCACCGCCCTGGCCGCCGCGTACCTGACGGGCACGGCCGCCTCCCCGCCCGGCCTCCAGGCCTGACCTTCGTCGCGCCCCCGCCCCGCCGACGGGGGAGGCGGAGGGCGGAGGTATGAATGGTCCGTCCAGTGTTGTTCCGCGGTGTGCGGTGGGGTGAAGGGCCGGGTGTGTCGTGGTGCGTGGGGAGGAAACGGCGGGGGCGGAGGTCGTGGTCGTCGGCGGGGGCCCGGTCGGAATGCTGCTAGCCGCCGAGCTCGCCGGGTACGGGGTCGACACCGTACTGCTGGAGTCGGGCGGCGCCGTGTCGGACTGGCCGAGGGCGACCACGCTGCATGCCCGGGCGGTGCAGATTCTCGCTCGGCGCGGGCACCTGCCGGGACCCGTGCGCGCGTACCGGGACGGACCGGGGGAGAGCCCGTTCCATTTCGCGGGTCTGCCGGGACTGGCCATCACGACCCCGGCGAACGAGCCCGCCCCGGTCCTCAAGTGCGTTCAGGCCGAGCTGGAACGGCATTTCGAGGCACGGGCGCGCGAGGCCGGGGCCCGGGTGCTGCGCGGGTACCGGGTGACGGGGGTCTCCCAGGGGGCCGACGGGGTCCGGGTCACGGCCGAGGGGCCGCACGGGACGACGGTCCGTACGGGCCGGTACGCGGTGGGAGCGGACGGAGCACGCAGTACGGTGCGTGACCTCGTGGGCATCGCGTCCGACACCCACGAGGCCACGGTCTCCGCCCTGGCGGGCACGGTGACTCTCGCGCGGCCCGACGACCTCGCCCCGGGGTGGCACCAGACGCCACGCGGCTGGATCGTCGCCAAGCACACCGCCGACGGCCGCACGCATCTGCGGACACTGAACTGTTCCGGTGCCTTCGCCGGCCGACAGGCGCCGCCCGTACTGGAGGAACTGCGCGGTGAGGTGTCCTGGCTGGCGGGCCGGGACATCGGAATGGGCGATCCGCAGTGGCTCAGCAGATTCAGCGACTTCTCCCGGGTGGCCCGGGACTTCCGCGCCGGACGGGTCTTCCTGGCGGGGGACGCGGCACATGTCCATTTCCCGATCGGCGGCCAGGGCTTGAGCGCCGGGGTGCTCGACGCCCTCAACCTGGGGTGGAAACTGGCCCTGGCCGTCAACGGCCGGGTAGCCGCAGGGCTGTTGGACACCTACGACGCCGAGCGCCGCCCGGCCGCCGGGCGCATCGTGGAACAGACCCGGGCGCAGCTCGCGCTGATGCGGCCCGGGCCCGAACTGGACGCGCTGCGCGAGGTGTTCACCGCCATGCTGCCGGCGGATCGCGCGCAGGGGCGTCTCGGCGCGATGATCAGCGCCCAGGACACGGTGCTCCCCGGCCATGAGGGGCCGAGGGGCACGGGGGAGTTCCTGAGCAACCTGGTGCTGGACACCCCGGACGGCGAGACCGATGTGATCACGCTGCTGCGTGGCGGCGGGCCGCTGCTCCTGCTGCTCGGCGGGGAGAGCGACCGTCACGCGGAGGAGGCCCGGGGGTGGGAAGGGGCCGTGCGGGTGGTCCGGGCCCGGCCCGTGACGCCCCTGCCGTTCGACGCGGTGCTCGTGCGACCGGACGGATACGCGGCCTGGGTGCCGGGCGGCCGCGCACTGCCGGACGTACTGGCCCAGTACCTCCGGCAGTGCTCCGAACGGGGCCGTGGGCTGCCGGACCCGGCCGAAGGGTGAACCACGCGCCCCGGGGTGGTGTGGTGGTTCAGCCGGCGGTGGCCCGGGTCGGCCGGTCACACGGTGGCGTGCGAGGGCGGGGTCACCGCCTCCACGACCGCGACCAGCGGGGCGAGTTCGGGGTTGTCGGCGGCCTCGCGCAGCGCCTCGCGCAGCGCCGCGTCATTGGTCGGCCGGGCCTCTTCGAGGAGCCGCAGCCCGTCCTCGGTGACGTTGGTGTAGATGCCGCGCCGGTCGGTCGGGCAGAGATAGCGGGCCAGCAGGCCGCGGTCCTCCAGCCGGGTCACCAGGCGGGTGGTGGCGCTCTGGCTGAGCACGACCGCGTCGGCCACCTGCTTCATCTGCAGATGGCCGCCCTCTCCGTCGTGCTGGCGGCTGAGCACGTCGAGCAGGGAGTACTCCCGGACGCTCAGGTCGTGCCCGGACTGCAGTGCCCGCTCGATGTGCGCCTCGATCTTGCCGTGCAGGAATGACAGAGCGGCCCATCCGTTGGCGAGGGCGGTCAGCGAGTGGTCCGTGGCGGTCATGGGGATGGGTTCCTTTCCCGTTTCCCGGTGCGACACGGACCAGGGTAAGCCCTGGACCGGGGCAATCCGCGAGGAGCGGTATGCCGCCCCTGCAAGGAACGGGCACCCCGGTGCTCCGGCGGTGACGGGGTGTGGCCGGAGGAGATGCGGGATCCGCCGGGGCCGGGACAATCGGTTTCAGCCGCCCTGTTCCCAGGGCCGCCGTGCCCCGGGCGCCGGACGGGCCCTAAGGGTGCGAGACGAAGGGGATGACCATGGCCGTTTCCGGCGCTGCGATGAACCTCACCCGGGCCGCCCATGTCGGGATCTCGGTCGCCGATCTGGACGTCTCGGTCGCGTTCTACCGGGCCCTGACCGGGCGGGAGCCCGTCGTCGCGGGCGAGACCATGCACAGTGACCCGTTCGGCAGGTCGCAGGGGCTGCCCACCGCGAAACTCCGCTACGCCACGATCAACCTGGACAACGGCCTCGGCATCGACCTCATCGAGTTCCAGGAGCCGCGGGGCGAGCGGACGGGAGGGATGGCCAACCGTCCGGGCTCGGTGCACCTGTGCTTCCGGGTCGACGACTTCGACGCGGTGTACCGGCGGATGAAGGAGGCCGGGTACGGCTTCCTCGGCGACGACTACACCTTCGTGGCGGGCTAGGTGACTCCGGACGCGGCGCTGGGGACCAGGGTCGCGTACTTCAACGACCCGGACGGCACCAACCTGGAGATCATCCAGCCCCGGGGCGGTTTCGCCGGCTGAGGCCCCGCCTGCCCCGCCACGACGCGTCTTGGAGGTGCCGACGGATGCCACCCGCCCAAGGTCCACGGCCATAGACGAATGCCCGCGTTTGCATTTATCGCGCGTATGCAACTATTGTCGTGTCCCGTAAGGCGCACAAGCAATCCGTATGGAGGGCCGCTCCCATGCCGCTCGCACTCCTCGCCCTGGCCGTAGGGGCTTTCGGGATCGGCACCACCGAGTTCGTGGTGATGGGTCTCCTGCCCCAGATCGCCGCCGACTACGGCGTGTCCGTCCCCACCGCGGGGCTCCTCGTCACCGGTTACGCGGCAGGCGTCGTCATCGGCGCACCGCTGATGACGGTCCTCGGCACCAGGATCAGCCGCAAGACGATGCTCATGCTGCTCATGGTCCTGTTCACGGCCGGCAACCTGCTGTCCGCCGTCGCGCCGAGCTTCGGGGTCATGTTCGCGGGCCGCGTCGTGGCCTCGTTCGCCCACGGGGCGTTCTTCGGGATCGGCTCCGTGGTCGCGGCCGAACTGGTCGCCCCGGAGAAGAAGGCGGGTGCGATCGCCACCATGTTCACCGGGCTCACCGTCGCGAACATCGTCGGCGTACCGGCCGGCACCTTCATCGGCCAGGCCGTGGGCTGGCGGACCACCTTCGCGGCGGTCGCCGCGCTCGGCGTCGTCGGTCTGCTCGGCATCGCCCGGCTGGTGCCCGCCCTGCCGCGTCCCGAGGGCGCCCGCCTGCGCCGGGAACTGACCGCGTTCCGCAACCCGCAGGTACTCCTCGCGATGGCGATGACCGTGCTCGGCTTCGGCGGCGTCTTCGCCGCGATCACCTACATCGCCCCGATGATGACCTACGTGGCGGGTTACTCGGACGGCGCGGTCACCTGGCTGCTGGCCCTGCTGGGCGTCGGCATGTTCCTCGGCAACCTCCTCGGCGGCCGCTTCGCCGACCGCCGGCTGATGCCGATGCTCTACACGACCCTCGGCGGTCTGGCCGTCGTGCTCGGCCTGTTCACCTTCACCGCGCACGACAAGGTCGCCGCCGCCGTGTCGATCCTGCTCGTGGGCGCCCTCGGTTTCGCGACCGTCCCGCCGCTGCAGAAGCGCGTCCTGGACCACGCCCACGGCGCCCCCACCCTGGCCTCCGCCGTCAACATCGGCGCGTTCAACCTCGGCAACGCGCTCGCCGCCTGGCTCGGCGGCATGGTCATCGCCGCAGGGCTCGGCTGGACCGCCCCGAACTGGGTCGGCGCGCTGCTGGCGGCCGCGGCCCTCGGCCTCGCCTTCTGGTCCGCCGCCCTGGAACGCCGCACCCCCGCGGCCGTGCCCGCCGACGGCCCTGCTCCCGCCGACGCTCCGGCCCCGGTCGCCGTCCACGGCTGACCCCCCCACACTCCCTCTCCCATTCCGATCCCCACCCCCACGACAGCAAGGAAGCGAACCACCATGACCGGCAACGTTCCCACCGTGAAGCTGAACAACGGCGTCGAGATCCCCCAGCTCGGCTTCGGCGTCTTCCAGGTCCCCGACGACGAGACCACCACCGCCGTCTCCGCCGCCCTGGAAGCCGGATACCGCAGCATCGACACCGCGGCGATCTACGGCAACGAGGCCGGCGTCGGCCGCGCCCTCGCCGCCTCCGGCCTGCCCCGCGAGGACCTGTTCGTCACCACCAAGCTCTGGAACGCCGACCAGGGCCACGACGCCACCCTGCGCGCCTTCGACGCCAGCCTCGCCAAGCTGGGCCTGGACCACGTGGACCTCTACCTGATCCACTGGCCCACCCCCGCCCGCGACCTCTACGCCGACACCTGGAAGGCGTTGGAGAAGCTCGCCGCAGACGGCCGCATCCGGGCCGCGGGCGTCTCCAACTTCCAGCCCTCCCACCTCCAGCGCCTCCTGGACACCAGCGACCTCGTCCCCGCGGTCAACCAGGTCGAGCTGCACCCCGGCCTCCAGCAGGCCGAACTGCGCGCCTTCCACGCCCAGCACGGCATCGCCACCGAGGCGTGGAGCCCGCTCGCCCAGGGCGCCGTCCTGAACGACCCGGAGATCACCGCGATCGCCGACCGCACCGGCAAGTCCCCCGCCCAGGTCGTCCTGCGCTGGCACCTCCAGCTCGGCAACATCGTCATCCCCAAGTCCGTCACCCCGGCCCGCATCCGCCAGAACCTCGACGTCTTCGACTTCACCCTCACCGACGACGACATGGCCGCCATCGCCGCCACCGACCGGGGTCTGCGCACCGGCCCCGACCCGGACGAGTTCAACTGACACCCGGCCGGTACACGGTCCCCGGTCCGCCGGAAGAAGCCCCCGTGGGCACCGTCCGGCGGACCGCCGTTCCTAGGGGCGGCGTGCCACGAACACGAACTCCCGGCCCGGCCGGTCCGGCGCGTCACGCACCTCGTCCACCACATAGCCCTGCGCGGCCAGCGCCTCCCCGATCTCGTCCCGTTCCCGGAACCGCAGCGTCGAGTCCGAGGTCATCACCCGCCCGTCCGCGAACACACAGGTCGAGCGGAACGTCACCAGCGGCAGCGCCACCTCCACCAGGTCCACCCAGCTCTCCACCGGCCCGGTCCCGGCGACCTCCACCACGCTCCACGACCGCTCCCGCGTCCACTCCTCCCAGGCGCGCCGGGCCGGATCACGGGTCTCGAAGACCAGCCGCCCGCCCGGCTCCAGCGCATCGAACGCATGCCGCAGCGTCAGCTCCCAGTCCCGGGGACCGGTGATGGCCTGGGCGACGTTCGCCGTCATCGTCACCAGGTCCGCCCGCACCGGCAGCGGCACCGTCGCGTCCCCGTGGACCCACCGCACCCGCCCGCCGCCCGGCTTGCCCCGCGCTACCTCGAGGGACGCCAGGGCCGGTTCGACACCGGTGACCTCGACACCCCGGCCGGCCAGCAGCAGCGCGAACACGCCCGTCCCGCAGCCGACATCCAGCACCCGCCGCGCCCCGAACTCCCGCACCATGTCCAGATAGGCGTCGAGATCGCTCCGGTCGGGATCGAGCGGATCGTAGAGCGCGGCCAGTACCGGATCCGTGAAGCACTCATCAGCCATGCCACCGAAACTACGCACCTCCGTACCCTTTCAACCACCCTTCTGCTAGGCATAGTTGACCCACCGGGGCAGAAGGGGAGGGTGCTGCTCAGAGGCCGGGCTGGTCGGTGGTCCCGAAACGCCTGCGGTACTCGGTGGGCGTGATGCCCAGATGCCGGGCGAAGACCCGGCGCAGCGTCTCGTCGCTGCCCAGACCGCTCAGCCGGGCGGCCGAGGTGATGCCGTGACCGTCCAGAAGGAGCTGCCGGGCACGGTCCAGCCGGACCCGCTCGACCCAGCGCGCCGGGGTGGTCCGCAGCTCGGCCCGGAAGAGCCGGGAGAGATGGCGGGTGCTCACGCAGGCGGTGGCGGCCATCGTGGACGGGCTGTGATCGGCGGACGGGTCGGCCAGCACGGCAGCGGTCAGGGAACGCAGCAGGTCACCCCGGACCGGCGGTGTGGCCAGAGCGGCGGAGAACTGGGACTGCCCGCCCGGCCGCTGCATGAACACCACCAGCTCACGGGCGATCCCGCGCGCCGCCTCGGGACCGTGGTCCCGCTCCACCAGCGCCAGCGCGAGATCGATCCCGGCACTGATCCCCGCACTGGTGTGGAAACGACCGTCACGGACATGGAGCGCGTCGGCCTCGACCCGCACCCGGGGATGGCGCAGGGCCAACGCCCGGGCATGCCGCCAGTGCGTGGTGGCCCGGCGCCCGTCGAGCAGCCCGAGCCCGGCCAGGACGAACGCCCCCGTGCATACGGACGCCACCCGCCGCGCCCGCCCGGCCAGCACCCCGGCCGCCTCCAGCAACGCCCCGTCCACCCCCTGGCCCGCGAGACGGTCGGCCCCGGCGACCACCAGGGTGTCCAGCTCTCCCACGTCCCCGGGCGCGGCGGTGGCCGCCAGCACGACCCCGGCGGACGTGGTGACGGGGCCGCCGTGCGGGGAGACCAGGAACGTTCCGTAACCGTGGCCGCGTCGCGCCGCCTGGTCGAAGACCTCCAGCGGACCACTGACGTCGAGCAGGGTCACCGCGTCGAAGACGAGGAACCCGACCCGCCGCGTCATGTCCGGATCCGAGGGGTGCGTGGCCGCAGAGACATGGCGCCAGCCTAGACCGCGCGGGACCGTGGAGAGGACCACGGACCACACCCCGAGGGAGACCCGCCATGACCACCCAGACCGCCCGGACGATCGCGGGCGTACGCATCCCCGACAGCGCTCTGGCGAAGGAGGCGACCGAGCTGGTGCGCGAGGCCGCCACTCCGCTCCTGTTCGACCACTCGCGCCGCGTGTTCCTCTTCGGGGCCCTGCGCGGTGCCCAGCAGGGACTGGATTTCGACCCGGAGCTGCTCTACATCGGGGCGATGTTCCACGACCTCGGCCTGACCACCCGCTACGCCCGTACCGACCAGCGCTTCGAGATCGACGGCGCGGACGAGGCCCGCCGCTTCCTCCACGCCCACGGCATCACCGGCGAACCGGCCCAGCGGGTGTGGACCGCCATCGCCCTGCACACCACACCCGAGATCCCCCTCCACATGGACCCCGAGATCGCCCTGGTCACCCGTGGCGTCGAACTCGACGTCCTGGGAATCGGCTACCAGGCGGTCACCGACGAGCAGCGCGCCGCCGTGGTCGCCGCCCACCCCCGCCCCGACTTCAAGAACCGCATCCTCGCCGCGTTCACCGACGGCATCAAGGACCGCCCCGACACCACCTTCGGCAACGTCAAGGCCGATGTACTGGCCCACTTCGTCCCCGGCTTCCGCCGAGGCGACTTCGTGGAGGTCATCCGTCACTCCGACTGGCCGGAGTGACTCCGCGGAGGCCGCGCGGGAACCTCGAATCCGTCGGGCTCCGCCAGGACATGAACACCGCCTCGCCGGTCCAGCGGTGCGACGCTGGCCTGCCCGCGCTCCTTTACAGGCCGCTGCCCGCCTTCTGCCGCCGGGTCTTCCGCCGGGCGGTGTGCCGCTGGGGCGTGGCGGTGGAGGTGGCGCCGGACGGGCGGGTGCCCGGGGCGCCGTTCCACTCATGACCGAGCATGAGGACGGGGTCGAACATCACGATCGCCGCGGCGATGACGAGGAACACCGCGGGGCCCAGGAGCATGGGTACGAGGAGCTGTGTGCCTGTCATGCCGCCGCTGTGCGAGCCGTGTCCCGCGCCCGGTTCCACGTCGAGTGCGGCCATTCCGGTGTAGTGCATCGCGGCGACCGCGACGCCGAAGATCAGGCTGGCCCGCAGGCTCGCCCGGAACCCGTACGCCGACATCGCCGACCACAGCGCGGCGGTCGATGCGGCGACCGCGATCACGACGGACAGCACGACCAGAGGCATGGCGTACGTCACCCCGGACCCCACGTGCATCGCCGCCATGCCGAGGTAGTGCATGCCCGCGATGCCCAGGCCCATCAGCACACCGGCCGTCACCAGCGCCGGCCGCCGGGCCCCCAGGTAGCCGACGGTGAAGATGCCGATGCCCACGACGGTGACCGCCACGACCAGACTCGCCGCGGTCAGCGGGCCGTCGTAGGTGATGGGTGATTCCGCCACGCTGAAGCCGAGCATCGCGATGAAGTGCATCGTCCAGATCCCGACCCCGATCGACGTGGAGCCGAGCGCGAGCCAGCCCGCCTTCGCGCCGCCCCCGCTGTGCATCGACCGGTTCGTGCACCGCAGCCCGAGGGCACCGCCCAGCCATGCCACCAGGAATCCGGCGACCGGGGTCACGAACCCCAGGCTGAATCCGTCGACGGTCGCGGATGCCATCGCTCCGCCCCTCCCTCTTGTCCGAGCCGTACGAACTCCCCTCCGGAACCCGCCTGATGACGATATGCAGCCACAATGGCCGAAAATCCACTACTGGATAACCAAATGATTAAGAATCGTCAAGATTGATCTTGAAGCGGACTTTCTGTGGCACGGCGCACGGACAAAGTGCCCATATGGGTTCGTGGCGTTTCCGGACCGAGACCTGATGAAATGTCACTCCGCGCCGCCCCGGGCGGCCCGACCCATCAGCCTCGGCAGGAGACCCATGCGTACCGAAACACTGCAGATCCCCACCGCGGACGGCACGGCCGACGCCTTCGCCGCCCACCCCGGTGACGGCGGGCGCCATCCCGGTGTGCTGATGTACATGGACGCCTTCGGGATCCGGCCCGTCCTGCGGGAGATGGCCCGCGAACTGGCCGGGCACGGCTACTTCGTCCTCGTCCCCAACGTCTTCCACCGCACCGGCCCGGCACCGGTGGTCCGGCTTCCCGAGCACATCGGGGAGAAGGACCGCGACGAACTCATCAGTCGGCTGATGCCCCTGATCAAGGAGCACACCGCGGAACGCACGCTGAGCGACGCCGACGCCTACCTCGACTTCCTCACCGCCCGCCCCGAGGTCGCCCCCGGACCGGTCGGGGTGACCGGCTACTGCTTCGGCGGCCTCCTGGCGATGCGGACCGCCGCGGCCCACCCCGGCCGCGTCGCGGCCGTCGCCGCGTTCCACGCACCCGTGGCCGCCGACGGTCCCGGCCTCTTCGCCCCGGTCACCGCCCGGGTCCATCTCGGCCACGCCGAGGGCGACCTGACCCCCCAGGACCTCGACGCGCTCGGCCGGGACCTGGACGCCGCGGGGGTCGACCACACCTCCGAGATCTATCCCGGCACCGTCCACGGCTTCACCATGGCCGACACCGACGCCTACGACGCCGCCGGGCTCCAGCGCCACTGGGACCGCCTGCTGCCCCTCCTCGCCGCCACCCTGACCGACGGCTGAACCCCCGAGCGCCTTCCCGCGCCCTCGCGGGGGCACCGAACGGCCCCGCGAAACCGGCGGCTCCCGTAGGGTGAGCCCCATGCCCGCCCTCTACCCGCGCGTGCTCACCGACGACTACCCGGCCGCCTTCGCCTTCTACGCGGCCGTACTGCCCGCACTGGCCGGACACGTGCCCGCACGCGGCGACGCCGCCTCCGGATACGCCAGCTGGGACACCCCTCGGGGCGATACCGCTTTCGCCGTGATCCGGCGGGACGTGTTCACCACCGCGGTGCCCGGTGCCCCGACGGCCGGCGGTACGGTCCTCGTCCTGCCGGTCGCGGACGCCGCCGCCCTGGACGAGGCCGTCGCCCTGTGCCTCGCGCACGGTGCCCGCACGGTCGCGCCGGCCAGTGATCTGCCGGGATGGGGACTGCGCGCGGCGTATCTCTGCGACCCGGACGGCAACCTGCTGGAGATCCAGACGTACTGACCACCCCGCCCCCGGTTCACAGCAAGCCCGACCGCTGTGCCTGGAGGGCCAGCTGGAAACGGTTCGCCGCGCCCAGCCGGGCCATCAGAACCTGTAGCCGGCGGAAGAGCGTGCGACGGCTGATGCCCAGTTCCCGGGCGATCACGTCGTCCCCGGCCCCGCCCGCCAGGAGCCACAGCAGCCGCCGGTCGGCGGGCGGCAGGCCGCCCGGGCGGGTGGTGCGCCCGTGCAGCGGCAGGGCCCCGGCCCAGGACTGTTCGAACAGTGCGATCAGCGCGGACAGCAGACCGCACGGCTGTACCACCAGCATCGTGTTGTGCACGTCGGCCTCCCGGATCGACAACGACACCAGGGCGTACGCCTCGTCGATGATCACGAGTTTGACCGGGACCGACGGCATCACCCGGGCCTGCTCACCGGCGCGGACACACGGCTCGATGACCTCCGCCAGGTGTCCCGGATGCTCCAGCGACTCCCGCGAGTACACGACGCGCTGCGTGATCCCGCGTGCCAGCGTGGCCAGCGCGTCGTCGGTGGTCTCCGGCATCGGGAAGTACGGCGGTGACTCGAACTGCCGGATCTGTTCCCGGGCGCTGGCCCAGGCCTGCCGCATCCGCGGCCCGACCGCCTCACCCGTGACGACCTCCACGAGATCGTCGTTGTACGCGGCCAGCCGGTGGCGCCTGAACGATTCGAACGCGCCCCCGACGGCGATCCGCGACTCCTCGATCTCGGCCGCCCGGTGCCGGGCGAGGATCTCCAGCCCCGCGGCGGGCGGTACCGGGGCCACCACGTCCCCGTCCTTCCCGGCGGCGCTGGCCAGCCCCGCCGCGACCAGCGCACCGTACGCCCCGGCCAGCTCCTCGCCCTCCAGCCCGGCCGCCTCGCCGACCGCGCCCAACGAGGCCGGTGCCAGCTCCAGCAGCGCCAGGTAGACCCGGACCGAGGCGGGCTTGATCCCCAGCATCCGGAGCGCCTCGCCGGGCTCCGCGTTCTCCATCCTCATGCGCCCATTGTCGGCCTCCGCGCACCACGCCGTGACCGATCCGTGCCAGTGGCACTCCTCGGCTCCCCGCACGGGCATTTCCCGGTAGCGTCCGGGAAACCGCCGCCGGACGGCGGACACCCGCCCGCGACCCCCGGGCCCCGGGAACCCCGGGGCTCACGGGAATTTCCGGCACTCCACGAACCCCCGGCATCCCCGGGATGCGGATGAGAAGAAAGGTGTACGCCGTGGCGAAAGGCCGCAAGAACGGTCTCTACGCAGGGATCTCCGAGGAACTGTCCGCGCTGATGCGTACCGGCTGGGCGGACACCGAACGGCACGATCTGACCCCCGACGCGCAGGCCCCGCACGCGGCCCGCCGCCGTGCCGCGCTCTCCGCGCGTTTCCCCGGCGAGCGCCTCGTCGTCCCCTCGGGGAACCTCAAGGTCCGCTCCAACGACGACACCTATCCCTTCCGGGCGTACTCGGGCTACGTCCACATGACCGGGGACCAGGCCCGCGACGGCGCGCTCGTCCTCGAACCCCGCGCGGACGGCGGCCACGACGCCTACTGCTACCAGCTGCCGCGCGACGGCCGCGACAACAACGAGTTCTGGACCGGTTCCACGGCCGAACTGTGGATGGGCCGACGCCGCTCCCTGGCCGAGTCGCAGACCGTCCTCGGACTGCCCTGCCGGGACGTGCGCACCGCGGCCGAGGATCTGGCCGCCTCCACCGCCCCGACCAGGATCGTCCGCGGCATCGACCCGGCCCTGGAGGCCGCCGTCACCACCGACGAGGACCGCGACGCCGAGCTGGAGGAGGCGCTCGACGCCCTCCGTCTGGTCAAGGACGACTGGGAGATCGGCGAACTCCGCAAGGCCGTGGACTCCACCGTCCGCGGATTCACCGACGTCATCGGTGAACTCTCCAAGGCGGTCGCCTCCTCCGAGCGGTGGATCGAGGGCACGTTCTTCCGCCGGGCCCGGCTGGAGGGCAACGCCGTCGGCTACGGCACGATCTGCGCCGCGGGCGACCACGCCACGATCATGCACTGGACGAACAACGACGGCCCGGTGCGCCCGGGCGAGCTCCTCCTGCTCGACGCCGGGGTGGAGACGGACACCCTCTACACCGCCGACGTCACCCGCACCCTCCCGATCAGCGGCACCTTCACCCCCGTGCAGCGCGAGGTCTACGACGCGGTGTACGAGGCGCAGGAGGCCGGCATGGCGGCGGTCAAGCCGGGTGCCGCCTACCGCGACTTCCACGAGGCGTCCCAGCGCCACCTGGCGGCCCGGCTGGTCGAGTGGGGCTACATCGAGGGTCCGGCCGACCGCGCGTACGAGCTGGGCCTGCAGCGCCGGTTCACAATGGCGGGCACCGGCCACATGCTCGGCCTGGACGTCCACGACTGCGCGCAGGCCAGGAACGAGGAGTACGTCGAGGGGGTGCTGGAGCCGGGCATGGTGCTCACCGTGGAGCCGGGGCTGTACTTCCAGCCGGACGACCTGACCGTGCCCGAGGAGTGGCGGGGCATCGGCGTCCGGATCGAGGACGACCTCCTTGTCACCGAGGACGGTCACGAGAACCTGTCGGCGGGGCTGCCGAGGTCCGCGGAGGCCGTCGAGGCGTGGATGGCCCGGTTCGCAGGCTGAGGTCCGGGCGGAGAGTACGAGGGGGAGGGCCGCCGGCCCTCCCCCTTCTTCTGCTGCTTCCGTGGGTCAGGCGGTGAAGCCGCCGTCGACATGGAGTTCGGCCCCGGTGATGTAGGCGCCGTCCTCGCCCGCGAGGTGGGCGACGGTGGCCGCGATCTCGGTGGTCCGGGCGTAGCGGCCCACCGAGGTCAGGCCCGCGATCGCCTGGGCGTTCGGCCCGTCGGCGGGGTTGGCGTCGGTGTCGGTGGGGCCGGGGTGCACCAGGTTCACGGTGATTCCCCGCGGGCCCAGTTCCCGGGCCAGCCCCCGGGTCATCCCCGCCAGGGCGGTCTTGCTCATCGAGTACAGCGCCAGCCCCGGGAAGGGGGCGCGGTCGGCGACGTTGCTGCCGATGCTGATGATGCGCCCGCCCGGACCCATGTGGCGGGCGGCGGCCTGGGCCGCGGTGAACGGGGCCCGGACGTTCACCGCCAGGGTGCGGTCGATCTCCGCCGCTCCCCAGTCCTCCAGGGGTCCGACGAGGAAGACCGCGGCGTTGTTGACCAGGATGTCGAGCCTGCCGAACGCCGCGACCGCCTCCTCCACCGCGGCGGCCGGTGCCCCGGGCCGGGCGCTGTCGGAGCGCAGGGCCAGGCCCCGGCGCCCCGCGGCCCTGATCCGTCCGGCCACGGCGTCGGCGCGTTCCGCGTTGTTCTCGTAGGTCAGGACGGTGTCGGCGCCCGCTTCGGCCAGACGCAGCGCGACGGCGGCGCCGATGCCCCGGCTTCCGCCGGTGACCAGGGCAACTTTTCCTTCAAGTCGTGTCATGCCATGGAGCTTCGCGGGCGCCGGGGCCGGGCGCTGGCGGGAATCCGACCCGGTGTTCGGCCCGTAGTCTTCGCTACCGGCCGTAGAAGTTCACCGACCGCCCTGGAGCCGCCGTGCCCGTCCCCACGAGGATGAAGTTGACCGCCGTCACGTTCGACTGCCCCGACCCGCTGGCCCTGGCGGCCTTCTACCGGCGGGCCACCGGCTTCGAGCCGCACCCGGCGTCGGACGCCGACTTCGCGGGCCTGACCCGGGGGGACGGACTCTTCATCGGCTTCCAGCGGGTCGACGACTACCGATCCCCGCAGTGGCCCGGCCAGACCGTCCCCCAGCAGATGCACCTCTGCTTCGACGTCGACGATCTCGACGCGGCCGAGGCGGAACTGCTCGAACTCGGCGCGGGCAGACCGGACCACCAGCCGCACGACGCCACCCGGGCACGGGTCCTCACCGACCCGGCCGGCCACCCCTTCTGCATCTGCCAGGGCTGAGAAGCCGCACTGGACGCCGTGCCGGGTTCCGGGAGCCGGACGTCGGATGCTGGACGGCGGTCTCCCCTGACGGCGGAACCTCTCGGTCGGGCCGCGGACCCGGCATGTCCGCCGTGGTCGGCAACACCGTCTGCTTCGTACGCCCCGACTCCCTCGCGCTGCGGCCGCTGAACCTTGCCCGGCCAACCGCCGTCCGGCACCACACCACGCCCACGTGCGCCGCACCTGCTCGGCGGTGCGGGAGGAGGGGCCGCCCGGTACCCTGCGCCGATGGAATCAGAACCCGGAACCCGGGGTCGGCCGAAGCGTTTCGGCGCGGGAACGACCGTTGTCCGGCGTGATGTCCACCGGTCCGGGCGAGTGTGGAGCGAACATGCCCTGCGGGTCCTGTCCGACTCCGGCGAGGCTCTGGTCACGGCTTGTGCCCCTGGGGCCCAGGTCCGTCGGCCCGTGCCGCGTTCCGTTGCCCGCGCGGGCAACGGCCACGCATCCCACACCGGGGCGCTGGACGCTTTGGTGGAGAGGGAGTGGGCACTCGTTCCCGGGGTCTGGCGGGACACGGAGCTGCTGCTGTGGAAGCCGCCGACGGCGTGGTTCAGCGTCAACGCCTTCTTCACCGCGGCCGGCCTGCGGAACTGGTACGTCAACTTCGAGCACCCGGCCCGCCGCACCGACGACGGGTTCGACACCTTCGACCTTGCCGTCGACCTTGTCATCGACCCCGATCTGACCACCCTCACCTGGAAGGACGAGGACGAGTACGCCCACGTCCGCCGCCTGGGCATCGTCACCGACGCCGAACATCGCTGCGTGGAACTCGCCCGCTCCCAGGCTCTCGCGCTGATCGAGGACCGGGCCGGGCCGTTCGCACAGGCGGACCGGTGGAGCGCCTGGCGCTGGGATCCGGTCTGGGCGGTTCCGGGATTGTCATGAGCTACATCATCCGGTGGAACCACCCTGCCGACGACCGGCAGCTCCAGCAGGTCGTCGGCAGGGCGAACGTTGCGTGATGCGGCTGGCCGGACCAACGAGAAACCTGGGGGCGGGAGTTGGTCCGTGGGGGAGGTGGTCGTTACTCGGCGTCGGGCTTGACGAGGTCGGGCAGTTTGGCTTCGAAGAGCTTGTCGAAGGTGAGGGAGGGCAGGATGTGCCCCTGGTTCGGTGCTTGGTTGGCTATGTCCGCGCCCCACCTGGACGTGTTGTAGCGCTGGGTGGGTGTGCCGTGGTGGCCGGAGCTGGTGAAGCTGCAGTCCCCGACCTGGTAGAAGGATTTCTCGGCCTTCAGGACGCGGGCGGCGTTCAGTGACTCGCCGCGGGAGTGGGTCAGGTAGTACGTGCCGAAGGCGTCCGCCATGAGTTCGGTGCGGCGGGTGGCTTCCGGGCCGGTGAGGTCGCTCTCGAAGAGGTTCTTCTGGTACTGGACGTGGTGGCCGAACTCGTGGCCCAGGATGCCGCGTGGTGCGATGTCGCCCAGGTTGACCTTGGTCATGCCCTGCAGGATGCCGTCGCCCATGATGATGCGGTCCGTGACGCCGAGTGGCTGCGGGTCGTCCTTCTCGCTGTAGGCGAAGGCGTTGAAGGTGAAGATCGGGTTGGCGCCGCCCCGCAGGATCGGTTCGGAGCCGACCAGTTCGATGAGCATGTCGGCCAGATCGAGGTTTTCCTGCGGTGTGCCGCCGTAGAGCACGGACAGGGTGCGCGAGAGCCGGTCGGGGCTGGCGAAGACGTCCGCGCCGTGCATGGGGATCAGTTCGATGCGTGCGGAGTCGATGTCCCAGAACCTCTTGAGGTTCTTCATCTCGGAGTTGAGCTGCCGGGTGTACTCGCCGTTGACACCGAACGTGTTCGACGGTGATTCCTTGCCGTAGATCAGCGCGTCGTAGGTGGGCATGTCGAACCCGCCGAAGAGCGAGAGGATGAAGATGTTCCACGGGTCCTGGGCGCCGTCCAGGAGGGCGTTGGCGTACTGCGACAGTTCGGTCGTCGCGCACTGGTAGTCGCCCGGGTCGATCGCGCTGTCGCGGATCTCCTGCCACTGTCCGTCCTGCAGGCCGTACTTGGCCTTCGCGGCGTGGAGGCGGGCCTCCCAGTCGGCGGGCAGTTTCGCCAGGATCCGGTCGACGACGGCCTGGTGCTGCGGGTCCATGGAGGAGAGGTCCAGAGTGGCCCGCGGCGACTGTTCCGCCGTGGCCGTGACGCCGGTCGTGTCAGCCGCGTGCGCGGGGAGCGTCATGCCAAAGCCACAGGTCGCGGCGATGACCAGACTCGCTGCCACGGACAGGGTCTTCTTCACGAGGTCTCCTTTCGGGGGCGCCCGGGACGAGGCGCCCGAGGGCGACGCCCAGTCTGCGGGTCCGGCCACCGGATCAAGAACAGCCGGTCACTGTCCGAAACCGGCATGTCTGGAACCTGACAACCCCGCCCGGACGGCTCCCACGGCCAAACCGCCCGGGCCGGGACCCCGCGGTCCCGGGCCTGCGGACCGTCCCCCCGTCCACGCGGCGGTCCTCACCGGCACGGTCGGAAAGGGGGCCGGCGTCGTACCGGCCAGGTGCCGGGCAGCGCCGATGCTGGGCGGGTGTGCATCAACTGCCGTTTGTGTAAGGCCTGTTGACGGCTCTCGCTCGCCGCTGCTGTAATCCATTCGCCTTTGGGAACAGCGTTCTGCACCGCAGAACAGAGGGAGGGTGGGGTCGGATGAAGCTCGGCAGGATCACGGCGGTCACGGCGGTCGCGGCCGCGATGCTTGTCGGGAGCGCGGCATCTCCCGCCGCGGCCGCGGCGGACTGGACGCGAACCGCGCATTACGAACGATGGACCGGGTTCAACGCGCTGGAACGCGGGCAGGGCGTGGCGACGGACGGAACGTACTTCTATTACGCCGGACCCGGCGGGATGGTGAAGGCCGCCGTCGCGAACGACTCCGAGACCGCCTCGTCACCAACCCCCATCCCCTGGGACATGTACACGACGTACGGCAGCGACCACATAGGCGACGTGGAGTACTACGGCGGTTACGTGATCGCCCCGATCGAGGACGGCAGGAACGGCTACCAGCACCCGCTGCTGGCGCTCTACGACGCCGGCAGCCTCGGCTACACCGGCCGCTACGTGCAGCTGCCCCTGGACCGGATGCCGGGCGGGGTGCCATGGGTCGCGGTGGACGCGGCGGCCGGACTCGTCTACACCTCGCCCTGGGACCACGATGCCGCCCGGGGCACGGACGTCCTGGTCGCCTACCGCCTCGAGGACCTGCTGAACCTGCCGGCCGGCTCGGTGCTCCCGGTGGCGCGGACGGTGAAGCTCTCGCAGCCGCTGAGCCGGATCCAGGGCGCCGCGATGTGGCAGGGCAGGCTCTACGCCTCCGTCGACGACAAGGCGAAGTCCGTCTACTCCATCGACACCGGCTCCGGCCAGGTCGCCTACGAGTTCCACCAGGACGTGGAGCCCGGGGACGAGGTCGAGGGCATCGCCGCCTGGGACTTCGGCCCCTCGGGCGGTCAACTGCACATCGTGAACGTCGGATCCGGCTGGAAGTCGATCTTCCTCTACCTCCAGCACTACACCCGCAACGGCTGAACCACCCGGCCCCGAACTCCATAGCCGCCCGGCCGCGGCCACGCGCCCGGCCGGGCGGCCCGCACCTACCTCAGCCGCCCGGCCGTCGCCCTCGAACTGCTCACCGGATGCGGTATGGACCCGCCTGGCTGTCCACTGGGCCGGTACGCGGGGCGGACGCGTCAGGCCCCCACGCGGGGGTTATTTGGTGGTGGCGAAGCGCATGAGTGCGTGTTCGTTGCCTTGTTTGATCTTGCCTGTCGTGTTGATGACTTCGAGTTTCCAGGTGTTGTCGGTGCGGGTGGCTTTGGCTACGGCGCAGCCGTTGTCCTGGGTGAGGAGGCTGGGCCAGATGTCGGCGACTTGTTCGGAGCTCCCTCCGGTTGCGTCGTACACCTTGAAGCTGATGTTGCGTGCTTTCTGGAAGGAGCTTCCCTTTTTGTAGGCGGCGGCGATGAAGACGATCGAGGTGATGTGGGGTGGCAGTCGGGCGAACTCGACCGTGACTGTCTCGTCGTCACCGTCGCCGTGTCCGGTCTGGTTGTCGCCGCTGTGGACGAGGGATCCGTTGCCCATGGGGTCGAGGGAGTCGAGTCCTGCCAGGCGTACCGGGTCGCCGTCCTGCATGGCGATGGCGATCAGGTCGAGGTCGGTGCCGGACTTGCGGCGGAGCATCCCCATCATTCCGCCGCTGCTGCCGGCGGTCGGGTCCCAGGACACCCCGATGGACAGGTGGGTCACCCCGTCCAGGTCGGCCGGTCCGTCTTCCTTCTTGAGCGTAATCATGGGTTAAATCATCCTCTGGGCCAGGAACGTCTGACACACCGAGTGTGCCTTGCGTCCTCCCGGTCCACGGCGCCCGGGGATCACGGGGGCAGGCCCGCGGGCGGCGGGGGCGGGTGAGTGGTTGGTCGGGTGCGGGTTTGTGGGCTATCGGGTCAGGGTGAGTAGTTCGTCGAGTGCTGGTCCCTCGTTACCGCTGTGGGTGAGGTGGGCGATGGCGGCGAAGGGGGCGATGACCTGGCTCCAGGCGTGGAGCCGGTCGTTGTCGAGGCCGCACGCCGCTGCGATGCGTGTGCAGCGGGTGCTGATGCCTTCGAGTCCGGCGCCTGCTACGACGAGGTCGACGGCGTCGTAGCAGGGGTCACCGGTGCAGGCTTTGGGATCGATGGCCATGAGGCCGTGTTGGCCGCCGTCGAGGGCGTTGCCCGGGTGGAGGTCGCCGTGGAGCAGCACCGTTGTCGTCTGTGTGTCCAGTAGCCGTTCGCATCGCTGGGTGGCCCTGTTCCATGCGGTGGTGTCGATGCGTGTGCTGATCGCGGGCTCGGAGAGGCGTCTGCCGACCCGGGTGAAGGCTTCGTGGCATCGTTCGCGCAGTGTGCGTACGGGTGTGGGCGGGGAAGGCACGTTGTGCAGGGCGGTGAGGAGTTCGGCCCATGCTTCCGTGAGCGCGGCGGCGGGCATGTTCTGTGCCGGTGTCCCGGGCGTGATCTCTTCCAGCAGCATCGCGCCTGCCTCCTCGTCGAGGGCGAGTACGGACGGCACGCGGCCCGAGGGGGCGAACCACTCCAGGATCCGGGCCTGTTCGGCCAGGAGGGCGCGTTCCGGAGTGATCTTCAGTACTGCGGGTGTGCCGTCGGGCCGGCGGCAGCGCAGTGTGAGTGACGAGGCGCCGTCCGGCAGGGGCCCACCGAGGACGAGTCCCCACCGGGACGCCAGCTCCGCGAGGACGTCCGGTGCGTCGGCGCACCATTGAGCGGCCCGAGGGCCGAACCGGCGCACCAGCCGCGCGGTGACGTTCTGCATGTCCACCGGTAGTCGTTCCATCCGGTGCAGTGTGCCCTGCGCCCGGCCACGTGTCACCAGGTTCCGGGACCTGGTGACACGGGAAATGGGATCCCGGGGCGCGGGGTTGGGGGGTCTGGTGGCGCGTGGGCGCCCGGGTGGTTGGCGTGATTGGTCTGTACCAGATGTGGTGTAGGTCTTGCCGGGGTGTCGTGGTCGTGGGCAGGATCTGAGTGCGACCGGGCAGGCGATCACCTGTTACCCGTTGTCGTGGGCGTGGTGTCTGCGTTGTCCGTGGTACCCCATGGGACTTCGCCTGTGGAAGCCGGACCGGTCCGGTTCTGTTCTGTTCCGTGCTCCATCCGTGTATGCGCCCTTTTTCGTCGTGTGTTGTCATCGGACGAAGGAGTTTCCCGTGTTCATGAAGTCCCTTTCCCGTAAGCGCGCCACCAGCGCGGCTGTGGCCTTCGCCGCGGCCGCGACCGCGGCGGGTTTGGTGTTGGCGGTGGCGCCCGCTGCACAGGCGGTGCCTGGTGACTGCACCGTGTCGTCCGGGAGCGGCTCTCTTTCGAGTTTCTGTGCCAGTGGTACGGGGCTGCACCGGATCCATGCGGTGCTCAATCCGCTCGATCCCAGACTCCCGCAGCGCGTGGTCCTGGGTGAGTGGGCGCCGGTTGGTCAGTCGTCGGTGGTTTCGAATTCTTGGGGTGCGGGGTATGTCGCGAATGTCTGGGTGGATCGCACCGACTGACGCCCCGGCCCTTTCCTGACCCGCCCCACCCGTCCCCTGACCCGCCCGTTTCTGACGTGCCGTGCCTGTTTCTGGCGTGTTGTGTCCGGTTCGTGGTGGTGGGTGGCGGGTGGGATGGGGGGCGGGCCGGCCCGTGGCGCCGGGGTTGTGGGCCCCCGTGGCACTGGGGTTGTGGGCCGGTCCGTGGCGCTGGGGTTGTGGGCTGGTCAGTCGTCGGTGGGGCTGGTCCGTGGCGATCGTAGGCCGGCCCGTGGTCCGCGTGGCTGGTGGGTCGGCCGGTGGGGTCGGCCGGTGTGGGTGGGGGTGTTGTTGTTTAGGTGGCGAGGATGCCGCCGTCGACTGCGATGTGGCTGCCGGTGGCGAAGGAGGCGTGGTCGCTGAGTAGCCAGAGGGCTGCGTGGGCTATTTCGTGTGGTTCGGCCATGCGTTTTTGGATCTGGCGGGTGATGAATGTTTCTTCGAGGGTGGGTTCGTTCTCGATGGCGGTGTTGATCATTTCGGTTCGGGTGGTGCCTACGATCAGGGAGTTGACTCGGATGTTGTGGTTGCCGTATTCGGCGGCTGTGGCTTTGGTGAGGCCGAGTACGGCGTGTTTGGCGGCGATGTAGGGGGAGGGGGCGCCGGTGGCGATGAGTCCTGCCGAGCTGGCGGTGTTCACGATTGCTCCGTGTCCGCGTGTGAGCATGGCGGGGATCTGGTGGCGCAGGCAGTTCCATGTCCCGCGTACGTTGATGTCCATGATGTGGTCGAAGTCCTCTTCGGGGAGTTCGTGGGTCCGGCCGAAGACGGAGCCGGCGTAACCGGCGTTGTTGAAGGCGCCGTCGAGGCCGCCGAAGTGCTCGAGGGCGGTGGTGACGGCGCGTTCGACGTCGTCGGCGCGTGTCACGTCGCCGGTGCTGTGGGTGGCCCGGCCGCCGGTTGCCGTGATCTCCCGTGCCAGGGTTTCCAGCCGGTCCTCGCGGCGGGCCATGAGGACGACGGCCGCGCCCTCGGAGGCGAACAGCCGGGCTGCGGCCTCGCCGATGCCGCTGGATGCTCCGGTGATCATCACGGTCCGGCCGGCCAGCAGGCCGGTGTTCTGTATGGGGGATGTCCGTTCGTTCATGTACGCGAGTAAACCCGAAGGGGCCGGCCGCCATACGCGCTTTTCCCGGACCGATGCCCCAGACCGAGACCCCGGACCGATGCCCGGCCCGGTGCTCCGGACCGATGCTCCGGGCCGAGAGCCGCGGGTTCTGGGGCGGCCGGTGTCCACGGTCAGGCGTGGATCGACGCCCGGGCGGTCGGCGGCGTCTACCGGCCGTACCGGGCCCGGCGGGCCTGGGTCGGGAGCCGGTCACGGTCCAGAGCCTCCGAACTCGCCGCGGACGGTCCGCTGCGTCGGTACGTTGAGGGCAAGCTGCGCGGCGGACACACGGCCGGGGGGTGCCCCTATGTCTTTGGTCAAGCTGTGTGGCTCACAATGCGGGCATGGATGACCAGGGTGGGGACTCGGTGTCGGTGTGGCGGGTGGGTGGGACGGCTCGCGTGGCGGGCTATGCCATCCCGGCCGTTGTCGGGGTGAAAGCGCTCTTCGGCTGGGCGGGTTGGGTTTCCTCTCCGCAAGCCGAGACGGCCCGGACGGCCGGGCTGTGGTCGGGGCTGGCCGTCGGCGTCGCGTTGTTCTTCTGGTGGGCGATCCTCAGGGTCCGGCTTGAGGTCGGCCCTGACGGGATCGTGGCGGTCAACCCGTGGGGGACCCACCGCCTGGCGCTGGACGAGGTGGCCTCGGTGCGGCTTGGTGCGTGGGGCGCGGAGTTCCGTCACGGAGACGGTTTCAAGACCACGGCCTATGCGCTGAGCGAGCTGGCCGCGGGAACCTCACAAGACCGGCGTTTCGCGGAGCTGCAGGCTGTCCTGGAGGCGAACCCCGATTCCTCACCGCGGTGACGCCTGACAGAGACGGCGATCAGGAACTGGCGGCCGCGGTTCGTAGAAGGTTCCGTCGCGGAGCATCGCGAACAGGACGTCGGCCGGGCGTCTGGCCAGGCGGAGCAGGGCCTGGGTGTTTGTGTCCTGAACGCGGAAAGGGATCTGTTTGTAGGGCAGTTCCTGGAAGCGATGCTGTGCGAGAGATGAAGGTATGGCCCTTCGAAGTCGCCCTGCGGGGGGAGGCTTCAAACCGCCTCATGCTGCGTTGGCTGAAGACCGTCGTGGTGAGCGATGAGGAAAAGGCATCCAAGAGGTGTCAGGTGGGGACTGGGAAGACGAGTGCAAACGAATCACTGCTGACGTGTCGTAAGACCTTCAGATGGCATCGAAACCGGGGTGTATACCCAGCTCCGGGATAAGTCTGGCGGGTGCCCGTTTATTGGCCAGGCGGTGTCCGGCATGCAGGTGACGTGAGCCCAGTCTGCTGCTTTCGCATGGAACAGGAGAAGGTATGTCCCGACACTGTCCGCCTTCTGGGCGGGCGAGAGGGAGAGCTCCAAGCGGCCGAAACCGTGAGGGGTTGAGTACCGAGGCGGGACATGCTGGCGGACCGGTTCGTAGTAGTGGTGAAGCCCTTGTAACGGGGGTGGAGCGAAGGGACCGGGTCGTTCGTGACTGAGTGTGTCGTATCAACCGGAACTGTCCGGGAGGAGTCCGATGGACCAGTTGAAGTCACCAGCCGAACCGTTCGATATCTCGAAGTGGGAAGTCAAGGAGGCGTGGGAGGAAGTCAGTGCGAACAAGGGCGCGCACGGAGTGGATGGACAGAGTGTCGACGACTTCGAGAAGGACCTGAGGAACAACCTCTATAAGGTCTGGAACCGGATGTCATCGGGCTCATACTTCCCTCCTCCCGTGCGTGCGGTGGAGATTCCAAAGCCTCATGGCGGTGGCATGAGAATGCTCGGCATTCCCGCTGTTGCCGACCGTGTGGCTCAGACTGTGGTGGCCCGGCATCTGATGCGAAGGGTGGAGCCTATTTTCCACCAAGATTCCTTCGGATACCGACCCGGACGGTCTGCGCTGAACGCGGTGGAGCGTTGCAGGGAACGCTGTCGGAAGCGGGACTGGGTGGTGGAGTTCGACATCGCCAAGTTCTTCGACAGCGTGCCCTGGGACCTCCTTGTCAAGGCGGTGGAAGCTCAGACCGACGCCGTTTGGGTGAAGTTGTATGTGGAGCGGTGGCTTGCTGCACCGCTCAAGATGCCCGACGGTTCCCTGATGGACCGCGAGCGTGGGACTCCGCAAGGAGCTCCCGTCTCGCCGGTCCTGGCGAACCTGTTCCTGCACTACGCGTTCGATCTCTGGATGGACCGGGAGTTCCCCACCGTCTGGTTCGAACGGTATGCGGACGACGCGGTGCTGCACTGCGTCTCGGAGCGACAGGCCATGAAGGTGCTGTCCGCTCTGGCGAACAGGATGGCCGAGGTCGGATTGAGACTGCATCCGGACAAGACCCGGATCGTGTACTGCAAGGACGGGAAGTGCCGGGGCTCCTTCGGAGCCACGGCATTCACCTTCCTCGGGTTCACGTTTCGGGCCAGGTGCAGTCAGGATCGCCACGGCAAGCTCTTCTTGTCGTTCGACCCCGGCATCAGCAAGAACGCTCTGAAGAAGATCAGCGGCGAGGTGAGGTCCTGGCACCTGCATACGCGCTCGGATCTGTCCTTCACCGACCTCGCCCGCAGGATCAATCCTGTGGTGGCGGGGTGGATCAACTACTACGGCCGGTTCAGGCCCAGTGAGTTGACCCGTTTCTGGAAGCGCATCAACGCCTACTTGGTGCGTTGGATCCGCCAGAAGTACGAACGGCTCGCGCCGCTGCGGAAGGCCCTTGCGAAGCTGCGGGAGATCGCTCAGCGATATCCCCGCATGTTCACGCACTGGCGCTGCACGACGGTGGCCGCGTCAGGTTGGTGATCAGAACGGCAAGAGCCGTGTAACGGGAGACTGTTACGCACGGATCTGTGAGAGCCGAGGGGTGAGAATCCCCTCGGCTACTCGGCGGTGCTTGCCCTGGGCGATCTTCTTGTCTTAGTAGGCCCGGGACGCCGGATCGTCCAGGGCGGCGAATGCGGAGAGGAAGAGGGCTCGTTTGAGCTGTTTGTTTCCTCTCCTGGAGGGTTGCTCGCCTCGGATGGAGGAGCCCGAGCTCCGGGTTGCCGGGGCGAGTCCGGCGTAGGCGGCGAGGTGGCCGGCGGTCGGGAAGGTGCTGCCGTCGCCGGCCTCGATCAGGATCCTGGCTCCGGTCCTGATGCCGGCGCCCGGCATCGACGTCAGGACCTTGGAAAGAGGGTGGACCTTCAGCAGTTCCTCGATCCGCCCGGCCAGTAGCTTGCGCTGGTCGAGCACGGCCGTCAGCGAGGCGGCCGGGCTCGGGACGATTAGCGCGGCCGCCTCGGTCCCCGGAACGGTGACGGTCTGCTCGGCCAGGGCGGCGAAGATCAGATGCCCGGCGTGCCCGCAGCCCCGGGGTGTCCTGGGGCCGGGTGCCGGGTGCCGGGTGCCGGGTGCCGGGTGGCGGGGTGTCCGGGGGGTGGGGGTTTCGGTGGCGGGGTTTTGGTGGGGCGGTGGTGTTCTGGGTGTCAGGTGGTGCTTGCTGCCTCGAGGGCGGACAGTACGGTCGGTGTCGGCACGATGCGTCGCAGGCGCAGTCCGGCCGCTGTGAACAGGCGGGCGAAGTCTTTTGCTGTGCGTTCCTTTCCGGTGAGGGAGGCCGTCGTCATCAGGTCCATGGTCTTGGACTGGTGGGGCAGGTTCCCGGGTGGTACGACGGCGTCGATGACGAGGACGCGGCCGCCGGGTGTCATGGACCGTCGGCAGTTGTGCAGGATCGTGGCCGAGTCGTCGTCCCAGTCGTGGAGGATTCGTTTGAGGAGGTAGAGGTCTCCCGCCGGTACGGACGGGAAGAAGTCGCCGTGTGGCAGTGACCAGCGGCCGGTGGTGTCCGGGTGGCCCAGGCGGTGGCCGGCCAGGTCGTGTTCGCGGTCGTGGAGGATTTGGCGCAGGCCGGGCCGGCGGCGCAGTACTTCGGTGAGCAGGCCGCCGTGGCCGCCGCCGACATCGATGACGGTGCCGTGGGACGGGAAGTCGTGGGCGGTGGCGACGGGCCGGTTCTCGGGGTCCGGCATGGCGGTCATGCTGACGTGGAGGACGGCGGCGGTTTCCGCGTCGCGGGCGAAGTGGTCGAAGAACGGTGTCCCGAAGATCCCGGTGAGGGCGGGGCCCCTGTCGGTCAGGCAGCGGGTCATCTCCCCGGCGGGCCGCCACATGGAGGGGTCGGTCGGCATGAGGAGCGCGGCGCGGGCGGAGTGGGGGGCGTCGGAGCGCAGGGCCCGGCCGGTCGTGGTCAGCCGGAAACGCCCTTCGTCCGTCTCCTCGACCACCCCGCGGGTGGCGAGGAGCCGCAGGACCCGGCCGGGGTTGCGGGCGTCGGTGCCGGTCGCCGCGGCGAGCCGTTCGACGCTCTCGTCACCGTCCGCCAGGTGGTCGGCCACCCCCACGGCGGCCGCGGCGCGCAGCGCCGCGGGAAACAGGAATGCCAGGCTCTCGTCGATCAGCCGGGCGGCGGACTGCCGTGCCGTGCTCATGCCGTTGCGCCTTCTCGTTCCCCGGGTGGGGCCAGGATGGCGCACGGGGCGGGGCGGGGGCGGTCACCTGCAGACCGCCCCGGCCCGGTCACCGGGGGCCGCGGGGCCGCCCGGCCCGGGAGCCGCTGGTCGCGGGCGTCCTGCCCGGCCGGGCCGCCTGGCGGGGGTGCCCGGCCGTCTTCACCCGGACGTGGGTCTGCGGGAGGGCCGGGAGGCGCCGCCCGGCCGGGGCGCCGTGCCCGCCGGGCGGCCCCGGGCATAGGGGCCGCGTAGTACCCCGCAAGGGCCCTGTCGTCCCCTGGGTGGGCCCGCGGGGTACTACGCGGTCCACTTGGGAGTCACGGGAGGGTGAGATGAACGGTCCGGACAGTCCCGGGATCGCGCTGAACATCGAACGGGGGCAGGCCACCGACGAGGAACTGGCCGCGCTCACCGTGGTGCTGTTCGCGCTGCGCGCCGGCCGGGCGGACACACCGGCGAACCGGCGGCCGGCCGCCGGTTCGCGGTGGTGGCGGCACATGGACCGCTACGACGCCCCGATCAGCTGGCAGTGAGGAGGACGACATGACGACAACGATCGACCCCCAGACCCCCACCCACACCCCCGCCCCGGCCCCTGCCCCGGCTCCCGCCCCAACCCCGACCCCGGCCCCGGCCCCCGTCCCGGCCGATGTCCGGGGCCGTGTCGTGGAGCTGCACGCCCTGCGCGAACTGGCCCGCGGCGGACCGAGCGAGAAAGCGACCCGGGCCCAGCACGCCAAGGGGAAACTGACCGTGCACCAGCGGCTGGCGCTCCTCTTCGACGAGGGCACCTTCCACGAGGTCGAGCAGCTGCGCCGGCACCGGGCCACCGGCTTCGGCCTGGAGGACAAGAAGCCCTACACCGACGGTGTCGTCACCGGCTGGGGGCTCGTGGACGGCCGGACCGTCTTCGCCTTCGCGCACGACTTCCGGATCTTCGGCGGTGCGCTGGGCGAGGCCCACGCCACGAAGATCCACAAGATCATGGACATGGCCATCGCGGCGGGTGCCCCGCTGGTCTCGCTGAACGACGGCGCCGGCGCCCGTATCCAGGAGGGCGTCAGCGCGCTCGCCGGCTACGGCGGGATCTTCCGCCGCAACACGAGGGCCTCGGGCGTCATCCCGCAGATCAGCGTGATGCTCGGCCCGTGCGCGGGCGGCGCCGCCTACAGCCCCGCCCTGACCGACTTCGTGTTCATGGTCCGCGGGACCTCGCAGATGTTCATCACCGGCCCGGACGTCGTCAAGGCCGTCACCGGCGAGGAGATCACCCAGAACGGGCTCGGCGGCGCCGACGTCCACGCCGGGACCTCGGGCGTCGCGCACTTCGCCTACGACGACGAGGAGACCTGCATCGCCGAGGTCCGCTACCTCCTGTCGATGCTGCCCTCCAACAACCGCCAGGACCCGCCCGCCCAGCCGGCCCGCGACCCCGCCGGCCGGCGCGCCGACGCCCTGCTCGACCTCGTGCCCGCCGACGGCAACCGCCCCTACGACATGACGAAGGTCATCGAGGAGATCGTCGACGACGGCGACTACCTCGAGGTCCACGAACGCTGGGCCCGCAACATCGTCTGCGCCCTGGCCCGCCTCGACGGGCACACCGTCGGTATCGTCGCCAGCCAGCCGCAGTCGCTGGCCGGGGTCCTGGACATCGGCGCCTCCGAGAAAGCGGCCCGTTTCGTCCAGTTCTGCGACGCCTTCAACATCCCCGTCATCACTCTCCTCGACGTCCCCGGCTTCCTGCCCGGCGTCGACCAGGAACACGGCGGGATCATCCGCCACGGCGCCAAACTCCTCTACGCGTACTGCAACGCCACCGTCCCCCGTATCTCCCTCGTCCTGCGCAAGGCGTACGGCGGCGCGTACATCGTCATGGACTCCCAGTCCATCGGAGCCGACCTCACCTACGCCTGGCCCACCAACGAGATCGCCGTGATGGGTGCCGAGGGCGCCGCCAACGTCATCTTCCGCCGGCAGATCGCCGCCGCCCCGGACCCCGCCGCGGCACGCGCCCGCATGGTCGAGGAGTACAGGAGCGAACTCATGCACCCCTACTACGCCGCCGAACGCGGACTGGTCGACGACGTCATCGACCCCGCCGAGACCCGCGAGGTCCTGATCACCTCCCTCGCCATGCTCCGCAACAAACACGCCGACCTGCCCTCCCGCAAGCACGGCAACCCCCCGCAGTAGACCCCCGCCCGGGGCACGGAACACGAGAACCACCACACCCGCCGGGCCGCCCCTCGCCGGGCCGCCCCTCGCCGGGCCGCCCCTCGCCGGGCCGCCCCTCGCCGGGCCGCCCCTCGCCGGGCCGTCCTCGCCGGGCCGTCCCCGCCGGGCCGTCCTCGCCGGGCCGTCCCTCCCACCGTGCCCCGGGTGGTCACGGCCGCCCGGACCCGCACGGATGTGCCCGCATATGACAGACAGCCGGCCCCCGCAGGTATGCCCGCGACCGGCACCGGGAACCAGCCACCGAGAGTTCGTCCCCGATCACCCGTTTCGAACTCCTGGCCGGGTAATCTGGCCCCCGGAATTGCCTCGGGGTGGGGGAAACGGGAGGCCCGGTGGGGGAACGGTTCTTGTTCAAAATCCTAGGCCCACTCATGGTGACATCGGGTGAGCGGAAGGTGGTCATCGGCGGTGCCCGCCAACGGACCACCCTCGCCCTGCTGTTACTCAACCCCGGCCGGACCGTGCCGGTGGACACCCTGGTCCACGAAGTGTGGAACGGGAACCCGCCCGCCACCGCCCGCACCCAGATCGCCATCGTCATCGCAGCCCTCCGCAAGACGTTCAAGGCCCAGGGCGCCGCCGACGACACCATCGTGACCACACACCCCGGATACCTCCTCGACGCCGAGAGCCACTACATCGACTCCGTGGAGTTCACCGACCTCGTCGCCCAGGCGGAGACCGACGTACGCGAACAGCGCCTCAAGGACGCCGCCCGCCACTACCGCCGCGCCCTGGACCTGTGGCGCGGACCCGCACTCGCCGGAGTGTCCGGACTGCTCGTCGAGGAAGAAGCCGGCCGGCTCGGCGAACACCGCCTCAACGCCTACGACGACGCCACCGCCGTCCAGCTCGCCCTGGGACGCCACTACGAACTCCTGCCCGAACTCCGCGGGATCGTGCAGGACAACCCCCTGCGCGAACGGACCCGCTACCACCAGATGCTCGCCCAGTACCGGGCCGGCCGCCGCGCCGAGGCCATGGAGTCCTACCGCGAGGCACGCGAGCGGTTCATCGAGGAACTCGGACTCGAACCCGGCCCCGACCTCCAGGAACTCCACGACCTGGTCCTGCGCGACGACCCCTCGCTGACCCCCGCCGACGGACCCGTCCTCGTCACCGACACCACCCCGCCGGACGTCGCCGTCGTCCCCTCCGAACTCCCCCCCGACGTCCCCGGATTCACCGGACGCGAAAAAGAACTCACCGCCCTGGACGCACTGATGACCGAGTCCGGGACCACCCTCCAGACCCCCACCGTCGGCCTGATCACCGGCGTCGCCGGAGTCGGCAAGTCCGGCCTCGCCCTGCGCTGGGCCCACCGGGCCGCCGACCACTTCCCCGACGGACGCCTCTTCGCCGACCTGCGCGGCTACGACGGCCAGCACGAACCCGCATCCGTCTCCGACGTCCTCGGCCGCTTCCTGCGCTCGCTCGGCGTACCCGGCCAGCAGATCCCCGAAGCCCTCGAAGAACGCATCGCGCTCTACCGCAGCCTCCTCGCCGAACGCCGCGCACTGATCGTCCTGGACAACGTACGCACCCACGCCCAGGTCGCCCCCCTCCTCCCCGGCAGCGGAACCAGCTGCGCCCTGGTCACCAGCCGCGACCAACTGGAACAACTGGTCACCTGGCCCCAGGAGGCCCGCGTCCACCTCGGCGTCCTGCCCCCCGACGCCGCCGTCGCCCTCGTCGCCCGGATCGCCGGCGAAGAACGCATCACCACCGCCCGCACCGACACCGACCAACTCGTCGAACTCTGCGACCGCCTCCCGCTCGCCCTGCGCATCGCCGCCGCCCGCCTCGCCTCCAAATCACACTGGTCGGTACGCCACCTGGTCGCCAGACTCAGCGACGAACGACGCAGACTCGACGAACTCAGCCAGGGCGAGTCCCGGGTACGCGCCGGATTCGAACTCAGCTACCGCTACCTCTCCACCGACGCCGCCCGCCTCTTCCGCCGCCTCGGCCTCGCCCGCGTACCGGACTTCACCTCCTGGGCCGCCGCCGCACTCCTCGACACCGACGTGATCGACGCGGAACTCCTCCTCGAAGACCTCGTCGACACCCAGTTCCTGGAAGTCGTCGGCGTCGACCCGACCGGCCGGCTGCGCTACCGCTTCCAGAACCTGCTGCGCCTGTACGCCGCCGAACGCGCCCGCGACGAGGAATCCGACGAAGACCGCCGCGACGCCTGCCGGCGCGTCTTTCGCACCGCGCTGACCATCGCCCGCGAGGCACACCGCCGCGAGAGCGGCGGGGAGTTCGGCATCGTCCACAGCACCGCCACCCCCGCCGCCGTCGACACCGACCTGCTGGAAGAACTCCTCGCCGACCCCCTCGCCTGGTTCGAGGCCGAACGCCTCTGCCTGGTCGGCATGATCGAACAAGCGGCCCGGACCGGCATGGCCGACCTCGCCTGGGACCTCACGGCCTGCGCCTCCGTACTCTTCGAGACCCGCAGCTACGTGGAGAACTGGCAGAGCTGCGCCGCACACGCCCTGGCCGCGGCACAAGCCGCCGGCGACCGCCTGGGCCAGGCCGTCATGCTCCACCACACCGGAGCCGCCGCACTGATGCGCCAGAGCATGGACGAGGCCAGGGCCCGCTTCGAGGAAGCCCTGGCACTCTACGCGGACCCGGACGGACAACTCGGCCGCGCCCTGGTCCTGCGCAACCTCGCCGTCGTCCACCGCCTCCAGGGCGACCCCGACGCCGCGGCCGGCCGGCTGCGCGCGGCCCTGCCCATCTTCCGCGAGGCCGGCGACCTGTCCTCGCAGTCCTCCGTCCTGCAGAACATGGCCCAGCTCGAACTGGACCGGGGCAACTACGAAGCCAGCCTCGCCCACGCCCAGGACGCCGTCCGGGTCGCGGAATCCATGCGGCCCGTCGCCTCACGCAGCCTCGCCCAGTGCCTGTACCGGCTGGGCAGCGCACAGCTCCTGTCCGGACGGGCACAGGAGGCCGAGGACACCTACCTGCGGGTGGAGGAACTCTCCCGCGCCAAGGCCGACACCCACGGCCTCGCCCACGCCCTGTACGGGCTCGGCCAGGCCCGGGTGGCGCTCGGCGCCCTCGAATCGGCCGAGACCGCCTACGTCCAGGGCCGCAAGGTCGCCCGCGGGCTCGACAGCCCCGTGGTCGAGGGATCGATCCGCCTGAAACTCGGCGTACTCCTGAGGGAACTGGGCCGGGAGGAGGAGGCCCGCACCGAACTCCTGGGCGCCAGGGAACTGTTCACCCGCAGAGGGGCCACACACTGGCAGGACGAGGTCGCCCGGGAACTCGGCGGCTTCCCGGAAACACTCCCCAACCCCGTGCCGCACCTCCCCCCCAACAGCCCGGCCACCGAATAAAAAATAGGGGAGCCGTCCCACACCCCCGCCGGAACCGAACGGGGCCGCCCCCCAACCCCCGCTCCCCAACCCCGCCGGGGCGGCCCCCTTGAAAGAAAAAAGAGGGGGACGGCCGTATTCCAGGACCCGCCCCCCAGGCCACGGAACGGGGCCCGCTTAATCCGCCGATAGCACGCCGATAAGCCGGATGCCTAGCGTCATCACAGCAATTCTGTTCCCCCCTTCAAGAGCTGTGGAGTCAGTGATGCCGCCCAACCCCGAGGTGCCCTCGTTCGCCGTGATACCCGGCGCACAGGTGCACCGAGTCCTCGACGGCCGGCACGAGGAAGTGGTCCGGCTGGTCGAGTCGGCCTACCGCGCGCACGGCGCGGGCGACACCGTCAACCCGCCCTCCTCCTTCCTGCGCTTTCCCGACCGCCCCGCCTCACGCATCATCGCCCTGCCCGCCTCCCTCGGCGGCCCCGCACCCGTCCACGGCATCAAATGGATCTCCAGCTTCCCCGGCAACACCGCAGCCCACATCCCCCGCGCCTCCGCCGTCCTCATCCTCAACGACCCCACCACCGGCTACCCCCTGGCCTGCCTGGAAAGCTCCATCATCAGCGCCGCCCGCACCGCCGCCTCCGCGGCCCTCGCCGCCGACCGGCTCAGCCAGGGACGCGACCGGCCACGCCGCATCGGCTTCTTCGGCACCGGCCTGATCGCCAGATTCATCCACCAGTACCTCGCCGGCACCGGCTGGACCTTCGAAGAGACCCACATCCACGACCTGTCCGACGAACACGCCCACGGCTTCACCCGACACCTCGAACACGAGGGCCGAAACGGCACCATCACCCTCCACACCGACCCCGAACACCTCATCCGCTCCAGCGACCTCGTCGTCTTCGCGACCGTCGCCGCCGCCCCCCACGTCACCGACCCGGCATGGTTCACCCACAACCCGCTGGTCCTGCACGTGTCCCTGCGCGACCTGTCACCCGAAGTGATCCTCTGCGCCACCAACATCGTCGACGACATCGACCACTGCCTGAAGGCCGAAACCTCCCCCCACCTCACCGAACAGACCACCGGGAACCGGGAATTCATCGACGGCACCCTGTACGACGTACTCACCGGCGACCTGAAGATCCCCCACGACCGCCCCGTCGTCTTCTCCCCCTTCGGACTCGGCGTACTGGACCTCGCACTCGGCAGACACATCCACGACACCCTCCGCGCCGACGGCCAACTCGCCGTCGTGGACGGCTTCTTCCACGAAACACGCCGGTACGGCTGAGAGGAGACGACCATGACCACCCTGCTCGACAGCCCGCCCCGCCCCACCGGCCCCGGCCCCCGACCCATCACCGTACGCGTGGAGGAGACCGCCCTCACCCCCCACGAACCACTCGACCTGTACGCCGCACTGCACGCACGACCCGCACACGACGTCTTCCTCCTCGAAAGCCGCGAAGGCCCCGGACAGGACCCCGGCGCCACCGTCGTGGGCCACGGACTGCTCGCCGAGATCCGCGTCCACACCGACCACATCGCCGTCGACGGCACCGACACCCTCGTCACCGCCACCCTCGCCGCCGCCGACACCCTCGGCCTCACCCCCCGCCCCGGCAACGAACGCGGCCTCCTCCACGGCGACCAGCTCTGGCACCTGCTGCGCACCGTCCAGAACCTGTTCACCGTGGAGACCACCCGCCCCCACGACAGCTACGCCTTCGGATTCCTCGCCACCCTCGGCTACGGCTCCGCCTGGCACATGGAAACCCTCCCCGACCGCGGGGAGCGGGACCACGACGAACCCGACATCGTCCTCGCCCTGTTCCGCGAGACCATCTGGTACGGCCCCCAGCCCGGCACCGTCCGCAGACTCACCGCCCACAGCGACGCCTTCCCCGACCCCGACCCCGACCCCGACCCCGACCCCGACCCCGACCCCGGCCCCGGCCCCGGCCCCGGCCCCCGGACCTCTGCCGCAGCAGCCGCCCCGCCCCCCGCCGGCCCGGCCCACCAGCCCCCGCCCCGGGCACCCCGCCCGCACTCCGTCCGCGACACCTGCGACGAACAGACCTTCCTCGAACGGACCAGGCGCTGCCTGGAACACATCGGCGTCGGCGACATCTACCAGATCCAGATCGGCCACCGCATCGACGTCGAGACCGACCTCGAACCCTTCGACGTCTACCGCCGGCTGCGCGAGCGCAACCCGTCCCCGTACATGTACCTCCTCCCGCGCGGCCCGCGCACCGTCATCGGCGCCAGCCCCGAAGTCCTCTTCCGCACCCAGGGCGGCAACGTCGTCATGCGGCCCATCGCCGGAACCGCACCCCGCAGCGGCGACCCCCGCACCGACGCCGCCCGCGTCGCCCGGCTCGTCGCCGACGAGAAGGAACGCGCCGAACACGTCATGCTCGTCGACCTGTGCCGCAACGACATCGGCCGGGTCTGCCTGCCCGGCACCCTGCGGGCGCACGACCTGATGACCGTCGAGACGTACTCCCACGTCTTCCACCTCGTCTCCACCGTCCAGGGCACCCTCGCCCCCGGCCACGACACCTGGTCCGTGCTGCGCGCCACCTTCCCCGCGGGCACCGTCACCGGCGCACCCAAGATCCGCGCCATGGAGATCATCGAGGAACTGGAGAGCGAACCGCGCGGCATGTACGCGGGCGCCGTCGGCCTCATCGACCTGCGCGGCTGGAGCCAGCTCGCCCTGTGCATCCGCACGATCGTGCACGACGGCCGCACCCACACCTACTCCACCCAGAGCTGCGCGGGCATCGTCGCCGACTCCTCGCCCCCCTCCGAATGGCGCGAGACCCTCCACAAGATGGGCGCGGCCTACTGGTCGCTGACCGGTCAGGAGCTGCTGCCGTGAAGGTCCTGCTCGTCGACGCCTACGACAGCTTCACCCACATCATCGACCAGTACCTGCGCACCCTGGGCGCCGACACCGACGTCGTGCGGTCGCACACCCGCACCCCGCACCAGCTCGCCGCCCTTGGGCCGGACGCGGTCGTCCTGGGCCCCGGCCCCGGCAACCCGGCCGACTCGGGCCACGTCGAACTGGTACGCACCTTCGCCGGGGTTGTCCCCCTGCTCGGCATCTGCCTGGGCCACCAGGCGATCTGCCTGGCGTACGGGGGCCGGGTCCGGGTGGCCGGGCGGCTCAAGCACGGCAAGACCAGCCCCGTGCGCCACGACGGCGCCGGAGTGTTCGAGGGACTGGAACCGGTGATGACCGCCACCCGCTACCACTCGCTGATCGCCGACGAACCGCTGCCGCCCCCGCTGACCGCCACCGCGCACGCCCAGGACGACGGCTACGTGATGGGGCTGCGGCACCGCACGCTCGCCGTGGAAGGGGTGCAGTTCCATCCCGAGTCCATCACCACCGCCGGCGGGATGCGGCTCCTGGACAACTTCCTGACGGCCGCCTCCAGGGCCGCCCCCGCACGGAATGCGGCCCAAATACGCAACGCGCTCACCGGCCCGCCCGGAAAATGACACCAACCCCCTGACCGCACCCTTCGAACGACTGGAATATCCACGTCCGCAAGACGCTGAGCAGCGGTTATATCGAATATATTGCTGTGCCTGGTAAGGGGAAGTCCTCGCGATAATGATTCGAAGCAGGCCCTTCCTAATGTTCTGGATGTCGGAACGAACCGCAACAGTTCATAGGGGGAAAAGAATCATGAAGCTCGACGCGATCACCAAGAAGACCCGGCGGACCCTGGCCCTCGCCCTCGCCTCCGCGGCGGTCCTCGCCACCGTGCAGGCCGCCGCGGAGGCCGGCCGGGCACCGCACACCGGATCGGCCGTCACCGCCTCCGCCACCCCGCTGGACGACCCCTGGCACCCGAACACCGCGTCCGTCCGAAGACTGGTCGCCGACGACCCGTGGCACCCCGCCCCGGTGTCCGCCCAGGACCGGGTCACGGACGACCCGTGGCACCCGGCGCCCAGCGCCGCCTGACCCCAGCGCCGCCCGACCCCAGAAGGAGAAGACCAGTGAGCGCCACACCACCCGAACAGGAACGTTCCTGGCCCCCGTTGCTGGGACAGGTGCTCGACGGCCGGGACCTCACCGCCCTCGACACCGCCTGGGTGATGGACCAGGTGATGCGGGGCCGGGCGACCGACGCGCAGATCGCCGGCTTCCTGGTGGCCCTGCGGGCCAAGGGCGAGACCGTGGGCGAGCTCGAAGGACTCGTCCACGGGATGCTGGCCCATGCCGTACACATCGACGTGCCGGGCAGGACCGTCGACGTGGTGGGCACCGGGGGCGACGGGGCACGCACGGTCAACATCTCCACGATGGCCGCGATCGTCGCCGCGGGGGCCGGGGCACGGGTCGTCAAGCACGGCAACCGGGCGGCGAGTTCGGCCTCCGGCTCCGCCGACGTCCTGGAAGCCCTGGGCGTCACCCTGCGGCTGCCGCCCGAACGGATCGCCGCCGTGGCCGACGAGGCCGGCATCACCTTCTGCTTCGCGCCGGACTTCCACCCCGCGATGCGCCACGCGGCCGGCCCGCGCAGACAACTCGGCATCCCGACCGTCTTCAACGCGCTGGGCCCGCTGACCAACCCGGCGTCCCCCACCGCGCAGGCGGTCGGGGTCGCCGACGCCCGGCTGCTGCCGCTGATCGCCGGAGCCCTGGCCGGGGCCGGCGGACGGGGCCTGGTCTTCCGCGGCGACGACGGCCTCGACGAACTCACCGTCACCACCACCTCGACCGTGCTCTGCGTCGACGACGGCGCCGTCCGCCGGGAACGGTTCGACCCCCGCGACCTGGGGATCGCCCGCGCCCCCCTTGAGGCACTGCGCGGGCAGGACGCCGCCTACAACGCGTCCGTCGCCCGCCGGGTCCTGGACGGCGAACGCGGACCGGTCCGCGACGCGGTGCTGCTCTCCGCGGGCGCCGCGCTCGTGGCGGGCGAACCCGCGGGGGGCCGGACCGTCACCGAACGCCTGCGTTGGGCGGTGGAAGCGGCGGGCCGGGCGATCGACTCCGGCGCCGCGGCCGGCACCCTCGAGCGGTGGGTACGGGCCACCTCGGCCCCGTGCACCCCGGCACCGTGCACCCCGGCCGGCACGGCCCCGGCCGCCCGGGTCGCCACCGCGGCATGACGCGGACACCCAGGGGGCGGGAGCCGGGGCGGACGGTGCCGTGGCACGGCCCGCCCGGGGGACCGGCAGGGGCGCGGCCGCGACCCCGTCCGCGCGGTCACCGGGCGGTGGTGGCCCCGAGCGCCAAGGACCGCTCCCGGTCCGTGTCGCCCGTACCCGGCGGCCCGGACTTCGCGCGCCGGGAGCCGCCGGGCCTCTCGCGCCGGATCCAGGAGAGGGCCGGCGAGGTGATGCCGGTGGTGACCAGCGCCATCAGCACCAGCATGGTGAACAGATCGGGGCCGATCACACCGAGTTCGAGCCCCAGGTTCAGCACCACCAGCTCGGTCAGGCCCCGGCAGTTCATCAGCGCCCCGATCGCCAGGGAATCGCGCCAGGACTGGCCCGAGAGCCGGGCCCCGCCCGTGCTCCCGCCCCATTTGCCGAGGACCGCGACGGCCAGGACCGCCAGCGCCCACAGCCACTGGACCGGGTCGCCGGCCAGCAGTGAGACATCGGTGTGCAGCCCGGTGGAGACGAAGAACAGCGGCAGCAGCACCGGTACCGAGAACGCGCGCAGCCGGGCCGCGCAGTGCTCGATGACCGCCGACCCCCGAGGAGTGACCAGACCGAAGACGAAAGCGCCGAACAGGGCGTGCACACCGATCCGGTCGGTGGCCAGCGCGCAGAGGCACAGGCCGCTGAACAGGACGACGAGGACCACCCCGTCCACGGCCCGTTCGGCCCGCCCCGCCCAGCGGGCGAGCAGCGGACGCAGCACACCGACCATGACGGCGAGGAAGGCCGCGGCCAGCGCCGCCGTCGTCAGCGCCTCGGCCGGCGAACCACTCGTCGACACCGCGACGACCGCCGCCAGCAGGCACCAGGCGGTCACGTCGTCGACCGCCGCGCACGCCATGGCCAGCGACCCGATCCGGGTACCGAGCAGACCGCGGTCGGTGAGGACCCGGGCGAGCACGGGGAACGCGGTGATGCTCATCGACACGGCGATGAACAGCACGAACGGCAACCGCCCCACGCCCGGCGGCGCGAGGGTGCCGAACATCGCCAGGGCCAGCAGCGAGCCCAGCACCAGCGGCAGGGCGATGCTCGCCTGACTGACCACGACGGCGGTCCCCCGATGCCCGCGCAGCGTGCCGAGATCGAGTTCGAGACCGATCAGGAACATGAAGGCCAGCAGGCCCAGGTTGCCCAGGGCGCCGATGTAGGGCAGCACCGACTCGGGGAACAGCCAGGCCTGCGCCGCGGGCGAGACCCAGCCCAGCAGCGACGGCCCCAGCATGATGCCCAGGGTGATCTCGCCGATGACCGGCGGCTGGCCGAACCTGCGGAACAGCTGGGCCCCCGCCTGGCACACCAGGATGACGACCGGGACGGCGATCAGCAGATCGGGCAGCGGGTCATGTGCCGACACGGCCGGCTCCTTCCCTGGCCGGCGCCGTGGCGTGCGACCAGCGTGCGTAGCGGCGCCGCCCGTACAGCAGCGGCTGGGCACTCTCGTCGGCGGTGAACCGCCGCACCCGGACGAAGACGGCGGTGTGGTCCCCGACCTCCCGGGTACCGGCCACCGTGCAGTCGGCGACGGCGTGCGCGGCCTGCGTCAGATGCGGTCCGCCCGCGCCCAGCGGCAGCCGCCACTCGCTCAGCGCGAACCGGTCGGGGTTGCCGGAACTGAACAGGTCGGAGGTGGCCTGCGCCTGCTCGTGCAGCAGATTGAGGGCCAGCTGCCCACTGGACAGCACGGACTGGGTGGTGGGGCTCGCGGTGCGCAGGCAGATCACCAGCGTCGGCGGACCCAGCGCCACGCTCGCCAGCGAACTGCAGGTCATCCCGCGGGGCGTGCCGTCGGCGCCGAGCGCCGTCACCACGCAGACACCGGAGGGGAAACCGCCCATCAGCGGGCGTATGTCGGCTTCCGGAACGGGCCGGTCGGTCATGGATTCTCCTTCGAGGGTGTGCCGCGGGCCCGGCAGCCGGCCGGAGAGGGGGGACCCGGCTGCCGGGCGACGCGGAGCGGCACGGCTACTTGCCGTGCAGCCTGCGGAGCGCCTCGTGGGTGCTCGGCAGCGAGTTGAGGAGCTCCTTCTGCTCCTTCTTGACCTGCGCGAACATGGCCTGCGCGGCGGCCACGGACTCCGGCTTGTGGGCGAGGATCGGCAGCGGCGCGTCCGGCTCCAGACCGAGACCGGCGAAGATGCAGTAATAGCGCTCGTTGGTCCAGAAGTTACGGAACTCCGCCTCGAAATTCCCGTAGTACGTCGTGTCGTCGGTGGCCGCGGGATTGACCGGGAGCCCCGCCTTGTACGCGTCGATCTTCTCGCGGATGCTCTCGGGGAGCTTCAGCTCCTTGTTGGCGCGCCAGAACGGCGAGTCGGTACGCGGCGCGAAGTAGAAGTGGGTCTGGATGAAGTCACGGGTGTCGTCGAACATCACCTCGATTTCCTTGTTGAAGTTGTCGACCAGGGTCTGGTTGAACGTCTTGTCCGGGAAGTGCTTCGCCAGCTGGTAGGCCGCGGCCGTGATGAAGTAGATGCCGGTCGACTCCAGCGGCTCCAGGAAGGCACCGGACAGGCCGATGCCGACGACGTTCTTCACCCAGGCGCGCCGGTTGCGCCCGACCCTGAACTTCACGTGGTTGAACTCGGTGGTCTCGGGGTCCAGGCCCCACAGCTCGCAGAACTCGGCGGTGGCCTCCTCCTGCGTGGTGAACCGGCTGGAATAGACGTAACCCGTCCCGAAACGGCCCGGCATCGGTATCTTCCACGTCCACCCCGACGACATCGCGATCGCCGAGGTGTACGGCTCCACCCCGTGGGCGTCGTCGTCGTGCGGGACGGCCGTGGCCACCGCGCGGTCGCACAGCAGCTGGTCGCTCATGTCGACGAAGGGCTCCTCCATCGCCTGGTTCATCAGCAGGCTGCGGAAGCCGGAGCAGTCCACGAACAGATCCGCGTCCAGGACCCGCCCCTCCTTGGTGTGCAGGGCCTTCACGAAGCCCCGCCCGTCCTTCTCGACGCGCGTCATCTCGTCCTGGACGTGGTGCACACCCTGCTTCCCGGTCGCGAACCGGCGCAGGAAGTCCGCGACGAGCGCCGCGTCGAAGTGCCACGCGTACCGGGTGGGGGAGGTGCCGTCCAGGAACCGCGGCGCCTTCTTGGCGTCCATCAGCGGCGCCTCGCGGAAGCAGGCGTAGTCGTACGGCTCCTTCGTCCTCCCCTCGAACCTGTTCTTGAACCAGTAGTGCGACATCGGGATGCCGTCGTGCTCCGGACTGATGCCGAACGGGTGGTAGAAGTGGTCGGAACCGCCCCCGTCGAGCTCGCGCGGACCGCTCTGGCCCCTGCCCGGCGTACGCCAGTTGATGAAACGGACCGCCATCTTGTAACTGGCGTTGCACTCACGCATCCAGTCCTCCTCCGCGATCCCGAGGAAGTCGAAGAGAACACGGTGCAGATTCGGCACGGTGGCCTCGCCCACACCGATACGCGGAATGCTGGGCGCCTCCAGCACCGTGACGTCGACCGTGTTGTGGAGGGCCTTGCCGAGATAGGCGGCGGTCATCCAGCCGGCCGTACCGCCGCCGAGGATCACGACCTTCTTGATGGCGTTGTCTGTTGCGGTGGAGGTGCCCGTCATATCGAATTCCTCTTCTGGCCGGAGTGGTGGTGGCGGAACTGTGGGGATGGCCAGAATCGGCAGAATATCTACGGCATTTCTATAAGCCGGAGGAAAAGGCTGAATGAGATCGCCGCCCCCTCGCATTCGACACGCCCGGCGGCCGGCCCCGCACCGTGCACCGCCCGGCGCCCTTATGGAGGGCGTATAGCGCGCGGGCGCAGTCTGGCCCTGTTCATTCCGCACTCGTATCTCCCAGCAGAGGATGGCCGCATCACATGGCGCGCACAGAACGGGAGCCGGAGACGGGGCTGAAAGGCATCCTTTCCACCGTGGGAGGAACCCCGCTCGTAGAGCTCGAACGGTTGGTGCCGGGGTCCACCTCGCGGGTGTTCGCCAAGGTGGAGCGCTTCAACCCCGGCGGCAGTGTCAAGGACCGCTCCGCACTGAACATGGTGGCCACGAAGATCAGGTCCGGGGAACTCGTCCCGGGCCGGTCGACGGTCATCGAGTCCAGCTCCGGAAACCTCGCGATCGGGCTCGCGCAGATCTGCGGCTACTACGGCCTGCGGCTCGTCTGCGTGGTGGACACCCGTACCACCCGGCAGAACATCGCGATCCTGCGGGCCTACGGGGCCGAGGTCGAGATCATCACCGAACCCGACCCCGCCACCGGACAACTGCTGCCCGCCCGGCTGCACCGGGTCGCCGAACTCGTCGCGACCACCCCCCACGCCTACTGGCCCGACCAGTACGCCAACCCGCTCAACCGGCGGGCCCACGAGACCACGATGGAGGAGATCACCGAAGCCCTCGACGGCAAGGTCGACCAGCTCGTCGTGGCCGCCGGCACCAGCGGCACCCTCGGCGGCTGCGCCCAGTACATCCGCCGCCACCGCCTGGGCACCACCGTCAACGCGGTCGACGCCCTCGGCAGCGTGCTGTTCGGCCCACCCGCCGACTGCGCCCGCCTGGTGCCCGGCCACGGCGCGTCCGTCGCACCGAAACTGCTGCGGCGCTCCGACGCGGACCGGGTGGTGCACGTCGGCGACCTCGACTGCGTGGTGGGCTGCCGCACCCTGGTACGCCGCGAGGCGATCCTCGCCGGCGGCTCCTCGGGCGCGGTCGTCGCGGCCCTGACCCGGCTCGCCCCCGGCATACCGCCCGGCTCCAACGTGGTGATCGTGCTGCCCGACGGCGGCGACCGCTACCTCGACACCATCTACGACGACACCTGGGTACGGCGGCACTTCGGCGACGTCGCCCACCTGTGGGACGGGCCGGACGACGCCCGGGCCGTGGGCCAACTGGCCGATATAGCCCAGTAATAGCGTTCCGCCGCAGAATTTTTCCCATCGGAGGGAACGGCACCGGGACGAAAGTCTCCCGAAAGCCCGGCACCACCGGAACACAGAAATCCCGTCCCGGGAAATCCCCTCCCCGCGAGATCCCGGACAGGGACATCCGAACCGAGAACCGGAGGCACCACATGACCGCCCAGATCACCGACCTCGACACCGCGCGCAAGGCCGAGATCAAGGACATCGTCTGCGACATCCTCGAACTCGAACTCGACGAGGTCACCGACACCAGCCTCTTCAAGGAGGAGCACGACGCCGACTCCCTGCGCACCATCGAGATCCTCGCCTCCCTGGAGCGCAACTTCGGCCTCGTCCTGGAGCAGGCCGAGCTCAGCCGCATGGTCAACCTGGCGGGCGTGTACGCCGTGGTCGCGGAGGCCGAGGGAAAGTGAGCGGGGCGACGGACGGCACGGCGCCGCGCACGGCCGCCCGCCACCGGGTGGTGATCACCGGGCTCGGCGTGGTGACCAGCATCGGCATCGGAGTGGACGCCTTCGCCGCCGGCCTGCGCGCCGGACGCAGCGGTGCCCGGCCGATCGGCGCCTTCGACACCACCGGATTCGCGTACTCCAACGCCTGCGAGGTCACCGACTTCGACCCCGGCCAGTGGCTGCGCGACCTGAGGGCCGACGAGCTCGGCCGGGCCGCGCAGTTCGCGGTGGCCGGCGCCCGGATGGCGGTCGCGGACGCGGGACTCACCGAGGACGACGTACGGGCCAGACGCACCCTGGTCTCGGTCGGCACCACCGACGGCGAGTCCCGCGACCTGGACCATCTCATCGGCCTCCAGGTCGCCGAGGGCGAGGACCGGCTCGACGCCACCGTCGCCCGCCGGGTGTGGCCCGGCCGGCTCTCCGCCGGCATCGTCCGCGAACTCGGCCTGGAGGACGTGGAGACGGTCACCGTCCCCACCGCCTGCGCGGCCGGGAACTACGCGGTCGGCTCCGGCTACGACGCCATCAGCTCCGGCGACGTCGAGATGGCGCTCTGCGGCGGGGCCGACGCACTGTGCCGCAAGACCTTCACCGGCTTCTACCGGCTCGGCACCATCGCCCCCGACGTCTGCCGCCCCTTCGACGCCGACCGGCAGGGCATCCTGACCGGCGAGGGCGCCGGGATCCTCCTCATGGAATCCCTGGAGTCCGCACGCGCCCGCGGCGCCCGCATCTACGCCGAGGTCCTCGGCTACGGACTGTCCTGCGACGCCAGCCACCCGGTCGCACCCGACCGGGACTCCATCGCACGCTGCATCACCGCCGCCCACCACAACGCCGGCATCGAGGCGTCCGACGTGGACTTCATCTCCGCCCACGGCACCGGCACCAGGGCCAACGACGTCACCGAGGTCGGCGCGATCCGGCAGGTCTTCGGCGACGACCTCCCGCGCACCGTGTCGATCAAGTCGATGATCGGCCACACCATGGGCGCCGCCAGCGCCCTGGCCGCGGCCGCCTGCTCCCTGGCCCTGCGGGAGGGATTCATCCCGCCCACCATCAACCACCGCACCACCGACCCCGAGTGCGCGGTCGACTGCGTACCCAACCAGGCGGTCGAGGCCCGGCTGCGGGTCGTGCAGAACAACGGCCTCGCCTTCGGCGGGAACAACGCGGTCCTGATGCTCGGCCACTGGGACGGACCCTCCGCCCAGACCCCGCCCGCCCGCACAGCGGCGTGAACCGGCCCGACGCGGCCTGAGAGGAGTCGAACGCAATGTCAGCCGACGCGGTCACCACCGCGCAGGACCTGGTCGTCTCGGGCTGGGCCGTGTCCTCGCCCTACGGACTGGGCCGGGACGCCTTCACCACCGGACTGCGCGAGCAACGGCGCGCCGTCCACCCCCTCGACACCACCACCTGGCCGGTCCCCTACGACGAGGCCGGACTCATCCCCGGCTTCGACATCAGGGCCGTCCTCGGCCGCAAGGGCACCCGCTCCATGGACCGGGTCACCGCCATCGCCGCCACCACCGTGGGCATGCTCCTGGACGAGTACGGAACGGGACTGGCCGACACCCCCGAGAGCACCGGCCTGGTCCTGGGCACCTCCGGCAGCGTCCAGTCGATCATGGACTTCACCCGGGACGCCCTCACCGGCAAAGCGCCCTACCTGGTCGACCCCGCCAGATTCCCCAACACCGTGATGAACTGCCCCACCGGACACAGCGCCATCCGGCACACGCTCAAGGGCCCCAACGTCACCGTCTCCGGCGGCGCCGCCACCGGACTCCTCGCCCTCAACTACGCCTCCCGGCTCCTGCGCGGCGGCCACGCCACCGCACTCCTGGCAGGCGCCGCCGAGGAGTTCTCGCTCCAGCGCGCCCGGCTGGAGCACGTCGCCGACCACGGCGGCACCGCCCCCGAACCGCTCGGCGAGGGCGCGGCACTCTTCCTCCTGGAGAGCGGGGCCGCGGCCCGCGACGGCGGACGCACCGCCCTCGCCACCGTGCTCGGCTGCCGCTTCCGGGCCTTCCGCGACACACCCCGTGCCTCCGCCGTGCTCAGACACTGCGTCGAGGAGGTCCTGGCCGCCGCCGGAGCCACCCCCGACGACCTCGCGCTCATCGCCCCCGGCACCCCGCCCGGCGTCTTCGGCAAGGAGGAGACCGCCGCCCTGGACGGCCTCACCGCCCCCCGCACCGCGATCCGCCCCCTGGTCGGCGACGCCACCGCCGCCGGCGCCGCCTTCCAGCTCGCCGCCGTCCTCGCCGCGGCCGACGCCCGCCCCGCACTCGCCAACCGGCTCGCCCTGGTCACCGCCGTCGACCGGGACGGAACCGTCGGCGCCGCCCTCCTCCGCCTCGGCTGACCCACCACCCGAACCGCACTCGCAGAAAGGGCACGCACCATGTCCGACACCCTCAGACCGGTGGCCCTCGTCACCGGCGGATCGCGCGGCATCGGACGGTCCGTCGTGGAGGTCCTGGCCCGCGACGGATACGACGTGGCCCTGTGCTACCAGTCCCGCGCCGAAGCGGCCGAACTCGCCGCGAAAACGGCCCGGGAACACGGCGCCCGGACCCTGACCGGCCGCCTCGACGTCACCGACCGCGACACCGTACGCGCCTTCGTCGCCCAGACCGAGGACACCCTCGGCCCGGTCGACACCCTCGTCACCGCCGCCGGAATCGTCCGGGACAGCAACCTCGCCACCCTCACCGACGACGACTGGGACGCCGTGGTGCGCACCAACCTCGACGGCACCTACAACTTCGCCAAGGCACTCGTCTTCCCCATGATGAAACGCCGCCGCGGCACCGTCATCACCCTCTCCTCGATCGCCTCCCGGGGCCAGGCGAGCCAGACCAACTACTCCGCCTCCAAGGCCGGGATCATCGGCTTCACCAAGGCCCTCGCCAAGGAGGGCGGCCGCGCCGGACTGCGCGCCAACACCGTGGCACCCGGCTTCATCCGCACCGACATGACCGGCACACTCTCCGAGAAGTACGCCAAGGAGATGACCAGGAACATCCCGCTCGGCCGGTTCGGGGAACCCGAGGAGGTCGCCGAACTCGTCGCGTTCCTCGCCTCCGACCGCGCCGCGTACATCACCGGACAGGTCTTCTCCATCGACGGCGGCCTGGTCGTCTGACCCCGCCCCCGCGCCCCCGCACGGCGCCCGGAACAGACCACCGCCCCGCCCGCCACGCCCAGGAGCCCGCCGTGACCGCCCGCACCGCCAAGCCGCCCCGCTTCTACTTCAACCTGCGCAGCCCCTACAACTTCTTCGCCCTCGCCGACCTGGAACGCGACCACCCCGAACTCCTCGACCGCGTCCAATGGCGCCCGTTCTGGGAACCCGACCCGACCAGCGAGAAACTCCTCGCCCAGGCATCACCCGGCGCCGCGTTCCCGTTCCACCCGATGTCCCGGGCCAAACAGTTCTACATCCTGCGCGACGTCCGCAGACTCGCCGCCGACCGCGGCCTGGAACTGACCTGGCCGGTGGACCGCACACCCTGGTGGGAGCCGGCCCACCTGACCTGGTTCCTCGCCGAACGCGAAGGACTGGGCCGCACCTGGGTCGAACGCGCCGGCCGCGCCCGCTGGCTGGAAGGACGCGACATCTGCGACCCCGACGTGGTGCGCGAACTCGCCGAGGAGATCGGCCTGGACGCAACGGAGGCCGCCCAGGCCCCCCACCACCCCCTCCTGCGCGAACAGGGCGTACGCGCCCTGCTCGACGTGCACCGCGACGGCGTCTTCGGCGTCCCCTACTTCATCAACGGCGGCGAACCCTACTGGGGCCTGGACCGCGTCACCGCCTTCGCCGCCTCCTTCACCCCCGCCCCCGCCCCCGCCACCGCCGAGCCGCCCGCCGCGCCCGCCGCGGGCCGCACCACCGACATGAGCCACGCGGGAGGCTGCGGATGAACACCACCACCCAACCCGCCACGGCCGGCGGCACCCTCCCGCTCACCGCCGTCCAGGAAGCCATGTGGACCGCGTACCGCGTCGCACCCCACAGCGCCTCCTACAACATCGTCATGCCCCTGCTGCTGCGCGGCCCCCTCGACCCGGCCGCCATGGCCCGGGCCGTCACCGCCGTCGGCGAACGCCAGGAACTCCTGCGCTCCGTCTTCACCGAACACCACGGCGCACCCGTCCGCACCCCCGCCGAACACGCCCTGGTCACCATGGAGTTCCACGACCTCGGCCCCCTCGACGACGAAGCCCTGCGCCAGGCCGCACAGGAAGCCGGCGCCCGCCCCTTCCGCCTGGAATCCGGCGCCTTCCGGGTCGTCCTGCTGCGCCGCACCGACCACGAGTGGGTCCTGGTCACCGCCGCCCACCACATCGTCAGCGACTTCACCTCACGCTGGCTGCTCGTACGCGACCTGCTCGACGCCTACACCGCCATCGCCTCCGGCACCGCCCCGGCCTGGCGCCCCATCCCCGGCTCCTACACCGACCACACCGCCGAGGAACTGCGCCACACCGCCTCCGAGGCGGGACGGCGCGGCGCGGACCGGTGGCGCGAATCGGTCGCCGGGGCACCCGCCGCACAGCTCCCGCCGGACCGGCCGCGCCCCGCGGTCCGCTCACTCAGCGGCGGCACCGTCGTCCGCGTCCTGGACCCGGCCTGCGCCCGCGGCATCGACCCCGCCGCCGACGCCGCCGGCGTCACCCCGTTCGCCTACCTCCTCGGCGTCTTCCAGGCCCTCACCCACCGCTGGACCGGCCAGGAGGAGTTCGTCCTCGGAGTACCCGCGACCAGCCGCATGGGCAAGGCACAGCGCGACGTGATCGGCTGCTACCTCAACACCATGCCCGTACGCGCCGAGTTCGCCCCCCACAGCACCTTCCGGACCACCGCCGCACTGGCCGGCGAACGGGTCATGCGCGGCATGGTCAACGTCCGCTACCCCTGCGCCCTGGCCTTCCCCCAGGCCACCGTCTTCCGCACCGCACTGTTCCTGGTCCAGATGGACCGGATGGACCCACCGGTCCCCAACGTCCCGCCCGGACAGACCATCGGCCCGTCCATCACCTACAAGGGACTGGACATCGCCCTGGTCGACGTCCCCCAGCAGGAGGGCCAGCTCGACCTGCTGCTGCGCATCGAGCAGACCCCCCACGGCATCACCGCCGTCTTCTCCTACGACACCGACCTCTTCGACCACGCCACGGTCGAACGGTTCGCCGACGGATACGAGCGGATGCTCACCGCGGCCGTCACCGACCCCGACACCCGGATCACCGACGTCGAACTGACCGGACAGGACGAGACGGCCGCCCTGCTCGCCCTCGGCACCACCCCCTTCGACGACACCGCCGACCTCACCGGATTCGACGACTTCGACGCTTTCGAGTCCTTCGAGTCCTTCGAGAACCCCCGGGACCACCGATGACCCCGCGCATCGCGATCGCCGGCGCGGGACTGGGCGGCCTGACCGCCGCCGCCGCCCTCCACCACCGCGGCCTGGACGTCCAGGTCCATGAACGGGGGGAGGAACTGCGCGAACAGGGCGTCGGCATGCACCTGGGCCCCAACGGCACCCGGCTGCTCCAACGCCTGGGCCTGGGCCCGCAGCTGGCCAGGAGCGCGGTGCGCCCCGAGGCACTGGAGATACGGGCCTTCCACAACGGCGCCCTCGTCGCCCGCCAGGAGATGGGCGAGGCCTGGCAGCAGCGGTTCCGCGCCCCGTACTACACCGTGCACCGCGGCGACCTGCACCGGATGCTGGCCTCACAGGTCCCCGCCGAGCGCGTCCACACCGGCAGGGAACTCGTCCGGTACGAGGAGACCGGGCACGGCGTCGTCCTGCACTTCGCGGACGGCACCGACGCCCACGCCGACGTACTGATCGGCGCGGACGGCATGCACTCGGTGGTCCGCCGCACCCTCGCGGGCGACGACACCCCGGTCTACTCCGGCAACAGCGCCCTGCGCGGCCTGGCCGACGCCGCCGCCCTGCCCGCACTGGACCCCGCCCTGATGTACATGTACGCGGGCCCCGGCGCCCGCGTCCTGCTCTACCCGGTCGCCGGCGGACAGCAGTTCACCTTCGTCGTGGTGACCCCGGCCGCCGAGGGCGCCGCCGAGTCGTGGACCAGCGCCGGCGACCGCACCGACCTGGCCGCCGTCCTGACCGGCTGGGACCCGGCCGTGCGCGCACTGGCCGACGCGGCGGGGGAGGTGCGCCGCTGGGCGCTGTACGACCGCGAACCGCTGAAGCGGTGGAGCACCGCCCGCACCACCCTGCTGGGGGACGCGGCCCACCCGATGCTCCCGCACCACGGACAGGGCGCCAACCAGGCCGTCGAGGACGCCGTGGCGCTCGCCGTCTGCCTCCAGGAGGCGGCGCCCGGCGCGGACGGCATCACCGCCGCACTGCACCGCTACGAGCGGGCACGCCGCCCGCACACCACCCGCGTGCAGCTCGGTTCCCGGACCGGGCAGCAGCCGGGGGACGCCGCCCGGCGCCGCCTCGACGCCGAGAACGTCGACTGGGTCCTCGACCACGACGCCGAAGCGGCCCTGGCCGGGACACCGGACCGCCTTTCCCGGGCGGTGTGACCCGCACACCGCAGCACCGCCCACCCGGACAAGGGGCCCCTGGCGCTCTCCCCGCGCCAGGGGCCCCCGGCGTTCCCCCACACCCCGGGCCCGGCCAATACATCGTCGGCATAGGGCCCCGATAGCTCCCCCTTCAACCATGTCCATAACCGACCACACAGAGGGACGTCGAACTGATGAGCGAGAAGCAGACCGAAGAGACCCTGTACCGCGTCGTGCTCAACGACGAGGAGCAGTACTCGATCTGGTGGGCCGACCGCGCCCTGCCGGCCGGCTGGCACACCGAGGGCACCCAGGGCACCCGCGAGGAGTGCCTCGCGCACATCGCCGGGATCTGGACCGACCTGCGCCCCCTGAGCCTGCGCCGGCGCATGGACGCCACCGCCGCCTGACCCAACTGGCCGCCGGATCCGAGGCCGGGCCCGACCCCCACCGCGCCGCCCGATCCCGATGGAGGAGAGACTGTGAACGACCGCACGCTGTCGGGCCCGGACGCCGGTGCGACCACCGCCCGGCCCAGGACCGCACCCCTGCTGCCCGCCCTGTTCGCCGCCCAGCGCGCCCGCACACCCGACGCGCCCGCGGTGATCGGCCCCGACGGGACCACGGTCACGTACGCCGCACTCGGCGCCCGCGCCGCACTGTTCGCCACCCGGCTGCACGCCCTGGGCGTACGCCCCGGCGACTTCGTGGGCGTGTGCCTGCACCGCGGACCCGACCTGGTCGCCGGGCTCCTCGGCGTCTGGCTGGCGGGCGCCGCCTACGTACCGCTCGACCCGAACCACCCCGCAAGCCGCATCGCCCTCGTCCTGGACGACGCGCAGGCCCCCGTCGCCCTCGCCGAACGGGCCACCGCCGGCCAACTGCCCACCGGCATCCGGACCCTGCTCACCGACGACACCACCGGCGAACCGGCCCCAACGGCACCGGAGCCCCCGGCCGACCCGGCCCGGCCCGCCTACGTACTGCACACCTCCGGCTCCACCGGCCGCCCCAAGGGCGTCCTCGTCCCGCACGCCGGCATCGCCAACCGGGTGCGCTGGCTGGCCCACCGCCACCGCCTCGGCCCCGCCGACCGGGTCCTGCTCAAGACCACCGTCGGCTTCGACGCCGCCGGACTCGAACTGTTCTCCCCCCTCATCAGCGGCGCCGCCCTCGTCCTCGCCCCCCAGGGCGCCGAACACGACCCCGCGACCCTGCTCGCCGCCGTCACCGACCACGGCGTCACCGTCCTGCAGGGCGTCCCCTCCGTCTACCGGCGCCTGGTCGACGAACCCGGCTGGGAACGCGCCACCGCCCTGCGCCTGGTCTTCAGCGCCGGCGAACCCCTCCACGCCGACCTGTGCCGCCGCATCCTCGAACGCGCCCCCGGCGTACGGATCTGGAACACCTACGGCCCCACCGAGGCGTCCGTCGACATCACCGAGCACCCGTGGGACCCCGACCGGGACACCGGCGCCGTCCCCATCGGACGCCCCATCGGCAACACGCGCGTCGTCGTCCTCGACCCGGCGGGCCGGCCCGTACCCGTCGGCGTCGCCGGCGAACTCCACGCGGGCGGCATCCAGCTCGCCCACGGCTACCTGGGCCGCCCCGACCTGACCGCCGAACGCTTCGTCCCCGACCCCCACCACCACGGACAGCGGCTCTACCGCACCGGCGACAAGGTGCGCTGGCGCGCCGACGGCGTCCTCGAATACCTCGGCCGCCTCGACCAGCAGGTCAAGATCAACGGCGTACGCATCGAGCCCGGCGAGGTCGAGGCCGCGCTCACCGCCCACCCCTGGGTCCGCACCGCCGTCGCCGCCGCCGTCCCCGACACCACCACCGGCGGCCACCGCCTCGCCGCCTGGGTCCAGCCGCGCGGCGAAGCACCCCGCCCCGACGAACTGCGCGCCTTCCTGCGCCGCACCCTGCCCGACGTCCTGGTGCCCTCCGTCTTCGTCACCGTCGACGCATGGCCCCTCACCGCCAGCGGAAAGATCGACCGCGGCGCACTGCCCGACCCGGCCGCCGGCCGCACCGAAACCGCTCACGTCCCGGTACGCGACGCCACCGAACGCGCCGTCACCGAGATCTGGGCCCAGCTCACCGGCGTCCCCGCCGGCCAGATCGGCGCCACCCACGACTTCTTCCAGCTCGGCGGCTCCTCCCTGATGCTGACCCGGCTCTCCGAACTGCTGTCCGCGTCCGCCGGCACCCGGATCCCGCTGCGCGCCCTGTTCACCGCGACCACCGTCCAGGCCCAGGCCGCCCTGATCGCCCGCCCCGGCGACCCGACCGGTGACACCCACCCGGCAGAAACGGTTCTCCCCGTGCCCCGCAAGCCCGAGGGAATGCCCCTGTCACCCGGCCAGCAGGGCATGTGGCTCCTGGACCGGCTGCGCCCCGGCAGCAGCGAGTGGAACGCCCCCGTCTTCCTCACCCTGCCCGCCCGCTACAGCGACGCCACCGTCGCCACCGCCCTCACCGCCCTCGCCGACCGGCACGAGATCCTGCGCACCCGGTACGTCCTGCACGGCACCGAACCCGTCCAGACCATCGACGCCCCCCGCACCCGCCCGCCCCGGACCCGCACCGCGACCGCCGCGACCACCGACGAGCTCAACGCCCTGGTGCAGGAGGAGTTCGCCCGCCCCTTCGACCTGGCCAACGGCCCCGTCTGGCGCGCCCTGACCGTACGCCGGGGGAGCGGCCACCTGCACGTGGTCCTCTCCCTGCACCACATCGCCTGCGACGGCTGGTCCTCCGTCATCCTGGAACGCGACCTCAAGGCCCTCGCCGAGGCCGCCCACACCGGCACCGACGCCCGCCTGCCCGCCCTCCCCGTGCAGTACGCCGACCACGCCGCCCACCGCCGCGCCCGCCTCACCGACACCTTCCTCGCCCGCGAACTCGACCACTGGAAGCAGGCCCTGGACGGCATCGCCCCGCTCGACCTGCCCGCCGACCGGCCCCGGCCACCGGTACGCGACGCCCACGGCGCCGTCCACCTCTTCACCGTCCCCGCCGCGCTCACCGAACGCGTCGCCGCCCTCGGCCGCAGCTGCGGGGCGACCCTCCAGCAGACCCTCCTCACCGCGTTCGCCACGCTCGTCGCCCGCCTCACCGGCCGCTGGGACGTCCCCGTCGGCATCCCGGTCGCCGGCCGGGAACGGCCCGAGACCGCCGACGTCGTCGGGTTCTTCCTCAACACCCTCGTCCTGCGCTGCCGGGCCACGGCCCACGACACCTTCCACGACGCCGTCCTCAAGGTCCGCGACACCGCCCGCACGGCCTTCGCCCACCAGGAACTGCCCTTCGACCGGCTCGTCGCCGAACTCGACGACACCCGCGACACCGCCCGCACCCCCCTCTACCAGGTCATGTTCGACCTGCACGAGGAGGGCCGCACCGGCACCGCGACCTCCTCCGGCGACCTCGACGCCTTCCGGGGAGCCTGGCAGGCCGCCCGCACCGACCTCACGTTCGTCGTGCAGCGCCAGGACGACGGCTCCCTGCTCGGCATGGCCGAGTACGCCACCGCCCTGTTCGACCCCGCCACCGTCGAACGCTTCGCCACCTGCTGGACCCGGCTCCTGGAGACGGTCGCCGACGACCCGTGGACCCCCCTGGGCACCGCCGACCTCCTGCCCGCCGCACTGCGCACCGAACTCCTCGCCCACGGCCACGGCCCGGCCGGCCCGGGGGAGACCCCCACCCAGGCCTGCGACGGCGCCGTGCACACCGCCGTCGCCGAGACGGCCCGGCGCTCCCCGCGGGACCCGGCCGTCGTCTGCGGCGACGAGACCTGGACGTACCAACGGCTGACCGGCCGCGCCGCCCACCTCGCCCACCGGCTGCGCGCCCTCGGCGCCGGCCCGGAGACCACCGTCGCCGTGCTCCTCGGCCGCACCCCCGACCTGCTCGCCACGATCCTCGCCGTCTGGCAGGCGGGCGCCGCCCACGTCCCGCTCGACCCCGGCGCCCCCGACGAACGCCTCGACCATGTCCTCACCGACTCGCGGGCGGGCGTCCTGGTCACCGACACCACGGGCGCCGCCCGCCTGGCCGGCCTCCACCACGGCGCCGTCCTCACCCTGGACACCGAACCGGGCACCGCACCGCCGGCCGACGCCCCGCCACTGCCCGCCGCGGACGGCACCCGCCTCGCCTACCTGATGTACACCTCCGGCTCCACCGGCCGCCCCAAGGGCGTCGCCGTCGAACACCGCACCCTGCTGCCGGCCCTGCGCGCCTTCCAGGCCCACCTGGACTTCGGCCAGGGACCCGACGAAGCCTACCTCGCCCTGGCCCAGCCCACCTTCGACATCTCCTGGACCGAACTCCTCATGCCGCTCGTCGCCGGCGGCCGGGTGGTCCTCGCCCAGGACCACGAACTGCGCGACCACCGCGCCCAGCTCGCCCTCATCGACCGGCACGCCGTCAGCCACCTGCAGGCCGCCCCCACCCACTGGCAGATGCTGATCGACGCCGGACTCGGCCACCGCCCCCTGGTCGGCAAGACCGGCGGCGAGGACTGCCCGCCCGCCCTCGCCCGCGACCTCTCACGCCGACTGTGGCGGTTCATCAACGAGTACGGCCTCACCGAGACCACCATCGCCTCCACCCGGTGGGACGCCCACGACACCGCACGCTCCGTCCCGATCGGCCGCCCCTACCCGCACTGCACCGTCCGGGTACTGGACGAGAACCTCGCCCCCGTCCCCTACGGAGCCACCGGCGAACTGTGCATCGGCGGAACCACCCTCGCCCGCGGCTACCACGGCCGCCCCGACCTGACCGCCGCCGCGTTCGTACCCGACCCCCACGGCGACCCCGGCACCCGCCTCTACCGCACCGGCGACATGGCCCGCATGCTGCCCGACGGCACCCTGGAATTCGCCGGACGCGCCGACGGCCAGGTCAAGATCCGCGGCCGGCGCGTGGAGACCGGCGAGGTCCAGAACGTCCTGGCCGAACACCCCTCCGTCGCCCAGGCCCTCGTCACCGTCCACGGCACCGGACCCGACGCCGCACTCATCGGCTACTGGGTCGCCGCCGACCACATGCCCGTACCCGCCGACAGCGCACTCCTGGACCACTGCGCCCGCAGACTGCCCGACTACATGGTCCCCGCCCTCCTCGTGCCGATCACCGCCGTACCCCTCACCCGGCACGGCAAGGCCGACACCGCCGCCCTGCCCGTACCCGACCTCGCCGCCGCCCTCGCCGACGAGCCCTACACCGCACCCGAAGGCCCCGTCGAGGAGATCGTCGCCGGGATCTGGGCCGAGGTACTGCTCGGCCCCGACGCCGTCGCGGGCCACCGGATCGGCTCCCGCCAGGGATTCTTCCGCAGCGGCGGGAACTCCGTACGCGCCGCCCAGGTCATCGCCCGCATCCAGGAGGAGTTCGACGTCGAACTGCCCCTGCGAGCCGTCTTCGAACGCCCCACCGTCGCCCGGCTCGCCGAAGCCGTGGAAGAAGCCGTGACGGCCGAGATAGAGACGCTCACCGAAGCCGAACTCGCCCTCGCCCACAGGGAGTACCAGCCGTGACCGCACCCACCGCGCCGACGCGGCCCACGCAGGAGGAACTGCGCGCCGAACTCCTGCGCCGCCGCCTCGCCGGCCGCGCCGGGCAAGGCACCCCGACCACCGCCAGGGCCGCCACCATCCCCCGCGCCGACCGCACCAAACCCCTCGAACTCTCCTCCGGACAACGCCAGCTGTGGTTCCTGCACCAACTCGACCCGGCAAGCCCCGAATACCTCCTGCCCATGGCCCACCGGCTCCACGGCCCGCTCTCGACGGACACCCTCCGCCAGGCGTTCGACGCACTCGCCGCCCGCCACGAGATCCTGCGCACCCGCTACGTCCTGGACACGGCCGAACCCCGGCAGGCCATCGACCCGGCCGCCCCCGTCGACCTCACGGTCACCGACCGGCCCGGCCTCGACCCCGCCGCCCGCGACACGGCCGCCGTCACCTTCACCGAGACCCACGCCACCCAGCCCTTCGACCTCGCCACCGACCACCCCCTGCGGGTACGGATCCTGCGCCTGGCCCCCGACGACCACGTCCTGCTCGTCGTCATGCACCACATCGCCTGCGACGCACTGACCCGCCCCCTGCTCCTGGCCGACCTCGCCGCCCTCTACCGGGGCGAGGAACTGCCCGAACCCCCCGTCCAGTACGCCGACTACGCGGCCTGGGCCGCCCGCCGCCAGAACGGCCCCGACGCCGACCGCGGCCTCGACCGGTGGCGCCGCGAACTCACCGGCGTCGAACCGCTCGCCCTGCCCACCGACCGCCCCCGCCCCGCCACCCGCACCTGGGACGGCGCCTCGCACGGCTTCGACGTCCCCGCCGCCACCACCACCGCGCTGCGCCGGACCGCCGACCAAAACGACGCCACCCTCTTCATGGTCCTGCTCACCGCCTACCAGGCCCTCCTCGGCCGCTACACCGGCAAACAGGACATCGCGGTCGGCACCGCCGTCTCCGGCCGCACCCGCCCCGAACTGCGGCAGATGGCCGGATACGCCTACAACACCCTGGTCCTGCGCGCCCGCTGGGGGAGCGACCCGGCCTTCACGGACCTCCTCGCCGCCAACCGCACCACCGTCCTGGACGCCTTCGACCACCAGGACACCCCGTTCGACCGGATCGCCGACGAGCTGGAGCCCGAACGCGACCTGTCCACCACACCGCTCTTCCAGGTCATGTTCGACCTCGCGTCCGGCGAGGGAACGGACGGACCCGAACTGCCCGGCATCACCGCCCGACCCGTCCCCGCCGCCGGCTCCATCGCCCGCTTCGACCTGACCCTCCACCTCACCGAACGCGCCGACGGCACCCTGCACGGCAGCCTCGAATACGCCACCGCCCTCTTCGACGCCACCACCGCCGCCCGGATCGCCGGCCACTACACCCGCCTCCTCACCCAGATCGCCACCGCCCCCCACACCCCCCTGTCCGCCCTCGACCCCATCGGCCCCCAGGAACGCGCCCTCCTCCTCGACGGACCCGCCACCCCCGTCGGCACCGACCACCCCCTGGACGCCACCGCCCTGCGCCCCGTCCTGGAAACCATCCTCCACCAGGCCGCCACCACCCCCGACGCCACCGCCCTGCGCCACGACGGCACCACCTACACCTACCGCCGGCTCGCCGAGGAATCCGAACGCCACGCCCGCCGGCTCACCGGACTCGGCATCGGCCCCGAGGACACCGTCGCCGTCCTCCTGGACCGCTCACCCCACCTGATCACCGCCCTCCTCGGCATCTGGCGCGCCGGCGCCGCCTACGTCCCCCTCGACCCCGGCTACCCGGACGACCGCATCGCCCACATGCTGGCCACCACCGACACCCGCACCGTCCTCACCGAGACCCGCCACGCCGACCGCTTCGCCGACGGCACGGGCCGCACCGTCCTGGTCACCGACGACCCCGCCGAACAGGCCGCCCGCACGGCCGCCACCGCCGCCCTGCCCACCACGTACGACCTCGACGCCCTCGCCTACGTCATCCACACCTCCGGCTCCACCGGCCGACCCAAGGGCGTCCTCGTCACCCACCGCGGCCTGGCCAACTACCTCGGCTGGACCGTCCAGGCCTACGCCGACGCCGGCCCCGGCGGCGCCCCGCTGTTCTCCTCGATCGCCTTCGACCTCGGCGTCCCCGACCTCTACGCACCCCTGATGACCGGCCGCGCCGTCGACCTGCTCCCACAGGACTTCGACACCGCCGACCTCGGCGCCCTGCTCACCGCCGGCGCACCCTACGCCTTCATCAAACTCACCCCCGGCCACCTCGACCTGCTCCAGCAACAGCTGACCGACGACCAGGTCCGCGGCCTGGCCGGCCTCGTCATCGCCGCGGGCGACTCCTTCACCGCCCGCCTCGCCGAACGCTGGACCGCCGCCGCGGGCCCCGACGGCCCCCGCCTCGCCGCCGAGTACGGCCCCACCGAGATCACCGTCGGCAACTCCGCCTACTTCCTCGACGAACCCCTCACCACCGAACTCGTCCCCATCGGCCGCGCCGTCCCCCACACCACCATGTACGTCCTGGACGAACACCTCGCACCCCTGCCCGTCGGCGTGCCCGGCGAGGTGTGGATCGGCGGCATCGGCGTCGCCCGCGGCTACGCGGGCCGCCCCGACCTGACCGCCGAACGCTTCGTCCCCGACCCCTACGGCCCGCCCGGCACCCGCCTCTACCGCACCGGCGACATCGCCCGGGTCCTGCCCGACGGCAACCTCGACTTCGTCGCCCGCGCCGACCACCAGGTCAAACTCCGCGGCTACCGCATCGAACCCGGCGAGATCGAGTCCGCACTCACCGCCCACCCCGCCGTCGCCGAAGCCGTCGCCCTCGTCCGCGAGGACACCCCCGGGGCCAGGGAACTCGTCGCCTACCTCGTCCCCGCCGAAGACGCCCGCCCCGACGACCTCACCCCGGCCACCCTGCGCGCCCGCCTCGGCGACACCCTCCCGCCCTACATGGTGCCCGCCGCCTACCTCACCCTCGACGCCCTGCCACTGACCGCCAACGGCAAACTCGACCGCCGCGCCCTGCCCGCCCCCGGCCGCGCCGCCACCGCCGTCGGCGCCTACGTCGAGGCCCGCGACGCCACCGAAGGCGCCATCGCCGCGATCTGGGCCACCGTCCTGGGCCGCGACACCGTCGGCGTCCACGACAACTTCTTCGAGCTCGGCGGCGACTCCATCCGCGCCGTCACCCTCGTCGGCGCCCTGCGCGAGGCCGGCTGGGAGACCAGCGTCCGCGACATCTTCGCCCACCGCACCGTGGCCCGCCTGCGCACCGCACTCGCCGACGCCGACACCGACGCCGACGCCGACGCCGAGGGCACCGGACCCGGCACCACCGTCGCCCGCTTCGCCCTCATCGGCGACGACGACCGCGCCGCCCTGCCCGCCGACGTCACCGACGCCTACCCCGTCTCCCTCACCCAGGCCGGGATGATCGTCGAGATGCACGGACGCAGCACCGAGAACCGCTACCACAACATCACCTCCTTCCGGATCCGCGACGAACTCCCCTTCGACCCCGACGCCTTCCAGCGCGCCGCCGACCTCATCGTCGAACGCCACGAGGTCATGCGGACCTCCTTCGCCCTCGACGGCTACTCCCGGCCCCTCCAGCTCGTCCACGCCGCCGCCCGGATGCCCTGCGTCTTCCACGACCTGCGCCACCTGCCCGCCACCCGACGCGAACAGGCCCTGTGGGAATTCGCCGACCGCGACCGCGAAGAACTCTTCGACCTCACCCGCGCACCCCTCATGCGCATGGCCGTCCACCTCCTGGACGACGAGAGCTGGTGGCTGTCCATCACCGAATGCCACCCCGTCATCGAGGGCTGGAGCTACCACTCCCAGCTGATGGAAATGGTCCGCGCCTACCACGCACTGCGCTCCGGCACCCCACCCGAGCCCGCCCCGCCCCTGCCCTCCGTCCGCTACGCCGACTTCGTCGCCGGCGAACTGCGCTCCCTGGACGACACCGCCGACCGCGACCACTGGCGCCGCATCGTCGACACCTACGAACGCTTCAGCGTCCCCACCGGCTGGCAGGGCGACGACGAGAGCGACGAGCGCTACCGCATCGACATCCCGCTCGGCGACACCGAACCGGGCCTGCGCGCCCTGGCCACCGCCGCCGAGGTCCCCTACAAGAGCGTCCTGCACGCCGCCCACAGCAAGGTCCTGTCCCTGCTCACCCGCGCCACCCGCTTCCGCGGTGGCATGGTCGCCGACGCCCGCCCCGAGGAAGCCGGCGCCGAACGCGTCTCCGGCATGTACCTCAACTCCGTGCCCTTCCCCTACGAGCGCACCGCCAGGACCTGGGGCGAACTCGCCCAGCAGGTCTTCGCCCACGAGGTCGAACTGTGGCCGCACCGCCGCTACCCCATGCCCGCCATGCGCGTCCCCGGCGGCGAGTCCCACCTCATCGACGTCCTCTTCCACTACCTCGACTTCCACCAGGTCGACACCGAACTCATCGACATCATGGCCAGCCGCGACGACAGCCCCAACGAGTTCCGGCTCGTCGTCGGCACCCCCGTACGCGGCCACCTCTCCCTCGCCTCCCGCACCGGCACCCTCTCCCGGGGCCGCGCCAAACGCCTCGCCGCCCTCTACACCGCCGTCCTCACCGACATGGCACGCACCGGCGCCGACGGCGACGCCCGCGGCGCCTACCCCGACGCCCAGGAACGCGCCACCCTCACCGCCCCCGCCCTGCCGCACTCCGACACCCCCGCCGACGTCCTCGGCGCCATCGAGGCACAGGCCGCCCGCACCCCGGCCGCCCCCGCCCTCTCCCACGGCTCCACCACCCTCTCCTACGCCGCCCTCGACGCCCGCGCCGAGGCCGTCGCCCACCGGCTGCGCGCCCTCGGCGCCGGACCCGAGACCCGCGTCGCCGTACTCCTGGACCGGGGCCCCGACCTGGTGGCCGCCCTCCTCGGCGTCTGGAAGACGGGAGCCGCCCAGGTCCCCCTGGACCCCTGCACCCCCGACCCCCGCATCACCGCCGCCGGCATCACGCTCGCCGTCACCGAACGCCGGCACGCCGCCCGCCTGGGCGACGTCCCGCTCCTGGTCACCGAGGACATCGACGACACCCCCGCACCCACCCGGCCCGCCACCGCCCACGACCCCGACCGCCTCGCCTACGTCCTGCACACCTCCGGCTCCACCGGCACCCCCAAGGGCGTCGAGATCAGCCACCGCTCCCTCGCCCACTACCTCCACTGGGCGGTCGAGCAGTACGCCGCCGCCGGCACCGGCGGCGCACCCTGGTTCACCTCCGTCGGCTTCGACCTCGGAATCCCCGCCCTCTACGCCCCCCTGATGACCGGCCAGACCGTACGGCTGCTCCCGCAGACCTACGAACCGGGGGAGTTCGGCACCGAACTCCTCAAGGGCGCGCCCTACTCCTTCGTCGGACTCACCCCCGGCCACCTGGCACTCCTGGAAACCCAGCTCACCGACGCCGAACTCGGCTCCCTGGCCGCGCTCGCCGTCTGCGCCGGCGACGCCTACCCGGCCGACCAGGCCCACCGGGTCACCGCCCGCACCCGGGCCGGCGGCATGGCCCTGGCCGCCGAGTACGGCCCCACCGAAGCCACCGTCGCCGCCACCGCCCTGCGCGTCCTGCCCCGGCACCGCCCCGCACCCCGCCCCGCCCCGGCCGCCTCCGGCGTCCGGACCGGACTCCAGCACGCCGCCACCCTGCACGCCCCCGAACACCCCCGCGACCCGCGCACCCTCGTGGCCCTCGGCTCCCCGCTCCCGGGCGTCACCCTGCGCCTCCTGGACGACCTGCTGCGCCCGGTCCCCGACGGCATCACCGGCGAGGTGTACCTCGGCGGCGACGGACTCGCCCGCGGCTACGCCGGACGCCCCGGCCCCACCGCCGCCGCGTTCCTGCCCGACCCCTACGGACTGCCGGGCGCCCGCCTCTACCGCACCGGGGACCTGGCCCGCCGCCTGCCCGGCGGCGCCCTGGAGTTCCTCGGCCGCGCCGACGACCAGGTCAAGATCCGCGGACACCGCGTCGAACCCGGCGAGGCCGAGGCCGCGCTCGCCGCCGACCCCGCCGTACGCGAAGCCCTCGTCGCAGCCGTCGACGCCGCCGACGGCGGCAAGCGCCTGGCGGCCTGGGTGGTGCCCGCCGAGGGACACACCGTCCACGTGCCCGCCCTGCGCGAGAGGCTGCGCGCCGTACTGCCCGCCGCCGCCATCCCGGCCACCGTCACCGCCCTGCCCGCGCTCCCGCTCGGCGACAACGGCAAACGCGACCGGTTCGCCCTGGTGGCCCGCGCCGCCACCGCCGCCGACACCCCCTACGAGGAGCCGCGCAGCGACACCGAACGGCGGCTCGCCGCCGTCTGGGCCGAGGTGCTCGGCCTCGAACGGGTCGGCGTCCACGACGACTTCCGCGACCTCGGCGGCGACTCCCTGCTCGTCCCGCCCCTGCTGCTCGCCGCCCGCAGGGCCGGGCTCCCTCTCGACCTCGCCACCGCACTGCGCCACCACACGGTGGAACACCTCGCCGCCGCACTAGACGCCCGTACGGCCCAGGAAGGCTGACCCCATGCGCCATCTGATCTCCATCGACGACCTCACCGACGCGGAGCTGCGGCGGATCGTGGACCGCGGCGCCGAGTTCTCCGCCGGCCCCGCCCGCCGGGCCCTCCCGCTGGACGGCCAGGTGGTCGGCGTCTACTTCGCCAAGACCTCCACCCGTACCCGCACCGCCTTCTCCTCCGGATCGCTCCGACTGGGCGGCTCCCTCGTCTCCTACGGACCCGGCGACCTCCAGCTCAACACCGGCGAGACCACAGAGGACACCGGCCGGGTGCTGTCCGGGATGCTCGACGTCCTCGTCGCCCGGACCGCCGGGCCCGAGGCCGAACTGCGCGACTGGGCCCGCCAGGGCACCATGTCCGTGGTCAACGCCATGACCGCCGAGGAACACCCCACCCAGGCACTCACCGACCTCACCACCCTGGTGCGCCACTTCGGCCGCGTCGAGGGCCTGCGCGTCCTGTACACGGGCGAGGGCAACAACACGGCGGCCGCCCTCGCGCTCGCCCTCACCCGCTTCCCCGGCGTCCACTTCGAGGTCCGCACCCCGCCGGGCTACGGACTCGACGAGACGATCGTGCGCCGGGCCCGCGCCCAAGCAGCCCGCACCGGAGTTACCCTGACGGAGCGTCACGACATGGAGGAGCTGGCCGGCGGCTACGACGTGATCTACACGACCCGCTGGCAGACCACCGGCACCAGCAAGCCCGACCCCCACTGGCGCACCCTCTTCGCCCCCTTCCGGGTCACCCCCGCCCTGTGGGGGACCAGCCCGGACGCCGTGTTCATGCACGACCTGCCCGCCCACCGGGGCGAGGAGGTCGCGGCCGAGGTGCTCGACGGGCCGCACAGCATCGCCTTCGCCCAGGCCACCAACAAGATGCACAGCGCGATGGCGGTCCTGGAGTTCGTCCGCACCGCGAACGGGCCCCAGGCACCCGCGACGGCCCCGGCCGCCGGCCGCGAGTTGGTGGCCGCGCGATGAAACCCGCGACCGGCCCCGCGCCCGCCCCCGCCGACCCGGCGGTGGTGCCCTGGCTCCTGGCCGAGCAGCCCACCGACACCGACACCGACACCGGCACCAGCACCGGCACCGGTCCCGTTCCCGTTGCCGACACCGTTCCCGGCACCGGCGCCGCTGCCGAGGAGCGGCCCGCCGGGACGCCCGCGCCCGCCCCGGCCGGGAAGGACACCGCCCCGCCCGTACCGCTGCGGCGCAACCGCGACTACCGCCTGCTGTGGGGCGGCGCCGGCCTCTCGCTGCTCTCCGGACGCGCCACCGCCGTCGCCTACCCGCTGGCCGTCCTGTGGGCGACCGGGTCGCCCGGCGACGCCGGACTGGTGGGGACCGCGCTGCTGCTGCCGCAGCTCGTGGTGCAGCTGCCCGGGGGCGCGCTCGTCGACCGCTGGGACCGCCGGCGCGTCATGCTCGCGACCGGGCTCGGCCAGGCGGTGGTCGCCGGCGCGGTCGCCGCGCTCCTGCTCAGCGGGCAGATACTGCTGTGGGCGCTGCTGGCCGCCGCGTTCGCCGAGGGCACCCTCGGCGTGCTGTTCCAGCTGGCCGAGCGGGCCGCCGTGCCCGCCGTGGTGCCGCCCGAGCAGATCGGCGCCGCGATGACCGGCAACGAGGCCCGTACCCGGGGGGCCGCCATCGCGGGCCAGCCGCTGGGCAGCGGACTGGTCACCCTGGGCTCCGCGCTGCCGTTCGTGGCGGCCGCCGCCGGTCAACTCGCCGCCGTGGCATGCCTGTTCGGGGTAAGGGGACGGCTCCAGCAGGACCGGGCCCCAGCGCCCCGCACCGCGCTGGCCGCCGAGGTCCGCGCCGGACTCGTCTGGATGTGGCGCCAGCGCTTCCTGCGGGCCGTGATGGCCGCCGTCGCCGTCTCCAACATCCTCTTCCAGGGCCTCAACCTGGCGGTGATGTCCGGCATCCAGTCGGCGGGCGGCACCGAGTTCCAGGTGGGCGCCGTGCTCTCGCTCAGCGGGGCGGGCGGCCTGGTCGGGGCGCTCAGCGGCGGCCGGTGGACCGAACGCCTCTCCATGCGCGCCCTGGTCATCGGCGGGCTGGCGGTCTGGGCGCTGCTGATGGTGCCCGTCGCCGTGCTCCGCGACCCCTACGCCCTGGGCGCGATCTTCGCGCTGAGCGGCTACGTGGGCGGTGTGTTCAACGTGGCGGGCAGCGTCTACCTCGTGCGGATCGCACCGGACGAGATGCGCGGGCGGGCCAACTCCCTGGCCATGCTGGTCGGCGGCGGCGCGATGGCCGTGGGACCGGTCGCGGCCGGGTTCGCCCTGGAGGGCCTCGGCCCGACCCGCACCATCCTCGGACTCAGCCTCGCGATGGCCCTGACGGCCCTGGCCGCGCTGGTCTCCCCGGCCCTGCGCCGGGGCCCGTTCGCGGCGAACGGCTGACCGGCCCCGGCCCGGCCCACGGAAAGAAGAAGGGGGGGCACCGCGTCCGCGGTGCCCCCCCTTCCCCGTGCCTGCCGGGAGGTGTCATCTCCCGGACGGTTCACCCCGCCCGCGCGCCGCCGCGGCGAGCACCACGGCGACGGCCACCACGACCGCGCCGACGAGCCACGCGGCGACGGTGAGCGTGAGCCGGTCGGGCCGGAGCAGCGGCTGTCCCCGCTCCGCCTGCCAGAGCAGCAGCGCGGTGACCCCGGCATGGCCGGCGCCGACGACGGCGACCAGGGCCGTGCGCGTCCCCTCGCCCCGCAGCAGCCGCACCCGTCCCGCGAGCATCCCCAGGCCCAGGGCGACGAGCGGCAGCAGCTGCAGCGCGTGCAGACCGACGAAGTGCGCGACCCGCAGGTCCCCGCCACCGGTCGCCCAGTGGGTCAGCGGCAGACCGGAACCGCCGTCCAGCACCCCGACGCCGTGCGCGCCGACCGTGCCCGGATGCTCCCCGGCGTCCACGGCCCGCTGCTGCGCCGCCGTCGGACTGGTCATCAGATACCCGATCGACATGCCCGCCAGGGAGACGGACACCCCGATCGGCACGGCCCAGGCCAGCGGCCGGTCCACCGTGCGCTGCCACAGGAGGAAGACCCCGAGCAGCAGCGTCATGGTCCAGCCGACATAGGCCGCGCCACCCATCGCCTTGACCAGCACCTCGTCAAGGACGGACGACACATTGAAGTGGCTGCGTTCGCCCCGTGCCGCCTGGAACGCGATGATCGACATCTCCGGAACGACGAACAGCACCACGGTGGCGGTGCCGAGCCGGCCCAGGGTGCGCCGCCAGCGTTCCGTCCGGCCGATCATCCACGCCAGGGTGATCGTGTACAGGCCGAAGGAGACCGCGAACTTCAGGGGTTTGAGCCACACCCCCTCACCCAGCACGGTGCGTCCGTCGAGGAACAGGCCGCCGGCGGCCGTCGCCGCGAGCAGTGCCATCGCCCCCGCGCACCAGGCGAGGGGGCCGTGTAATCGGGGGAGACCCCCGTTGTCCTCCGTGTCCTTGTCCCGGACCCGGGTGGTGGTGAGCGTGACCACAGTGACTCCTTCACTGGTGGGGGCAGTGACCGGTACTGGCCGCTTACTTGGCCGGAAAACGATGTAGTGATACGTACATCCGCTTTCCGGAAGAACGTAATCCGTGGCCCTATCGTCCAGACATCACGGCGGCTTCGGCACCCGCCGAACCCCCACGTGACCAGGCAATACACCCCGCCGGTCCGGTATAGGACGCACATAGCGCGCCCTGTGAGAGTCGTTGCATCACCGAAGTCCTCCGCAACGCGCCCACTGACGAAGGAGAACCACCGATGCCGCAGAACACCATGGACCGCCGGGGCGTCCTCAGGACCGCCGTCGGCATCGCCGGGGCGGCGGCCGCGGTGACGGTGGCCGGCGCCCCGCCGGCGGCCGCGCACGGCCGGCCCCGCAGCGAGTTCCCCGACGTACCGGGCATGGTCGGCGACCGCCGCGCCAACGAGTTCTGGTACGAGTACGACGAGCGCTTCTACTTCAACCCGACGCCCGAGGCGTCCGAGGCCGTCGCCGCCATAGTCAAGCCGCTCGGCGGCTTCACCAAGGTTGACACGGCCTGGGCCGAGACCCGCTCCGGCGGCCGCTACCCGCGCAGCTTCCTGGAGCTCGTCCGCCCCAACCGCGACGCCTTCGTCCTGCTCTCCGACCTCCAGCGCGACGTCTACCGCGAGTTCTACGGGGACGACCCGCGCGGCCTGGTCCGCGCCTTTCAGGACTTCGGCCAGGGCGTCCTGTTCGACCCGCGCCGCGCGCCCGGCGAGAAGGTCCACATGATGAACTTCACCCCGCCGGACTTCACCCACGCCTACCACCGCTGGCAGCCCTTCCTGGCCGGCTTCCGCCTGCTGGACATCGACGTCACGTGGTGGACCCACATCAACCGGCTCGCGGGCCTCGCCTGGGAGCTCCAGTCCCTCGCCCAGCCGGCCATCGACGCGAACGACAACAAGCACCTGCCCCGGCGGACCGTCGACGGCCTCACCCGCAAGTGGCTGCACCGCACCCCCGACCAGCTCGACCGGGCCTTCGACACCTACCCCTACCCGGCCGACATGGGCACCTTCTAGGCCCTGCCCCGGACCTGCCGCCTGCCGTGCGGTGCACGGGGACGACCCCGGCGACGCACCCCCCCGCGCGCCGGCACCGCACGGCGGGCGGCACCCCCAGGACGGGCCCCAGGAGGCCGCCGCACCCCCCGGACCGCGCACCCCACCCCGCACGACACAGGAGGCACAGCCCACCATGCCAGCCACGACCGGAACGTCCCCCCGCATCGGCGTCTGGATGATCGGCGCACGAGGCTCGGTCGCCACGGCCGCGACCGCCGGCGCCGCCGCGATCGCCGCGGGCAGCGCCTCCAGTGACGGATGCGTCACGGACCTCCCCCCGTTCCGCGACGCATCACTCCCGGCCCTCGCCGACCTCGTGTTCGGCGGACACGACCTCGTGTCCGTCCCCCTCACGGCGAGGGCCGGGCAACTCGCCCGGGCGGGCGTCCTGCCCGCCACCCTCCCGGACGACGTACGCCACGCCCTGGAAGCCGCGGACCGCGAGATCCGCGACGGCTCCCAGCGGCCCGGCGAACCCCAGGCCCGGGCCGCCGCACGCTTCACGGCCGACATCGTCTCCTTCCGCGAACGCCACGCCCTGGAACAGGTCGTCGTCGTCAACGTCTCCTCCACCGAACCCCTGCCCGACCCCGACCCCGCCTTCCTCGACCTCACCGAACTCGACGAGGTCCTGACCACCGCCACCGACCTGCTGCCGCCCAGCTCCCTGTACGCCTACGCCGCCTTCCGCGCCGGCTGCGCCTACGTCAACTTCACCCCGTCCGCCGGTGCTTCGCTGCCCGCCCTGGAGCAGCTCGCCCGCGCCTGCGGGGTCCCGCACGCCGGGCGCGACGGCAAGACCGGCGAGACCCTCGTCAAGAGCGCACTCGCCCCGATGTTCACCCAGCGCGCCCTGCGCCTGCGCTCCTGGTCCGGCACCAACCTCCTCGGCGGCGGCGACGGCGCCACCCTCCAGGACCCCGAGGCCGCCCGCAGCAAGACCGAGTCCAAGCAGCGCAGCCTGGAGGAGACCGTCGGCCACCCCGTCCAGGGCCAGGTCCACATCGACAACGTCCCCGAGATGGGGGAGTGGAAGACCGCCTGGGACCACATCTCCTTCGAGGGCTTCCTCGGCGTGCGGATGTCCATGCAGTTCACCTGGCAGGGCTGCGACTCCGCCCTCGCCGCCCCCCTCGTCCTGGACCTCGTCCGACTGGCCGCCCACGGCCGCCGCCGCGGCGAGCGCGGGGCACTGACCGCGCTCGGCTTCTTCTTCAAGGACCCGGCCGGCTCCCGCGAACACAACCTCACCCTCCAGTACGAGACCCTGACCGCCTGGGCCAACGCCCCCGTCCCGGTCACGACGGGCAGCCCGCGATGACCACCTGGCGCACCTACGCGGAACTGGTCCGGGCCCCCGCCGCGATCACCGTCCCCGGCGACGTCCTCGCCGGAGCACTCGCCGCCGGCCGCCCCGGCCCCGCCCGCACCACCGGCCTCGCCGCGTCCTCCGTCGCCCTGTACTGGGCCGGCATGGCCCTCAACGACTGGGCGGACCGCACCCAGGACGCCACCGAACGCCCCGAACGCCCCATCCCCTCCGGCCGCCTCACCCCGCGCGCCGCCCTCGCCACCGCCACCGCCCTCACCGGCGCGGGCCTCGCCCTCGGCGCCCTCGCCGGCGGCCGCCGCACCCTGCTGCGCCGCACCCTGCCCCTGGCCGCCGCCGTCTGGGCCTACGACCTCGGCCTCAAGGCGACCCCGCTCGGCCCCGCCGCCATGGCCGCCGCCCGCGCCCTGGACGTCCTGCACGGCACCCGCCCCGGACACGCGGCCGCCGCACTCCCGGCCGCCGGCGCCGTCGCCGCCCACACCTTCGCGGTGACCCGCCTCAGCCGCCACGAGGTCGAGGGCGCACCCCCCGGCGAGCCGGAACTGTCCCTGGCGACGACCACCGCGATCACCGCGGCCGGCACCGCCCACCTCCTGACCACCGCCACTGCCAGACTCTCCTCGGCGGCGGCCGCCGGCGCCCACCTCGGCGCCCCCGCCGCCTCCTCCGCCGCCGCACTGCTCGCCGCCGAGACACCCCCCACCGCCACCACCCTGGTCACCGCGACCGCCCTCGCCACCTACGCGGGCACCTGCACCCGCGCCCAGACCTCCGTCGCCCGCGACCCCCGCGCCCCACGCGTCCGCGCCGCCGTCGGCGCGGGCATCCACGCCCTGCTGCCCCTCCAGGCCGCCCTGGTGGCCCGCGCCGGAGCACCCCTGCTCGCCCTCCCGCTCGTCGCCGCCCTGCCCCTGGCGGGCCGCCTCGCCCGGAAGGTGTCCCCGACATGAGCCACCCGGCCCCCACCGACCTGCGCTTCGCATACGGCACCAACGGCTTCGCCGACCACCGCCTGCCCGACGCGCTGCGCGTCCTGGCCGACCTCGGCTACCAGGGCGTCTCCCTCACCCTGGACCACCAGCACCTCGACCCCTACGCCCACGACCTGCCCCGGCGCATCACCGAGACCCGCCGCGCCCTGGAGACCACCAACCTCGCCGTCGTCGTCGAGACCGGCGCCCGCTACCTCCTCGACCCCTGGCGCAAACACCGCCCCACCCTCCTCTCCGCCGAACCCGAGGGCCGCGAACTGCGCCTGGGACTGCTGCGCCGCGCCCTCGGCATCGGCGCCGAACTCGGCGCCGGGGCCGTCCACCTCTGGAGCGGCACCCCGGACCCCGGCACCACCCCCGAACAGGCCTGGCAGCGGCTCGTCGACGGCTGCGCCGAGACCCTCGCGCACGCCGACGCCGCCGGGATCGACCTCGCCTTCGAACCCGAGCCCGGCATGCTCGTCGCCGACCTCGCCGGCTACCGCAGACTCCACCACGACCTCGGCCGCCCCGACCGCCTCCGCCTCACCCTGGACATCGGCCACTGCCGGTGCCTGGAACCCCACACCGTCACCCACTGCATCGAACTGGCATCCGACCGCCTGGCCCACGTACAGATCGAGGACATGCGCCGCGGCGTCCACGAACACCTGCCGTTCGGCGAGGGCGAGATCGACTTCCCGCCCGTCCTGCGCGCCCTCGCCACCGCCGGCTACCGGGGACTGGTCTCCGTGGAACTGCCCCGCCACAGCCACGCGGCCACCGCGACCGCCCGCCACAGCATCGAATTCCTGCGTACCGCAGCCCTGCCGAAGGAGGCCGAACCGGTATGACAGCACCGACGACCACGGTGGCCCCGGCCACCGTGCACCACCCCCTCACCCTGCGCGCCCTCGCCGAAGGACTCGGCTCCGCCCTCGGCCACGACCACCGCGCCCGCCTCGCCCGGGACCTCGACGCCGTCACCGAACAGGGACCGGCCGCCCTCGACACCCGCTTCCCCGCCGCCGGCCGCGTCTACGGCCGCGGCCGGCTCTCCGGCTGGGCCGGCTGGAGCATCGAGGACGGCGTACGCACCCGGCTCCTCACCCGGCTCGCCCTCGAAGGACCGCGACTGGCCCACGAGCTCACCGACCGCTACCGCACCGGCGACGCGGCGGAACGGCGCGGCGTCCTGTGCGCCCTGCCCTTCCTGCCCCTGGGACCACACGCCCTCCACCTCACCGACGACGCGCTGCGCACCAACGACAACCGGCTCATCGCCGCGGCCCTCGGCCCCTACGCACACGCCCACCTCGACCAGTACCGCTGGCGCCAGGCCGTCCTCAAATGCCTCTTCACCGGGATCCCGCTGGCCAAGGTGGCCGGACTGCACGAACGCCGGGACGCCGAACTCGCCCGCATGGCCGCCGGCTTCGCGGCCGAACGCCGGGCGGCGGGCCGCACCGTCCCCGCCGACCTGTGGCTGATCGCCACCCACCCCAGCTGAGCACCGCCCCCGGCCCCCCGGGGGACCGGGCCACACACCCCGACGGAGATCGGCCATGCGCATATTCGACCCGCACATCCACATGACGTCCCGGACCACCGACGACTACCGGGCCATGTACGACGCAGGCGTCCGCGCCCTGGTGGAACCGGCCTTCTGGCTCGGCCAGCCACGCACCCACCCGGCCAGCTTCACCGACTACTTCGACGCCCTGATCGGCTGGGAGCCCTACCGCGCCGCCCAGTTCGGCATCCGCCACCACTGCACCATCGGACTGAACCCCAAGGAGGCCAACGACCCGCGCTGCACCCCCGTGCTCGACCTGCTGCCGCGCTACCTCGCCAAGGACTCCGTCGTAGCGGTCGGGGAGATCGGCTACGACACCATGACCGACGCCGAGGAACACGCCTTCGCCGCCCAGCTCGCCCTCGCCGTCGAGTTCGGGCTGCCCGCACTGGTCCACACCCCGCACCGCGACAAGGCCGGCGGCACCGCCCGCTCACTGGCCGTCATCCAGGAATCCGGCATCCCGCCCGGACACGTCGTCCTCGACCACCTCAACGAGGTCACCGTCACCGAAGTGATGGGAACCGGCTGCTGGATGGGGTTCTCCATATACCCGGACACCAAGATGACCCCGCAGCGGATGGTCGACATCCTCAAAAAGTACGGAACGGAACACATGCTCGTGAACTCGGCGGCGGACTGGGGCCACAGCGACCCCCTGCTCACCAGGACCACCGCACGGGCCATGCTCGAAGCCGGATTCGACGAGGATGATGTCGACCGCGTCATGTGGCGCAATCCGATCACGTTCTACGGGCAGTCGGGCAGGCTTGACCTGGACGGTTACAACGATGTGCAGGCCGCGGGGCTGTACGCCGGAAACTCGATTGCCCGCGGCGGCAGTTGAGGTCGATACATCATGCGTCTGCACCACTCGGACTCCACCACCATCCACCTCGCCTACTGCACCAACGTGCACCCGGCGGAGACCCTCGACGGAATCACGGCCCAGCTCACCGACCACGCCCAACAGGTACGCCAGCACCTCGGCACCGACCTCGTCGGCCTCGGCCTCTGGCTCCCCGCCGACGTGGCCCACCACCTCGCCGACCACCCCGACGCCACCGCCGCACTCCGCCGTGCCCTGACCACCCGGGGCCTGGAGACCGTCACCCTCAACGGCTTCCCCTACCGGGGCTTCCACAGCCCCGTCGTCAAACGCGGCGTCTACTTCCCCGACTGGTCCGAGCCCGCCCGCCTCACCTACACCCTCAACCTCGCCAAGGTGCTCGCCGCACTGCTCCCCGAGGACGCCGCCCACGGCTCCATATCCACCCTGCCCCTGGCCTGGCGCACCCCCTGGACCGGCGTGCAGCGCTCCGCCGCCGCCCGGCACCTCGACGACCTGGCCGCCGGACTCAAGCGGATCGAGGCCGAGACCGGCCGCACCATCCGCGTCGGCCTGGAGCCCGAACCCGGCTGCGTCGCCGAGACCACCGCCCAGGCCGCCCAGGCCATCGCCGGCGCCGACCACGACTGGATCGGCCTGTGCCTGGACGCCTGCCACCTCGCCGTCCAGCACGAGGACCCCAAGAGCGCCGTCGCCGCCCTCGTCGCCGAAGGCGTCCCCATCGTCAAGCTCCAGGCCTCCTCCGCCCTCGTCGCCGACACACCCGCCGCCACCGAGACCCGCGCCGCACTGCGCCCCTTCGCCGAACCCCGCTTCCTGCACCAGGTCCGCGAACAGGGGCCCGGCAACACCCTGCACGGCTCCGACGACCTCGCACCCGCCCTCGCCGGCGCCCTGCCCGCCGACGCCCCCTGGCGCATCCACTACCACGTCCCCCTCCACGACCAGCCCGAGCCGCCACTGCGCACCACCAGCGACTCCCTCCAGGAGACCCTGCGCGCGACACTCGGCGGAGAACGCGCCCTCACCGACCACATCGAGGTCGAGACCTACACCTGGGACGTCCTGCCGGCCGGACTCCGGCCCACCGGCGCCGCCGGCATCGCCGCCGGGATCGCCGCCGAACTGGAATGGACACACGGCGAACTGATCCGCCTCGGCCTCACCGAGCACGGGGGAGACACACCATGAACACCCACCAGGTCGCGGTCCTGTGCACCGTGGGCCTCACCCCCCGCCTCCTCGGCGAGATGCCGCACGTCGCGGCCATCGGCCAGGAAGGATTCACCGCCCGCCTCGACACCGTCTTCCCCGCGGTCACCGCCACCGTCCAGGCCACCCTCACCACCGGCCTGCTGCCCCGCGACCACGGCGCCGTCGCCAACGGCTGGTACCACCGCGACCACGGCGAGGTCATGATGTGGCGCCAGCACAACGCCCTCGTCGCCGGCGAGAAGGTCTGGCAGGCCGCCCGCAACCGGAACCCGGACCACACCACCGCCTACCTGTGCTGGTGGTGGGCCATGGGCGCCGACGTCGACACCGTACTGACACCCCGACCCGTCTACCACTACGACGGCCGCAAATCCCCCGACTGCTACACCAGACCCGCCGCACTGCGCGACGAACTCACCACCCGCCAGGGCGAGTTCCCCCTCTTCAACTACTGGGGACCGACCGCCTCCCTCGCCTCCACCCGATGGATCGCCGACGCCGCCCGCCACGTCGCCGACACCCGCCGCCCCGACCTCTCGTTCATCTACGTCCCCCACCTCGACTACGACCTCCAGCGCTACGGACCCGACAGCCCCCAGGCCGTACGCGCCGCCCGCGAGGCCGACGCCGCACTCGCCCCGCTCCTCGGCGACCTCCGCGACCGCGGCACCACCGTCGTCGCCCTCAGCGAATACGGCATCGGCCCCGTCTCCCGCCCCGTCGACATCAACCGCGCCCTGCGCCGCGAAGGACTCCTCTCCGTCTACACCCAACGCGGCATGGAGTACCTGGACCCCTGCACCTCCCGCGCCTTCGCCGTCGCCGACCACCAGGCCGCCCACGTGTACGTCGCCGACCCCGCCGACATCCCACGCGTCCGCGACGTCCTCAAACACACCGACGGCATCGACGAGATCTGGGACCGCACCGAACAGGCCGCGTACGGCATCGACCACCCCAACGCGGGCGAGCTCGTCGCCGTCACCGAACCCGACGCCTGGTTCACCTACTACTACTGGCTCGACGACACCCGCGCCCCCGACTTCGCCCGCGGCGTCGAGATCCACCGCAAACCGGGCTACGACCCGGCCGAACTCTTCTTCGACCCCGCCGACAAGGCGGTGAAGGCGAAGGCAGCACTCACCCTGCTGCGCAAGAAGGCCGGAATGCGCGCACCACTCACCGTGGTACCGCTCGACCCGGCCCACGTCAGGGGCAGCCACGGACGGCTGCCCCAGGACCACCGGGACGGACCACTCCTGCTGTGCTCCGACCCCCGGCAAGAACGGGACCGCTACCACGCCACCGAGGTCAAGGACCTGCTCCTGCGCCTCAACAACCTGGCCTGAGACCGGCCGTACCGACAAGGATCGAGAGGAGGCCAGATGACACCTCGGCGGAACACCGCGATCAGCGAGGTGCGCATACCCCGCCCGGCGCTCGAAGCGGTCGCCCGGATGCGGGAATCGGGAGAGACCCACGTGTGGTGGTGGCCGCTCGGCGCACGGACCGACCCGGCGGACTACGCCGTCCTGGACGAGGTGGAACGGGGCCGAGCCCAACGCTTCCACGCGGAGGCGGACGCCGCCGCGTTCACCGCGACCAGGGCCGCCGCCCGACGGGCCGTCGCCGGGCTGCTCGGCGTACAACCGCAGGACGTCGCCTTCGGCCGGCGGATCTGCCCCGGCTGCGGCGACCCGGAACACGGCCCGCCGGCCGTCACCCGACCACCGGTCCCGCTCGCCGTCAGCCTCTCCCGCACCGCGGGAGCCGGAGCCCTCGCGGTACGGGCGGGCACCTGGGTGGGGGTCGACGTGGAGGCCCTGCGCCCGGTCGAACCCGCGGGCCTGGCCGAAGTGGTCCTCACCGCCCCGGAGAGCGCCCACATCCTCGGCCTGCCCCCGGGCCCGGCCAGGGACGCCGCCTTCCACCGGGCCTGGACCCGCAAGGAGGCCGTGGTCAAGGCCGTCGGCCTCGGCCTGCTGGGCATGCCGCTCAACACACTGGACGTCGCCCCGGCCCAGGACGGCCCCGTCCACGTGGTGCACCGCTACCGCGGTGAGGAAACCCACTGGCAGGTCACCGACGTCGACACCGGCGGCCCCTGGGCGGCCGCCGTGGCACGCCCCAGGACCGGACCCCCTGGCCCGGTCCGCATCCACACCCCGGCATGACACCGGGAACCCCGCGCCGCGGGAACCCCTTCCCGCGGCGCGGACCCATGCCCGCACCCCACCCCGCCACCCGGCCGAATCCCTGGTCAACTGCCCCGAAAAGAAACGAAGTGGATCGAATATAGAAGTACGGACCATGCTCGACGCGACGCCCTATACGCTCGAAATCCATCCCACGAACCCCGGAACCGCACTACCGAGAGGACAGGTCGCAACATGGTGACCGAGACGAGCCGCCCCTCACTCGACAACGGCTACAACACGGTCAACCGGGGGTACGCCCTTCGCCTGGCCGACGTGACCAAGGTGTACGGCAGGAACGACCGCGGCGTACGTGCCCTGGACGGGGTCTCCGTGGGGATCGAGAGAGGCTCCTTCACCGCGGTGATGGGCCCCTCCGGCTCCGGCAAATCGACGTTCCTGCACTGCGCGGCCGGCCTCGACAAACCCACCACCGGCCAGTCCTACATCGGCGACACCCAGCTCAACGACATGAACGAGACCCAGCTGACGAAGCTGCGCCGCCGGCGCATCGGCTTCGTCTTCCAGGCGTTCAACCTCATCCCGTCCCTGTCGGTCCGCGAGAACGTCGAACTGCCCCTGCGCCTCGCCGGCGAGAGCCTCGACCGCAACTGGCTGGAGGAGATCCTCGCCCGCGTCGGCCTGGCCGGCCGGGCCTCCCACCGGCCCGCCGAACTCTCCGGCGGCCAGCAGCAGCGCGTCGCCATCGCCCGCGCCCTCATCACCCGGCCCGACGTCATCTTCGGCGACGAACCGACCGGCGCCCTGGACACCGTGACCGCCAAGGAGATCCTCTCCCTCCTGCGCGACTGCGTGAACGAGACCGGCCAGACCGTCGTCATGGTCACCCACGACCCGGTCGCCGCCTCGTACGCCGACACCGTCCTCTTCCTCGCCGACGGCAGGATCGCCGGAAAGATGGACGCCCCCACCGCCGACCGCGTCGCCGAGCGCATGACACACCTGGGAGCGTGGGCCTGATGCTGCGCTACGCACTGCAGACGCTCAGGGCGAGGAAGGGCGGCTTCATCGGAGCCTTCCTCGCCCTGTTCTGCGCCGCCGCCCTCGTCACCGCCTGCGGCATCCTCCTGGAGACCGGCCTGCGCGGCACCATCGCCACCGAGCGCTACGCCGCCGCACCGGTCATCGTCGGCGCCGACCAGAACGTCCACCAGACGACCGTCAAGAAGAAGAAGGGCAAGGTCAAGGAGAAGCACAAGGCGAAGCCACTGGCCGAGCGGGTCTGGCTGCCCGAGGGCACCACCGCGACCCTCGCCGCCTTACCCGGTGTCCGCAAGGCCGTGCCCGAGACGAACTTCCCGGCGTACGCGGTCGGCCCCCAGGGCCGCATCGTGCCCGGCGTCGACGGCAAGCCCTCCTACGGGCACGCCTGGTCCTCCGCCGCCCTGACCCCGTTCGAACTGATCGACGGCAAGGCACCCGTGACCACCGACGAGGTCGTCCTCGACCGGGAACTCGCCGGCCGCACCGGACTCAAGACCGGCAGCAGCCTCGTCGTCCAGTCCACCGGCGCCCCGACCACGTACAAGGTCAGCGGCATCGCCGCGGCGAAGGACGGCGACCTGCACCAGCAGACCTCGCTGTTCTTCTCCGACGAGACCGCCCGCACCCTCTCCGGACGGGCCGGCCAGGTCGCCGTCGTCGGCCTGCTGCCCAAGCCCGGCGTCTCCGCGAGCCAACTCGCCGACCAGGCCGGCAAGGCCCTCGCCGACGACGGCCGCAAGTACGCCGTCGCCACCGGCGGCGAGCGCGGCCCCGTCGAGTTCCTCGACGCCGGCAAGGCCCGGGTCAAACTCGTCTCCATGGGCGGCGCCATGGGCGGCACCTCCCTGCTCGTCGCGATCCTCGTCGTCGTCGGCACCTTCGCCCTCTCCATCCAGCAGCGCTACCGCGAACTCGCCCTGCTGCGCGCCATCGCCGCCACCCCCAAACAGGTCCGCCAGCTGATCGGCCGCGAGGCCCTGATCATCGGCGGCCTCGCGGGCGCCCTCGGCTCGGCCGCGGGCCTGCCCATCGCGTACTGGCTGCACGGCAAGTTCATCGACTTCAAGGCCATCCCCGACACCCTCGAACTCACCTTCAGCTTCGTGCCGTTCACCGCCGCGATCGGCGCGGCCCTGCTCGGGGCATGGGTCGCGGCCCGCATCTCCGCCCGCCGCACCGCCCGCATCCGCCCGGCGGAGGCCCTGTCCGAGGCCGCCATGGAACAGCGCCACTTCGCCTGGGGCCGCCTCGGCGGCGGCGTCCTCGTCCTGGCCCTCGGCATCGGCGTGGTCGTCCTGCTGGGCTTCCTGCGCACCGAACCGGCCTCGCAGCCCGTCACGTTCCTGTCCGTCGTGGTCCTCGCCGTCGCGGTCTCCCTGCTGGGCCCGGTCATCGCCCGCATCGCCGTCGCGATCCTCGGGGTCCCGCTGAAGTTCTCCCGCGTCGGCGGCCACCTCGCGACCGCCAACGCCCGCGCCAACGCCAAGCGGATGGCCGCCGCCGTCACCCCGCTGGTCCTGCTCATCGGCATGGCCTGCACCGTCCTGTTCGTCCAGACCACCATGGGCGACGCCGCCTCGGCCCAGGCCAAGGCGGGCAACAAGGCCGACTGGGTGGTCGCCTCGAACGGCCCCGGCGTCCCCGCCGGGGCGACGAACGCCCTGCGCGCCGTACCGGGCGTCACCCAGGTCACCGAGATCGTCCGCACCCAGGTCCGCGTCGGCCTCGACAAGTACCCGGCACAGGGCATCTCCGCACAGGGCCTCACCACCACCTGGGACCCGGACGTCTCCCGCGGCAGCCTCAAGGGCTTCGGGGACGGCAGCATCGCGATGAGCGACGTCTCCGCCGACCACCTCGGCAAGAAGCCCGGCGACACGCTCCAGGTGACGCTCGGCGACGCCACCGTGGTCCGGCTGAAGGTCGCCGCCGTCTACGAACGGGGCCTGGGCTTCGGCGACCTGACCATGTCGCACGACCTGATCGCCCGGCACGTCGACAACCCGCTCGCCTCCTCCGTCCTGGTCAAGACCGCCGGCGACGGCAAGGCGGGCCGCGAGCAGCTGGCCGGCGCCCTCAAGAACTACCCGGGCATCGGCCTCCTCGACCGCACCCAGGTCGACGACGTACAGGCCGAGGTCCAGCAGTCCAACGCCGAGGTCAACTACCTCGCCATGGGCCTGATCATCGCGTTCACCGCGATCGCCGTGGTGAACACCCTGGCCATGTCCGTCTCGGACCGCACCCGCGAGTTCGCCCTGCTGCGGCTCGTCGGCACGACCCGCCGCCAGGTGATGTCGATGCTGAGGATCGAGACCGCGCTGATCGTGCTGGTCGCCGCGGTACTCGGCACGGCCATCGCCCTCGCGGTGCTCACCGCCTTCAGCGTCGGGATGACGGGCGCCGCCCAGCCCTCCATCGACCTGCCGATGTTCCTCGGGGTCCTCGGCTTCGCCGCGGTGCTCACCGCCCTGGCGACGCTGGTCCCCGGCCGGTTCGCGCTCGGCGGCCGCCCGGCGGACGTCATCAGCGCCCGCCAGTAGCCCCGCACCGCACCACCACCCCAGAAGGGGGTACGGGAGTCCGCTCCCGTACCCCCTTCCCCGTTGCCGCCGCACCGCTGGCCGCACGGGAACGGCCGAGGGGCCGGCCCCCCCCTTCTCGCGGGGGCCGGCCCCTCGGCCTGTCCGGCGGACCCGGACGTCGGGTGCGCGGCCCGCTCAGCCGAGGACCGCGCCGTTGCCCGCCCGGTCCACCCGGCTGCGCCGGTGGTCCAGGTGCGCGTACACCCGGTGCAGCCAGCGGTCCGCACCGTTGTAGGCCGGGGTGAACGAGGTACGGCCGTGCACCGCGAGACGGTTGTCGACGACGGCCAGGTCGCCGACGCGCAGCGACAGCGCCGACATCGTCGCCATGAACGCGTCCCGCAGCTCGGCCATGGCCCGGCGGGCCTCGTCGTCCAGCGGATGGGTGGCGGAGAAGTCCACCAGCACATTGGGGTCCTCCGGGGCGCCGTTGAGCACCGCGTGGGCGGGCGTCACGCTGTCCAGGGCGCCGAAGGACGGCGGCGGCTCGGTCAGGAACCGCGGCTCGGACAGCACCGTCCGCGCCCGCTCCGAAAGCAGCGGAAGCGCGCGGCGGATCGAGGACGTGCACAGCTTCGCGTCGCCCGTCGGGTCCTCCCGCACACACAGCAGACCCACGAAATCCGGGCGGTTGTCGTGGAATGCGTTCTCGGTGTGGAGTTCGAGAAGAACGGAACCCGCATTGCTCTGCGAGGACTCGCTCCCCGGAACGGGAACGACATTCTGCACGAGCGCACCCGTCTTCTCGTTACGGAATGCTATGACCTCCCCGAGATGCAGCATCGCGGTGGTGACGACGGAGGCGGCGACCGTGGGAAGACGCTCCACCGACCCCTTCACGGCCGGCGTCGGAAGCAGCGGGACCTTTGCCACCACCGGCAGGTTGCGCAGCAGCAGGACCCCGTCGGGGCCCGCGTCGTGACGGAACGCGCGCAGCGCCGACAGCAGCCGGTGCGGAAGCCGTACGGAGGCCTCGCGCGCCGCGTCCAGCCAGTGCGGATCATCGATCCTGCCGTTCGCGGAGCCCTTCGGGGTCAGCTGTTCGGCGACGGCGACGAGCGCGTTCCGCTCGGCCTGCGAAAGCTCCACGACGGTGCCGGCCGCCACCGCGGAAAGCGGCAGGGAAAGCGTATGGGTCTCGGACATGGGGACATCCTCGGATCGCTCGGACTTTACCGGCCCAGTTTCCGAGGAGGTGCTATCGCGGCCCTACGGGGAATTCGGGGACGGATCACCGCCCGGGCACATATAGGCGGCCCGTAGCCGCCGGGCGGACGATCGCACCGTGGCATTTCTGTCCGCCCGTCCGGGCGGAGGAGACGGAGGCCACGGGAATCACGGGAGCCCGACCGGGCCTCGAAAAGGAAGAGGAATGGGGGCAGTCCATGGCGTTCGTACCCGGAACACCGAAGAACACCGGGACCCGGCAGCCGTCCCGGGCCGCGCCCGGGACGCCGGATCTCGCCGGTGCGGTCCACGTCTGGTGGTGGCGGCCGCCGCACCGGGTCGTCCCCGACGACCTGGCGCTGCTGGGCACCGACGAATTCCACCGCGCGCTCACCCTGCTGGCCGAGCGGGACGCGGCCGCCTTCGTGCACACGAGGGCCGGGGCGCGCCGCGCGCTGTCCGAACTGCTGCTCGTGGCACCGCACTCCATCGAGCTGGGCCGGCGCCGGTGCCCCGGCTGCGGGGACCTCGGTCACGGCCCGCCGGTGATCGAGCGCCCCGAGGTGCCGTGGGCGGTCAGCATGTCCCGCACCGCGGGGTGCGGGGTCTTCGCGGTCGGCGAGGGCCACGCCCTCGGGGTCGACGTCGAGGCGGTGCGGCCCATGCGCCGGGCCTCGCTGTACGACTCGGTGCTGACCGACAACGAACGCGCCCACCTGGGGTCGTTGCCGCCCGGACCGGTGCGCGACGCGGGATTCCACCGCGTCTGGACGCGCAAGGAGGCCGTCGTGAAGGCGGTCGGGCTGGGGCTGGTGGGCACCGAGCTGAACCGGCTGGAGACCTGGCCGGCCCGGCAGGGGCCGGTCCGCGTCCTGCACACGCACTCGGGCCGGACCACCGTCTGGTCGGTGCAGGACCTGCGGCTCGACGACCGGGTGGTCGCCGCCCTCGCCCGCCCGCCCGGCACGGACCCCTCCGGCCCCGTCCACATCCACTCCGTACCCGGCCCGCCGGACGAAACCGGCCGGCCCGACACCGAAGGAAGCCGCCCGTCATGACGACGCATCCCCCGGAGACCGCCCCGCTGCCCCCGGCCGTTCCGGCCGCCCGTACCCGCGGCCCGCGCGCCGACCGCCCCGGTCAGCCCGACGAGACCGGGCTGGTCCGGTACTTCGCCGAGCTCGCCGCCGCCGTCGAGCAGGCGGACCCCGGTCCCGCCGCGCGCGGCGGCTGGGAGGAGCGCGAACGCGTCCGGGTCTCCTCCTGGGTGCGTGCCGTCTACGAACACCCGCTGTCCCCGGCCGTGTTCGGCCGACCCGACGGCCCGGTCGCCCACGAGGTGCGGGCCGCCCAGGCCGCCGAGCTCGGCTTCCGCATCGACGTCGGCCGGGGGCGCGCCGTGCCGGCCAAGCCCTCCGCCGAGGTGCGGGCCGTCGCCGCGGTCGCCGCCATGTGGGCGGTCACCGCGGCCGCCTTCGGCCCCGCCGCCCGGCCGCCCCGCGAACGCGTCGTCGCCGACGCGTGGACCGTGGTCCGCGAGACCATCGCCCCGGCGCTCGTCCCCGAGATCCCGACGTACTCCTGGACCCGCGGCACGTGGTGACACCGCGGACGGCGCGGACCCACCGGCCACCGCGGTCATCCGACCGCGGTGGCGCTGTCGTGCGCGGCGGGCCGGCGCCGGGCCGGGACGACCGGTCCGGCCTGCGCCGGGTCCAGCGACGCCGCGTACAGGAGCACCAGCTCATGGCACCGGTACAGCGGCAGCCCCTCGGCGTCGAGGCCGGAGAGGTCGAGCAGCGCGGTGTCCACCAGCGACTCCAGGACCCGCTCGGCCTCGTCCTCCGACAACGCGAGGCGTTCGGCGGCGTCCCGGGCCGAGAACGGCTCCGTACCCGCGCCGGACAGTGCCCGCAGCGCGGCCGGCCCCCTGGCGGACATGCGCCGCACCGACGGCAGCAGCGCCTCCCGCACGTCCAGATCGCCGAAGGACAGCTCGGCGAGCCGCTCGGCCGGATCGGCGAGCCGGTCGGCGAACCGGCGGGCCGGCCACGACGGCCGCGCCGCGAGCCGGGCGCCCACCACGGCCAGCGCCAACGGCAGCCCCCCGCAGTAGGCGACCAGGTCGTCGGCGGAGTCCGGGTCGCTGTCCAGCCGCTCCGCACCGGCCGCCTCGGCCAGCATCGCCAGGGACGCGTCGTCGTCCAGGGGCGCGAGGGCCACGGTGTCCGCCCCGGCCACCCGGGCCAGCCGGGCCCGGCTGGTGATCAGCACCGCGGCCTGCGGGCCCACGGGCAGCAGCGGTGCCACCTGGAGGTCGCCGACCGCGTCGTCGAGGACGACCAGAAGCCGTTTGCCGGAGGTCCGCGCCCGGTAGAGCCGGACCAGCTCGTCGCGGTCGAGGCCGGGCGGGGAGCCGCCGTCGAGACCCGGCTCGCCCAGGGCCCGCAGCAACCGCACCAGCACCTCGCCGACGTCCTTGGGCGTGCCGTCGCGGTGGCACAGCTCGGCGAAGAGCTGACCGTCGGGGAACCGGTCCGCGCTCTTCTCGGCGGCCCGTACGGCGAGCGCGGTCTTGCCCACCCCCGCCATCCCGGTCACCAGCAGGCGCCGGGGCCGGTCCGTCCCGGCCGCCAGCCGCGACGTCAGCAGGGACAGCTCCGCGGACCGGCCGACCAGCGCGCCCTCCGCGGCCGGAAGCATGGCGGGTGCATCGGACCGCCCCCGCGCTGCCCCTGCACCTCGCAACCCCAGCTCCCCGCCCAGCACGGCCTGGTACGTCGCCCCGAGCACCTCGCCCGGATCCACCCCCAGCTGGTCGACGAGCACCTTGCGCCCCTCGTAGTACGTCTGGAGGGCGTCGGCCTGCCGCCCGCACCGGTACAGCGCGGTCATCAGCTGGGCGCGCAGCCGCTCGCGCACCGGATGCTCGGCGACCAGGCCCGTCAGCTCGGCCGTCACCTGCTCGTGCATGCCCAGCGCGAGATCCGCCTCGATGCGGTTCTCCAGCGTCAGCATCCGCGCCTCCTCCAGCTGCGGCAGCTCCGCCTCCAGAAGGAACTCGGTCACGTTCGACAGCGCCGGACCGCGCCACCACCCCAGCGCCCCGGCCAGCAGCCGCTGGGCGTCGGCGTGCCGCCGCTCCCGCAGCGCCTCCCGGCCCAGCCGGTCGAGCCGTTCGAACTCGACGACGTCGATCCGGGCACCGGGCGCCCGCAGCACGTAGCCCGGCTGCCGCCGTACGATCTCGACCCCGTCGCCGAGCAGCTTGCGCAGCCGCGACATGTACGTGTAGATCTGCGCGCTGGCCGTGACGGGCGGGTCCCACCCCCACAGCAGCGCGCCGAGTCTGGAGTCCGAGACGACCCGCCCGTGCGCGAGGAGCATCGCGGCGAGGACCGTGTGCACCTTGGAGCCGGACAGCGCGATCCGGTCTCCGTCACGCCGGGCCTCCACCGGCCCGAGAATCCGGAAGTCCATGCGGCAAACCCCTTTCAGGTCTGAGCCTCCTGCATGCCGTCCGAAGGTAGGCGGCGCCCTTATCCATGGGTTATCGCCATCGGCCGGATGCCGATACCGGACGCCGGCACCCCCCGGGACGCGGCCGCGTCCCGGGGGGAGGGGAAAGGGGGGCGGACCAGGTCACCGCGGCGGTTCGACCCGTGCCAGCCAGGCGGTGAGCAGCGCTTCGAGGTGCGCGGCCTCGTCGGGGGCGAGCTCGTCGAGCATCCGGCGCTCGTTGCGCATGTGGTCGGTGAAGGCCCGGTCGAACAGCTCCCGTCCCGCACCGGTGAGCGCGACCACCCGCCCCCGGCCGTCCTCGGCCGACCGGCGACGGGTGACCAGCCCGTCGCGTTCGAGCCGGTCGAGGCGTTTGGTCATCGCCCCCGTGGTCACCATGGTGAACGCGGCCAGCTCGCCCGGGGCGCGCTCGAAGGGCTCCCCGGCCCGCCGGAGCGCCGCCAGCACGTCGAACTCGCCCTCGTTCAGTCCGTGCCGCCGGTAGACCAGGCACAACTGCTCGGTCAGCAGGGCGGCGAGGCGGTGGAGCCGGCCGATCACCCCCTGGGGACCCACGTCCACGTCCGGGCGCTCCCGCGCCCACTCGGCCTGGATACGGGCGACGTGGTCCTCGTAGTCGTTCACCGCACCAGAATAGCTTCCAGGGAAGTTATATTTCTTCCGTGGAAGCTACTGTGCGATGGACCCTGGTGACGGCGATCGCCCCGATCGCCTGGGGAACGAACTACTTCGTCACCCACGAATACCTACCCGCCGGCCACCCGCTCCACGGCGCGGTGCTCCGGTCCCTGCCCGCGGGAATCCTGCTGCTGGCCCTGCGCCGGCGGATGCCCCACGGGTCGTGGTGGTGGAAGTCGCTGGTGCTCGGCACCCTCAACATGGGGTCCTTCTTCACCCTGGTCTACCTCGCGGCCCAGCTGCTGCCGACGAGCATCGCCTCCACCGTCATGGCGGCCTCGCCCCTGGTCCTGATGGTGTCCGCCTGGGCGGTGGTCGCCGAACGGCCCCGGCCCCTACCCCTGCTGGGCGGCACCATCGGCCTGGCGGGCGTGGGCCTGATGCTGCTCACCGGCACCGCGCGCCCGGACGCGCTCGGCGTCCTCGCCTCGGCCACGGCGATGGTGCTGTCCTCCCTCGGCTACGTGCTCGCGAAGCGGTGGAACACCGGGACGGACGTCATCGCCTCGACGGCGTGGCAGCTGGTCGCCGGGGGACTGGTCGTGCTCCCGCTCGCCCTCGCCGTCGAAGGAGCGCCCCCCTCCCTCGACACGGGCGCGGTCCTCGGATTCGCCTACGTCTCCGTCGTCGCGACCGCCATCGCCTTCGTCGCCTGGTTCGCCGGGCTGCGCCGGCTGCCGGCGGCCGCGGTCGGCCTGGTCGGGCTGCTGAACCCGGTCACCGGCGTGCTGCTCGGCACCGCCGTCGCCTCGGAGACCCTCACCCCGCAGCAGCTGGGCGGACTGCTCCTCGTCCTGGCCGGGATCGTGCTCGGCCAGCCCGTCGCCGCCACGGCCGCCGCCCGGATCCGGACCCGGGCCGGGACGGCGGACCCCCGCCGCACCGGCCCCGCGGCCCGCACCGGACGGCGGGACACCGGCTGAGCCGCACGGGCGCGGCACGGCCCGGTGCGCCCGCGCCGGCTCCCGCCGGGGCGGGCGGATCAGCGAAGGACCGCCGCCCAGGGCTCCGCGGAGAGGTCGGTACCGGTCAGCACCGAGGGGGCGGACGCCGGCGACAGCGCCGCGGACCCGGCACCCGCCGGGCACAGGGCGCCGACGACGTAGCCGTTGAGAGCGTCGTCGATCGGGCTCGGCTCGAAGCCGGTGCCGTCCTCGTTGATCCGCTGGTACTTCATCAGGTTCCAGCCCGTGGCCACCTGGCGGCTGCCGTCCGCACTGGACAGCGCGAGCGTGCCGGCGCCGAACACCGCCCCGTCGTGGCCCCAGAAACGCCCGCAGCCGGGAATGTCGACGGCGTACAGGCCCAGGCCGTAGTCGATGCCGTCCACCGACACCGTGCGCTGCATCTCCCCGAGCGCCGCCGGACCGATCAGACGGCCGGTCAGCAGGGCGCGGTAGAAGCGGTTCAGATCGTCGGTGGTGGAGACGACCGCACCCGCCGTGGAGGCCCAGGACATGTCGTAGACGCTGTAGTCGCGGGGCGGGTCGATCAGCCCGTAGAAGCTCTCGTACATCCGGGAGTGCGGACCCCGGACGGCGGGGCCCTGCGGGTAGGAGGTGTGACGCAGCCCGGCGCGCTCGATGACGTTCCGGGTGATGTACGACTCCGCGCTCCGGCCGGTGACCTTGGCGAGCAGCAGCCCGGCGACGACGTAGTTGGTGTTGGAGTAGTGGCCGGGCTGCGCCCCGGGTGCTCCGGTGGCCGGGGCCGCGAGCCCCAGACGGACCAGCTCCTCCGGAGCGATGGAGCGGAATCGTCCCTCGTCGAGGCTGGCCGGCGAGCCCTGGGCCAGGGACGGGAAGGCGCCGACGACGTAGTCGCCGATGCCGCTGGTGTGGTTCAGCAGCATCCGCACGGTGATCAGGCGGCCGCGCTGCCCGGGTATCAGGCCGGGCAGGTAGTCGCCGATGGGGGCGTCCAGCCGGATGCGGCCGCGTTCGACCTGCTGGAGCACGGCGACCGAGGTGAAGGTCTTGCTGATGCTGCCCACCCGGTGCCGCATCCCCGGCTCCACCGGGCGGCCCGTGTCCACGTCGGCCACGCCCGAGGCCCCCTCCCAGCTCCGGGCGCCGTCACGGACGCTGGAGTAGACGCCGTACATGCCCGCCGCGTGGACGGCGTCCAGGGAACCGCCCAGCGCCGCCGGGTCCAGGCCCGCCCCGGACGGGGACGGTGCCGGGGACACGGCCGCAGCCCGGGGCCCGGCATCCGCGAGGGCCACGGGCGCGGCGGTGGTCACCAACAGGGCGGCGGCGACCGCGGTCGAGGCTGTCCGGAGGATACGCAAAGGGAAGTCCTTTCCTTCGTGCCCGAAATACGTCCCGGCCATCCTGATCGGCCATTCCCGTGGCGGCGTCCTTCCCGGGGACGAACCGGCGCCGCGCCCCCTGGCACCGCGAGGTGAAATCGCCGTGCCAGGACGGTACTTGGGGAGGACGCGGGCCGCGGCGGGGACCGGACGGCGGCGGTTCTCAGGGCCCGGCGCGGGCCGCGGCGCGAGCGGCGTCCCCTCAGCCGGGCGGCAGGGCGAGCGCGGTACGTGCCTCCCCGACCAGGCGCAGCGAGCCGAACACGACGATCAGGCCGCCGGGCCCGGCGAGGCCGGCGGCCCGGCGCAGCGCCGAGGGGGCGTCCCTGGCCGTCAGGCACGGCCCCCGGCGGCCGGGGGAGAGCCGGCCGTGCAGGGCGGCGGGGGCCGCGGCCTGGTGCGAGCCGGTGCGGGTGAGGACCAGGGGCCAGTCCGCCGGGAGCGGGGCGAGCATCCCGGCCACGTCCTTGTCGTCCATCGCCGCGAAGACCAGCACGGGCGGGCCCGGATACCCGCCTGTGCGGGCCCGGTCCAGGATCTCGGGGGCGACGGTCCGCACGCCCTGCGGGTTGGTGGCGCCCTCCAGCAGGACCCGGCCGGTCCAGTCGTCCAGCCGGGCGTGCGGGACGAGTTCGAGGCGGCCGGGCCAGCGGGTGGCCGCCAGCCGGGGACGGAGCCGTTCGGCGTCCGGATCGCGGATGTGGCCGCGTTCGGCCAGCGCGTCCACCGCGGCGATGGCGACCGCGAGGTTGTGGTGCTGGTGCGCGCCGGGCAGGGGGCAGGGCAGATCGCGGTGCACCGCGCGCGGAGTGGTGACGTCCACCAGCGTCGCCGGACCGCGGCCGACGGTACGGGCGGTGTAGCGGATCTCGTGGTCCATCCGCCACACGGACAGTCCCGTCCGTGTCCTGAGCACCTGTTGTGCGCTGGAGGCCGCCTCGGGGGCCAGCCGTCCGAGAACCACGTGGTCGCCGTCGCGCACGGCTTCGATCTTGGCCCGGGTGATCTCTGCCAGGGAACCGCCGAGCAGCCGGGTGTGGTCGAGTCCGACGCCGGTGAGGACCTTCACGTCCAGGCCGAGTTCCGCGGCCGCGGCCCTGCTTCCCCCGATGCTCGCCTCGGCCACCGCCAGGCCGACACCGGCCCGCCGGAAGTGCACGGCCGCGGTCGCCGTGAAGACGCCCTGGCTCAGGACGGGCAGACCGTGCCGCTCGATCGCGTGCCACACCTCGGCGAACGCCGCGGTGTACTCGGCCCGGGTGACGGGAACCCCGTCGATCCGGATCCGCTCCCGGGGCTCCTGCAGATGCGGGCTCGGCATACTGCCGACCCGTGCCCCGGCCGCGGTTACCGCCGACACCGCGAACGCGCAGGTCGACCCCTTGCCGTTCGTACCGACCACCAGCATCCCGCGCAACTCCCGCTCGGGACGGCCCAATGCCTCCAGCAGCCTGGGGACGTTCGCCTGCCGCACCGGCCGGGGAAGACCGTGGGGGTTCTCATGCATCTTCGCGAGGATGTCGACGCAGCGTTGGTAATCCACCCGCCCGATCATGCCACCAAGGGTGAGGGACAAGAAGCGGGGAGTGACCGCCCCCGGAGGCGGGTGTCCGCGCCGCCGACGGGGACGACGCCACCCCGCCGGCGCGACGCCCCCGCCGGAGCACGGCACCCGCACCCCGCCGTGAACCGCGTTGTCAGAGGCCCTCGCTAGTCTCCCCCACATATCGCAGCCCAGGGACTCCTCGCAGTCCCTGGTTCCGGCTGCGCCGGCATCGGATGGACAGGCGGAGGGGCACAACTGATGGCGTGGCTGGCAGCGGGTGAGGGGTACGAGATCACCCTGGAGGAAGGGCGCGTGGTCGCACGGCGCGCCGGGGGACGGCAGTTGAAGACGGTGCCGAAGGCACTGCGCGACAGTCCCGAAACCGACCGGCTGAAGCAGCTGGCCGAATGGCTGGACCGGCACGCCGCCGCGTGCGTGGCCCAGGTGGACGCCTGGATGGTCTCCTCGCTCCCGGTCCCGACCGAACTGATCGTACGGGTGTGGCCGGACGAGGCGTGGCGGGCGGCGCTGCGCGACATGGCCGTCGTCGGCGACGACCCGGACGAGGCCGGCTTCCTGCGGGACGTCACCGCGGACGGGGAGCTCAAGGTCGTCGACCTCGACGGCGAGACCGTACGGCTGTCCCCGCGCACGGTGACGCTTCCCCACCCCGTCCTCCTGCCGGACCTGGACGACGTACGGGACTTCGCCGCCGACCTCGGCATCACCCAGAAGGTGGAGCAGATCCACCGGGCGACCTGGACCCGGCCGGACGGACCGGACACCGCACACCCGGCGACGGCGACGGAGGTACGGGACTACGCCGGCGGGAAGTTCGCCTCGCGGTTCGGCCTCGCCGCACGCGCCACCAGCCTCGGCTACCGCGTCTCCGGCGGCTACGCCACCTGCAAGGTGCGCGACCGGGGCGCCGGCACGGAGGCATCGGTGTGGATCGGCGAGCCGTACTGGGACGGGGAGTCGGAGACCGGCGCACTGAGCTGGCACGACGGGGACGGCCGCGCGGTGCGGCTGACCGAGGTCGGACCGGTCGCCTGGTCCGAGGGGATGCGCATGGCCGCTGCGCTCTACGCCGGCCGCACGATCGAGAAGGGTGAGGGCGCATGACCGCGACGACTGGGAACAACAATCGGGAACTCCTCGCGGCGGGCGCGGTCCTCCCGGCCGGCACACCGGACGCGGGCCCCTTCGCGGTCGAGCTGACCGCACGGACCTACCACCACCCGGTCCTCGGCGACGACCGCGTCGTCGTCCGGCTGGCCGCGGCCGAACTGGGCCCCGCCGAGGACCTCGCCGCGAGCTTCCTCGGACTCGAACCGCACACCGCCCCCACCGTGGTCGGCCTCGGCCCGCGCCGGGAACTCGGCTTCCCCGAATGGGTCCTGGTCCACCACCCCGAGGACGGGCACCACGCCCTGGCCGTCGTACCGGAGCTGGACCGGCTGGCCCGGCAGGCCAGGACCAAACCCAAGGCCGCCCTGGACGCCTGCCACGAACTGGCCGGACGGCTCGCCCAGTCCGTCCCGCACTTCCTGCCCCTCTTCTACGAGCAGGCCGCGCGGATCTTCCTCGGCGTCGAGAACAGCACCTACGCCGGCCAGCTCTTCGGCCGCGCCCGCACGGCCGAGGCCCAGCACGGACTGACGGTCGACGAGAACCGGCTCGACGCCGTGTTCCTGGAGTTCGCCCTGGCCGGCGCACTGCCGGTAAAGGTCCTGACCGGCTACGGCAAGGACCTCTCGGCCCGGCTCACCCCCGCCGAGGCGTACGAGCGGTTCCGCCGGCTGTGCGTCCGCCGCACCGCCGGCGGCCTCGCCCCCTCCGCCCAGACCGCGACCGAACTCAAGCGCCTCGCCCGCGCCGCGTCCCTCTCCGGCAGCGAGGCGGAACAGGACCACCTCGCCGAACTCCTCCCGCTCCCGGCCACCCTGCGGGCCCCCGCCGGCTGGTGGAAGTCGCACCGCGGCGCACTGGTCGCCCTGGCCCGCCGCGTGCCGTCCGTACGGGGCACACTGCTGTCGATGACCCCGCCCGGGGACGACGGGGAGACGGCCGAGCTGTGGCTGGGGATCCTCGCGGACTCCGGGGCCGACGCCGGCCTCACCGACGCCGGCCTGCCGCAGCAGGAGCAGTGCTCCGACGGCGCGGCCGGCTGGCTGGAACGCTTCCACGCCGCCCGCCACCGGGGCTGGGGCCCGCGCCCGGCACTCCCCGCCCTGCTCGCCCTGGTCGAGCGGGCGGCCGGCCGGCTGCGCACCGACCTGGCCGCACGCCCCGACAACGAGCGGTTCCTGCGGATCGGCGTCGAGGACGTGGACCTGCTGGACCTCCTGCTCTCCCTGGGGATCCAGGTCGCCGACCCCGAGAGGAAGCACCTCCGCCACCGCGGCGACAACGCCCTGAACCTGACGGACTGGGCACGCGGCGACAACCCCCGGGACCTGACCGCACTGGAGGCCGACCCACGCTTCCGGCCCGCCTTCCGGCGCGCGGCCGACGGCTACACCAACGCCTCCTCCGGCGCCGACGTGATGCGGCGGCTGGCCGCCTCCCCGGGCGGCCGCCCGATGCTCACCGAATGGATGCGCGAGGTGGCCGCCTCCTCGGTGACGGCCGCACTGCCCGGACTGCCGCAGACGATCGAACGCCTCTCGTGGCTGCCCGCCGAGGCCCTCACCCTCGCACCGCGGGAGGTCGCGGCCGCGGCCGGCGCCGACCTCGGCGAAGCCGTGGCACGCACCCTGCGCGGCGGCCTGTGGGAGGAACTGCGCTGGCCGGCGTGGGAAGAGGCCCTGGAACACCTGGCACCCGGACACCACAGCACCGAGGGCCTCACGGTCGCCGAGGCATGGCCGTACCTGATCGTGGCCAACGCCACCCAGGCACGCGTCATCGACGCCGACTCCACCGTCCTCGTCCACGACCTGCGGACACCCCCCACCTCCGTGTGGCGCACGGGCTTCCACTACGTGGACGGCGCGCTGCTGGTGTTCTGGAGCACCTACGGCCGCGGCGAACCGCAGGGCTACTGGCACACCGCACCCGACACGGTGTTCACGCTCCCGGGCCTCGACTCCTGGGCCATGCGCTCGGACCACCTCAGCCTGCCACTGCCCACCGGCGGCCGGGCCACCGGCGGGGGAGTCCTCCACACCGGCGACACGAAACTGCCCGCCGAACGCGCGCTGCTGTCCGACGGCACCTCGTACTGGGTCTGGCAGGACAGGGACGGGGACGAACCGGGCGGCTGGCTCGAACACGACCCCGCGAGCGGCACGTACGGCCGGCGCTCCCAGCCCGGCTTCCTCGCCGACGCCCTGCTGCCGCATCCTCCCGGAACCGAGCTGACGGCCCGGTCCTGCCGACTGCGCCCCGCCCCGGCGGTGGCCGGATCGGCCCAGGGGACGTCCGCGGACGGACTCCTCGGCTGGCGCGTCGTACAGCTGCCCGACGGCACCCACCACGGCGAGGACACCACCGGACGGACCGTCACCCTCCCCAAGGACAACGGACGGCCGGACGGCGCCCTCACGTTCCCCGGCGACGACCGGCCCCGGGCCCTGACCCGGCAGTGGCGCGAACTGTCGCTCCACGACCCGGACGGCCTGGTCACGGCGACCGCCCACTGCGAACACCACAACAACCTGTACGGGACCGCCGCCCAGGCCCTGCCGCCCCTGCCGTACCTGCACATGCTGCGCGCCCGCGACCCGCAGGGATCGGCCGCGCTGCGGGGCACCGACACGGAGACGGCCGGGGCCCTGCTGAAGGCGGCCGCGCTCGCCGAACGGGCGACGGACCTGCCCGGACTGGTACGCACCGCACTGCCCCGCCTCTCGGCACCCGAACTGGTCGCCGGAGTGGTGAAGGTGCTGCGCTTCGCGATACAGCAGCAGAAGACGCTGGACGCCGTGGCCGCACGGCTCGACCCCGCCGACCGGCCCGCCGAGGACCGGATCCAGGGGCCCAGCGACCAGACGCTCGCCAAGGCACTGAACGGCATCACCGACACCGAGCGCTCCTACTACAACTACGGCGCCGACTCCGACGTGACCCACCGCTACCTGGAGGACCTGGCGTCCGTGCGCGCCGACACCGCCGCCACGGTCCCGCCGGGCCGGCTCCACTTCGACCTCCCGTCACTGCCGTACTCGTCACTGCCGTTCGTCCCGCTCCTGGACGAGCCGGCCGCCCTCGCCTACCGGGCCGTCGCACCCGGCGCCGACCCGGAACACCGGGCGGCCCTCCTCGACATCCTGGGCCGGGTGGACGCGCTGGGACTGGCCTCGACGGCCTCGGCCACCCACTGGCGCCGGGTCACGGTCCGCCTGACCACCCCCCACCTGCACACACCGGACGGCCAGCGGCGCAGCGCCGCCCACCGCAGCGTGCTGCCCCTGGGCGGCGGCGCCGCGCTCGGCTTCACCGAGCACAACACCGAGATCGACGGCGGCCGGGAGTTCAGCGCGCTGTTCCACGACCCGAGCGGCCGCTTCGAGGTCCCCGGCCCCTACACCGGCAGCGGCGAGACCCGGGTCGGCGACCGGACCCGCGCCGCCGACTGGCTGACCCGCTTCCTCGAAGAGGCCCGGACCCGCCAGGCCGCGCCCTTCTCGCCCCGGGCCGCCGACGAGTTCAGCGAACTCACCGGCGCCTCCCGGGCCCTGGCCCGGATCCTCCTCGCGGGCATGCCCGCCATCGACAGCTGGGAGAACAACTTCCTGCCCGCCGAACTGCGCAGGACCCTCGGCCTGAAGGTGGCCGAGGCCGGACACGCCCGCGACGAACTGCGCGCACTGCCGGCCGAGGTGCGCCGCGCGCTCCTCGCGGCGCTCCTGCCCGACACCCCGGCACACCTGTGGACCGAGGGCCCCGACGTGGCGGCGGCCGCCGCCGTGTGGAACGCGAAGGTGGGACGCCGCCGCCAGGTGCCCGACTGGCTGACCGCGGAGGCCGCCCGCGCCACCCGCGGCGGCTGGCCCGTGCACCGGGCCCTCCCGGCCCTGCTGGAACCGGAGTCCTCCCCGGAACTCTCCACCGACGTGCCGTGGCACATCGAGGGCGACCGCCCGGCACCGGCCACCCCCGCCGACACCCCGTTCACCTCGTCGGTCCTGGCCGGCGCCATGAGCCTGACGGCCTGGCTCGCCCACCGGCTGCCCGCCGGCGACCCGGTCAGGGCGGCACTGCCCAGCGCCCTGACCGCCGTGCGGCAACGGCTCGCATACCCCGAACTGCTGCTCTCCGTCGGGCACTTCACCAGCCTCGCGGACTTCCGGAAGGTGGCCGGCGCCCCGACCCGGACCGCACCCGACCACGAGCAGTACGGCGCGGTGCTCATGGCCACGCAGGACGGCCAGCCCCAGCCGGCCGTCCGCCCCGCCCTGCTGGACCCCACCGGATCCGACCCCTACCTGGCGGCCCTGCGCGGCGCCGACCAGCAGCCGACCCAGACCGAGGCGGCCCTGCGCCGCGCCCACGACCCGGCGTTCGCCCGGCTGCTGGCCGACCCGGGCGCACCCGCGGCCGGCACGGCGGACGACGAGGGCCTGTGGTGGCCGCAGGACCCGTCCCGTTCGGTGCCCGAACGCGTCGCCGAGGCCGCCGGGAAACACGGACTGACCGCCGACGCGGCGACGCTCTACCTGATGCTGCTGGCCCTGCCCGACCCGACGGACCGCAACACCGCCCGATGGACGGGATGGAAACCGGCCCGCCTCAAGGCGGCCCGGACCGAACTCGCCGCGACCGACCTGGTGGTGACGGCCGTACGGGCCCGGGCCGGACGCTCCCTGTTCCTGCCGGGCGCCTGGGCGGAGCAGTCGGCACCCGTCCTGCCCGTCGAGCAGTGGAAACTGCCGATGTACGGGACCGTCACGGGCGGCCGTCCCGCACTGGGCGCCCTGGTCCCGCTCGAACCGGCCGCGGAGCTGTTCACCCGGGCCTGGCGGCGGATCCTCGACGGCGACCTCCCGCGCTTCGAGGAACTGAAGGTGCGGCGCACCAGGCGCCGCCGCTGAACCACCACGGCCCCGCAGCCGGGCCACCCGCCACCAGGACGGCGCGGCGCCCCCGCACCCCGGGCGCGCCGCGCCGCCCCGCCCCCCTACGCACCCCGCGAACCCTGACGAAGGACCCCGCATGACCGCCACCGAACAGACCGCACCCGCCCGGCAGGGCCGGCCGGCCGAGGAGCACCACGCCACCGAACTCGCCTTCCTCGCCGCCCAGGACACCGGCCCCCGCCCGCCCGGCTGGGCACTCACCCCCCGCGCGGTCGTCACGTTCGTCTGCGGCAGCGACGGCGCGGAACTGACCCTGCCCCGGCGCCGGACCGGCCTCCCGACGAAGCTGGTGATCGCCCCGAAGTTCGTCGGCGAACGCGCCCTGGTCGAACGCTGCGTGGTCACCCTCGCCGGAGAACGCGGACTGCTGCTCACCGGCGAACCCGGCACGGCCAAGTCGATGCTGTCGGAACTCCTCGCCGCCGCCGTCAGCGGCACCAGCGCCCTGACCGTGCAGGGCACCGCGGGCACCACCGAGGACGCGTTCCGCTATGGCTGGAACTACGCCCTGCTCCTCGCCCAGGGCCCCACCCCGCAGGCCCTGGTGGACTCCCCGGTCCTGGCCGCCATGCGGGCCGGACGGGCCGTGCGGGTCGAGGAGATCACCCGCTGCCTGCCCGAGGTCCAGGACGCCCTCGTCTCCATCCTGTCCGACCGGCGGATGAGCGTGCCCGAGCTGACCGCCACCGAGGACGCGGTCGTCCGCGCCGCCCCCGGCTTCACCGTCATCGCCACCGCCAACCTCCGCGACCGGGGCGTCTCGGAGATGTCGGCCGCGCTCAAGCGCCGCTTCAACTTCGAGACCGTCGACCCGATCGCCGACGCCGACGCCGAAGCGGTCCTGATCCGCCGCCAGGCGGTCGCCGCCGTCCAGCGCGCGGGCGCGGCCTTCGCCGTCGACGAAGCCGTCCTCGACGCCCTCGTCACCGTCTTCCGCGACCTGCGCTCCGGCCGCTCCACCGAGGGCTGGGACGTGGAGCGGCCCGGCACGGTCATGTCCACCGCCGAGGCCGTCCAGGTCGCGGCGTCCCTCGGGGTCGCGGCCGCCTACCTGCCCGGCGGGGACGTACTCGACCTGCTGCCGGGACACCTGCTCGGCGTGGTCCGCAAGGACGACCCCGCCGACCACGCACGGCTGCTGGGCTACTGGGACGGCCCGGTGCGCCGCCGGGCGGAGAACGGCTCGGCGATGTGGCGCCGGCTCTGGGACCTGCGCGGGAGCCTGCGTTGACCGCCCCGGACCCCCGCGCGGCCGTGGAAGCGCTGGCCGCGTCGCGCACCCCGTACCTGCTGGGCGTGCGCCACCACAGCCCGGCCCTGGCCGCGGTGGTGCCCGCCCTGCTCGACGAGGCACGGCCCGACGTGGTCTGCGTCGAGCTGCCGGCCGACTTCCGGCCCTGGCTCGAACACCTCGCCGACCCCGGGACCGTCGCCCCGGTCGCCCTGGCCGGCGCGGGCGAAGGAGGACGGCTCTCGTTCTACCCGTTCGCCGACTTCTCGCCCGAACTCGCCGCGATCCGCTGGGCCGCGGGCAGGGGAGTGGAGGTCGTGTGCTGCGACCTGCCCCTCGCCGACCCGGGCTGGTCGGCGAAGGAACCCGCACCGGCCCCCGGACCGGACGGGACCGGGACCGCGCACCCCGCCGCCCCCTCCGACGCCAAGGACACACCCGGCCCCGGCCCCGGCCCCGTTTCCGAGGACGGGACGGTACGGACACGGCACTCCTACGCCGAGGCGCTCGCCGCCGCCGGCACCGGCCGGGACGGGGACGACCTGTGGGACCGCGCCGTGGAGGTACTGGCCCCGGGGTGCGCCCCGGACGCGGTGCGCCGCGCCGCACTGGGCGTGGGCTGGGCCCTGCGCGCCGACGCCGCCGTACCCGCCGCCGACCTGGCGCGGGAGGAACGGATGCGGCAGGTGATCGCCGCCGCCTCGGCCCACGGGCGCCGGGTGGCGGCCGTGATCGGCGCCTTCCACGCCCCCGCGCTCCTCACCCCCGCACGGGCGGGCACCGGAGCACAGACCGGGGCCGGGCCGGACACCGCGCGGGACCGGCCCGAGGCCGAGGCCGGGGCCGGGAAGGAGACCACCACGGCGTCCGACGGCCCGGCGGTGACCTCCCTCGTGCCCTACTCCTTCGACCTGCTCGACTCCCGGTCCGGCTACCCGGCCGGAATCCGCGACCCGCTCTGGCAGCAGGCGGTGCTCACCACCGCCGGCGACCCGCAACGCATCCGGGAAGCCGCCGGCGACGCGGTGACCGCCCTCTGCCGCGAGCTGCGCCGCAACGGCCACACCGCGGGGACCGGCGAGGCCGCCGAGACCCTGCGCCTGGCCTGCGACCTGGCCGCCCTGCGCGGCCTGCCCGCACCCGGACGCGGCGAACTCCTGGAAGCCGTCACCACCGTCCTCGGACAGGGCGAACCCCTCGGCCGGGGCCGGGCCCTGGCCCGCGCGCTGGAGACCGTGTTCGTCGGCACCACCCGCGGCCGGATCACCCCGCACGCACCCCGGTCCGGCCTCGGCCCCTCCGTCGAGGCCGAACTCGCACAACTGCGCCTGCCCCGCCCCGACGACCCCGCCCCCCGCGACCTGCGCCTGGACCCGCTGCGCTCACCGCTGGACGCCCGCCGCGAAGCGCTCCTCCAACGCCTGCTGGTGATCGGCGCCTCCTACGGCGAACCCCTGGACGTGGCCGGCACCGGCGACGCCACCGCACTCGGCACCCGATGGCGTGCCGCCTGGACCCCCTCCGTACCCGCACGCCTCGACCTCGCGGGCGTACGCGGAGTCACCGCGGCCCAGGCCGCCGCCGGCACCCTCGCCGCGACCGCCCGCCACGAGGCCGCCGAAGGCGGACCCACCCCGGCCCAGATCCTCACCGGACTGACCGCCGCCGCCCGCTGCGACCTGCCCGCACTGGTCGACGCACGCCTGCACGAGGCGACCGCCGTCCTGCCCCGCGACGCCGACCTGCCCGAACTCCTCCAGGCCCTGGACCTGCTGGAAGGACTACGACGCGGCCACTACCCCGCCACCCCGCACCACACCCGCACCACGGCCGGCACACTCACCGGGGAACTCCTCGAAGCCGCGGTCCGCTCCCTGCCCGGCCTCGCCGGAAGCGACAGCGAGGCCGACGCCGCCGCACTGGTCGCCCTCGCGGACCGGGCGGCCACCCGCCACCTGGGCCTGCGACTGGACCAGGCCCTGGCCGAACTCGCGGACGGCGGCGCACCGCTCGTCCAGGGCGCGGCCCTGGCCGTCCGCGTCCTGCTCGACCTGGACGACGCGACCGGACTGGGCGGACGCACGGCCGGCTGGATCGACCAGGCCACCGCCCCCGACACCCGCCGGGCCCTGACGAAACGCCTCACCGGACTGCTCACCGCCGCCGGCCCGCTGCTCCAGACCTCACCGGACGCCCTGACCCCGCTCATGGACCGGATCGACACCCTGACCGACCAGGACTTCCTCGACCGGCTCCCGGCCCTGCGCGGCGGCTTCGACACCCTGCCCCCCGCCGCCCGCGACGGACTGCTCACCACCGTCACGGACCGGCTCGGCGACCGGCTCGACCTGTCGCTCGACGCCCCGCCCGAACTGCTCGCCCTGTGGGCGGCGGCCGACGCCGCCGGATCGGCGGCCCTCAAGGCCCTCGGCCTGCCCCACCCGGACACCCCCACATACCCCGACCCCGACCCCGACCCCGACACCGACCCCGACCCGGACCCGGACCCGGACCCGGACCCGGCCGGCACCCCCCGCCCCGCACCGGACACCGCCCCGAACGGCCCCGACCGCCGCCTCGGCCGCACCGACCGCTGGCGCCTGCTCCTGGGCCGCCACAAGGAACACCTCACCGGCGACGCCCGCCGCTACGCCCACGCCCTGGACGAGCTCTACGGCCGCGGCCGCGGCGAAGGCGCACACGACCCCGGCGCCACCGCCCCCGGCCAGGGCGGCGGCCAGGACCCCTCCTTCCCCACCGCCCGGGAGTGGGCACAGGAACTGGAAGCCCTCTTCGGCACCGACGTACGCGAAGAAGTCCTCGCCGAGGCCGCCGACACGGGACGCACCGACGTCCTCGCCCAGCTCGACCCGGCAGCCGTACGCCCGTCCGTCGAACTCCTCGGCTCGGTACTGTCCCTGGCCGGAGGCATGCCCGAGGCCCAGCTCGCCCGGCTGCGCCCCCTGGTGAAGCGGCTCGTCGACGAGCTGTCCCGGCAGCTGGCCACCCGCCTGCGCCCGGCCCTCACCGGCCTGGCCACCCCCCGCCCGACCCGCCGCCCCGGCGGACGCCTCGACCTCGCCCGCACCCTGCGCGCCAACCTCGCCCACACCCGGCGGACACCGGACGGCCGGCTCGTCGTCGTACCGGAACGCCCGCTGTTCAGCACCCGGGCGAGCAAGGAGGCGGACTGGCGCCTGGTCCTCGTCGTCGACGTCTCCGGCTCGATGGAGGCATCGGTGATCTGGTCGGCGCTGACCGCCGCCGTCCTCGGCGGGGTCCCCACCCTGTCCACCCACTTCCTGGCCTTCTCCACCCAGGTGATCGACCTGACCGACCGGGTCGAGGACCCGCTGTCCCTGCTCCTGGAGGTCCGGGTCGGCGGCGGCACGCACATCGCGGCCGGCCTCGCGCACGCACGCTCGCTGATCACCGTGCCCAGCCGCACCCTCGTCGTCGTGGTCAGCGACTTCGAGGAGGGCGCACCCCTCGGCCACCTGCTGGGCGAGGTCCGCGCCCTGGCCTCCAGCGGCGCCCACCTGCTGGGCTGCGCGGCACTCGACGACACCGGCACCCCCCGCTACTCGGTGCCCGTGGCGCGCCGACTCGTCGCGGCCGGAATGCCCGTGGCCGCCCTCAGCCCGCTCGAACTCGCCCGCTGGGTGGGCGACCGCCTCCGTGGAGAACCCCGTTGAGCACCCGCACCCTGCCCCCCGTCGCCCCCGACGTCCTCGCCGACGCCGTGGAACAGCTCAGCCCGCGTCTGCGCAGAAAACTCGACGCGGCGATCACGGACTGCGCCGGCCGGGCCTCGGCCACGGCCGACGGGGCGGTCGAGGTCCCCTTCGGCGAGGACGCCGCGGTCACCCTGCGCCCCGGCCCGTCCGGCACCGTCACGGAAGCCGGACAGGCCGTGTGCACCTGCCTGCTGGCCCCCCGCTGCCTGCACCGGGCCGCGGTCCTGGGCGCGGCCCCCCTCGCCGACGGCAACGACGCCACCGACCCCGCACCCCCCGGCACCGGCACACAACCGGGCCCGCAGGAGGCCGCACCCGCCACCGGAGCCGGGGCGGCCGCCCCGGCCGCCCCCGACGCGGCACAGGTCCGCGCCGCCACGGCGCTGTGGGACGCCGCCGCCGAGGCCCTGTCCGCAGGCGCCACGGCGGGCGGCGCCGTGGTGCAGGCCGAACTGCTCCGCGCCGCCCACACCGCCCGGCTGGCCGGCCTGCCCCGGGCCGAAGCGGCCGCACTCACCGTCGTACGGGGCCTGAGAGCCGCACGGGACCGGAGCGGGGAACAGCGCCTCGCCGACCTCACCGGAGCCTTCCGCGAGCTGCTGGCGGGCGCCGCCCTGCTCGCCTCCGGAACCCCCGGAACGGACGCGGCGCGCCCCGCCCGCCGGGTCTACGGACAGGGCGGCACCCTGCGGGTGTACGGCCTGTGCCGCGAGCCGGTGCTTTCCGCGACGGGATACGGCGGGGTGACCACGCACCTGGCCGACCCGGACGGCACCCCCTACACGGTGTCCGACGTGCGCCCCGGCGGCCTCGCCCGCGCGAAGGGCGCGGGATCCGCGTCCGTGGCGCTCGGCGGCGCTGTCCTCGACCACGCCGGCCTGGCCCGCGGCGGCCTGCGGATCGTCGGCGCGACCGTCTCCGAGGACGGTCGGCTCGGCGCGGGACGGAAGGTCGGGGCGACACCGCTGCGCGGGGTGGACTGGTCCGAGGAACCGGCCGCCGCCCTCTTCGCCCGGCCGGTGCGCGAGGCGATGGCCGCCGTCCTCGCCGACCCGGGCGGCCCCGGGGGCCCGGCACCGGAGCTGCTGGGCTGCGACACGGAGGTGATCGGCGCGGCCGACGGCTGCGTCGTCGTCCGCGTCACCGGCGGGGGACCGCTGCTGCGGCTGCGCCCCGCCCACCCCCACCCGGAGCTGCCGCACGCCGCCAACCTGCGACGGATCGCCCAGCACCCCGGGCTCGCCCTGCGCGTGCTCGGCCGCCCCGACCTGGACCGGGCGGCGACGCTCCTGCCGCTGGCGGTCGGGCCGGTGCCGGGGGAGTCGGCCACCCTGCGCCTGCCGGAGGCGTGGAAGGGCCGCGCCGACCTGGGCTACGACCGGCTCCAGGGCGAGCACTTCCCCGCCCGGCCGGCGGGAGGGACGGCCGACGGGCCGGTCACCGCGGGCCCCGACCCGCTGGCCCTGGCACCGCTGTGGCGGGTCCGGCGCCTGCTGGAGACGGGTGTCGCGGGCGGCCGGCGCGCCGTGGCCGAGGCGGGCCGGGGGCCGGACGCCGCCTCGCTCTCCGCCCGCCTGACCCGGGCGGGGCTCGGCCGGGCGGCCCATCTCGCGCGGGCCCTGACGGCGGAGGCGGGCCGCCGCCCCCGCGACCCCTTCGGCCGCCTGGCCGACCCCTCCGCCGACGCCTACGCCCGGGCCTGGCTCGCCTCGGCCGTGCATCTGGCCGCCGCGGAACGCTCGCTGCTGGCCGCGTCCTGGACGCACCCCGCGACCTGACCCCGCCCGGCCCGACAGGCCGCCACCGGGCGGCCGTTGAAGTCGTCGCGGAACAGGTCGGCCGCCACGGAACGGGCCGGCCGGCGGGACCGTCCGCGCGCGCGTCGAGGTCTACCCCACGCACACGGTCTGACCGCGGTGGCGGGCCGGACACGTCCGGCCGGAGCCCGGGCCCCGGCCGGACGCGGGGTCCGTCAGACGCTCCAGATCTCCTTCACCGTCGCCACCCGGCCCTGGGCGTCCAGCGTGATCTCGTAGATGTTGCCGAAGCAGCCGAAGGGCGCCTTCACCTTGGGGTAGTCGTCGGGCGCCCCGATCTCCTGGGCGAGGCAGCGGTCGATGTGCAGCGCCAGCTGGTCGTGGTCGACCTGCTTCCACTGACCGGGGCCGTCGGCCAGGGCCAGCTGCGCCCCGACGTTCTCGGGCAGGACGTAGTGCGTGGTCGGGGCGTCCTTGTCGGCGCCGTAGATCCAGTCGTTCGGTGTGCAGTGCGGCTTGGCCCGTGCGGCCTCGAAGCCGCCGGCGTCACGCATCAGCGTGACCTTCAGCCGTGTGTGCCCCGCGGGCAGGGTCGGCGGCTTGCCGCAGTCCCCGTCCTCCGCGCCGCCGGCGGCCGGGGAGGCGGCGCCGTCGCCCCCGGCCGCGCCCACGGCGTCGGATTCCTCCGGGCCGCAGGCGGTGACGGCGCCCAGAGCGGCGAGCAGTGCGATCGCGCCGAGAAAACGGCGAGTTGACGTCATTCCTTCATTCCCCCGAATGAGATGGCTCAGTGACGTGATCATGATTGATCGACGGGGCTTTCTACCCCACGGAGCCGTCGGGGGGCCAATCGGCCGGGCCAGGGGCCGCGCCCGGCGCGACCGTACCGCCGGGGCCGGTCACTCGCCCTCGGCGCCCCGCGCGGTGGCCAGCCAGGCACGGTAGCGGCGCAGGGCCCGCCGCTGCTTCCACTGCTCGGAGGCCAGGGCGAGGGCCGGGTGGATACCGGGCCGGGGGCCGGCGCCCCTGGCGAGGCGGCGCATCTGGTGGCGGACCCGGGCCATGCCGGCCGCCGAGGCGAGCGTCTTGTCGGACCAGGTCACCGGTGCCATCCGCCGGTCGGCCTCGTGGTCGTCCTTCCACCGGTCGGGCAGGTCCGGGGTGACGGCGAGGGCGGTGCCCATGCCGATGACCGCCACGCCGCTGTCGAGGACCTGCTGTGCCGTGACGCGCCGGGTGATGCCGCCGGTGAGCATCAGCGGCAGCGGGCTCGTTGCGACCAGGTCCCGGGCCAGGTCGAGGAAGTAGGCTTCCCGGGCCCGGGTCCGGGCGTCGGCGGAGCCGCCGGTCATCGCCGGGCTCTCGTAGCTCCCGCCGGACAGTTCGACCAGGTCGACGCCGAGCGGTGCGAGCATCCCGATGACCTGCCGGGCGTCGTCGGCGTCGAAGCCGCCGCGCTGGAAGTCGGCGGAGTTGAGCTTGACCGCGACGGCGAAGGACGGGGAGACGGCGGCGCGTACGGCCCGGACGGTGTCCAGCAGCATCCGGGCCCGGTTCTCCAGCGGCCCGCCCCACCGGTCGGTGCGCGTGTTGACCAGCGGGGAGAGGAACTGGGAGAGCAGATAGCCGTGGGCGGCGTGGATCTCCACCCCGTCGAACCCCGCCTCCTCGGCGCGGCGGGCCGTGACGGCGAACCGGTCCACGGTCCGGTCGATCTGCCGCGCGGTCATGGCGGTGGGCTGCCCGAACCGGCCGCTGTGCCTGCCCAGGGAGACACCGGCGTCGGACGGCCCCCACACCACGCCGGGCATGCCGGATTCCACCTGGCGGCCGGGGTGGTTGATCTGCATCCAGACCGCCCCGCCGCCCGACCTGCCGGCCGCGGCCCAGTCGGCGAACGGTTCGAGCGGCGCGTGCTCGTCGAGCACGACGCCGCCGGGACCGGTCAGCGCCTCGGCGTGGACCATGACGTTGCCGGTGATCAGGAGCCCGGCACCGCCCGCGGCCCAGCGCCGGTAGAGCGCCGGCAGCCGCCGGCCGGGAAGCTGTCCCTCCCCGGCCATGTTCTCTTCCATGGCCGCCTTCGCGATCCGGTTTCCCAGTACCTGCCCGGAACGCAGCCGCAGGGGCGAGAACAGCTCGCTGGTCATGGTCGTCTCCCTCTTCCGTGTCGTCCGCCTACAATGTGTGCACCACTTACATTACGGTGCGATGTGAGCATCGCAAACATTGGAGGGTGTGAGCTGTGCCGCAGAGCAACGGGTACCACCACGGCGATCTGCGCGCGGCCTGCCTGCGTGCCGCGCGCGAGCTGCTGGAGGAGGGCGGCGGCGCCGGGCTGTCGCTGCGCGCCGTCGCCCGCCGCGCCGGAGTGTCGGCCACGGCTCCCTACCGCCACTTCGCCGACCGCGACGCGCTCGTCTCCGGGGTCGCCGCGCAGGGATACCGCGAACTCGCCGGGAAGCTGGCCGGGGCCCGCCCGTCCCCCTCGTCGCCGGACGACCTGGCCGCGCTCGCCGTCGTCTACGTGCGGTTCGCGCTCGAACACCCCGCACTGTTCCGGGCGATGTTCGCCGAACCCTGCGACCCCGCCAGTGAGGAACGCGTCGCCGCGGCCGCCGTCCTCTCGCAGTACGTCCAGGACGTCGTCCGCACCGCGTTCCCCGGGGCCGGAGACCCGGCGGCACGCGCGACCGCAGTCTGGGCCCTCGTCCACGGGCTGGCGTTCCTGCACCTCGACGGCAAACTCGACAGCTCCACCCCGCAGGCGGTCGACGACCAGGTCCGCGCCGCCGTGCACGCCCTGCTCGCCCCGCCCCCGGCGACGCCGCGCACCGCGACCGCTTCCGGCCCCGGGACGGCCGCCTGACAGTCGCGTGCCGGGCACGCGCAACAGGACCGAAACCCTCTTCCCGGACAGGCGGCCCGCCCCCGACAATGGACTCAACCATCCTGCCCCCGGGGGGACTTGTGCCGGACCGTGCTTCCACTCCAGTTCCGCCCGCCATGCGCGGAGCCGCGCAGGAACTCCAACTCGGCCCGCGCCAGGGGCTGGCATGGACCGAGCCGGGGCGCTTCCCGTGGATCGTGGTGCTGCTGCCGGCGGTGATCGGACTGCCGCTCCTCTGGATGGGGATCTCGACCGCGGCGGAGGCCCTGCGCAGCGACGGCGCCTGGTACTACGGGCTGCCGCTGCTCGTCCTGGGGGCCGGCATCGTCTCCGTGGCCGGCTACTACCTCTTCCTCGGACTCACGAGACGGCAGCCGCAGGTCTGGGTGGGCCACTACCGCAACGGCATCGTCCGCCAGGTCGCCGGGAACGAGCCGGAGGCGTACACGTGGGACGAGATCGGCGGCATCCGGTGGCACGGCACCAGAGTGACGAACGGGATCACCAGCGCCACCACGCACGAACTGCGGGTACGCCCCCGCAAGGGCGCCGAGATCGTGGTGACCGACGGCTACGCGGGAGCCGTCCGGTTCACCGAGGAACTGGACAGGACGTTCACCCGCGCACGGCTGCCACAGGACGGTGCCCGGCTGGGGGCGGGCGAACGGATCGGCTTCCTCGGCTTCCACCTCGACCCCGCCGGCGTCGGACACCTCGACCGCCTGCTCGGCTGGCGCGAGATCGAGCGGATCGAAGTGGAACACGGCTGGCTGGAGATCCGCCGGCACGGCGACAGGAAGCCCTGGGCCAGATTCCCCGTGGAAGCGGTGGAGAACCTCTCGGTCCTCCTGGCCCTCACCGAGAGGATGTGCCGGGAGGCGGCCGCGAACCGGCCGGAACCGGGCGACCCGGCCTGACCCGCCGGGCCCCTACGCCCCGTCCCCGCCCGCGCGGTCCAGCACCCCGGCCACGACGGTGTGCAGATGGCGGCGGAACCGGTCGAGCGAAGCCAGGTCGCGCGGGCCCAGGCGGCGCCCGGCGGGGTCGATGACCCCGGCCTGGCCGAAGGAGTGAACGGTCCACACGATCGTGAAGACCAGCATCTCGACGTCGACCCCGGCGCCGATACCGGCACGGTCCAGCACCGTACGGACCCCGGCGGCGACCTCGGCGACGAGCGGCCCGGCGAACTCCGCCTCGATCTCCGCCAGTTCGGCCCCTCGGACAGCCAGCTGCGCATCCACAGCGCCGGGACCTCCGGGTTGCCCAGACAGAAGGAGAGATACGTGTCGACGAAGCCCAGCAGCGCGGCACGGGTCTCACCGGCCGACGGACCGCAGCCGCGCAGCTCCTCCAGCGCGGCCGCGGCTGTTCCTCCAGCGCCGCCGCACCCTGCCCTGAACCCCGCCAGGACGACCGGCGAAACACCCTCCGCACCGACGGCACGTCGTACCCACCACGTACCCCCGCACCCGGCCTGCTGCCCCTGACGTACCACCGGTTCGTGCCCCACAACGACGCGCACGGACAAGCCCCGCTGAAAGGCTCGACCGGCACGCCCCCGGACACCCCGGGCCGGCCCCCCCGTCACCGTCAGGAGAAGCACATGACCACCCCCGGCACCGCCACACGGCGCGCCTCGGCCATGGCACTCGCCCTCGCCGCCGGCCTCACCACCGCCCTGGCCGCCGCACCACCCGCCCCCGCCGCCCCGCACCCGCCCACCGACACGGCACCCACGGCCGGACTCGGCCGCTACCACCAGCAGCGCCCCCACTGGCACGGCTGCGCCCGGGCAACGGACGACGAGACCGGCCGCGCCCTCGACACCGCCGGCGCACGCTGCGCGGACGTGACCGTACCGCTCGACTACAGCAAACCCCGGGGCCGGACCATCACCGTCGCCATATCCCGCCTGAAGGCCACCGACACCCGCCACCGGATCGGCTCCCTCCTGATCAACCCCGGCGGCCCCGGCGGCCCCGCCCTCGACATCGGACTCCTCGTACGCCCCGCGATGAAGGAGACCGGCGCCCGCTACGACCTCATCGGCATGGACCCCCGCTTCACCGGCCGCAGCACCCCCCTGGACTGCGGCCTGACCTCCGGACCCGGCCTGCTGTCGGCCGGCCCCGACCGGGCCGGCTTCGACCGCCAGACCGCCCGCGCCAAGGACGTCGCACAGCGGTGCCGCACCACCAACGGCCCCCTCCTGCCCCACGCCACCACACGCAACACCGCCCGCGACATCGACGTCGTCCGCAGCGTCCTCGGCGAACGGAAGATCTCCTACCTGGGCTTCTCCTACGGCACCTACCTGGGCACGGCCTACACCCAGATGTTCCCCGGGCGCTACGACCGGGTCGTCCTCGACAGCGCCCTGGACCCCGACCGCTACAACCCCCGCCTCCTCAAGGGAGCCGACGCCGAGAACGAGAAGGCGTACGACGACTGGGCCGAATGGACCGCCGCCCGCGACAGCACCTACGGCCTCGGCCGCACCCGCGCACAGGTACGGGCCACCCTCGACGACGTGATCGCCGCCTCCGCCCGCCAACCGCTCACCGTCGGCACCGCCCCCGACGTCTTCCGCCTCGACAACAGCCAGGTCCCCGCCCTGCTCTTCACCGAACTCGCCGACGAGACCGAACCGGCACGCGCCCTTCTGGCCGAACACATGGCCCTGCTCGCCCGGGCCGCCGAAGGCCGCCCCACCACCCTGCCGCCCGCCTTCGCCGCCCTGATGCGCGGCGTGTTCACCCCCGCCGGTTCCCCCGTCGCCAGCGCCCAGACCGCGATCCTCTGCGGCGACGTCGCCGCCCCGCGCGACCCCGAGACGTACTGGCACGACATCGAGAACGGCCGTACCGCCCACCCGCTGTTCGCCCCGCTGACCGAGAGCATCACCCCGTGCGCCTTCTGGGACCGCCCCCGCGAGGCACCCCTCCGCGTCACCCACGACACCCCGGCCCTGATCGTCGCCTCCACCGGCGACCCCCGCGTCCCCTACACCCACAGCGCCACCCTGCACGACCGCCTGCCCAGCTCCCGCCTCCTCACCCTCGACGGCGCCAACCAGCACGCCAACTACGCCGTCTACGGCAACACCTGCGTCGACTCCACCGTCAACTCCTACCTCGCCACCGGCCGCCTCCCCGCCCACGACCGCACCTGCGCCAAGTAACCGCCCCCACACCACGCACCCCGGCCCCGACCCGACCCCGCCCGGGCCGGGGCACCGGGCCGGGAACGAGACCACCCGGCAGCCCCGGACACCACCCCCACCACCCGGTGCGGTACGAAGTCCGGTGTGAACGATCAGACCCCGCCCACCACCATCCGCGTCTTCATCGCACTCGCCCCACCCGACCACGCGAAGGAAGAACTGGCCCAGGCACTGCGCCCCGCCCACGCCACACACCCCCGCATGCGATGGAACCGCATCGAGGACTGGCACATCACCCTGGCCTTCCTCGGAGAACTCCCCACCACAACGGTCCCCCCGCTCCGCCCGCCCCTCGCCGCCCTCGCGGCGGACCACCCACCGCTGCGCCTGGCACTGCACGGCAGCGGCACCTTCGACGACCGGGTGCTCTGGAGCGGAATCACCGGAGACCTGGACGGGCTGCACCACCTCGCCGCCGACGTGCGCACCACCGTCAGGAACCACGGCATCGACTTCGAGGACCGGCCCCTGCGCCCCCACCTCACGCTCGCCCGCGCCCGCCGGGGAGACCCGTCCTCGGTGGGCGAGATCGCCGGGAGCCTCGCCGGATTCACCGGCCGCCCCTGGCACACCGAACGCCTGCACCTGGTCGGGAGCAACGCCGGCCGCAGCCGGGGCCCGATCCACTACCGCGACATCGAGGCATGGCCGCTCGGCGACGAACAACCCGCCAGAACCTGACCAACGGATACCGTGGTGGTCCGCCAACCGGCCTCCCTCACCACCACGTCCCCCTCGAAGCCCCCGACAGGCACCCGCGACCCCCGCCCCGGACCACCGGCCCGGACCACCGGCCCGGGACCGACCGCGACGAAGGAGCGGCACCATGGCACACGAGCAGACGCGGCCACCGGACCACACCGCGGTGCGGACCGCCCTGTGGCGGGCACTGCACCTGGAGGCCGACCCGCCCCCGCACGTCATCGAGGACGAGATCGGCCTGCGCCTGGTGGCCCCCGGCGACGACTGGCGCACCCGCCCCGACATGGACCCGCGGACCACCAGCGGATTCAGGGCGGCCATCGTCGCCCGCGCCCGGTACATCGAGGACCTGATCACCGAACAGGCCGACCGGGGCACGACCCAGTACGTCATCCTGGGCGCCGGACTGGACACCTTCGCCCAGCGCAACCCGGAACTCGCCTCCCGCCTCCAGATCTTCGAGATCGACCAGCCCGCCACCCAGGCATGGAAACGCCACCGCCTCACCGAACTCGGCTACCGCGTCCCCGACCGGCTCCACCTCGTACCGGTCGACTTCGAGGCGGACGAGAACTGGCTCGAAGAACTGACCCGGGCCGGATTCGACACCGGCCGCCCGGCGGTCGTCGTCTCCACCGGCGTCACCATGTACCTCACCAAGGAAACCAACGCGGCCACCCTGCGCGAGATCGCCGGCCTCGCACCCGGATCCACCCTCGCCACGACCTTCCTGCTCCCGCCCGAACTCCTCGACGACGCCGACCGCCCCGGCCTCCGGACGAGCAAGGAGGGCGCCCAGGCATCCGGAACCCCGTTCATCAGCTTCTACACCCCCTCCGAGATGCTGGCACTGGCCCGCGAAACCGGCTTCGAGGACGCCCGGCACGTGTCCGGGGCGCTGCTCGCCGAGCGCTACTTCTCCGGTCGCGCCGACGGACTGCGCCCGTCGAGCGGCGAGGACCTGCTGCTCACCACCGTCTGACCCCGGTCCCGGGCGGCCGATCCGTGCCAGTGGCACTCCCGGGCACCGGGCACCCGCGGTGCGGGATACCGTCCCGGAACCCCCGCACCACGGCGGCGGGGGAGCGGCACGGCCCGGCCGGGACCGCCCCACCGTCCCCGAGGACCGGCGCCGCACCGGCGACCGGACCGAGGAGAACACCATGACCACCCGTCAGGTACACACCGTCGACTACCACACCGGCGGCGAACCCTTCCGCATCGTCCCCGAGCCGCCGACCGCCATCGAGGGAGCCACCGTCGCCGAACGCCGGATGTTCGCCATCGGCGACCCCGACGTACAGGCCCTGCGCACCCTGCTGTGCTTCGAACCCCGCGGCCACGCCGACATGTACGGCGGCTTCCTCACCCCGCCCGACGACGAGGGCGCCCACTTCGGCGTGCTGTTCTGGCACAAGGACGGCTTCTCGACGGCCTGCGGCCACGGCTCCATCGCACTCGCCGCCTGGGCCGTGCGGACCGGCCGCGTCGCCCGCGACCCCTCCGGCACCACCACGGTCGTCATCGACGTCCCCTCGGGCAGGGTCACCCTGCGCGTCCGCACCGAGGGCGGGCGGACCACCGGCGTCGACTTCGTCAACGTCCCCGGCTACCGGCTCGCCGAACGCGTCCCCCTCACCACCTCCCGCGGGGACGTCGTCGTCGACATCGCCTACGGCGGCGCCATCTACGCACACCTGGACGCGGGCAGCACCGGACTCGCCGTCACCCCCGAGCACTACACCGACCTCATCGCGATCGGACGCGAGGTCAAACAGGCGCTGAACGACACCGAGCACGCCCGGCACCCCGCCGACGACCGCCTCAGCGGCATCTACGGCACCATCCTCTACGACGACCTCGGCGACGACGAGAACGGCAACCCCCACCAGCGCAACGTCACCGTCTTCGCCGACGGCCAGGTCGACCGTTCCCCCTGCGGCTCCGGCACCTGCTCCCGCGTCGCCGTACTCGCCGCGACCGGCCGCCTCGCACCGGGCCGGACCCTCGTCCACGACTCGATCGTCGGCACCCGCTTCCACGCCCGGATCGTCGAGGAACTGACCGCCCACGGCCGCCCCGCCGTCGTCGCCGAGGTCACGGGAAGCGCCTACCGGACCGGCGAGCACCACTTCGACCTCGACCCCGAGGACGGTCTCGGCACCGGCTTCGTCCTGCGGTGACCGGCCGGGCGGACACACACGACGGGCGGTGCGGCGGCCCCGGCCGAAGCCGCACCGGCCGGTCAGAGACCGGCGACGTCCCGGGCCTTCTTCAGCACGGAGTCGAACGTGTCCACCGCGGCGTCGCGCCGCTTCGCGCGCGCCGCCCGGTCCGCCGGCACCAGCCGCGCGGCGACCTGAACGGCATGGTCGTCCGGATCATCGAAAACGGCCCACGGATCCTCCCCGCCACCCCCACCGTGCGTCGTGACCTCCTTGACCGCCCGGAGCACCACCGCCCGGTCCACCCCCGGCTGCATGGCCAGCCGCACCTGGAAACGGGCCATCCACTTCTCGCGGTCCTTCTCCCGCGCCGCGTCCGCCGTCCGGTCCTTCTTCGCCATGTGCTCTCCCCGGGTGATCGTCAGCCGTCCGTCAAGACACTGGACGCCGGGAAACGGAACCGGGTTGCGCACGCCGCACCGCACCTCCCACCGCCACGGCCCACCGTGCATACTGACCCCGCGGAAACCGAGGGCCGGCGACACCGGGACGGGACATGACGGAGACGACCGACCCCCAGTCCTTCGACCGGTTCGCCCGCGACTACGACCGCTTCGTGAGCCTGCTCCCCGGACGGAACACCGCCTGGCTCCTGGGACTGGGCCTGAAGGGCGAACGGGCCCTGGACGCCGGCTGCGGCCCGGGACACGCGGTCGAAGCCCTCTCCGGGCACTTCCGGGAAGTCGTCGGCCTCGACCTGAGCGCCCCCCTCATCGAGATCGCCAGGACCACAAGAGCACGGCCCCACACGCACTACATCGTGGCGGACCTGCTCACGCTGGAGGACGCCGACGGCTTCGACCTCGTCTACAGCCACACGACGCTCCACCACCTGAAGGACTGCCGCGCGGGCCTCGAACACCTCAAGAGCCTCGCACGACCCGGCGCCACCGTCGCACTCGTCGACAACGTCTGCGACGCCCGCCCCACCCCGCCCCGACGGGCCTACACCTGGCCCGCACGGTGGAACTTCCCCCGCGAGGTCCGGCGCCTGGGGCTCCGTGACGCCTGGTTCCAACTGCGCTTCTGGCACAGCCGGCCCTGGCTGGCCCACCTGCTCAGCGACCGCTACCTGACCCGCGCACAGTTCCGCGAGCTCTACGGAAGCGTCTTCCCCGGAGCACGCTTCGACGACCTCGGCTTCGCCCTGGCCATGGTCTGGAAAGCCCCGCCGACCCGGGACCAAGCCCCCCGGCCCCCTCAGGGACCGGACCCCCGGTAAGCACTGGGCGGACGGCCCAGCAAGGCACCGAAAGCGGTGGTGAACGCCGCCGGACTCCCGTACCCCAGATCCGCCGCGACCCGGGCCACCGGCACACCAACGGCCAGGTGCCGCAAGGAATGCACGACACACGCCCGCTGCCGCCACTGCGCGAAACCCAACCCCGTGGACCCACGGAACCACCGGCCAAGAGTACGCTCGCTCACCCCCAGCTCAGCAGCCCAACGAGCAGGCGGATCATGGACGTCCGGACGGCGCAGGAACGCGGCGCACAGCCGCCGGAGCGCCGGATCGGCAGGCAGCGGAACCTCCAGGGGCAACGGCGCCAGACCGGCCAGCTCATGCAGGAGCAGACCCACCAGCGCGGCATCACGACCATGCTCCGGATACAGCGGCTCCATGTCGACGGCCGCCAGAAGAAGCTCCCGCAGCAACGCGGAGACCTCCACGACCCGGCACCGGACGGGAAACCACGGCACGGCGGCCGGCTCGACGTAGAGACTGCGGGTACTCACCCCGCGCATCGACACCCGGTGCCGCGTCCCCGCCGGGACCAGCACCGCCCGGTCGGGAGGCACCGTCCACGCCCCCTCCGCCGTCGACACCTCCATCACACCGGTCGCCGCATACAGCACCTGGGCCCGGCGATGCTCGTGGTACGGCAGCAGATGACCGGGCGGGTAATCGGTACCGATGGCCAGAACAGCACGGTCGAAGCCATCGACCTCGTCGACTCGGACATTGCGCACACCAGCCAGACTAGTAGCCGCGTCCCGCCTGCACATGGCCGCCGCGGTGGCAGGCCCCCCACCGGCACGAGGACGGACGAACCCGCCACCTGCCGCAGCCGGTTGGCGGAGCCCACCGCCACCGCCGTGAATCCCGCAGGACCGCCCACGCCCCTACCCACGCCCCTGCCGCCGCCCACCGCCCCGCCCGACGCCCCCCCCTTGCCTCAGCCTGGCCGAAGATGGTCTTCCCGGAGCGGCTCCGGGTTCCCGACCATGTCGCGATGACGACTTCCGCCGCCGCATCCGTGGTTTCGCTGTCCAACAACGGCCTGGCCGCCACCGACCGGTTCGGCTGGTTCGTCGACGTCATCCACGACCAGATCGCACCGCTGGCCATGACCAGCTCCCACGCCCGGGACTTCCCCGCGCAGGTCCGGCACACCGACCTCGGCGCGGTGCAACTGGCCCGGTTCGCCTTCCCCGCCCTGGACGCCACCCGGACCGCACGGCACATCCGGCGCGGCGGCACCGACACCTACATGCTGGCCCTCATCCACCGCAGCCCCATGCAGGTGACCCAGCAGAACGGAAGCGTCGCCGTCGACGCCGGCGGACTGGTGTTCTTCGACATGGCCCACCCGCTGGAGGCGACGTTCCCGGACCTCGGACTGGGCACGGTCCTGACGGTCCTCCACCTTCCCAGAGCGGCCTTCCCCCTGCCCGCCGACCAGACGGACCGACTGCTCGCCCAGCCGCTGTCCACGCACACCGCCACGGGCTCCCTCCTGCGGCACCTCATGGGAACCGCGTTCGGGCAGGTCACACACCAGTCGAAGGCGGAGAACCAACGCCTGGGCACCATCGCCGTCGACCTCGCAGCAGCCTTCCTCGCCGGCCACATCGACGTCAGCGGCCTCCTCCCCACCGAGACCAGACGCCGAGCCCTCGTCGCGAGAATCGGAGCGTTCATCGAGACGAACCTCGGCGACCCGGGCCTCACCCCCGCCACCATCGCCTCCCACCACCACATCTCCGTCCGCACCCTCCACCAACTCTTCAGCGCCGAACCCGAAGGCGTCATGGCGACCGTACGACGCCGACGACTGGAACGCTGCCGACAAGCCCTCGCCACACCCTCCCCGCACAAGCAGCCCATCGGCGTGATCGCCACCCGATGGGGATTCTCCAGCCCGGGCGAGTTCAGCCGCGTGTTCAGGAAGACCTACGGCGAAACACCCCGGCAATTCCGGGACGGCACACCCCCAGCACCTTCTCCGCACTGAAAGCACATCCGCCCCGCACCCGTCGCCAACTCCACGAAGACACGGCACACCACGATGGGCGCGTGGCACCAGCGGCCGAAAAAGGCCCTGCCACCCACACCATCCAGGAGAGCCCGGGAGGCGAGATGGCAGGGCAGACGCCCAGCGGCGGCGACGGTTCGTTCAGCCGCGGCACGGGGCAGGGCTGCGGCTTCTGCATGGGAGTCATGCTCGCCCTGATCATCCTCATCGCGGTCGTACTCGTCGGCGGCCTCTCCCTGCTGTCCGGAAGCTGACCACCGAGAACCAGCACCCCACGCGACCCGCCAACCCGCACCGCGACCACCCGGCCCGACCCAGGAAACCTCTGTCGGATCGGCGAAAGAACCTGGCAACCAATCGATTGCCCGCCACACCGCCAGGCCCGTAGCGTCACAGCAGTGCAAACCCCCTACCTCCTGCTGCTCCTGTTCGGCTGCCTGACCGGGATCACCACGGCACTCTTCGGATTCGGCGGCGGCTTCGTCACCGTCCCCGTCGTCTACGCCCTCTGGAACACCCCGGCCCACCCCGACACCGACGCCATGCACATCGCAGTGGCCACCTCCACGGCGGTCATGGTCGTCAACTCGCTCTTCGCGACCCTGACACAATGGCGCCAGGGCCGGATCCGCCAGGAATACATCTGGCCCATGGCCGCATTCGTCCTGGCCGGCGCGGTGGCCGGATCCCTCCTGGCAACCCGGACCGGCGAAACCACACTGCGCACACTCTTCACCGCCTACCTGCTCGCGACGATCACCGACAGCCTGCTCCGCAAGGGCTTCCTGACCACCCCGCAGACCCGGGAACCACGCCCCCTGAGCCGCCCCGCCACCACCCTCGGCGGCCTCGCCATCGGCACCGTCGCCGCCTGCCTGGGCGTCGGCGGCAGCGTCATGACCGTCCCCCTGCTGCGCCGCCGCGGCCTGCCCATGGCCGAGGCCACGGCGATGGCCAACCCGCTCAGCGTGCCCGTCGCCGTGGTCGGCACCGCCGTCTACGCCCTCGCGGCCCCCACCCCGCACCCCGGCCCCGGACAGCTCGGCCACATCGACCTGATCGCCTGCGCCGCACTGCTCGCCGGCTCACTGCCCACCATCGCCCTCGCCCGCCGCACCACCGCCCGCGTCCCGGACCGGGCCCACTCCTTCGCCTACGTCGCCCTGCTGGCAGTCGTCACACTCGTCATGGTGATCTGAACAACAGGCCGGCACCACGGCACCGCCCCGGCCCTTCCCCACCGAAGAGCTGCCGGGACCGCTTCTCCTGGCACCCCAGTTTCGGTCCCTGACCGAGGAAGACATCCGCGAACTCCTGCGCCGGGCGGTGAAGGACGAGCACGGCCTCGACGGCACGGTCACCCTGACACCCCGAGGCCGAAGACGCCCTCGTACGTCTCGCGTGGGCGGAAGCCTTCTCGATCTGCTCGTACTGCTGGGGCGAACCCGCCCAAGCCCTCCACTGTCTTTGTCACCGTGTCCAGGCCCCGGCCTGCACCACCAGGGCCTTCACGAAGACGAGCAGGGCCGGGCTTCCCGCCCAGGCGCGGCGCGGGTGGGGCCCAGCATGCGCGCCAGCGACGCCCGTGAAGCGGCCGGCGCTGCCGGCAGAAGTACGTCGGCACCAGCAGCAGACCCCACCCGTTCAGGTGCGGGCGGATCACGCTCGGCCGGATCTATTTCCGTCGCCGTCCGGGCTTCCGGCGCTCGTGGACCAGCCAGGGTGCCTTTTGCGCCGCTTTTCGTGATCGGCCCGTCTCCTGACAGGTTGCACGGCAAGATCGCGAGAGTTGTCTGGGTGTGTCACCGAACGGTGCCCGGGTGGGGGAGTGTGCGAGTGAGCATGAGCGGATTCCGGTTCAACCCGCCGCCGAACTGGCTGTTGCCCGAAGGCTGGGTTCCCTCGGACGGCTGGCAGCCAGACCCCACGTGGCCGCCTCCTCCGCCGGGCTGGCAGTTGTGGCTTGCCGAGTCTCCCGACGCTGCTCCGGCGACCGGTGCCATTCCTCACCAGTACGAGCCTCAGCCCGCGGCCCCTGCCGCCCGGAAGCGGGGCTGGTTCGGCCGCCGACGACAGCCTGGGACAAGCGAGCTCGAAGAGCTGAGGGCATGGATCGCACAGGCCCACGGCGCGGACGCCGCCCAGGTCGCCGGGCTGGTGCGCCGCACACGCCAGGAAGCGGCCGCGCTGCTGACACAGGCCCAGGCGCAGGCCGAAGCGATCGTCGAGGAAGCACGCCGGACTGTCAAAGACATCAAGAGGGAAGCCAAGCAGGTCGCCAAAGACGCTGAGAAGACCCGCAAGGAAACCGAGCGGCAGCGCAGTGAGATCAACCAGGCCGAGAGCCGTCTTACCGATCTGCGCGCCCAGATCGTCACCACCGACGAGACCGTCCTCCTCCAGCAGGCAGGAATCTACGCCTACCGGCACCAGCTCCACGACGCGGTCGCCTACCGCAGCCGCCTGGACTCCCTCAAAGCCGAGATCAAGGACCTCGCACGCAACAATCAGGCGGTCCTGGCAGCTACGGACTGGACCGTCAACGGCTCCGCGCGCGAGGGCCGCAAGATGATCCGCGACTTCTCCAAACTGATGCTCCGCGCCTACAACGCAGAAGCCGACTACGCCGTACGCACCATGCGCCCCCACCGCCTCACCTCACTGGTCGACCGCCTCTACAAGAGCCGGGAGACCATCGCCAAGCTCGGCGCCACCATGCACATCCGCATCTCCGACGCCTACCACGATGCCCGCGTCCGCGAGCTGCAGCTGACGGCCGACTTCCTGCAGAAGAAGGACGAGGAGAAGGAAGCCCAGCGTGAGACGAGAGCCCGCGAACGCGAGGAGGCGGCCGCCCAGCGTGAGCTGGACCGCGAACGGGAGAAGCTGAACAAGGAACTCAACCACTACGAGGCCGCCCTCGAACGCCTCCGCTCCCAAGGCAACGATGACGCGGTACGCGACATGGAGGCCAAACTCGCCGAGATCCAACAGGCACTCCAGGACGTCGACGCACGGGCGGCGAACGTCCGCACCGGCTACGTCTACGTCGTCTCCAACATCGGTGCCTTCGGCGACACCATCGTCAAGATCGGCATGACCCGACGCCTCGAGCCTCTCGACCGCGTCTACGAACTCAGCGGCGCTGCCGTCCCCTTCCGCTTCGACGTCCACGCCCTGATCTTCAGCAAGGACGCCGTCGGTCTGGAATCCCGCCTCCACCAGGAATTCGCGGACCGGCGCGTCAACCGCGTCAACAGCAGGAAAGAGTTCTTCTACGTCACCCCCGCCGAAGTGCGCACCGTACTGGAACGCTTCTCAGGAGAACACCTGGTGGAGTTCAGCGAGACCCCTCAAGCACTTGAGTGGCGCGCCAGCAGAACAACCTGATGCGGCGACACTCCAACGCTGTCGATAACGGGCTGCCCCGCGATTGATCACGAGGCGTGTTGGCCTGGGGAGTTAGCTGGTGGGTGATTCAGCAGGCCGTCGTGCGGACGGGCACGGGTTCGGTACTCGTCTTGTGCCGGGTGGGCCGCTGGGCAGCGCGATCGGAGACGAGGGCGGCGATGGCCTGTGGGTTTCCCCGTAGGTTTCGCGGCGGCCGGTGTATCGCTGGAGTGGGCGCCACTGGCGTACTTCTGCATTCGCGTGCTCGACGCGGATCCGCCGGGAGGACTGACGGCGCTTGTGCTCGCGCCAGCCGTAGTGCTCGGTAAGCGGCCGCTCGGCCGGGTCTTTCGCGGTCTTCGGTTTCTTCGGCGGGGCAAAGACCTGGTCGGGGAGCTCGTTGGCGAGGCCGCGGTAGCCGTCGTCGACCTCGGCTTTCACGCCGGGATGCTGGTGGAACTGTTCGGCGATGCCCTCGGTGCGCAGCGCGTTCTGGTCATGCATGCGGCCGGGCCGCAGGGCGCCGGACCACAGGGTGCGGTCCCGGTGGTCGCTGATCGTGGTGGTCTTGAAGGTGTTCTGCCTGCGCTTGCCGGAGACGAAGGCGCGGCGGCCAGGCTGGCCTGCCCGGGGGCGGCGGACCTGGGGTTTCCATCCCGTCGATCCGCAGAGTCACGTCCTCGGCTTCGGCATAGGAGAAGACATCGGCCAGGGCGCGCAGGCGCACACCGGGACGGTCGGGAACGGCGAACCCCCGCTCGGCGAGCAGCGGGCGGATCTCGGCGAGGGCCCGGCCGATCGTGGAGGACTCCACCTCGTAGAGCACCCCGAGGGCCTCATGGGCAGGGCCAGTCCGCAGATGTACGAGTGTGGCCGGCAGCCGGTCGGTGAAGACGAATTCCTGCTTCGGTCCGGCTCCTGCCTGACGCTGGCGGGCTCCCTCGCGCCGTTGGTGGCGTGCAGACTCACAGCGCGCCTCCCAACGCGGAGCGAGTTCTTCCACCAGCGCGCCCAGATGCTTACGCGAGAGGCCGCAGAAGGCATGATGTGACATGGCCGCGCGGACCTGTTTGCTCTTCACAACCCAGACAACTCGCGCGGCCTTCCGTATCTTGCCTGACGTGACCAAGATCAATCACGAGGCAGCCCGTGACGAATCCGGCGTCGCGTCGCTCAGCACGCCCTGATCACGATCTGACTGCACCGGCGAGGTCGCGGAGTCTGATCGATCGCTGACTCGCCGCGCTCGCCTACAGCCGCCTCCAGGCCGTCGATGCAGGTAGCGACCGGGCTGGCTCTGGTCACCTGTGCGGTCCAGGCCGGTCCCCCCGGCGTTGTGCCGGACTACGTCAGGACGAGAGGCACGGTGATGGTGAGGTGTTCGTCGGTGGTCGGCAGGGCGGTGGCAAGAGCGTTCATACGAGCTGCGAGGTGGCCGATCACCCGGCTGGTCAGTTCCTCGTCCCACTCCGCTGTGCCTTCCGGTGGCAGGCGCATCTCCTCCCTGGCAGGCGGGTTGTCACCGAGATAGCGCGCGGTGTCCATGTTGACGACCCAACAGGCCAGTGCGATCTTCACCTGCCCGGGTGCCGCCCACTGCGCCCGTATGTGGGCGCACATACTGAAGTCGTCCCCGCCGAATGTGACCGTAGTGGAGAACGCCCTGCCACGAGGGTATTGCCGTATCAGCTTGAGTACTGCTGGTTCCACAACGGCTCGCGCCATAGGTTCCGTATACACCGTCTGCCCCCCTGTCGAGCCTCGCCTTCAGCATCCCAGACGGGGCCTGCGGCGAACAGATCGGCTGCCGTCCCGACCGTTTCCTCTCCAGGGGAACGCTGTGCACCTCGTGGGCATGCGAACGGCGCCGCATCCTGGGGGATGCTGTTGGCCAATTCGGGACATGGCGTGACGTCACAATCGCGGGGCAGCCCGTAAGTACTGCACGCAGCGGGTACATGGGGATGATCTGCGTGCGCCGGTTCGACGTGAGGCGGGCCCGTCCCGGAGGGAGCCCTTGGCGGAGAGCCCCAGCAGCTAGGGACTTTGACGGATCGGAGTTTGTTGTCGTCAGTCCCGAACGCACGGACCCCTGACCTCCCCGCGGGGTTTCCAGGCTGGGAGGCCAGGGATCCCGGGGCAGGTGACGATCAGATGGTGACGCAGACGTCCTCGATGGATCGCCCATCGCGCTCCAGGCCGCCACACACAAGCTTCGAGGCCGCCTGCTCGCGGCCGACCTCCCACCGGTGGCTCGCCGCATTGACCCTGGAGGAGTGGTAGTTGCCCCAGTAGGCGCGAAGGGTGCCGGGCAGGCCGTCCTTGGTCCTCACGGTGATGTCCTGGACGAATCGGTTGTGGTGCGCGGTCAAGACGCAGACGTACTGGCCGCAGGACGAGCTGACCCCGGCGTGGGCTGGCGTGGCAGCAAGCAGCGGGAGGGCACAGGCCGTGAGCAGAGCGGCAACATTCTTCATACGGGGCATGACCGGTCAACGATCAAGAAGGGAAGCGGATGCGCACTCACCGCCCTTCGGACGATTCCTGCATGGCCGGACAACGGCCTCCTCGGGGAGCGGACCCTGTCACCTGGCGGCACAACGCTGCGCAAGGAGTCCCCTCACCCACGACGCCCGCAACCCGCCCGCCGGCCTGATAACCCGTGCCCGGGGTGATGGCGCGCTCACCAACGTCGATCTGCGTGAGGAGAGCGCCGGGGAAGGACGGGCCGAAAGGCGGGCGAGATCTTCGTGGTGCCGTCCGGCAGCCCGACAAGTCCGCTCCGCCGATCTCGTCGGCGGATGGGTTCACCGAGACGCTCTCCCAAGGGGGTGTCGGCCCCTCGCCGCGGATCCGGGCAGGCACCTACCAACTGCCCCCCCCGTGAGCCGCGGATCTACGCGCTGGCCCCACCCTGGGCGGGGCTCAGGACCCAGACGCCGTAGTCCTCGTTCGCGGGGTGCAGTTGGTAGGTGCCTGCCCGCAGGTCGACGCGGAGTCCGGCGGCCGCGAGATCCGCCTCGAACTCGGCCGCGGTGTAGGCGTGGGCGTGCGACGGCCGGTCCTGGAGGTGGAAGCCAACCAGGATCCGGCCGTTCTCGCCGAGCACGGCGCGCATCGCGCGCAGGGCCTCGCGCTCGGTGCCCTCGGCCAGGTAGATCATGACGTTGCCGACGCAGACGACCAGGTCGAACGGGCCGTCGTCGGGGCCGAGGCCGAGGATGTCGCGTTCCTCGATCGGCAGTCCGGGGTAGGTCTCCCGGGCCTGCCGGACCAGTGTCCCGTCGGGCTCGATCGCGACCACGTCGTGCCCGCGCCGCAGAAGCGCCGCGGTGACCCGGCCCATGCCGGCACCGGCGTCGAGCACCCGGGCGCCGCGCGGCAGGAGCGTGTCGGCGAGCCGGGCTTCACCGTCGATGTCCTCGCCGGCGGCGACGAGACCGGCGAACCGCTTGCCGAAGTTCTCGCTGTTGCCCGCCTCCTGCCAGCGGGTCCGCCGCGTCGTCATCGGCGTGGGGCCCCCGTGTGCCGACGTGCTCCTGTTCATGCTCCGCATCCTAGGCGTCGTTCTGAAGGACCAAATCCAGCAGGTCCTGCCGTAGCAGGTGGCCGGGCCCGCCCAGCACTCCGGCTCCCACACCTGCCGACGCCGCCACCCGGAACCTGTGCCCGCTTCCGCCGTCCGGAACCGGGCCTCGTCGGGGGAGCCGACCGTGGTGCCGGCCATCCGGCGTCCCAGCTCCGCCTGGGCGCAGGCACTGCCGCTGCTGCGCCGGGCCGCGGACGAAGCGCTGCCCGGGCCCACCGACGCGGATCTGCGGGAGCAGGCGGAGGCGATCCGGTCCGGCGCCCGGTACGTGCCGCGGGTCCACGCCACGTAGAGGCCCGGACAGCGGAGCGTGCGGGGAAGGGGGCGGCCCGTCCGAGCGACGCGCAACGGGCCTCCGGACGGTCTTCGCAGTCCACACCGCACTCCCTTCCACCCGCAGGAGTGTGCGGCGGCATACCGCTTCCCCCCGGACCGCGCACCCCAGAAGGGCGGCGTCGAGGGGCGGTCGAGCCCGCGGCCGGGCTCCCCGAACCCCTTCCGCGGTTACCCAGAGGATCCACACCGCTGACGAGCACTCACCGGGACATGCACGTCCTGGCGGCACTTCTCGAACGCGGGGAAGAGCAGTGCCACCCCGTGTTCCCGGCCGCGTCCCTTCCGGCTCGCGTCCGTTCCGACCGAGGCACTCTCAAGCCCGAGCCCCTGCCGACGCACAGGCTCAGGCACAATCGAGCCGTGCCCAACCCTCCCGATCCCTCCGCCCTGTACCCGGACGTCGCGGCCTTCGGCAGCCTCGCTGCCGCGCTTCGGGCCGAGGCGGAGGGCTGCCTCGGCGCCGCCCCCGTCACCTCCTCACATTCCGATCCGCTGCGCCACGCTGCCGTCGCCAGCACCCTGCCTCACCGCGAGCCGCTGCAGATCAGCGCGTGGTCCCACGAACGCCGGTGGTCGATTCGCGGCGCGGAACCCTTCCAGGGACTGGCACTCCTCGACGGCAGGACAGAGAACCTGACGGAGATCGCCAGGGCCGCCCGGGCGTGGCACGACGGGACGTCCCTGGACGACATCCGCCGGGCGGTCCCCTTCGTACACCTCACCGGCAGGGCCGAGGTGCCCGACCACCATCCCGCACGCCTCACGGAATCCGAGTGGCACAGCCTGCGCCAGGAAGCGGCTGAACTCGAGTACCCCTGGAGCACGTCGTACCAAGCCCTGATCGAGGCGGCATACGCCGAACCGGCGCTGCGTGCCCTCTATCCGTTCACCAGCCACTGGGCACTGCGCTTCTCGGCCACCACCCGCCCGGACCTGACCGTGGTCGGACCATGCCTCACGGCGGGCAGCGACGGCACGTACGGCCTGGGCCGGGGCTTCATCACTCCGGACCTCGGCCGGTTCGCCACGGCGCACGAGGCCGTGGCACTGGCCGTCCAGCACCTGCCGACCGGCCTCGGCCCGGTCACGCTCGGCGGCTGATCGGCCCAGGGCCCCATCACCCCTGGTCAGGCTGTACGAACGGCACACCACCCTCACACCGAACCGGACACGGGCTCAGGTACGGGTCCTGCTCATGTCGAAGACGAGACGGCCCGGCACCTGGCCGCCCAGCACCTCATCGATCGAGGCGTTGATGTCGGTCAGGTCCCGGGTCTCGCGCACCACCCGGGTGCGGCCCAGGCTATGCAGCCGGAAGACCTCGGCCAGGTCCTCCCGGGTGCCGACGATCGACCCGACGATCTTCGTTCCGTTGAGCACGGTGTCGAAGACCGGGATCTCCAGCTTCCCTTCCGCCGGCAGGGCCACCAGGACCAGCGTGCCACCACGCCGCAGTGATGCGTACGCGGCCTCGAACGAGGCGTTGCTCACCGCAAGCGAGACGGCCGCGTCGGCACCACCGAGCCGCTGCGCCTCCTCGGCCACGTCCTGCACACGTGCGTCGATGACGTGGTCGGCGCCCAGATCCCTGGCGAGGGCGAGTTTCTCGTCGGTGACATCTACCGCGATGGTCTCGGCGCCGAAGATCCGGGCGTACTGCAGGGCCAGGTGTCCCAGCCCGCCGATGCCGGACACGAGCGCCCGGGTACCGGGGCGCGCCCCGGAGAGCTTGACCGCTTTGTACGTGGTGACACCCGCACAGGTCAGCGGTGCCGCGTCCAGCGGGTCGATGTCGTCGGGCACGGGTACCACGTACGTTCCGTGGGCGAGGGCGTACTCGGCATGGCTGCCGTCGACCGAGTAGCCGCTGTTCTGCTGCTGGAGGCAGAGCGTCTCCCAGCCGGAGACGCAGTGGTCGCAGTGCCCGCACGCCTCTCCGAGCCAGGGAATGGCCACCCGGTCGCCGACCGCGAGGTGGGTGACCTGGTCGCCGGCCGCCTCCACGATGCCGATGCCCTCGTGGCCCGGGACGAAGGGAGGGGAGGGCTTGACCGGCCAGTCGCCGTGCGCCGCGTGGATGTCGGTGTGGCACAGGCCGGACGCCTCCATCCTGACGAGAACCTGGTGCCCGGCGGGAGAAGGGACCGGCCGGTCCTCGACGACCACCGGTTCGGTGAAGCTGCGGACAACGGCCGCTTTCATGGGGGCTCCTCTGCCTCGATGAGTACATCCGGCCCACGGTGCGCAACCGGGGTGCACAAGCCTTGAAACAGACTATTTCGGATAGATTGCTCCTGCCTCTCCTCCCAGACGGCCCGGTCCCCGAACGGCCTCCGAGCCACCGCGGGTGGGGCGCCGTGCGGCTCGGCCCCTTGGCATGCCCAAAGGACGAGCTGGGTCGGCTTGGTCGTGCACCGCACCCCGAGGGCCTCCAGCAGCGGATCGGCTCCGCAGTACACCGATCACCACACGACACCAAAGCCTGCATAATCGAAGCACAATCTAGCGCCAATAGAAGGGCAATATTGATACAGTTTCCGCATGAGTGATGAAGTGAGTGTCGAGTCGCTTCTCGAAGAGGCCCGGCTGGCAGCCGAGATGCCTCCGCCGGAAGAGCGCCTGCGGCTGCGCGAGGCGGCCGGGCTGACCCGCGCCCAGGTCGCTGCCGCGGTCGGCGTCACACGCGGCAGCATCACCAACTGGGAAACCGGAGCCTCCACCCCCATCCCGCCCGCCCGCCTTCCCTACCTGCGCCTGCTGCGCGGCCTCGCGGAAATCCACCCCGCACCCGCCCAGGGCCCGGCCCCGGCCCAGGATCCGGACCCGGTCGGGGCGCTGCCCACCGACGGGCCCTCCAGCACCCCGATCCCGCCCGCCCCGGCGCCCTTCATGTTCACCGGTCTGGAGACCCTGCGCGGCCCGGACGGCCGCGCCATCGAGGGAGACCCCGGCCCGTGCGTCCAGTGCGGCATCGAGACCACCTACCAGTCCACCGACGGCCGCCCCCTCCACTCCGGAGCCATGTGCCGACCCGCCCCCACACCGCCCCCGGCCGCACACACCCCGGCCACCCCGGTCGTCACCGCCCCCGCCCCCGCCCCGGTCTCGCCTACCCCCGCCCCGGTCTCGCCTACCCCGGCCCCGGCGGCGACCCGCCCACAGCGCCGGAGCAAGTCCGCCGAGCGCGCCGAAGCCGATCTGATGGCACTCATCAGGGGCGCCGTCCAGCAGGAGGCCGAGCGCGCCGACGGTGACGAGGAAGCCGCGCTCAAGGCGCTGGGCAAGCGCGCGGTCCCGGACGTCATGCACCTCTTCCACGAGACCCGGGCCACCGCCCGCTACGACTACACCGCCTACCCCGCACTCCCCGACATCCTGCACAAGCCGTCCACGAAGGAGCCGGACCAGATCTGGGAGGCCCGCCCCTCCTACCGGAACCCCGCCTACTCCCTGCGCGCCGCCCGCGCCGACATCCAGGTCACGGCCCTCGACGTCAACGCCGCCTACCTCTCAGCGCTCAAGGTCTGGCTGCCGATCGGGAAACTCGAACACACCACCGGCCCGGACGGCGTCGGCCCGAAACGCTCCGGGGTCCACCTCATCACCCCCGCCCCCTGGACCCACCCCCACCTGCCCGACCCCCTCGGCGACCGCGACACCCCCGGCGCCCTCTGGATCACCGACGCCACCCTTCGCCTCCTGCTACGCCTCTCCGGACCGAAGTGGGGCCTCACCGAGGCGCCGACCGTCCACGAGTCCTGGACGAGCGGCGCGACCGAGAACTTCCTGGATGCCCTGCGCAAACTGCTGGTCGCCGCGCGCGCGGAAGCGATCGCCGCCGGGGACACGCTGACGACCGAGTACGTCAAGGCCATGTACAGCAAGTTCGTCTCCACCATGGGGGAGTCCATCCACAACCGCGAGATGATCCGCCCCGACTGGATGCACAACATCCACTCCCAGGCGTACGCCCTGCACTGCGGCCGCGCGTACAAAGCCCACCGGGCCGGGCTGGGGATCGTCGCGCTCAAGCACACCGACGAACTCCACCTCACCGGAGACCCCTGGACAGTGTTCCGCGAAGGGCGCGGCGTGTCCGAGATGAAGGTCAAGTCCGGCGACGGCAAGACCTCCGGCATCTACATGGTCGGGAAGGCGGACGGCTGATGGCCGGGAGGTGGATGGACTTCGGGAAGTACGGCGCGGACGGCGTGCCCGGGGCCGAAGCGCTCGGGATCGCCCTGGAGGGCATGGTGCACGGCATCGCCTCCCCGGTCGACAGCGAGCGCGGCCTCGCCGCCCGCCTGAACTACCTCACCCGGTCCGACGCCGGATACGAAGCGATGGACCGGGCCGGAATCCACGTCTCCCCGCGCACCCTGATGGCCTGGCTCGCAGAAGAACGCACCCCGAACAAGGCCAACCTCGCCCGCCTGGACGCCGCGTACTGGAACCTGCGCCGCCGCAACGTCGCCACGGACCTCAAGCACCGGCTCAACAACGCCGGCCGGGGCACCCGGGTGGAGATCAACCCCGTCAACCAGGCCGGGGTGGAGCAGAAGTACCGGCGTGACCTGTCCAGCCGCAGCGTCTCCGTCCGGGGCGTCTGGGACCGCGCCGTGGACGCCTGGACCAACGACGACCTGGACGAGCTCGACGCGGTGTGGGACGAGATCCTCGACCTGATCGGCTCCGACTACGACGGCTACAGCAACGTCTCCTCCATCGGATGGAACGCCTGACCCCGGCCCCGGGGCAAGCCCCGCCCCCGGCACTGGCAAAGGGGGCCGCGAACTCCCTGACTGTGCTGAGGCCAATTTGTGCGGCCCGCTCGGACGGCGCCCCGATCTACGTCATAGCGCAGTGCTCTTGGCGACCACGTCGGCGTTCCCAGTCGTGCCGTCCATTGTCGAGACCCGGAAGTATCCGGTGATCGTGCGGTGGTGGGAGAACGTGTGGGAGGAGTTCACCCCGTTCTTCCGCTTCGGCACCGAGATCCGACACATCGTCTGCACGATCAACGCGATCGAGTCCCGGCGATTCTGGGATCCGGCGGGCGATCAAGGCTCGCGGCCACTTACCAACGAGCATGCCGCGTTGAAGTGCGTCCACACGGCGATCGCGTCGCTCGCCCCCATCGGCAGGGGCCAAGTCCGCTGGACCGTGTGCTGAAGGACCGCACTGAACGCCTTCTGTATTCCTTCGGCGGCTGTCTCTCCGCAGCCCGTCAGTAATACTCAACAAGACGATCTGCACCGCTCGTTTGACAGATCCAGGGCTGGAGGAACCTGTGCGGGACGGTTTTTCCGATGGATTCTTTACACGGATGGCGCGCGACACGCATCCAGTGGACCTGATGTGTCTCTATCTGCTCCATGGCTCGGTCGAACGGATCCCTGGCCTGTTGGTTGATCAGGAGATGCTGTCGTTCAGGTACCTGAGTCAGCACGTCCGTGACTGGGACCGCTCGACCTGTGGTGACGCCGATATGTTCTCGCTCTGCATTCAGAGGAAGGTCAACGGGCGGCTGTACGGATTGGAATTCAGGGTCTATTTCACCGCTGGTGATCCCTATGCCGACGCGGTGATTCCATTCGGTGCCGCTGTCGACCTGTCCCGGTTCATACACCATTTGCGTGCGCATTACGCCCCAGGGGAAGCTCCGGGTGACTGGGAATTCGGCGTGTACACCGACGTGCGTGATCTGAGAGAGAGCGTCGTGCTGTTCGGTAACCATCGCGAGGTCTGGTTCCAGGTCAACCGCGGCCCGGTGGCTGGCCGGGCCAATTCCACTCCCCGGAACCGGCGCCGACTGGTAGCCGGCTGCCTGCACGGGAACCAGTTCGGGGCCGGCATGCAACTTCACGCGGGAAGTGTGGCGTTCCCTGACCGTCATGACGTCGTCGACGGTACTTCGGCCGAAGCGCGGGCGTACCGGCGGTATGTGGCCAGGCTGCACAATCCTCTTCCTCTGCGGGTGGGACGGCCAGTTCGTCCTGGATTCGGCATGAGGACGCGGCGGCGCTCTGCAGGCTGATCGATACCGGGTCGCACGGTCACCGGGAAACGGTGAGCTCCTTCAGAGTTGCCACTGATCGGGCGGCGGGTTTGGGTCGTTGGTTTCGTATCCTGCCGCACTTTTCGACGGGCAGGAATCGCGTCCGTCGGTCAGGCCAGTGCGACCAGGTCCCGGTAGTCAGCGCCCCACAGGTCCTCGACGCCGTCGGGGAGCAGGATGATGCGCTCGGGCTGGAGGGCCTCGACCGCTCCCTCGTCGTGGGTGACGAGGACGAC
>NZ_JBSFKL010000007.1:0-373183 GCF_053598535.1 Streptomyces sp. NPDC001108
GCCACCGCATACGCACCGAGAACATCGAGAAGAACACCCACGACAACCCCTTCGGCGCCGTCCTCTCCTTCCGCGGCACCGTCACCGACACCACCATCAGCCACACCCTGGGCGCGGCGATGCCGGACCTGTCGGACCTCTTCGAGGTCGGTGACTCCTCGAAGTTCGCCGTCGGCCAGTGGTGGGCGGTGGAGATCAACGCCCTGGCGGGGAAGTACGAGAAGGAGATCCAGCGGCTCGTCCAGGTCACCGACGTCGTCGACGGACAGCGCATCCGGGTCAACTACCAGATCGGCTGGGACCTGGCCGCGGGCCGCACCCTGACCTGGACCCGCGTCGAGCCCGTCGAGCGCGCCCACGTCCGCAACATGGTCTTCGAGGGCTGGGGCGACGACGAGATGACCGGCTCGCACCCGGTCGCCTACGAGTACGCGGTGCGCTGCGACGTCTCCGGCATCGAGGCGATCGGCACCTTCTGGCCGGTCGTGATGCGCCGCTGGTGCACCTACTACCGCACCGAGCAGTGCTCGCTGACCAACCCCAAGTCGGTCACCTACGGCGGTGCGGGCTACCTCACCCAGCAGATCTACTGCCTGTACGGGCACGTCGAGGACTGCCACACCTCCAACGCCCGCCACCTCAACGACTTCACGGCGTCGGCCTACTGCTACGTCACCAACTGCCACGGCGACGGCGACGACGAGGGCCCGTTCGTGACGCACGGCCAGTTCGAGCACGACCTGGTCTACACCGGCAACTCCGGTCTGATGACCTTCGCCAACTCCGGTGCCGCCTGGGGCGGCCGGGCGAAGCGGATCACCGTACGCCGGCACGCCTGCTCCTGGTTCGTGGCCCGGGTCAAGATCACCGATCTGACCCTGGAGGACGTGCTGGTCATCGGCAAGAAGTCGCTCTCCGGCTCCGGGATGCTCTGGGTCAACGCCGACGGCGTCCAGATGCGCGGCTGCACCGCCACCGGTCCGCTGATCGTCTCCCGGGCCTCGGACCTGTCGGCCCGGCCCAATGTGATCGCGGACTCCTCGTTCGCCTTCGCGGCCGACGCGGAGATCACCCAGGCCAACGTCACCGCCCCGCTGACCGTCCAGCGCTCCACGCTGAAGGGCGTCGACGGCGCGGTGTTCAACGGCACCGGGCCGCTCGTCCTGGACCAGTGCGTCCTTACCGGCTCCAAGGACACCGCCCCCGTCACCGTCAAGCACACCGACGTCACCGTGGTGGGCGGCGAACTCCGCGACACCGGGATCAAGCTGGCCTCCGACAAGGACCAGCGGCTGCGCGTCGACGGCACCCTGCTCAAGGGCACCAACAAGGACGGCGCCCTGCTCGCGCGCACCGGCGGCGGACGCACCGTCGACTGGCAGCTGTCCGGTCTCGACTCGACCGCCCCCAAGGGCACCGCCCACGTCCTGGTCACCGAGGGCACCAACCGCTACCGGGCCACCGGCTCCACCTTCACCGGCGGCCGGCTCGAACTGCGGCCCGCGGCCTTCACCGGAGGCGGCCACCTGCTGCACACCGGCTGTGTCGAGGACGGCACCGAGCGGACCGCGATGCCGGACGAGGGCGAGCGCGTCGCCCACAGCGCGGCCACGCTGCGCATCTGACTCACCCCATCGAGCACCAGGGATTCCCCGTGTCCACGCATACCCCGATCACCGGCCGGCCCGTACGGGTCGCGCTCGTCGGCGCCGGCAACCGCGGACTGACGTACGCCGAGTGGATCAAGGCGCACCCCGAGCGCGCCGAACTGGTCGCCGTCGCCGACCCCCGCCCCGCGGCGCGGGCCGCCGCCGGCGCCCCCGTCGAGTTCGACGACTGGCGCCCGCTGGTCGAGAACCGGATCGCCGACGCCGTCGTCGTCGCCACCCAGGACCGCTTCCACCTGGAACCGGTACTGGCCCTGGCCGAGGCCGGATACGCGATCCTCACCGAGAAGCCCCTCGCCCCGACCGAGGAGGAGACCCGGCGGATCGTCGAGGGGGTCGAGCGGGCCGGGGTCCTCTTCGCGGTGTGCCACGTCATGCGGTACACCCCGTACACCGACCTGGTGAAGGAGGTCGTGGACTCCGGTGTGCTCGGGCAGCTGATCTCCCTCGACCATCTGGAGCCGGTCGGCTGGTGGCACTACGCGCACAGCTATGTGCGCGGGCCGTGGCGCAGCGAGAAGGACTCCTCCCCGATGCTGCTCGCCAAGTCCTGCCACGACCTCGACTGGATCACGTACGTCATGGGCGGCCGGATCGAGCAGGTGTCCAGCTTCGGCGGGCTGAAGCACTTCCGCCCGGAGAACGCCCCGGCCGGGTCCGCCGAACGCTGCCTCGACTGTGCGGTCGAGGACGGCTGCCCGTACAGCGCGCTGAAGCTGTACATGCCGACGCTGCGCGAGAAGGGCGCGGTCTGGCCGGTCACCCATGTCACCGAGGCGAAGGACGAGGCCGGTCTCGTCCAGGCGCTGCGCGAGGGCCCGTACGGGGTCTGCGCGTACCGGAGCGACAACGACGTGGTCGACCACCAGGTCCTGGCCATGACGCTGACCGGCGGGGTGACCGCGACCTTCCAGATGGTGGCGTTCACCGAGCAGACCCACCGCCAGACCCGGATCTTCGGCTCGCACGGCTGGCTGATCGGCGACGGCGAGCGGGTCACGGTGCAGGACTTCCGGACCGGCACCACCACCGTCCATGAACTCGGCGCGTCCGGTTCGAACGCGGCGGACGGGCACGGCGGCGGGGACGCCGCGCTCGTCGAGGCGTTCGTCACCGCCGTCGCCACCGGTGACGCCGGGGCGGTCCGCTCCGGTCCGGCCACCTCGCTCGGCAGCCATCTCGCGGCCTTCGCCGCCGAACGCGCCCGGCACACCGGCACCGTCCAGACGGTCCCGGCGCAGTGACTCCCCCTCTTCCCCGCCCCACCCTCACGTCCTCGGAGGACCACCTCATGTCCCGTCTCCTCACCCGCCGTTCCAGAGTCCGCGCCGTCGCCGCCCCCGTGGTGGCCACCGCGCTCGCCGCCGGGGTGCTGGCCGGCTGTTCCAGCAGCGACGGCGACGGCAACACCGTCACCATGTGGACCTACCCGGTCATCTTCGACGAGGCCAAGAACAAGGCCTACTGGGACGGTCTGATCAAGGCGTTCGAGAAGGACCACGAGGGCGTCGAGGTGAAGGTGGAGACCTTCCCCTGGGCCAACCGCGACACCGCCCTGGCCACCGCGATCGCCTCCGGCAAGGGCCCGGACGCGGTCTACCTCATCCCCGACCAGCTGCCGAAGTACGCCAAGAGCATCGTCCCGGCCGACGAGTACATGCCGGCCGACGCCAAGTCGGACTACACCGACTTCGCGCTGACCTCCGTCACCGCCGACGGCAAGGCGCTCGGCGTCCCGGTCCTGACCAGCGCCAACCCGCTGATCTGCGACAAGCGGGTGTTCACCGCGATCGGCGAGAAGAACTACCCGACGAGCTGGTCGGACCTGGAGGCGCTCGCCCCCAAGCTGAAGGCGAAGGGCTACTACGCGACCAGCTACAGCGGCGACACCCAGCAGACCCTGAACTCGACGTTCTACCCGCTGCTGTGGCAGGCGGGCGGCGACGTCTTCTCCGAGGACGGCAAGACCGTCACCTTCAACGACGCGGCCGGCGTCAAGGCCCTGACGTACCTGAAGAAGCTCGTCGACGGCGGCTACACCGACAAGGACCTGGTCACCACCACGCCCAAGCTGGAGCAGACCCCGACCGCCAAGGGCAAGGTGGCCTGCACCTGGCAGAACACCCCGACCGACGTGGAACCGTTCTGGGGCAAGGAGAACATCGTCGTCCAGCCGCCCCTGAAGGACGTCGAGTCGGTCGGCTACGGCACGGTCGGCGCGCTCTCGATGCTCAAGGGCGCCGACAAGAAGAACACCGGCGACTGGCTGAACTTCGTCGCCGAGGCGAAGAACGCGGCCGGTCTGGAGAAGGAGGCGGGCTACTTCCCGGCCCGCAAGTCCGCCGGCGACCTCTACCCCGGCAACGCCCTCCAGGCGGCCGTCGGCGCCACCCTGCCGAGCATGACCGTGGGCCCGCTGCACGACAAGGCGCGCGAGGTCCAGGGCGTCCTCGCCCCGGAGATCCAGGCGGCGCTGCTGGGCAAGAAGAGCCCGCAGGAGGCGCTGAACGCCGCGCAGAAGGCCGCCCAGGCGATGCTCGGCCGCTAGAAGGCCGGTGCGGGGGCCGGTCCGGCCGCACCCGGACCGGCCCCCGCACCCACCCCGACCCCCGCAATTCCCCCGTACCGCAAGGAGATCCCCGTGGCAGTCGTCGCGGAACCCACCCGCCGGGGCCGTCGCAGCGGGCCGCAGGCGCGCCGCGAGGCCCGGATCGGCCTGCTCTTCGTCCTCCCCTGCTTCCTGCTCTTCCTGGCGTTCCGGTTCGGTCCGGGCATCGCCGGGGTGCTGATGAGCTTCACCGACTACACCCTCACCGGGGGCGGCAGCTTCATCGGGCTGGACAACTTCACCCGGCTCTGGGACGACCCGCTGTTCTGGCAGGCGCTGAAGGTCACCGTGCTCTACACGGTCCTCGCGGTGCCGGGCACGCTGATCGCCTCGGTGTCGCTGGCCCTGATCACCCGCCGCGCGTTCCGCGGCGCCAAGTTCTTCCGCTCGGTGTTCTTCCTGCCGGTGGTCACCTCGCTGGTGCTCGCCGCCACCGTCTTCGTCTGGATCTTCTCGACCGGCGGCCCCTGGTCCACCCTGATGGGCTGGTTCGGGATGTCCGAGGGCTCCTGGCTCTCCGACGACGTGCTGGTGCTGCCCGCGCTCGCGGTGGTGGGCGTCTGGTCCCGGTTCGGCTACGGGATGCTGATCCTGCTGGCCCGGATGCAGGACATCCCCCGGGAGCTGGAGGAGGCGGCCCTCACCGACGGGGCGGGGGCCTGGCAGCGGTTCCGGTACATCGTGCTGCCCCAGCTCAAGCCCGCGCTGTTCTTCCTCGCCGTGATCGAGACGACGGCCTCCTTCCAGGTCTTCGACGCGGTCTACACGATGACCGGCGGCGGCCCCGCCAACGCCAGCTACACGCTCGTCTTCCAGCTCTACGACGCGGGCTTCAAGTACTTCGACCTGGGTTACGCCTCCGCCATCGGCGTCGCGCTCTTCGCGCTGACCGTGGTGGTCGCGGTGATCCAGCGGCTCGTGATCGGGAAGGACCAGTGACCATGACCGCAGCACCCGCCACCCCGAAGGCCCCGCCCGCCGCGCCGGCCCCGAGGACCCCGGACCGGGCCGCCCGCCGCGCCGAACGCAGGCTGCGCAAGCTCGCCGACCGGGAGACCGTCCCGCACGGCATGCGGCCCACCCGGGCCGGCCGGATCGGGCGCGCCGTCCTGCTGACGGTGGCCGCGCTCGTCACGATCTTCCCATTCTACGCGATGGTCGTGCTCTCCCTGAAGCCGTCCGCCGCCGTCGAGTTCCCCGGCAGCCTGGTGCCGTGGCCGCTCAGCGGCGAGGCGTACGACACCGTCATGAACGCCCAGGACGTGCCGCGCTGGCTGGTCAACACGCTGCTCTACTCGGTCGTCTCGGTCATCGGCGTGCTGCTGCTCGCCTCGCTCGCCGGGTACGCCTTCGCCAAGAAGCGCTTCCCGGGCCGGGAGACGATGTTCTGGTCGTTCCTGTCGATGGTGATGGTGCCGTACCACGTCACGATGATCCCGACCTTCGCGATGATCGCGAAGCTGGGCGGCGTGGACACGTACTGGGGTCTGATCGTGCCGACCCTGGCCAACGCCCAGGCCGTGTTCCTGATGCGGCAGTTCATCCAGGGGCTGCCGGACGAGCTGTTCGAGGCGGCCCGGCTCGACGGCTGCAACGAGTGGCAGATCTTCTACCGGATCGTGCTGCCGCTGCTGAAGCCGATCCTCGCCACGCTCGGCGTCTTCGTCTTCCTGTGGCACTGGAACGACTTCCTGTGGCCGCTGGTCATCGGCCAGTCCACCGACATGCGCACCCTGACGGTCGGCATCGCCTCGCTCCAGCAGCAGAACGTGCCGCTCAACGTGGTGCTCTCCGGCTCCGTCATCGCGTTCGTGCCCATCTTCGCCGCGTACATGGTGGGCCAGCGCTACTTCACCGAGGGCGTCACCGCGTCCGGAATCAAGGGATAGTCACACATGTTCACCGATGAGGCCGCGCTCGAAGAGCGGCTCGCCACCCCCTCCCCCGCGCTCGTCGCCGACCTCGGCCGCCTCGAAGGCGATCTGCTGGTGCTCGGCGCGGGCGGCAAGATGGGCCCCAGCCTCTGCCGCCTCGCCCGGCGGGCGCTGGACGCCGCGGGCCGCGCGGACGTGACCGTGTACGCGGTCTCCCGCTGGTCGGACCGGACCGCCGCCGAGGAGCTGGAGGCCGCCGGGGTACGCACCGTCGCCTTCGACCTGATGGACCCGGCCGCCGACCTGGCGGCGCTGCCCGACGCCGGGAACGTCGTCTTCATGGTCGGCGCCAAGTTCGGCTCCGCCGGAGCCCCCTCGCACGCCTGGGCGGTCAACGCCGCCATGCCGGACCGGGTGGCACGCCGCTGGTCGGACGCGCGGATCGCCGCGTTCTCCACCGGGAACGTCTACCCGCTGGTGCCGGTCGCCTCCGGCGGCTGCACCGAGTCCGACCCGGTCGGCCCGGTCGGCGAGTACGCCATGTCGTGCCTGGGCCGGGAGCGGATCTTCGGCCACGCGGCACTGACCCGGGGCACCCGGGTCGCCAACATCCGGCTCAACTACGCGGTCGACCTGCGCTACGGCGTCCTCGCCGACATCGCGCACCGGGTGCACACCGGCGAGCCGGTCGACGTGACGACCGGTCACGCCAACGTGGTGTGGCAGGGGTACGCCAACGAGGTCGCCCTGCGCTCGCTGCTGCACGCCACCGACGGCGAGGCGTTCACCCTCAATCTCACCGGCCCCGAGACCGCGTCCGTGCGCCGCCTCGCCCAGTGGTTCGGCGAGGAGTTCGGCACCGAGCCGGTCCTCGCCGGCCAGGAGGCGCCGACCGCGCTGCTCTCCGACGCGAGCCGCTGCCACGCCCTGTTCGGCTACCCGGACGTGACGCTGCGCACCCTCGTCGAGTGGCAGGCCGACTGGCTGCGCCGCGGGCTGCCGCTCTCCGGCAAGCCCACCAAGTTCCAGGTCCGCGACGGAAGGTTCTGATCCACCCCATGTCCACTCCCTCCCCCGTGCGGACCCCCGCCCTCGACGCCCTCGCCCAGGGTGCGGTGATCCCCGCCCACCCGCTCGCCCTGCACGACGACGGCTCCTTCGACGAGCGCCGCCAGCGCGCGCTGACCCGCTACTACCTGGCCTCCGGCGCGGGCGGCGCCGCCGTCGCCGTCCACACCACCCAGTTCGAGATCCGCGAGCCCTCGGTCGGCCTGTTCCGGCCGGTGCTGGAGCTGGCCGCCGAGACGATCGACGCCGAGGCCGACCGCCCGTTCGTCAAGGTCGCCGGGGCCTGCGGGTACACCGCGCAGGCGGTGGCGGAGGCGGAGACCGCGGCCGAGCTGGGGTACGACGCGGTGCTGCTCAGTCCGGCCGTGCCCGGCGCCGACGAGAAGGGCCTGCTGGAGCGGGCGCGGGCGGTCGGCGAGGTCCTGCCGGTGATCGGCTTCTACCTCCAGGAGGCCGTCGGCGGCCGGTACCTGTCGCCGCGCTTCTGGTCCTCGTTCACCGATCTGCCGAACACGGTCGCCGTGAAGATCGCCCCGTTCGACCGGTACCGCACCGCCGACGTGATCCGGGCCGTCGCCACCGCCGACCGCGCCGCCGAGGTGGCGCTGTACACCGGCAACGACGACGACATCATCGGCGACCTGCTCACCCCGTACGAGACGGCCGGCGGCGCGCCGCGCTGGTTCGCGGGCGGGCTGCTGGGCCAGTGGGCGGTCTGGACGGGCTCCGCGGTCACGCTCCTGGAGGACGTCCGCCGGGCGCGCGGCGGGGACCACGCGGCGATGGTCCGCTGCCTGGCCCGGCGCCCCGAGCTGACCGACGCCAACAGCGCGGTCTTCGACGTGCGCGGCGCGTTCCGCGGCTGCATCGCCGGGGTCCACGAGGTGCTGCGCCGCCAGGGCCTGCTGGCGAACATCCGCTGCCTGGACCCGGCCGAGACGCTCTCCCCCGGGCAGGCCGAGGAGATCGACCGGGTGGCCGCGGCCTACCCCTGGCTGACCGACGACGCCTTCGTCGCGGAGCACCTCGATGACTGGCTCTCCTGATCCCTCCGGCCGCCCCCGGGTGGTCGTCGCCGTACCGCCGGGGCTGCGGGCGCAGCTCTTCACCGCCGAGGTGTGGGCGGAGCTGGGGCGGGCGGCGGAGCTGGTGGTCCCGGACGACCACCGCGACCGGGCGGCGGTCGCGGCCGCGCTGCCCGGGTCCCGGGCGCTGATCACCGCCTGGGGGGCGCCGAAGGTGGACGCCGGACTCCTGGCGTCGGCCGACCGGCTGGAGCTGGTGGCGCACACCGGTTCGGCGGTCGCCCCCTACGTCGCCGAGGAGGTGTTCGAGCGGGGCGTCCTGGTCACCCAGGCGGGGGACGCGATGGCCCGCCCGGTCGCCGAGGTGGCCCTGGCGTTCACCCTCGCGCTGCTCCACCGCGTCCACCGCTTCGACCACTCCCTGCGCGGCGGGGCCGACTGGGCGGCCGCGAGCGAGGCCCCGCCGCGCCACGAGATCCACGGCAGCGACATCGGGGTGATCGGCGCCTCCCGCACCGGCCGCGCCTACATCGCCCTGGCGCGGGCCATGGGGGCGCGGGTGTCCGTCACCGACCCGTACCTCTCCGAGGCGGACGCCCGGGAGCTCGGGGTGGAGCCGGTGCCCCTGGAGACCCTGCTGCGGCGCAGCCGGATCGTGGCCGTGCACGCCCCGGTCACCGAGGCGACGCACCGGATGCTTAGCGCGGACCGACTGGCGCTGATGCCGGACGGGGCCGGGCTGGTGAACACCGCCCGGTCGTGGCTGGTCGACGAGGAAGCGCTCCTGGCCGAACTGGCCACGGGCCGGCTGGACGCGGCCATCGACGTCTTCGACGCGGAGCCGCTGCCGGCGGACCACCCCTTCCGTGCCCTGCCCAACGTCCTGCTCACCCCGCACCAGGCGGCGGGCACCGTCGAGTGCCGCCACCGGCTCGGGGCGAGCGCCGCCGACGAGGTGCTGCGGCTGCTCGCCGGGCGGCCGCCGCTCCACGCGGTCACCGCCGAGGCCCTCGCCCGCCTGCACTGACCCGCCCCGACCTCCCCCGTACCCGTCAGGAGAACCCCGCACATGCGACTGATGCGCATCGGCGAGCCCGGCCACGAACGCCCGGTCCTCGTCGGCCCCGAAGGCCGCCACTACGACCTGTCCGGCATCACCGGCGACATCGACGGCGCGTTCCTCGCCGCCCTCGCGGACGACCCGGGCCTGGTGCCCGACGTGTCGGCGCTCCCGGAGACCGACATCACCGGCGAGCGGATCGGCGCCCCGGTGGCCCGCCCCTCCGCACTGCTCTGCATCGGCCAGAACTACGCGGCGCACGCCGCCGAGTCCGGGGCCGAACCGCCCGAGCAGCCGATCCTCTTCTACAAGTCGCCGAACACCGTGGTCGGCCCGTACGACGACGTGCTGATCCCGCGCGGCTCGAAGAAGACGGACTGGGAGGTGGAGCTGGCCGTCGTCATCGGGCGGCGCGCCTCCTACCTGGACTCCCCCGCCGACGCCGCCGCGCACATCGCGGGCTACGCCGTCAGCAACGACGTCTCCGAACGGGCCTTCCAGCTGGAGGAGTCGGGCGGCCAGTGGTCCAAGGGGAAGAGCTGCGCCACGTTCAACCCGCTGGGTCCGGTGCTGGTGACCGCCGACGAGGCCGGCGACCCGCAGGACCTGCGGCTGCGCAGCCATGTCAACGGCGAGCCCCGGCAGGACTCCCGCACCGCGGACATGATCTTCGGCGTGGCGCATCTGGTGCACCACCTGTCGCAGTACCTGGTGCTGGAGCCCGGTGACGTCATCAACACCGGTACCCCGCAGGGCGTGGCGCTCTCCGGCCGCTTCCCCTACCTGGGCCCGGACGACGTGATGGAGGTCGAGATCTCCGGCCTGGGCCGGCAGCGCAGCGTCTGCCGGCCCGCGTAGGGCTCAGTCCTCCGGGAGCTCGACCGGGGCGATGTCGTCGAAGACGTCGCCGGGGCCGGGGTTGGTCGGGTCGGTCGCGCCGCCGAACTGGGCCATCACGCCCCAGACGGCGTTGAGCGCGGTCTGCACGGCGCCCTCGGCCCAGCCGGCCGTCCAGGAGATGTCGTCTCCGGCGAGGAACAGGCCCCGCCGGTCGGCGGGCAGCCGGTCCTGCATGAAGTGGGTGAACAGCCGCCGCTGGTAGCGGTAGTGGCCGGGCAGGTTGGCCTTGAAGGCGCCCATGAACCAGGGCTCGTTCTCCCAGGAGACCGTCACCGGGTCGCCGATGACGTGCCCCCGGATGTCGACGCCCGGGTAGATCTCGCCGAGCGACTTGAGCATGACCTCCATGCGCTCGTGCGGGGAGAGGGGCAGCCACTTCAGGCTGTCGTCGCACCAGGTGTAGGAGAGGCAGATGACGGCGGGCCGGTCGGGTCCGTCGTCCAGCAGGTACGTGCCCCGGGTCATCCGGTCGGTGAGCGTCATGGACATGGTGTCGCGGCCGGTGACCGGGTCCTTGTCCAGCCAGAACGGGCGGTCGACCGGGACGAAGAGCTTGGACGACTCCATGTAGTGGGTGCGCTCCATCGCCGTCCAGTGGTCGATCGGGAAGAGCGCGTCGTCGCAGTCGATCTTCGACAGCAGCAGCCAGGACTGGCCGGTGAAGATCGCGGCCGGGTAGGTGCGGATGGAGCCGGTGGCGTCGGTGACGGTGATCCGGTTGCCCGCGGTGCGGTGCAGCCGGGTCACCGCGCCCCGCGGCTCGCCGTCGTGCAGCGAGGAGAGCGACGTACCGGCGGGCCAGTGGACGATCTTCCGCGGTTCGCGTTCCCAGAGCCGCAGCGGGAGCTGCTGGCTGCCGCCGACGATGCCCCGGTGGTGGTCGTCGGCCTCGGTGTAGACGACGCGGAGGATCTCCAGGATGGAGTTGGGGAAGTCGGTGTCCCAGCCGCCGGTGCCGAAGCCGACCTGTCCGAAGATCTCCCGGTGCCGGAACGACGCGAAGGCGTCGGAGTCGCAGAGGAAGCCGTAGAAGGTCTGGTTGTCGAGCCTGCGGACCAGCTCGGACCAGATCTCCCGGATGCGCGGCACGTCGCGTTCGCGCATCGCCCGGTTCATGTCGGAGAAGTCGGCGCCCTCCTCCAGGCAGCGGTTCCAGGCGTCCATCACATCGCGGTAGACCTGCGGCAGGTCGTCGATGGTCCGCGCGTAGTGCGACTCCCCCTTGAGGTCGACGACGGTCGACGGGGTGGCCTCGGCGAGCGGGTTGGGGAACGGCCTGGTCGTGAGGCCGACCAGGTCGATGTAGTGCTGGAGCGCGGTGGAGGACGGCGGGAAGCGCATCGCGCCCATCTCCGCGGTGAGGGCCCCTTCTTCGCCTGCGGCGGAGCAGCCCTCGAAGCCGACGGTGCGCAGCCGTCCGCCGATCCGGTCCGCCTCGTAGACGACGGGCTTGAGGCCCATCTTCATCAGCTCGTAGGCGGCGACGATCCCGGAGAGTCCGCCGCCGATGACGGCGACCTCGGTGCCGTGCGCGGTCGCGGGTATCTGGCCGATGCCCGCGGGGTGGGCCAGGAAGTCGTCGTAGGCGTAGGGGAAGTCCGGTCCGAACATGGTGATCGGCTCGGTGGCGTCGGTGTGCTGGACGGCGTTGGGCACCGTGGACGTCATGGGGTACGGACTCCTTGCGCGGGTGAGGGGTGGTGCGGTGGAACGGTCGCGGGGCGGTCTCAGACCAGCGGGCGGTAGAGGCCCGGACGGCGGTCCCGCAGATACGGGTTGGCGGCGCGCGAGGCGCGCAGGAACGCCGGGTCCACCTCGCCGACGACGAGTTCCTCGCCGCGCCCGGCCCGGGTGCGGACGGTGCCGTCGGGGCCCGCCAGGCAGCTCAGCCCGACGAACTCGTACCCGCCCTCCTGACCGGTCCGGTTGGTGTACGCCACGTAGAGCTGGCTCTCGAAGGCGCGGACCGGCACCAGGGATTCGGCGACGAACGGGAAGGGGTGCATCAGCGCGGTCGGCACCAGCAGCAGATCGGTGCCGGCCAGGGCGTGGGCGCGGACGTTCTCCGGGAACTCGACGTCGTAGCAGATCAGGATGCCGATCCGGACGCCGTCCAGTTCGGCCTGGACGACGGGCTGCCGGCCCGGGGTGAACCACTTCTGCTCGAAGTCGCCGAAGAGGTGGGTCTTGCGGTAGTTCGCGAGCGGGGCGCCGTCCGGGCCGATCAGCCGGGCGGCGTTGTAGATCTTCTCGTCCGCGAGCTCCGGGTAGCCGTAGAGGACGGCGAGCCCGTGCCGGGCGGCGATCTCGCCGATCCGCCGGGCGGACGGCCCGTCGGCGGGCTCGGCCAGCAGCGGCACGTCGGCGCCGATCGCGTATCCGGTCAGGAAGAGTTCGGGGCAGACCAGCAGCCGGGCACCGGCCCCGGCCGCCCGCCGCGCGGCCGCGTCGAGTGCGTCGATGTTCCGGTCGACCCGCCCGGGACATCCGGAGCTCTGGAGCAGGGCGGTGCGCAACGGCGGCATGGGTGACCTCGGGCGATACGGGCGGGCGGGGACGTATCGACGGTACGGGCCGCCGCTCGCACCGGACAAGGCGCGAGTGTTGCGCGTCCACCGTCGATCCATTGCGCGCCGAAGCCCCTGGGCGGCGATTCGTTGCACATGGCGTCCTCGCAGGTCACCGAGGTGATCCGGCTCTCACGCCGGGCCCGCGCTCCGGGCCTGTTCGGGGGCGCCGGCGGAGTAGCGGCGCAGCAGCGGCGAGAGCACCAGGACGGACTTGGTCCGCTCCACGTACGGCTCGCCCGCGATCCGTTCCAGGACCTGCTCGAAGTGGCGCATGTCCGCGGCGAAGACCTGCACGATCGCGTCGGCCTCGCCGGTCACCGTGGACGCCGAGGCGATCTCCGGGTAGCGCTCCAGTCCCTGTCTGATCGCCTCCGGCGAGGTGTTGCGGCTGCAGTAGATCTCGATGAAGCCCTCGGTCTCCCAGCCCAGCGCCGCCGGGTCCACCCGGACCGTGAAGCCGGTGATGGCGCCCTCGGCGCGCAGCCGGTCCACGCGGCGTTTCACCGCGGGGGCGGACAGGCCGATCTTGGCGCCGATGTCGGCGTAGGAGCGCCGGGCGTCTTCGGCGAGGGCGTGGACGATGCGTTCGTCGAGGTCGTTCAGGCGCACGTCGGGCGGTTCACTTCTCTGCGATGGCCGGTTCCGGGGGCGGCGCGGGCCGCCCCCGAAGTAGACCACGGCCGCGCCCCGGCCGGGCGCGGCCGGGGCCGCCGGTCAGAAGGGGAAGCCGGAGCGGCCGTGCTGCACCGAGATCCACTTCTGGGTGGTGAACGCCTCGACCATCGCGTCGCCGTTGAGCCGGCCGAGGCCGGAGCTCTTCTCGCCGCCGAAGGGGACGATCGGCTCGTCGTGGACCGTGCCGTCGTTGATGTGGATCATGCCGGTGTGGATGCGCCGGCCGACCCGGACACCGCGCTCGACGTCCCCGGTGTGCACCGCGCCGCTCAGGCCGTACGGGGTGTCGTTGGCGATCCGGACGGCCTCGTCCTCGCCGTCGAAGGGGATGAGCAGGGCGACCGGGCCGAAGATCTCCTGGGAGAGGACGGGCGCGTCGGCGGCCAGTCCGGTCAGCACGGACGGGCTCACCAGGTTGCCCTCGGTCGGGCCGTGCAGCAGCGCCGTCGCACCGGCGGCCACGGCCTGCTCGACGACCGCGGAGACGGCCTCGGCCTGCGAGGAGTTGATCAGCGGGCCGATGACGGTGGCCGGGTCGGCCGGGTTGCCGACCGGCAGCGAGGCCACCTTGGCGACGAACTTCTCGGTGAACTCCTTCTCCACCGCCCGGTCGACCAGGATGCGGTTGGCGGCCATGCAGACCTGGCCCTGGTGGACGAACCGGCTGAAGACGGCCGCGTCCACGGCGTAGTCCAGATCGGCGTCGTCGAGGACGATCAGCGCGCTGTTGCCGCCGAGCTCCAGCACGGCGCTCTTGAGCTGGGCCGCGCAGACCGTGGCGACGTGCCGCCCCACCTTGTCGGAGCCGGTGAAGGAGATGACCTGCGGCACGGGGTGCTCCAGCAGGGCGTCGCCGATCTCGGCGATGTCGGTGACCACGACGTTCAGCAGCCCGGCCGGCAGCCCGGCGTCCTCGAACACCTTCGCCACCAGCGTGCCGCCGCAGACCGGGGTGTTCTGGTGCGGCTTGAGCACCACGGCGTTGCCGAGCGCCAGGGCCGGGGCGACCGACTTCAGCGAGAGCAGGAAGGGGAAGTTGAAGGGGCTGATGACGCCGACGACGCCGACCGGCACCCGGTAGACGCGGTTCTCCTTGCCCTCGGTCGGCGAGGGCAGGATCTGCCCGGTGGGCCGCAGCGCCAGCTGGACCGACTCGCGCAGGAACTCCTTGGCGAGGTGCAGTTCGAAGGCGGCCTTCAGCCGGGTGCCGCCCAGCTCCGCGACGATCGCGTCGCTGATCTCCGCCTCGCGCTCCTCGACGATGCGCAGCGCCCGCTCCAGCACCGTGCGCCGGGCGTACGGGTTGGTCTCGCCCCAGGCCCGCTGGGCCTCCTGCGCACCGCGGTACGCCTGGTCGACCTCCTCGGCCGTGGCGACGGTGATCGAGGCGAGCTTCTCACCGTCGTACGGGTTGAAGTCGATGATGTCCCAGGAGCCCTTGCCCTGCCTCCATTCCCCGTCGATGTACTGCTGGGCCAGATCGGTGAAGAAGGACATGGGATCCCTTACCACAGAGGAACGGGCAACTGATTGGTGTTCATATTACTTACATTCCACCGCGGTTGACGGTGATAGGCCGGTTGCCGCCGTGATCCGGACAGCCGCCGTCCGGACCCCGGAAACGCCGTTGCCCCGCCGGGCGCGAACGGCCCGGCGGGGCAACGGTGTTGGAGGACGGGGAGGATCAACTCCAGCTGGCGTGCAGCGGCTTGCCCTCGGCGTATCCGGCGGCGCTCTGCACCCCGACGACCGCCTTCTCGGCGAACTCGGCGAGGGAGGCCGCCCCGGCGTAGGTGCAGGAGGAGCGGACGCCCGCGATGATCGAGTCGATCAGGTCCTCGACGCCGGGCCGGGCCGGGTCGAGGAACATCCGCGAGGTGGAGATGCCCTCCTCGAAGAGCGCCTTGCGGGCCCGGTCGTAGGCGGACTCGTCCGAGGTGCGGTTCTTCACGGCGCGCGCCGACGCCATGCCGAAGGACTCCTTGTAGAAGCGGCCGTCGGCGGCCTGCTGGAGGTCGCCGGGCGACTCGTACGTACCGGCGAACCAGGAGCCGATCATCACGTTGGACGCGCCCGCGGCGAGCGCCATGGCGACATCGCGGGGGTGGCGGACGCCGCCGTCGGCCCAGACGTGCTTGCCGTACTTCTTCGCCTCGGCGGCACACTCCAGGACGGCCGAGAACTGCGGCCGTCCCACGCCGGTCATCATCCGGGTGGTGCACATGGCGCCGGGGCCCACGCCCACCTTGATGATGTCGGCGCCCGCCTCGATGAGGTCGCGCACACCCTCGGCAGCGACGATGTTGCCCGCCACGATCGGGACCGAGGGGTCGAGCGCGCGGACCGCCCGGACCGCACTGATCATGGACTCCTGGTGGCCGTGGGCGGTGTCCACGACGAGCGTGTCGACGCCCGCGTCCAGCAGCTGCTTGGCCTTGCCCGCGACGTCCCCGTTGATCCCGACGGCGGCGGCGATCCGCAGCCGGCCCTCGGCGTCGGTGGCCGGGGTGTACAGGGTGGCGCGCAGCGCGGCCTTGCGGGTGAGGAGGCCGACGAGCCGGCCCTCCGCGTCGACGGCGGGGGCGAGCTTGCGGTTGGCGCCGTCCAGCCTGTTGAACGCGTCCCGCGGGTCGATGTCCGCGTCGAGCAGCACCAGGTCCTTGGACATGACCTCGGTGAGCTGGGTGAAGCGGTCCACACCGGCCAGGTCGTGCTCGGTGACGACACCGACCGGCCGGCGCTCGTCGTCGACGACGACGCCCGCGCCGTGCGCGCGCTTCGGCAGCAGCGACAGGGCGTCGGCGACCGTCTGGCCGGGGGCGAGCACGATCGGGGTGTCGAGGACCAGGTGCCGCGACTTCACCCAGGTGATGACGTCGGTGACGACCTCGATCGGGATGTCCTGCGGGATGACGACGAGCCCGCCGCGCCGAGCGACCGTTTCGGCCATCCGGCGGCCCGCGATGGCCGTCATGTTCGCCACGACGAGCGGGATGGTGGTGCCGGTGCCGTCGGGCGAGGAGAGGTCGACGCCCTGGCGGGAACCGACTGCCGAACGGCCCGGGACCATGAAGACGTCGTCGTACGTGAGGTCGTAGGGGACCGCGGGGGACTCTGTGTAACGACCAGTACCGGGCTCAAGAAAACGCATAACGCTCATTTTTTCACACGAATCGCCGCAGGTCGCGTCCACAATGGCACAACAAAGAGCACCCGCGTTGGTACGTTCCTCCGAAAGAGGTCCGGCGGGAGTCCCGGACGGACGGAATCCGTCCGTCTTGCCCGCGGACCTTACCCGAAGTCGCCCGGATCAATCCCCGATCGTCTGCCCTGGACCTGGTGACAAGGGGTCCGGTAGCTTCAAATCCGCAGGTCCCGTGGGTCTCACCAACGCCCCGGAGGAACAGCCGGAAGAGCTACAACTTCCGTCATACGTACGACCGGAGAGGATCACGACCCACTCGTGGAGAGCGAACTGCCGGACATCTACTGCCCGTTCCCCCAGCTCACCAACCCGAACGTGCCGCACACCAGAGTCCATCTGGAGGAGTGGACCCGCGACACCGGTCTGGTGCACCGCGATTCGGCCAGGGCCCGCTTCGTCCAGGCGGACTTCGGCGCGTTCGTCGGGATGGTGTACCCGACCGCCGACAGCAAGAACCTCGACCTGGTGGCCGACTGGTTCGTCTGGCTCTTCCTCGTCGACGACCAGCTCGACGACGGACACCTCGGCCGCAGCCCGGAACGGGTGCGGGACGTGGTCGAGATGATGCGGGACGTCATCCGCAGCGACACCCCCGGCACCCTGCCCGAGGGCGAGCTCCCGGCGGCCGTGACCGCCCTGGCCGATCTGTGGGAACGCACGACGCCGATGGCCGCCCCGCACTGGCGCGCCCGCTTCGGCTGGCACCTCACCACCTACCTCACGACCACCACCACCTGGGAGGCGGGGAACCGCGCCTCGGGCACGGTGCCGTCCGAGGAGACCTATATCGCCAAGCGGCGCCACACCGGTGCGATACATGTCTGCATGGACCTGATAGAGATCGTGGCCGGCATCGAGGCGCCCGAGTCGATCCACAACGACCCCCGGTTCATCACCGCGCTGGAAGCCTCGTGCAACGTCGTGTGCTGGGCCAACGACGTGTACTCGTACGAGAAGGAACAGGTGCTCGGCGAGATCCACAACCTCGTCCACCTGGTCCGGCACCACCGCGGCCACGACGAGCGGCAGGCCCTGGAGCACGTCTGCGCGGAGATCACGGCCGAGACGGAGCGCTTCCTCACCGCCGAGGCCGAGCTGCTGTCCGCCTATCCGCAGCTGTCCTGGATGCTCCGGCCGTATCTCGACGGCATGCGCAGCTGGATGCGCGGCAACCTCGACTGGTCGCGGCAGACCCCGCGCTACAACCCGGCCGACGTGAGCCAGTACAAGGAGCCGCAGGAGTACCTGGAGGCACGGGTGCTGGGCGTCGCCCAGGACTGAACCGTCCGGACATGGTTCCGCCCGGACGGCGCGCCTGCCGTCCGGGCGGAACCGTGTCCGGGGCCGATCAGTCGCCGTCCGGGTCGGCACGCTCCAGCGCCGGGCGCAGCGGGGCCGCCGACTCGGTCAGCAGATAGTCCGCCGCGGCCGTGTCCGTCACCAGGCTGGTGACCAGTCCGGAGCGCAGCACCGCCCCGATCGCCGCGGCCTTGCGCTGACCGCCCGCGATCGCCACCACCTCGGGGATCCTGCGCAGCCGGTCGGCCTCGACCGTGATGCACCGCTCCCCCAGGTCCCGGCCGACCCGCCGTCCCTCGGTGTCGAAGAGGTGCGCCGACATCTCCGCCGCGACACCGAGCGAGGCGTAGTGCGCCCGCTCCTGGTCGGAGAGCATGTCGTGGACGGTCGAGATACCCGGCTCCCAGGAACCGATGGAGACCGCCGCGACGGTCACCTTGTCGAAGTACTCGAAGGCGCGGGCGATGCCCGTCTGGTGGCGCAGGGCCGCGGCCGTGGCCGGGTCCGGCAGCAGCATCGGCGCGTAGATGGGGTGGGCCTCGCCGCCGGCGACCTGGGCGGCCCGCCGGACCGCCTCGACGGAGCCGCGCTCCGCCGTCCCCGCGTCGTACACCCCGGTGAGCTGCACGACCGTGCACGGCGGCAGCCGGTCGAGCGCCGCTGCCATGTGGATGGTGGAGCGGCCCCAGGCCAGCCCCAGCACATCGCCCTCGTTCACCAGTTCGCCGAGCAGATCGGCCGCGACCTCGCCCAGGTTCTCCGGATCCGGTGCGTCGTCCTGCTCCTCGGCCGGCGATTCGACGACGACCGCGTGGCGCAGCCCGTAGCGGGCCCGGAGCGCGTCGGAGCGCTCGGCGTCCAGCTCGGCGGGGACGCGGATCTCGATGCGTACGAGATCGCGCTCCAGCGCCGTCTCCAGGACCCGGGCCACCTTGAAGCGGCTGACGCCGAACTCCTCGGCGATCTGGATCTTCGACTTTCCCTCGAGGTAGAAGCGGCGGGCCATGGCCGCCGCCTGCACCAGCTCCGCGGGCCCCATCCGCAGGGCGGACCGGCCCGCCGACATTGCAGACACCGCGCTCTCCTCACTGCTGTTCACACTCTCGATACGCCGTTCATCCTGTCAGATCCGGCGCCCCCTGATCGGCCCCGTGGGACCGCGTTCATCTGCTCTTGGCCCGCCCGCCCCCCGGGCCGGTGGCCGCGCTCCCGCGCAGGTGTCAGTGGCCGCACGCCCAGGCCGCCGAGGCCGTGGCCCGCTCCGCCCGGGCGCGCAGCGCGCGCACCGCCGCGTCCGGGTCCTCGGCCCCGTACACCGCCGAACCCGCGACGAAGACGTCGGCACCGGCCTCGGCGCACCGTTCGATGGTGGACGCGGAGACCCCGCCGTCGACCTGGAGCCAGAGTTCGAGCCCGTGCTTGGAGATCAGCTCCCGGGTGCGGCGGATCTTCGGCAGCATGATGTCCAGGAACGCCTGGCCGCCGAAGCCCGGCTCCACCGTCATGATCAGCAGCATGTCCAGCTCGGGGAGCAGGTCCTCGTACGGCTCGATCGGCGTCGCGGGCTTGAGCGCCATGGACGCCCGGGCCCCCTTGGCGCGGATCTCCCGCGCGAGGCGCACCGGGGCCGCCGCGGCCTCGGCGTGGAAGGTGACGGAACCGGCGCCCGCCTCGACGTAGGCCGGGGCCCAGCGGTCCGGGGCCTCGATCATCAGATGGCAGTCCAGCGGGGTGTCCGTGGCCCGGGCGAGCGATTCGACGATCGGCACACCGAGGGTCAGATTGGGCACGAAGTGGTTGTCCATCACATCGACGTGGAGCCAGTCCGCGCTCCTGACGGCCTCGGCCTCCTCGGCGAGGCGGGCGAAGTCGGCGGACAGGATGCTGGGGTTGATCTGGGCCATGCCCCAAGCCTGCCATGTTCCGCGCCACTTCCCCGCCTCGGTGCGGGCCAAAGCCTCACGGGATCATTACAGTTCGCGTGATCATGGGGTTCCGGCCGCCCGGCAGGGGCGTTTCGGGCGGGCTCGTACGGATCGGGCCGGTCAGTCCCACCGGAAGTCCCACCGGTCGGCCCCGACGATCCGCCCGGCGTACGCGGCCAGGGTGTACGGCCGCCGGCCCTGGCGGACGGTGTCCGGCCGCCACCGCGGGAGACTCCTCAGCCGCGGCGGCGGCCCGCTCCGCCGCCGGGAGCGGGCCGTCCGCGTCGGGGGCCGGGTGCGCCGCCCACCACGGGCATGTCCTCCGGGCAGACCTCGCCCGGTGCGCGGGTGCTCGGCGTGCACCCGCGCCCACAGGCCGGCGGTGGCCGGTACGTCGGCGAGCCAGAGCGGCCGCTCGTCCCCGTCCCCCTCGTCGGACGTGATCGTCCGTCCGGCCGGGAGCGGGGTGCCGAGGACCGACAGCGCTTCGGGGTTCACCGGGGTGCCCATGGCCTCTCGTCGGTCAGGCGGTGCGTCGCAGCAGGGCCAGGTACATCGCGTCCGTGCCGTGCAGGTGCGGCCAGAGCTGGACGTCGGGGCCGTCGCCCAGCGCGGGGACGTCCGGCATCAGCGGGCGGGCGTCGATCCACTCGGCCTCGACGGCCCCGGCGCCGCCGCGGCCCCTGAGCACGTCCTCGACCACCGTCCGGGTCTCCGCGAGATGCGGCGAGCAGGTCGCGTAGCCGACCACGCCGCCGACCCGGACCGCCTTCAACGCCTCGCGGAGCAGGCCGCGTTGCAGCGGGGCGAACTGCTCCAGGTCCTCCTTGCGGCGGCGCCAGCGCGCCTCCGGGCGGCGGCGCAGGGCACCGAGCCCCGAGCACGGCACGTCCATCAGCACCCGGTCGAAGCTGCCGGGGCGCCACGGCGGCCGGGTGCCGTCGGCGGTGACCACCTGGTACGGGCCGGGGTTCCCGGCCAGGGCGCGCTCGACGAGCCGGGCCCGGTGCGGCTGCTTCTCGGCGGCGAGCAGGGTGGCGCCCCGGTCCGCGGCCAGCGCGGCGAGCAGGGCGGCCTTGCCGCCGGGGCCGGCGCAGCCGTCGAGCCAGCGGCTGTCGCCGCCCTCCAGCGGTACGGCGGCCAGCGCGGCGGCCACCAGCTGGCTGCCCTCGTCCTGGACCCCGGCCCGGCCCTCGCGCACCGCCTCCAGCGCGCCGGGTTCGCCGCCCTCGGCCATCCGCACGGCATACGGCGACCAGCGGCCGGGCAGACCGTTCTCCTCGCCGAGCGCGTCGAGCAGCTCCCCGGTGGTGGCACGGCCGGGGCGGGCGACCAGCGTGACCTCGGGGCGCTCGTTGTCCGCCTCCAGGAGGTCCTCGATACCGGCCCGGCCGCCGCCCAGCGCGTCCCAGAGCGCCGAGACGATCCAGCGCGGGTGCGAGTGCACGACCGCGAGGTGGTCCTCGGCGTCCTCCTCGTAGGGCGGGGCGACCTTGGCCACCCAGCCGTCGAGGTCGTCCGCGGCGACCTTGCGCAGCACCGCGTTGACGAACTTGGCGCGCCCCTCGCCGAGCACCACCCGGGCCAGCTCCACACTGGCGGAGACCGCCGCGTGGGTGGGGATGCGGGTGCCGAGGAGCTGGTGCACGCCCATGTTCAGCACGTCCAGGACCGGCGGGTCGACCTCGCGCAGCGGCCGGTCGATGCAGGCCGCGACGATCGCGTCGTACGTTCCCTGGCGGCGCAGCGTGCCGTAGACCAGCTCGGTCGCCAGGGCCGCGTCCCGGTGGTCGAAGTCGCCCTTGGCGCGGGCCTTCTTCAGCAGCGGGGGCAGGACGAGGTTGGCGTACGCGTCGCGTTCGTCGACCGCCCGCAGGGCCTCGAAGGCGAGGAAGCGGACCGGGTCCTTCTTCGGTCGGCGATGGGGCTTGGCGGGACGGCGACGCTGCTGGTCGTTCACGTGAAAGGTGCTCCGCTGAAGGTGAGGGGACGAACCCTCCCAGCCTAAGGGCTGTCCCGACATCCCTGATGGATCGGTGTGCGGCGTCGGACGCGGTGCATCGCGGGGCGGAGGGACGCCCGCATACGGGACGCATGCGGGCGTTCGACAACGCGGCGAGGCGCCGTGGCTGTCGTCGCACGCCCGCCAGGGGTCACGGGACAGCCCCTACGTCGCCGCCCCGGACGGGATCCGCCTCAGCTCCCCAGCAGCTCGCCGTGGACGATCCGCACCCCGCGCGCCCAGTCCGCGGCGCGCATCGGCTTCTTGCCCTGCGGCTGGACCCAGAGCAGTTCGACGGCGTGCGATCCGGTGCCCACGTACACGTTGTTCTTGGCGGCGGAGATCTCGCCGGGGGCCAGGTCGGTGCGGTCGAGGACGGGGACGGCCTGGATCAGCTTGAGCCGCTCGCCGCGGAACAGGGTCCACGCACCGGGGGCGGGCGTGCAGCCGCGTACCACCCGGTCGACCCGGAGCGCGGGCGCCGACCACTGGATCCGGGCGTCCTCCACGGTGATCTTCGGGGCGAGGGTGACGCCGTCGGCCGGCTGCTCCACGGCGTGCAGGGTGCCGTCCTCGATGCCGTCCATCGTCGCCGCGAGCAGCCCCGCGCCGGCGAACGCCAGCCGGGTGAGCAGGTCGCCGCTGGTGTCGGTGGGGCGCACCTCCTCGGTGAGGACGCCGTAGACCGGTCCGGAGTCGAGCCCCTCCTCGATCAGGAAGGTCGACGCGCCGGTCAGCTCGTCCCCGGCCATCACCGCGTGTTGCACCGGGGCCGCGCCGCGCCAGGCGGGCAGCAGCGAGAAGTGCAGGTTGACCCAGCCGCGGGCGGGCACGGCGAGCGCCTCCTTGGGCAGCAGCGCCCCGTAGGCGACGACCGGGCAGCAGTCCGGGGCGATCTCCCGCAGCCGGGCCAGGAAGTCCTCGTCGCGCGGGCGGGCGGGCTTGAGCACCTCGATGCCCGCCTCCTCGGCCCGCTCGGCGACCGGGCTGGCGACCAGACGGCGGCCCCGCCCGGCGGGGGCGTCGGGCCTGGTCACGACGGCGGCCACCTCGTGCCGGTCGGAGGCGATCAGGGCGTCCAGGGCGGGTACGGCGACCTCGGGGGTGCCTGCGAAGACGAGCTTCATGGGTGGCTGACTGCCTCTCGGGCCGAAGTGCGGTGACGAGCAGCGCACAAGTCTATGGGGCGGGGCGCCAGGGGGCGTACGCATGCCCGCGCGCCCCTTTGAAGGGCGTACGCGCCCCTGAAGCGTGACCAGAACCACAGCTCGGGCGTTGGTCAAGAGAGATTGACCGAAGCGAGCCGCCCTGGTGCGGCCCGATCCCTTTCAACGCCGGTTCGAGAGGCTTCTTCATGGCCGACCACGCAACCCACGACGCCCAAGCGAGGGCCAGTCTGCATCTGTTGGTGCGGGACATCGAGCGGGTCCGGCGGCAGGTGGACGCGCTGCGTACGCTCACCGCCCAACTGGGCAACGTCTACCGTCCGCGCCGCTCCGGCCCGTCCACGGGCTTCGTCGTCTACGGCAGGGCCCCGGCCCCCACCGTCAGGCTGGCGCAGGAACTGCGCGACAGCGTCGAGACGCTGGTCACCGCCGCGGTCGACTTCGACCGCTCGCTGGGCTTCTCCTGGGACGCGGTGGGCTCCGCGCTCGGGGTCACCAAGCAGGCGGTGCACCGCCGCTACGGAGCGCGCCGCAACGCCCGGCAGCCGGGGGCGGCCGAGACCGCCGGGGAGACCGCCGTGCCGCGCGGCCTGCCCGTCCCGGGCTCCGGTGGTCCGTCGGCGCTGCCCGCCGTGCCCGCGGCCCGGTCCATGCCGCCGCAGCCGTCGACGGACCGCCCGTCACTGCGCGAGGACCTGCGCCCGGGCGCCTTCCCCGGACCACGCAACGGCTGACCGCCACCCCGTCCGTCCGCTGCCCCGTCGCGCGAGTCCCGCGTGGCGGGGCAGCCCCACGCCCGGGGGCTTCCCGTGCCCCGGCCGTCAGCCGATGTCCGGCGGGTCGACCCTGATCCGGACCCGGTCGCCGCCCCGGGACAGCCGTGCCGCCTGAGCGGCCTTCAGAGCGTGCGCCAGCGCCGCGCCGCTGCCCGGCGGCACACGGAGCAGGACCCGCTCCCAGGACTCCCCCGGCGGCGCCTGACCGGGTCTTCGGGGCCGGCCGGGCGCGGCGGCGGCCACCGGGACCGGGCCCAGCGTCTCGGCCTCCGACGGCAGCTCGGCCGCCGCGAGGAATCCGGCCAGCGCCTCCGGCGTACCGGTCACCGAGGCCATCCGGGACACCGGCGGAAAGCCCAGCTCGGCCCGGTCCGCCAGCTCGCGGCGGGCGTGCCCCACCGGGTCCCAGCGCACCAGCGCCTGCACCGGCCGCAGCGTCGGCTCGGCGACGACCACCACCGTGCCGCCCTCCGGCTGCCCGCGTACCAGCGCGGCGGCCGCCGTCCACCGCCGCAGCGCCTCCTCACCGGCCCGCAGATCGGGGCGGCCGACCATCGCCCATCCGTCCAGCAGCAGCGCCGCCGCGTAACCGCCCTCGGCCACCGGCTCGGCGCCCGGGGTGCTGACGACCAGCGCGGGCGCGTCCGGCACCGCGTCGAGGACGTGGTCGCGGCCGGAGGTCCGCACCGGCACGGCGGGGAAGGCCCGGCCCAGCTCCTCGGCGGTCCGCCGGGCACCGACGATCCGGGCGCGCAGCCGGCCGGAGCCGCAGGCCGGGCAGTGCCAGGCGGTCTCGGGCCGCCCGCACCAGGCACAGTCGAGGTCCCGCTCGTCCGGGGCCTGGAGCGGCCCGGCGCAGTGACGGCACCGGGCGGGCTCGCGGCAGCGCTCGCAGGCCAGCCGGGGCGCGTAGCCGCGCCGGGGCACCTGGACCAGGACCGGGCCCCGGCGCAGCCCGTCCCGGACCGTCTGCCAGGCCAGGCTGGGCAGCCGGGCCGCCCGGGCCGCGCCGTCCCGGGCCAGCTCCCCGTCGTCGACCGTACGGACCAGGGGGGCGGCGGCCCGGAGCTGCTCGCGGTCGGCGCGCAGGGGCAGGGCCCAGCCGCTCTCCACGAGCTGCGCGGCCTCCACCGTGCAGCTCGTGGAGCCGAGGAGGAAGGCGCACCGGCTGTGCGCGGCGCGCAGTTCCAGCACTTCGCGCACGTGGGGGAAGGGGGCGTTGTCGTCGCTGTGGCTGGCGTCCCCGTCGTCCCAGACGGCGACCAGGCCGAGATCGGCGACCGGGGCGAACATCGCCGCCCGGGTGCCGACGACCGCCCGTACCGAGCCGCGCCGGACGGCGAGCCACTCGCGGTACCGCTTCTCCGGTCCGGAATCGGCGGTGAGCAGGGCGTGGTGGCCCGCGCCGAGCAGCCCGGTGAGCGCGGCGTCCACCCGGGCGGCGGCCCGGCCGTCGGGCACGACGAGCAGGGCGCCACGCCCGGACGCGAGGGTGGCGGCCATGGCGCGGGCGATCTCCTCGGGCCAGTGGGGCCCCGGCAGCGCCGTCCAGACGGCCCGGGGCGCACCGCCCTCCGCCAGCGCCCGCAGGAACGCCGGTCCCTGCGCGTACCGCTGCCAGCTCCCCGTCGGCGGCGCGGGCGGCGGCGGCAGCGGCGCGGGCGAGGGCTTCGCCTCGGCCCGCCCGTTGCGCGGCGGCACGGCGAGCTGGAGGACGTCGGCGAGGCTGCCCGCGTACCGGTCGGCGACGGCGCGGGCGAGGGCCAGCAGCTCCGGCCCCAGCACCGGCTCGGGCGACACGACATAGGCGAGCGCGGCGAGCGCGCCCTGGTAGTCCGACTCGGCACGCCGCTCGATCAGGAAGCCGTCGACCAGCCCGCCGCCCTCGCGCCGCCCGCCCCGGACCTGACGTCCCCCGGCCCCGAACCGGACCCGCACCCGCACCCCGGGCCTCGCCTGGGAGTCCAGTTCCTCGGGCACCGCGTAGTCGAAGTACTGGTCGAGATGGAGGGCGCCCTTGTTGACCACCACCCGGGCGACCGGCAGTTCCTTGGCGAGCGGGGCGCCGCGCCAGGTGCGCGGCTTGGCGCGGGGCACCTCGGCCCTGCGCACCGTCTCCCGGATCAGCGCAAGCTGCTCCGGGGCCCCGGCGCCGGGGTCCTTCGGCCGCTCGTTCTCGCTGCTCACAGCCAAATTCCTACCAGAGGGCACCGACAGCGGCCCCATCGGAGGATTCCGGGGCCGAACACGCCGGGGCCCGGACACCTCGTGCGGTGTCCGGGCCCCGGCGTACGGACGGGACGGCGGCTGGCTACAGCCCGGCCGCCGCGCGCAGCGCGTCCACGCGGTCGGTGCGCTCCCAGGTGAAGTCGGGCAGCTCCCGGCCGAAGTGGCCGTAGGCCGCGGTCTGGGCGTAGATCGGGCGGAGCAGGTCGAGGTCGCGGATGATCGCGGCCGGGCGGAGGTCGAAGACCTCGCCGATGGCGTGCTCGATCTTCTCGGTGTCGACGGCGGCGGTACCGAAGGTCTCGACGAAGAGGCCGACCGGCTCGGCCTTGCCGATCGCGTAGGCGACCTGGACCTCGCAGCGGGCGGCGAGGCCCGCGGCGACGACGTTCTTGGCGACCCAGCGCATGGCGTACGCGGCCGAGCGGTCCACCTTCGACGGGTCCTTGCCCGAGAAGGCGCCGCCGCCGTGCCGGGCCATGCCGCCGTACGTGTCGATGATGATCTTGCGGCCGGTCAGTCCGGCGTCGCCCATCGGGCCGCCGATCTCGAAGCGCCCGGTCGGGTTGACCAGGAGCCGGTAGCCGTCGGTGTCCAGCTTGATGCCGTCCTCGATGAGCTGCCCGAGCACGTGCTCGACGACGAACTCACGGATGTCGGGCGCGAGCAGCGAGTCGAGGTCGATGTCGCTGGCGTGCTGCGAGGAGACCACGACCGTGTCGAGGCGGACGGCCTTGTCGCCGTCGTACTCGATGGTGACCTGGGTCTTGCCGTCCGGGCGCAGGTACGGGATGGTCCCGTTCTTGCGGACCTCGGAGAGCCGGCGGGAGAGCCGGTGCGCCAGGTGGATCGGGAGCGGCATCAGCTCGGGCGTCTCGTCGCAGGCGTAGCCGAACATCAGGCCCTGGTCGCCGGCGCCCTGCTTGTCGAGCTCGTCCTCGTCGCCCTCGACCCGCTGCTCGTACGCCGTGTCGACGCCCTGCGCGATGTCGGGCGACTGCGCCCCGATGGAGACCGAGACGCCGCAGGAGGCCCCGTCGAAGCCCTTCTTCGAGGAGTCGTAGCCGATCTCCAGGACCTTGTTGCGGACAAGCGTCGGGATGTCGGCGTAGGCCTTGGTGGTGACCTCACCCGCCACATGGACCAGACCCGTGGTGATCAAGGTCTCGACGGCGACGCGGGACCGCGGGTCCTCGCGGAGCAGCGCGTCGAGAATGGTGTCGCTGATCTGGTCGGCGATCTTGTCGGGGTGGCCCTCGGTGACGGACTCCGAGGTGAAGAGACGGCGGGACACATCGCTCCCTGGGGTTGCAGCGGCTGCTGGCTGAATCATTGGGCGGACCGCCGGGAGCTGCGCCCGGCACAATCCGGAGCCAGTTTATCGGTCGTATTCGTCCGGCGGACAGTACGTCTCGCTCTTTGAGCCATCTGTGACCCGCCACACTCCCCTCCGACGTGGGAGGAATCCCTTTGGGGAACGGGCTTTTACCCCCATTTTCCAAGGCATTCGCGCACTCTCGCACGAAATAAAAAATTTCATCCGAGTCGCGGCGACACGAGGTCCCAGACCGTGTCGGCAAGCGCTTCCTTGGGTCCGTGCGGCACCTGGGTCTCGCCACCGTCGGCCGCGAGCACCACCGCCTCGTTCTCCTCGGAGCCGAAGGTCCGGCGCTCCCCCACCTCGTTGACGACCAGGAGGTCGCAGCCCTTGCGACGGAGCTTCTCCCGGCCGTTGGCTAGGACGTCGTCGGTCTCGGCGGCGAAGCCCACGACGATCTGCCCCGGCCGGGCGCGCTCGGCGGACACCTCGGCGAGGATGTCGGGGTTGCGGACCAGGGCGACGGGGGCGGGCTCCTGCCCGTCCTTCTTCTTGATCTTCCCCTGGGCGTACTCGGCGGGGCGGAAGTCGGCGACCGCCGCGGCCATCACGACCACGTCGGCGTCGGCGGCGGCCTTCAGCACGGCCTCGCGCAACTGGACGGCGGTCCCCACGCGCAGCACGTCGGCGCCGGCCGGGTCGGGCAGCCCGGTGTTGGCCTCGATCAGCGTGACCCGGGCGCCACGGGCCAGGGCGGTGCGGGCCAGGGCGTAGCCCTGCTTGCCGGAGGAGCGGTTGCCGAGGTAGCGGACCGGGTCGAGGGGCTCGCGCGTACCGCCCGCGCTGATCACCACGTGGCGGCCGGCCAGGTCGGGCCCGACCGGGCCCCGGGCCAGGACCCGGCGGCAGACCTCGAAGATCTCCCCGGGGTCGGGCAGCCGGCCCTTGCCGGTGTCGACGCCGGTGAGCCGGCCGACGGCGGGCTCGATGACGACGGCGCCCCGGCGCCGCAGGGTGGCGACGTTCTCCCGGGTGGCGGGGTGCTCCCACATCTCGGTGTGCATGGCGGGCGCGAAGACGACCGGACAGCGGGCGGTGAGGAGCGTGTTGGTGAGCAGGTCGTCGGCGAGGCCGTGGGCCGCCCGGGCGAGCGTGTCCGCGGTGGCGGGGGCGACGACCACCAGGTCGGCCTCCTGCCCGATCCGGACGTGCGGCACCTGGTGGACGTCGTCCCAGACCTCGGTGGAGACCGGGTGGCCGGAGAGCGCCGACCAGGTGGCGGCCCCCACGAAGTGCAGCGCCGACGCGGTCGGCACCACCCGGACGTCGTGACCGGATTCGGTCAGCCGGCGCAGCAGCTCGCACGCCTTGTACGCGGCGATGCCCCCGCTGACCCCCAGAACGACCTTCGGCTTGTCCACTGCGTCTCCCCGCACTCGGATACGAACACCCCCATGCTGCCTCACCCCGGCCGTCCGGCCGAGAGCGCCCCGGACACACCTCGGGCCCGGCAGCCAGTGGCTGCCGGGCCCGGAGTGAGGACGTGGTACCTGCTTACTGCGCGGGGCCCTCGATGGCCTCGGAGGTGAGCAGGCCCGCGTTGATCTCGCGGAGCGCGATCGAGAGCGGCTTCTCGTGCACATGGGTGTCGACGAGCGGACCGACGTACTCCAGGAGGCCCTCGCCGAGCTGCGAGTAGTACGCGTTGATCTGGCGCGCGCGCTTGGCGGCGTAGATCACGAGGCTGTACTTCGAGTCGGTGGCCTCGAGGAGCTCATCAATCGGCGGGTTGATGATGCCCTCGGGCGTGGTGATGGAAGAGGACACTCTCTGCCTTCCGAAGGGGGGTGAGAATCAAAGAAACCTTTGACGGTGCGGAGATCCGCGTCAGTGTGTGCCAGCGTCTGTTCGGGTTTGTTTCAGTGCCCGTTAGTGGCTCGTTGGTGCTCGTTCAGTCGCTGTCGGCACTGCGGCCGGAAACCTCCAGCATCAAGGCTAGCAGCTCGCGCGCCACGTCCTCGACGGAGGTGTTGACCAGCGTCGTGTCGAACTCGGCCTCGGCGGCCAGCTCGACCCGGGCGGCGGCGAGCCGGCGCTCGATCACCTCGGGTGCCTCCGTCCCCCGGCCGGTGAGCCGGCGGACCAGCTCCTCCCAGCTCGGCGGTGCCAGGAAGACCAGCTGGGCGTCCGGCATCGACTGCCGGACCAGCCGGGCGCCCTGGAGGTCGATCTCCAGCAGCACCGGCTCGCCCGCCTCCAGGCGGTCGAGCACGGCGCGGCGGGGCGTGCCGTAGCGGTTGCCCGCGAACTCGGCCCACTCCAGCAGCTCGCCGTTGGCGATCAGCTTGTCGAACTCCTCGTCGTCCACGAAGAAGTAGTGGACGCCGTTGCGCTCGCCGGGGCGCGGCTTGCGGGTCGTCGCCGACACCGAGAGCCAGACCTCGGGGTGGACCTTGCGCATATGGGCGACGACCGTGCTCTTGCCGACCCCGGAGGGGCCGGAGAGCACGGTCAGCCGCGGACGTACGTCCGGGGGTACGGGGGACGTCCCCCGGGATGTTGCAGCCATGGAGCGATTATCCAGGTTCTCAGGGGTGCCTGAGAACGTCAGGCGGGGCTGCCGCCGAACTCCCGCTCCAGGGACGCGATCTGGTTGGAGCCGAGACCACGGACCCGGCGGCTCTCGGAGATGCCGAGCCGCTCCATGATCTGCTTGGCGCGGACCTTGCCCACGCCCGGCAGGGACTCCAGGAGGGCCGAGACCTTCATCTTGCCGATGACGTCGTTCTCCTGGCCCTGCTTGATGACCTCGTGGAGGGAGGCGCCGGAGTGCTTCAGTCGATTCTTGACCTCGGCCCGCTCCCGGCGAGCCGCGGCGGCCTTTTCGAGCGCGGCTGCGCGCTGTTCAGGGGTAAGGGGCGGAAGAGCCACGCCTACGTCACCTCGGATGTCGATCTGTCGGATACGGACCGGTGAGGAAGCTGGATGCCCCACACCAGGTGAGCGACGGACCACTCGTGTACGTCGGCTCTCGACGGAGACTAGCGGCCAGGGCCGCCCGAGTCAGCGAGAACCAACGAAAAGTCCTGGTCAGCCTTGCCCGACCAGGACAATCCAGGCATAACAACCGAGTTTTTTGGTCAGGAGTTGGTCAACAGCCTGTTACAGGGTGCCGTCAACGGCCCGCCAGGGCCGTTCGGATCTCGTCCGTCAGCCGTTCGGCGGCCCCGCGCAGCCCCGCCGCGTCCGGTCCCGCGCGCAGTACGCCCCGGCTCACACTGGGCACGACGTTGCCCACCGCGTCGCCGAAGACCCCGGGCAGGTCCGCGGGGGTCGCGCCCTGCGCCCCGATCCCGGGGGCGAGCAGCGGGCCGTTGATCGCCAGGTCCACCCCGGCGTCCCCGAGGGTGGCGCCGACCACCGCGCCGACCGAGCCGAGCGGCCGCGCCCCGGCGTTCTCCTCGGCCATCCGGTCGAGCATCAACTGGGCCAGCGGGCGGCCGTCGGCGGCGGTGGCCCGCTGCACCTCGGCGCCCTCCGGGTTGGAGGTGAGGGCGAGCACGAAGACCCCGGCGCCGGAGGCGGCGGCCGCGTCGAGCGCCGGGCGCAGCGAACCGAAGCCGAGGTACGGCGAGACAGTGACGGCGTCCGAGAAGAGCGGCGAGGCCGGGTCCAGGTAGGTCGCCGCGTAGGCGCCCATCGTGGAGCCGATGTCGCCCCGCTTGGCGTCCATCAGCACCAGCGCGCCGGCCGCCCGCGCCTCCGCGACCGCCTTCTCCAGGACGGCGATGCCGCGCGACCCGAAGCGCTCGAAGAACGCGGACTGCGGCTTGAGCACCGCCACCCGGTCGGCCAGGGCCTCGACGACCGTACGGGTGAAGCGCTCCAGCCCGGCGACGTCGTCGGCCAGGCCCCAGCCGGTGAGCAGCGAGGCGTGCGGGTCGATGCCGACGCAGAGCGGGCCACGGGTGTCCATGGCGCGGCGCAGACGCGCGCCGAACGGTTCGGGGCTCATGCGGTGGCCTTCCTGGTTGCGGCGCCGACGGCCTCGGCGAGGGTGGCGTACGGGGAGGCGGCCAGCCGTGCGGCCAGGCCCTTGTGGATCGACCGGGCGTAGAACGGGCCCTCGTAGATGAAGGCGCTGTAGCCCTGGACGAGGGTGGCGCCGGCGAGGATGCGCTGCCAGGCGTCCTCGGCGTTCTCGACGCCGCCGACGCCGATCAGGGTGATCCGGTCGCCGACGCGGGCGTAGAGGCGGCCGAGGACCTCCAGGGAGCGGGCCTTGAGGGGCGCTCCGGAGAGCCCGCCGGTCTCGCCGGTCAGGGCGGGCGGGGAGGTCAGCCCGAGGCCCTCGCGGGCGATGGTGGTGTTGGTGGCGATGATGCCGTCCAGGCCCAGCTCGACCGCGAGGTCGGCGACCGCGTCGACGTCCTCGTCGGCGAGGTCCGGGGCGATCTTGACGAGGAGCGGGACGCGCCGGTGGGTGACGGTGCGGTCGGCGGCCTCGCGCACGGCGGCGAGCAGCGGCCGCAGTGCCTCGGTGGCCTGGAGGTTGCGCAGGCCGGGCGTGTTGGGCGAGGAGACGTTGACGACGAGGTAGTCGGCGTGGGCGGCGAGCCGCTCGGTCGACTTCACGTAGTCGGCGGCGGCCTCGGCCTCCGGCACGACCTTGGTCTTGCCGATGTTGACGCCGACCGTGGTCCGGAAGACCGGCCTGCGGGCCGCCAGCCGCGCGGCGACGGCGGCGGAGCCCTCGTTGTTGAAGCCCATGCGGTTGATCAGCGCGCGGTCCGCGACGAGGCGGAAGAGGCGCTTCCTGGGGTTGCCGGGCTGCGGTTCGCCGGTGACGGTGCCGATCTCGACGTGGTCGAAGCCGAGCATCGCCATGCCGTCGATCGCGACGGCGTTCTTGTCGAAGCCGGCGGCGAGGCCGAAGGGGCCGTGCATCCGCAGGCCGAGCGCCTCGGTACGCAGCTCCTTGTAGCGGGGCGCGAGCGCCGCGGCGACGAAGGTGCGCAGCACCGGGACGCGGACGGCCAGGCGGATCCATCGGAAGGCCAGGTGGTGGGCCTGCTCGGCGTCCATCCGCTTGAAGAACAGCCGGAAGAAGAGCTTGTACATCGCAAGTGTCCTCGTGGAGAGGGGGGACACCGTTGCCGGTGTCCCCCCGTCTGCCGGTGTGCTAGTCGCGGGCCGCGGTCAGGTGTCGGGCGTGTTCCTGGAGCGAACCGACGCCGACGCCTCCGTGGGTGAGCGCGTCGATGCCCTGGACGGCGGCGGCGAGCGCCTGGACCGTCGTCAGGCAGGGCACGGACCGGGCCACGGCCGCGGTGCGGATCTCGTAGCCGTCGAGGCGGCCGCCGGTGCCGTACGGCGTGTTGACGATGAGGTCGACCTCGCCGTCGTGGATGAGCTGGACGATGGTCTTCTCGCCCTGCGGGCCGGGGCCCTCGGACTGCTTGCGCACGACGGTGGCGTTGATGCCGTTGCGCTTGAGGACCTCGGCGGTGCCGGAGGTGGCGAGCAGCTCGAAGCCGTGGGCGACGAGCTCGCGCGCCGGGAAGATCATCGAGCGCTTGTCCCGGTTGGCCACCGAGATGAAGGCGCGGCCCTTGGTCGGCAGCGGCCCGTAGGCGCCCGCCTGCGACTTGGCGTACGCCGTGCCGAAGACGGAGTCGATGCCCATGACCTCGCCGGTGGAGCGCATCTCCGGGCCGAGGACGGTGTCGACACCGCGGCCGTGGATGTCGCGGAAGCGCGACCACGGCATGACGGCCTCCTTGACGGAGATCGGCGCGTCCATCGGCAGGGTGCCGCCGTCGCCGTTGGCCGGGAGCAGGCCCTCGGCGCGCAGCTCGGCGATGGTGGCGCCGAGCGAGATGCGGGCGGCGGCCTTGGCCAGCGGCACCGCGGTCGCCTTCGAGGTGAAGGGGACGGTGCGCGAGGCGCGCGGGTTGGCCTCCAGCACGTAGAGGATGTCGCCGGAGAGCGCGAACTGGATGTTGATCAGCCCACGGACGCCGACGCCCTTGGCGATGGCCTCGGTGGAGACCCGCAGCCGCTTGATGTCGTGGCCGCCGAGCGTGATCGGGGGCAGCGCGCAGGCGGAGTCGCCGGAGTGGATACCGGCCTCCTCGATGTGCTCCATGACGCCGCCGAGGTACAGGTCGGTGCCGTCGTAGAGCGCGTCGACGTCGATCTCGATCGCGTCGTCGAGGAAGCGGTCGACCAGGACCGGCCGGGTGGGGCTGATCTCGGTGGACTCGGCGATGTACGAGGAGAGCCGCGCCTCGTCGTACACGATCTCCATGCCCCGGCCGCCGAGCACGTAGCTGGGGCGGACGAGGACGGGGTAGCCGATCTCGTCGGCGATGGCCTTGGCCCCGTCGAAGGTGGTGGCGGTGCCGTGCTTCGGGGCCGGGAGTCCGGCCTCGGCGAGGACCCGGCCGAATGCGCCGCGGTCCTCGGCGGCGTGGATCGCCTCCGGGGACGTACCGACGACCGGCACGCCGTTGTCCTTGAGCGCCTGGGAGAGGCCGAGCGGGGTCTGGCCGCCGAGCTGGACGACGACGCCCGCGACCGGGCCGGCGAGGGTCTCCGCGTGGACGATCTCCAGCACGTCCTCCAGCGTCAGCGGCTCGAAGTACAGGCGGTCGGAGGTGTCGTAGTCGGTGGAGACGGTCTCCGGGTTGCAGTTGACCATCACGGTCTCGTAGCCCGCGTCGCTCAGCGCGAAGGAGGCGTGGACGCAGGAGTAGTCGAACTCGATGCCCTGGCCGATGCGGTTGGGGCCGGAGCCGAGGATGATCACCGCGGGCCTGGTGCGCGGCGCGACCTCGGTCTCCTCGTCGTAGCTGGAGTAGAAGTACGGCGTCTTCGCGGCGAACTCGGCGGCGCAGGTGTCGACCGTCTTGTAGACCGGGCGGATGCCCAGCGCGTGCCGCACCTCGCGCACGACGTCCTCGCGCAGGCTGCGGATGTCGGCGATCTGGGCGTCGGAGAAGCCGTGCCGCTTGGCCTCGGCGAGCAGTTCGGCGCCCAGCTCGTCGGCGGTGGCGATCTCGTCGGCGATCTCCTTGATCAGGAAGAGCTGGTCGACGAACCAGGGGTCGATCTTCGTCGCTTCGAAGACCTCCTCCTGGGTGGCTCCGGCCCGGATCGCCTGCATGACGGTGTTGATCCGGCCGTCGGTCGGGCGGACGGCCTCGGCCAGCAGCTCGGCCTTGTCGCCCGGCTCGCCGGTGAAGGCGAACTGCGAGCCCTTCTTCTCCAGCGAGCGGAGCGCCTTCTGGAGCGCCTCGGTGAAGTTCCGGCCGATCGCCATGGCCTCGCCCACCGACTTCATGGTGGTGGTGAGGGTGGAGTCGGCGGACGGGAACTTCTCGAAGGCGAACCGCGGGGCCTTGACGACGACGTAGTCGAGGGTGGGCTCGAAGGAGGCCGGGGTCTTCTCGGTGATGTCGTTGGGGATCTCGTCGAGCGTGTAGCCGACGGCCAGCTTGGCGGCGATCTTGGCGATCGGGAAGCCGGTGGCCTTGGAGGCCAGCGCCGAGGAGCGGGAGACGCGCGGGTTCATCTCGATGACGATGACCCGGCCGTCCTTCGGGTCGATCGCGAACTGGATGTTGCAGCCGCCGGTGTCGACGCCGACCTCGCGGATGATCGCGATGCCGACGTCGCGCAGCCGCTGGTACTCGCGGTCGGTGAGCGTCATCGCCGGGGCGACGGTGATCGAGTCGCCGGTGTGGACGCCCATCGGGTCGAAGTTCTCGATGGAGCAGACGACCACGACGTTGTCGTTCCTGTCGCGCATCAGCTCCAGCTCGTACTCCTTCCAGCCGAGGATGGACTCCTCCAGGAGCACCTCGGTGGTCGGGGAGAGCGTGAGGCCCTGGCCGGCGATGCGGCGCAGCTCCGCCTCGTCGTGGGCGAAGCCGGAGCCGGCGCCGCCCATGGTGAAGGAGGGGCGGACGACGACGGGGTAGCCGCCGAGCGTCTCGACGCCGGCGAGGACGTCGTCCATGGAGTGGCAGATGACCGAGCGGGCGGACTCGCCGTACCCGATCTTCTCCTTGACGGCCTCGACGACGCCCTTGAAGAGGTCGCGGTCCTCGCCCTTGTTGATGGCCTCGACGTTGGCGCCGATCAGCTCGACGCCGTACTTCTCCAGGACACCGTTCTCGTGCATGGAGATCGCGGTGTTGAGCGCGGTCTGGCCGCCCAGGGTGGGGAGCAGCGCGTCGGGGCGCTCCTTGGCGATGATCTTCTCGACGAACTCGGGGGTGATCGGCTCGACGTAGGTGGCGTCGGCGATCTCCGGGTCGGTCATGATCGTCGCCGGGTTGGAGTTGACCAGGATGACGCGCAGGCCCTCGGCCTTGAGGACGCGGCAGGCCTGGGTGCCGGAGTAGTCGAACTCGGCGGCCTGGCCGATGACGATCGGGCCGGAGCCGATGACCAGGACGGACTGGATATCGGAGCGCTTAGGCACGCTGGCCCTCCATCAGGGATACGAAGCGGTCGAAGAGGTACGCGGCGTCGTGCGGGCCCGCTGCCGCCTCGGGGTGGTACTGGACGCTGAAGGCCGGCTGGTCGAGCAGCTGGAGTCCTTCGACGACCTGGTCGTTCAGGCAGACGTGGGAGACCTCGGCGCGGCCGAAGTCGGTGTCGGACACCTTGTCGAGCGGGGCGTCGACGGCGAAGCCGTGGTTGTGCGCGGTGACCTCGACCTTGCCGGTCGTGCGGTCCTGCACGGGCTGGTTGATGCCGCGGTGGCCGTACTTCAGCTTGTAGGTGCCGAAGCCGAGGGCGCGGCCCAGGATCTGGTTGCCGAAGCAGATGCCGAAGAGCGGGGTCTTCCGCTCCAGGACGCCGCGCATGACGGAGACCGGGTGGTCGGCGGTGGCGGGGTCGCCGGGGCCGTTGGAGAAGAACACGCCGTCGGGCCCGACCGCGTAGACGTCCTCCAGGGTGGCGGTGGCGGGCAGCACGTGCACCTCGATGCCGCGCTCGGCCATCCGGTGCGGGGTCATGCCCTTGATGCCGAGGTCGATCGCGGCGACGGTGAACTTCTTGGTGCCGATCGCGGGGACGACGTACGCCTCCTTGGTGGCGACCTCGGCGGAGAGGTCGGCGCCCACCATCTCGGGGGCCTCCTGGACCCGGGCCAGCAGCGTGGCCTCGTCGGCGACGGCGTCGCCGGAGAAGATGCCGACGCGCATGGCGCCGCGCTCGCGCAGGTGGCGGGTGAGGGCGCGGGTGTCGATGCCGCTGATGCCGACGACGCCCTGGCGCTCCAGCTCCTCGTCGAGGGAGCGGCGCGAGCGCCAGTTGGAGGGGGTCCGGGCGGGGTCGCGGACGACGTAGCCGGAGACCCAGATGCGGCCGGACTCGGGGTCCTCGTCATTGACCCCGGTGTTCCCGACGTGCGGGGCGGTCATCACGACGACCTGGCGGTGGTAGGAGGGGTCGGTCAGCGTCTCCTGGTAGCCGGTCATGCCGGTGGAGAAAACCGCCTCGCCGAAGGTCTCCCCCACGGCCCCGTAGGCACGGCCGCGGAATGTGCGGCCGTCCTCCAGGACGAGTACGGCGGGGGCCTTGGCGGCCCCCCGGGTGGAGATCGTCATCGTGCGGCGCCTTCCGTTGCGGTGATGGTGAGTTGGTTGACGGCTTCGACCCAGGCCCGGTGCTCGGCCGAGTGGTCGGAGCGGAAGCCGGAGTCGATCAGCTTGTCGCCGTGGGCCCAGGTGATGATCAGCAGGCCGCCCTCGGGGAGGACCTTGCCCGCGATGCCCTTGTCGAGCCGGGCCTCGCGCAGGGCTTCGGCCGGTACGAAGAAGTCGGCGGCACCGGGGCGGACCACGTCCAGGCCCCGCCGGGTCAGGGTGAGCTCCACCCGGCTGCGGGTGCCCAGCCCGTGGGCGACGATCCGGTCGAGCCACTGCCCCGCGGTGGTGGAGGCGTGGTAGCGGCCGGTCAGGGTGAGCAGCGGCTGGTCGTCCGCGAACCCTTCCGGGGTGGTGCTCAGTTCCGGCAGGTCCGACTGGAGGCTGCCCCGCCACTTCCATCCCTGGCGCATCAGCCAGTAGACGAAGGCGATCAGGACGGCCAGTGCGATGACCCAGCTGATCCGGGCGGACCAGTCGGTGACCTCGGCGGACTTCCGTTCGGCAGCGAGCTGGTGGAGAGAGATGAGTGATGTCACGCGAGCTTCCCGTCGACGACCGTTGCACGGCCCCGCAGGAAGGTGTGGGTGACTCGGCCCGGCAGCTCGCGCCCCTCGTACGGAGTGTTGCGGCTGCGGGAGGCGAAGCCCGCGGGGTCCACGACACCACGGTAAGCCGGATCGACCAGGGTGAGGTTGGCGGGTTCCCCCGCCGCGACGGGCCGGCCGTGTCCGTCGAGCCGTCCGATGACGGCCGGACGGAACGACATCCGGTCGGCGACCCCGGCCCAGTCGAGCAGCCCGGTGTCGACCATCGTCTGCTGGACGACGGAGAGCGCGGTCTCCAGGCCCACCATGCCCATGGCGGCGGCGGCCCACTCGCAGTCCTTGTCCTCGTGCGGGTGCGGGGCGTGGTCGGTGGCGACGCAGTCGATGGTGCCGTCGGCGAGCGCCTCGCGCAGCGCCATGACGTCGGCCTCGGTGCGCAGCGGCGGGTTCACCTTGTAGACCGGGTCGTAGGTGCGCACGAGCTCGTCGGTGAGGAGCAGGTGGTGCGGGGTGACCTCGGCGGTGACGTTCCAGCCCTTGGACTTGGCCCAGCGGACGATGTCCACGGAACCGGCGGTCGACAGGTGGCAGATGTGCACCCGGGAGCCGACGTGGGCGGCGAGCAGCACGTCGCGGGCGATGATCGACTCCTCGGCGACGGCGGGCCAGCCGCCCAGTCCGAGCTCGGCGGAGACGACGCCCTCGTTCATCTGGGCGCCCTCGGTGAGGCGGGGCTCCTGGGCGTGCTGGGCGACGACGCCGTCGAACGCCTTCACGTACTCCAGGGCCCGGCGCATGATCACCGCGTCGTCGACGCACTTGCCGTCGTCGGAGAAGACCTTCACGCCGGCCGCCGAGTCGTGCATGGCGCCCAGCTCGGCGAGCTTCCTGCCCTCCAGGCCGACGGTGACGGCGCCGACCGGCTGGACGTCGCAGTAGCCGGACTCCCGGCCGAGCCGCCAGACCTGCTCGACCACACCGGCGGTGTCGGCGACGGGGAAGGTGTTGGCCATGGCGTGCACGGCGGTGAAGCCGCCGACCGCGGCCGCCTTCGTACCGGTCAGGACCGTCTCGGAGTCCTCGCGGCCCGGCTCGCGCAGATGGGTGTGGAGGTCGACCAGGCCGGGCAGCAGGACCTGCCCGGCGGCCTCGACGACGGTCGCGCCGGTGGCGTCGAGTCCGGTGCCGACGGCCGCGACGGTCTCGCCGTCGAGGAGGACGTCCTGGGGCTCGCCGCCGAGGACGCGCGCGCCGCGGATCAGGGTCTTGCTCATGGTTACTTGTTCTCCTCGGTACGGGACGGGGCAGCGGATTCGTACCCGCCGAGCAGCAGGTACAGGACGGCCATGCGGATGGATACGCCGTTGGCGACCTGCTCGACGGCCGTGCACCGGCCGGAGTCGGCGACCTCGGCGGTGATCTCCATGCCACGCACCATCGGGCCGGGGTGCATGACGATGGCGTCCTCGGGCATCCGCGCCATCCGGTCGGCGTCCAGGCCGTAGCGGCGGGAGTACTCGCGCTCGGTGGGGAAGTACGCGGCGTTCATCCGTTCACGCTGCACACGCAGCATCATCACCGCGTCGGACTTCGGCAGCACCTCGTCGAGGCCGTAGCTGACCTCGCAGGGCCACTGCTCGACACCGACCGGGACCAGGGTCGGCGGGGCCACCAGGGTGACCCGGGCGCCCAGGGTGTTCAGCAGGTGGACGTTGGAGCGGGCCACCCGGCTGTGCAGGATGTCGCCGACGATGGTGACCCGGCGGCCTTCGAGGTCGCGGCCGAGGCCGCTGTCGGCCCCGAGCAGCCGGCGGCGGATCGTGAAGGCGTCCAGGAGGGCCTGGGTGGGGTGCTCGTGGGTGCCGTCACCGGCGTTGACGACGGCGCCGTCGATCCAGCCGGAGGTGGCGAGGCGGTACGGGGCCCCGGAGGCGCCGTGCCGGATGACGACGGCGTCGGCGCCCATCGCCTCCAGGGTCAGCGCGGTGTCCTTGAGCGATTCGCCCTTGGAGACGGACGAACCCTTCGCGGAGAAGTTGATGACGTCGGCCGACAGGCGCTTGGCCGCGGCCTCGAAGGAGATGCGGGTACGCGTCGAGTCCTCGAAGAAGAGGTTGACGACGGTACGGCCGCGGAGGGTGGGGAGCTTCTTGATCGGCCGGTCGGCGACCCGGGCCATCTCCTCGGCGGTGTCGAGGATCAGGACGGCGTCGTCGCGGGTGAGGTCGGCGGCCGAGATGAGGTGGCGCTTCATCTGGGTGTTCTCCGAAGGGATGGAGGGTTCAGGCATGCGGGCGTGCGTGAGCAGCCGTACGGACCTGCGACGGGCCGTACGGGGGTGGCGGGAGCTACTGCTCGCCCGTGGGGGCGGTCCGGCCGTCACCGAGCAGCACGGCGTCCCGGCCGTCCTCCTCGGCGAGCAGGACCTTGACCGTCTCCCGCAGCGACGTGGGGAGGTTCTTGCCGACGTAGTCGGCGCGGATCGGGAGTTCGCGGTGGCCCCGGTCGACCAGGACGGCGAGCTGCACCGCGCGCGGGCGGCCGATGTCGCCCAGGGCGTCGAGCGCGGCGCGGATCGTGCGACCCGAGAAGAGGACGTCGTCGACCAGGACGACCAGGCGGCCCTCGATGCCCTCACCGGGGATGTCGGTGCGGGCCAGGGCGCGCGCCGGGCGCAGCCGCAGGTCGTCGCGGTACATCGTGATGTCGAGGGAGCCGACCGGCATCTTTCCGCCGGTGATCTCTTCGAGCTTTTCGGCGAGCCGACGGGCGAGGAAGACGCCGCGCGTCGGAATGCCGAGGAGCACCACGTCGTCGGCGCCCTTGGCGCGTTCGACGATCTCGTGGGCGATACGGGTCAGAACCCGGGCGATGTCCGGGGCCTCCAGAACGGGGCGTGCCGCGTTGCCGGTGGCTTCGTACTGTGCGTCCATAAGAAACGGACCTCCTTCTCCGCCTCACGGGACGGACCTTAAAGGACGTCGAAATTGCGTCATCCACGTTACCAGGGCTTGCGTCGGCCCCTGGCGGGACCCCCGGGATGCCCGTCCGCACCCTTTCAGCTTGACGCAACCAAGTAACGCTGCGTAACCTCACAGTGAGTTACCAGCAACGCGGCGGAGCCGCGCAACGTCCCAGCGTCCGGGGAGCTTTATGTCCAGCGAATACGCAAAACAGCTCGGGGCCAAACTCCGTGCCATCCGCACCCAGCAGGGTCTCTCCCTCCATGGCGTGGAGGAGAAGTCCCAGGGCCGCTGGAAGGCCGTCGTGGTCGGTTCGTACGAGCGCGGCGACCGTGCCGTGACCGTGCAGCGCCTCGCTGAGCTCGCGGACTTCTACGGGGTCCCGGTGCAGGAGCTGCTGCCCGGTACGACGCCCGGCGGTGCCGCCGAGCCGCCGCCGAAGCTGGTCCTGGACCTGGAGCGGCTGGCCCACGTGCCGCCGGAGAAGGCCGGTCCGCTCCAGCGCTACGCCGCGACGATCCAGAGCCAGCGCGGCGACTACAACGGCAAGGTGCTGTCGATCCGCCAGGACGACCTGCGCACCCTGGCCGTGATCTACGACCAGTCGCCCTCCGTGCTCACGGAGCAGTTGATCAGCTGGGGCGTGCTGGACGCGGACGCGCGCCGCGCCGTATCCCACGAAGAGGGCTGAGGCCCGCAGAGAAGATCCACCGCCGTGCCGGCGCGGGTTCACCCCATCGGGTGCCCGTGCCGGCACGGTTTTTTCGTGCCCGCCGCCCCGCCCGTCGCATGCCGAAGGGGCCCGCGGTCACGGAGACCGCGGGCCCCTTCGTCGGCTGAACGCCCCCGGGCTACTGCTCCCGGCGGAGGTTCGGCTTGAGGTCCTTGAAGCGGGCCAGCAGCCCGTTCACGAAGGACGGGGAGTCATCGGTGGAGAACTCCTTGGCGATCTGGACCGCCTCGTCGATCACCACCGCGTCCGGCGTACCGTCCTCCCAGATCAGCTCGTAGGCACCGAGGCGCACGATGTTCCGGTCGGCGACCGGCATGCGGTCGATCTCCCAGTCCACGGCGTACGTCACGATGAGGTCGTCGATCCGGTTCGCGTACTTCGCGTACCCCTCGACGAGCTCCATCGTGTACTCGGCGACCGGCGGCTGACGGGTGTCGGACCGCGAGTGCCGCACCCAGTCCGCGAGGACCGTCAGCACGGACTCACCGCGCTGGTCGGCCTCGAAGAGGATCTGGAAGGCGCGCTTGCGGGCCTTGTTCCGGGCGGCCACGGTTAGCTGTTCACCCGGCCGAGGTAGTCGCTGGTGCGGGTGTCGACCTTGATCTTCTCACCGGTGGTGATGAAGAGCGGGACCTGGATCTGGTGGCCGGTCTCCAGGGTGGCGGGCTTGGTGCCACCGGTGGAGCGGTCGCCCTGGACGCCCGGCTCGGTCTCCTGGATGACGAGCTCGACGGCGGCCGGGAGCTCGACGTAGAGCACCTCGCCCTCGTGCTGCGCCACGGAGGCGGTGAAGCCCTCGATCAGGAAGTTGGCGGTGTCGCCGACGGCCTTGCGGTCCACGTGGAGCTGGTCGTAGGTCTCCATGTCCATGAAGACGAAGTAGTCGCCGTCCATGTAGGAGAACTGCATGTCGCGACGGTCGATGGTGGCCGTTTCGACCTTCACACCGGCGTTGAACGTCTTGTCGACGACCTTGCCGGAGAGCACGTTCTTGAGCTTGGTGCGCACGAAGGCCGGGCCCTTGCCGGGCTTGACGTGCTGGAACTCGACGACGGACCAGAGCTGGCCTCCGTCGAGCTTGAGCACCATGCCGTTCTTGAGGTCGTTCGTGGAAGCCACGGTTGCGGAATCTCCTGGGCTGAAGCTGGTGGACGACCGAGGATCCGCGCTAGAGCGCGAGCAGCTCCTTGGTCGTGATGGTGAGTAGCTCGGGTCCGCCGTCCGCCTCGGGGCGCACGACGAGCGTGTCATCGATCCGGACTCCGCCCCGGCCCGGGAGGTGGACCCCCGGTTCGACGGTGACCGGCACACAAGCGTCCAGTTTACCCATGGCCGCAGGTGCCAACTGCGGGTCCTCGTCGATTTCGAGTCCCACCCCGTGCCCGGTCCAGGGCGCCAGGCTCCCGCCGTGCCCCGCGGAGTCCAGCAGATTCCGGGCCGCGTGGTCCACGTCCCGGTAGGCGGCGCCCGGCACGAGCGCCTCGCGGCCGGCCCGCTGAGCGGCGAAAACGAGGTCGTAGAGCTCGATCTGCCAGTCGGCCGGCGCCGTCCCGATGACGAAGGTGCGGCCGATCTCGCAACGGTAGCCGCGGTAGCTCGCGCCCAGACAGACGGAGAGGAAATCCCCTTCCTCGACCCGTCGGTCCGAGGGGTGGTGGCGGCCCCGGCCGGAATTCGGCCCGGTGGCCACCGAGGTGGCGAAGGCGGGGCCGTCGGCGCCGTGGTCCACCAGACGGCGCTCCAGCTCCAGGGCGAGATGCCGCTCGGTGCGGCCGACCAGGATGGACTCCAGGAGTTCGCCCAGGGCCTGGTCGGTGATCTCGGCGGCGATCCGCAGACAGGCGATTTCCTCCTCGTCCTTGACCACCCGCTGCTGCTCGACGGCGGTCCCGAGGTCGGCCAGCCGCAGTCTCGGCGCGACGGAGCCCATGGCGCGGTGGCGGGCGACCGTCAGATGGTGCTCCTCCACGGCGAGGGACTCCACTCCGGAGGAACCGGCCAGATCGGCGGCCGCCACCGCCGGGTCCCCGCCCGCGACGGGCAGCACCGACACCCGCAGCCGGTCGTCGGTCCGCCCCTCGGTGTGCTCGCCGCCCGGTTCGCGCGGCGAGAACAGCACGTCCTCGCCGGGGCCGAGCAGCAGCACGGCTCCCGGTGGCGCACCGCCCGCGAGATAGCGGACGTTGGCGGGGCGGGAGACCAGGGCGGCCGCGGCACCCGCGGCGGCGCACCGGTCGCGGAGCGCTCCGCGGCGGACGGCGTACACCTCTGACATGCCACGAGCCTACGAGCGGGGGCGCGCGCCCGCGCGGTCAGCGCAGCCGACCGGGGGGTGGGAATTCACCAGCTCGGCGGGGAGGCTATGGACCGGGCGAGGATGTCGTCCAGGACCCGGGCGGTGGTCTCGACGTCGTAGGTCGAGTTGTCGATGATCGGGAGCCCGGAGCCGTACCAGCCGGCCATCCTGCCGTGGATCCTGGCGACCTCCTCGTCCGAGAGGCGGCGGTTGCCGCTGCGCTCGGCGTTGCGCTCCAGGACGATCTCCAGGCCGGGCAGCAGGACGACCGGCAGGAGCCCGGGGCCGACATGGCGCTTCCAGCCCCCGAGGCCGACGACCGGCCGGTCGGGGAAGACCGCGTCGTCGAGGATGCAGGAGATGCCGTTGGCGAGGAAGTTGCGGGCGGCGAAGCCGCAGGTGCGGCGGGCCAGGCGGTACTGCGCCTCGGAGTGGTCGTTCCACCCGGCCTGCGGGTCGGCGAAGCCGGAGCAGACCCACTCACGGACGTCGTCGAGGCTCACATGGGCGGTGGGGACCCGGCGGCGGCTGGCCCAGAGCTTGGCGACGGTGGTCTTGCCGGCGCCGGCGGGGCCGATCAGCAGGACGGCGAGGGTCGCGCTGCCGGTGCCGGGCTCGGCGGGCGGCGCGGGCAGCGGCACCGGGCCGCCCGGCGGCAGCTGGACATGCCCGGTGGTCTCCCTGGGGGGAGGCCCGGGGGCGTGCTGCGGGGCCGGGCCGCTCCACCCGCCGGGGGCGGGCGGGGCGGCGGGCGGCGGGCCCGCCGGCAGGGGCGGGCCGGGGTGCTGGGCCTGGTGCGACCAGCCGCCAGGTCCGCCCGCGGGGCCCTGGGGCGGCGGCAGCGGGGCCCCCACTGCGTGCTGCATCCGGTGCCACTCCGTCTCGTACAGTCAACTGGCGCTGGTGGGACGGCAACCGTACCGTTCCCGGCCGCCACAGGGACAACGGGCGGGAAGCCGCCGCAGTGCCCGAACGGCCGGGAATCCTCCGGTCCGTCAGTCGGCGGGCCCGTCCGCCAGGGCGCGCAGGGCGAGGCGGTAGGAGTCGATGCCGAACCCGGCGACGGTTCCCGTGGCCACCGGTGCGACCACGGAGTGGTGGCGGAACTCCTCCCGCGCGTACGGGTTGGAGATGTGCACCTCGATCAGCGGCGCGGTGCGCTGGGCCGCCGCGTCCCGCATCCCGTACGAGTAGTGCGTGAAGGCCCCCGGGTTGAGAACGACCGGAATCGAACCGTCGGCGGCCTCGTGGAGCCAGCGGATCAGCTCGCCCTCGTCGTTGGTCTCCCGGACCTCGACGTCGAAGCCCAGCTCCTTGCCGAGGCTCCGGCAGGCGTCGACGAGTCCGGCGTAGGAGGTGGCTCCGTAGACGTCCGGCTCGCGGGAGCCGAGGCGGCCGAGGTTCGGCCCGTTGAGGACGAGCACCCGGCGCGTCACGCCGACACCTCCCCGTACGCGGCGAGCAGTACGGCCGGGTCGGGGCCCTCCAGGACGGTGGGCTTGCCGAGGCCGTCGAGGACGATGAAGCGCAGCAGGTCGCCGCGGGACTTCTTGTCGACCTTCATGGTCTCCAGCAGCCGGGGCCACTGGTCGCCCCGGTAGGTGAGCGGCAGCCCGACGGAGGCCAGGACGGCGCGGTGCCGGTCGGCGGTGGCGTCGTCGAGGCGTCCGGCCAGCCGGCCCAGTTCGGCGGCGAAGACCATGCCGACCGAGACGGCCGCGCCGTGCCGCCACTTGTAGCGCTCGTTCTTCTCGATGGCGTGGGCCAGGGTGTGGCCGTAGTTGAGGACCTCGCGCGGCCCGGACTCCTTGAGGTCGCCGGAGACGACCTCGGCCTTGACCCTGATGGCCCGTTCGATCAGCTCGGCGGTGTGCGGTCCGGTGGGCGTACGGGCGCCCTCCGGGTCCGCCTCGACCAGGTCGAGGATGACGGGGTCGGCGATGAATCCGGCCTTGATGACCTCGGCCATGCCGCTGACGTAGTCGTGGACGGGCAGCGAGTCCAGCGCGGCGAGGTCGCACAGGACCCCGGCCGGCGGGTGGAAGGCGCCGACGAGGTTCTTGCCCTCGGCGGTGTTGATGCCGGTCTTGCCGCCGACGGCCGCGTCGACCATGCCGAGCACGGTGGTGGGCACGGCGATCCAGCGCACCCCGCGCAGCCAGGTCGCCGCGACGAATCCGGCGACATCGGTGGTGGCGCCGCCGCCGACGCCGACGATCACGTCGGTGCGGGTGAAGCCGGTCTGGCCCAGCGCCTTCCAGCAGTACGCCGCGACCTCGGCGGTCTTGGCCTCCTCGGCGTTCGGCAGCTGGATCGCGATGGCCTCGTAGCCCTGGTCGGCGAGGTCCTGGCGGACCGCCCCGCCGGTCTCGGCGAGCGCCTCGGGGTGGAGGACCGCGACGCGCTTGGCGCGGTCGCCGATGAGCGTGGGCAGTTCGCCCAGCAGCTGCCGGCCGACCAGCACCTCGTACGGGTCGGTGCCCGCGCTGCCGGCGATCGCGATACGGGTGGGGGCCTGCTCGGTCATGTCTTCTCCTGGCCGGGGGCGGCGGGGCCGTCCCCGCGTTCCTGCGGTTCCAGTGCGTCGAGGACCGCGCGGGCGACCTCGTCGGGGGTGCGTCCGTCGGTGGCGACGGTCGCCCGCGCCACCTCGGTGTACAGAGGGCGGCGGGCCTCCATCAGCTCGCGCCACTGCCGGCGCGGGTTGACGGCGAGCAGCGGGCGGGCGGTGTTCAGCCCGACGCGCTTCACGGCCTCCTCGACGTCCATCGAGAGGTAGACGACGGGGTGTCCGGCGAGCAGCGCGCGGGTGGTGTCGTCGAGCACCGCGCCGCCGCCGAGGGAGAGGACGCCGGTGTGCTCGGCGAGGGCGGTGCGCACCGCCTGCCGCTCCAGCGCGCGGAAGTGCTCCTCGCCCTCGTCGAAGAAGATCTCCGGGATCGGCTTCCCGGCGACGGCGACCACGTCCGCGTCGGTGTCCCGGTAACCGGTGGAGAGCAGCCCGGCGAGCAGCTCCCCGACCGTGGACTTGCCGACGCCCATGGGGCCGACGAGGACGACCAGCGGGCCGCTCATCGGATGTGGAGGTGGTCGAGGTACGACTCCACGTTGCGCCGGGTCTCGGCGACGCTGTCGCCGCCGAACTTCTCCGCGACGGCGTCGGCGAGGACCAGCGCGACCATCGCCTCGGCGACGATGCCCGCGGCCGGAACGGCACAGACATCGGAGCGCTGGTGGTGGGCCTTGGCCGGTTCGCCGGTGACGACGTCGACGGTGGCGAGCGCGCGGGGGACGGTCGCGATCGGCTTCATCGCCGCGCGGACCCGCAGCAGCTCACCGGTGGTGAGACCGCCCTCGGTGCCGCCGGAACGGCCGGAGGCGCGCTTGATGCCGTCCTCGGTGACCAGGATCTCGTCGTGCGCCTGGGAGCCGGGCACCCGGGCCAGGTCGAAGCCGTCGCCGACCTCGACGCCCTTGATGGCCTGGATGCCCATCAGCGCGGCGGCGAGCCGGGCGTCGAGCCGCCGGTCCCAGTGCACGTGCGAGCCGAGGCCGACGGGCACGCCGTACGCCAGGACCTCGACGACGCCGCCGAGGGTGTCGCCGTCCTTGTGGGCCTGGTCGATCTCCGCGACCATCGCCTCGCTCGCGTCGGCGTCCAGGCAGCGCACCGGGTCGGCGTCGAGCCGCTCGACGTCGGAGGGCGTCGGGTAGACACCGTAGGGCGCCTTGGCCGCGGCCAGCTCGACGACATGGCTGACGATCTCGATGCCCGTGGTCTCCTTGAGGTACGAGCGCGCCACGGTGCCGAGCGCGACGCGGGCCGCCGTCTCCCGGGCGCTGGCGCGCTCCAGGATCGGCCGGGCCTCGTCGAAGCCGTACTTCTGCATGCCCGCGAGGTCGGCGTGGCCGGGCCTCGGGCGGGTCAGCGGGGCGTTGCGGGCCAGCTCGGCCAGGGTGGCGGGGTCGACCGGGTCGGCCGCCATGACCTGCTCCCACTTGGGCCACTCGGTGTTGCCCACCATCACGGCGACCGGGGAGCCCATGGTCAGTCCGTGGCGCACCCCGCCGAGGAAGGTGACCTCGTCCTTCTCGAACTTCATCCGCGCACCGCGGCCATAACCGAGCCGTCGCCGGGCGAGTGCGTCCGCCACCATCTCCGTGGTGATCGGGACACCGGCGGGAAGACCCTCCAGCGTCGCCACGAGTGCGGGGCCGTGCGACTCCCCCGCGGTCAGCCAGCGCAACCTGCTCAACGGTGCTCCTCATGCTCGCGCCTGGAACTGCGACGGCGCGACCGGGTGCGCGGCCCTGGCCCGCCGCCCCGATCCTCCCACGACCGGGGCCCCGGCCCGCCCGCCGGTCCAGCAGACGGACGGCCCTCGCCGGGCTCCGCCCCTGCCTCAGCGCCCCGCGAGAGCCGCTTCGCCGGCCAGCCGCATGGCCGGGAGCGGCGCGGGCGCACGGCCGGTCATCTGCTCGACCTGGAGCACGGCCTGATGTACCAGGAGGTCGAGACCTCCGACCACTGCGCCGCCCCGCGCCGCCCAGTCGGCGGCGAGCCGGGTCGGCCACGGGTCGTACAGCACGTCGAAGAGCATGCCGGGCCGCTCCGGCACGGCGGCGGCCAGGGCGTCCGTGGTTCCGGCGGGGGTGGTGGCGACGACCAGCGGGGCGCCCAGCGCCTGCCCGGCCTCCGCCCAGTCGGCGGTCCGGACGTCGACGCCGAGGCGCTCGCCCCAGCCGCGCATCTCCCGGGCCCGTTCCGGGCTGCGGACGTATGCCGTGACCGGTCCCGCGCAGATCTTGGACAGCGCGGCGAGTGCGGAGGAGGCGGTGGCCCCGGCGCCGAGCACGGCGGCGGACTCGACCTTCTCCACACCCCGTTCGCGCAGTGCCGCGACCATGCCGGGGATATCGGTGTTGTCGCCGGTCCGGCGGCCGTCCTCGGTGAGGACGACCGTGTTGACGGCCTCCACCGAGGCCGCGGTCGCGCTGATGGAGTCCAGCAGCGGAATGACCGCCCGCTTCAGCGGCATGGTCAGCGAGAGCCCGGCCCAGGTCGGGTCGAGCCCCGCCATGAATGCGGCCAGACCGTCCTCGTCCACCTCGAACCGGTCGTACGTCCAGTGGGTGAGGCCGAGTTCCGCATAGGCGGCCCGGTGCAGGACCGGGGAGAGCGAGTGCGCGATGGGCGATCCGAGAACGGCGGCACGGCACCGCCGGTCAGCCGAGGCCATGCTGTTCCTTGAACTTCTCGTTGAGCTTGTCGTGCTCGGCGGCCGTCTTGGTGAACTGGGTCTTCTTGCCGTCGAGCGAGATGAAGAACATCCACCCGTCGCCGGTGGGGTTGAGCGTGGCGCGCAGGGCCTCGTCGCCGGGGTTGCTGATGGGCCCGGGCGGCAGACCGGCGTGGTAATAGGTGTTGTACGGGTCCGGGTTGGTGTGGACCTCGTTCGACCCGATCTTGATCTTGCTCTGCTTCTTCAGGTAGTTGAACGAGGAGTCGAACTGGAGCTTGCGATTGGTGACGATGTTGTCGGGCTCGAGGCGGTTGTAGACAACCTCGGCCATCTTGCGGAAGTCGTCGTGCGTGAGCCCCTCCGCCTGGACGAGGCTGGCGACGGTGAGAACCTGCCAGGGGCCGTCCAGCTTGTACTTCTTGGCCGTTTTTTCGAGGTCGAGCTTCTTGTACTCCTCGTTGGAGCGGGAGACCATCTGCTTGAGGACGGCCTCCGGCTTGGTCTCCTTGGTGACCGAATACGCGGCCGGGAAGAGGAAGCCCTCCAGCGGGTCCTTGATGTCCTTGTTCTTACCCGCCCAGCCCGGCAGGCCGAGTTTCGACGCGTCGGACTTGGCGATGTCCTCGGTCGTCCCCTTCTTGAGGCCGAGCCTCTTGTCGATGAGCTCGTAGACGGCGGCGTTGCGCCATCCCTCGGGAATCACCAGAAGGTTCTGGCTCTTCGGGTCGACCAGCATCTTCACGGCCTCGGCCGCGGACATTTCCTTGCGGAGCAGGTAGACGCCCGCCTGGATGGAATTGCCCTTGGGGTTCTCGTTCTGCGCCGCGACGAACGCGTCGACGCTCTTGACGACGCCCTTCTTCTTCAGGATGTTGCCGATGTCGGCCCCGAAGGCGCCCTTCTCGATCTCGACCTCGACCTGGCCGGTGCCCGCGCCGGAGTAGTCGGGCGCCGAGCCGTACCGGTCCTTGAAGAAGCCGTAGCCGAGGTAGACGACCCCGCCGAGGCCGCCGGCCAGGACCAGCGAGACGACCAGACAGGCGCAGCCGTTGCGGCTCTTCTTCTTGCCCTTGCCGCGGCGCTCGCCGCCGCGTCCGCCACGGCGGGACGCGCGCGAGTCGTCCTCGTCGCCGTCCTCGTCGTCCTGGTCGCGGGTGCGCCTGCGGGAGCCCCGGTCGTCCCCGTCGTCGTCGCGCTCGTCCGTGCCCGTGAAGAAGGGGTGGGTCTCCTCCGGCTGGACCTCGGGGTCCCAGTCCGGGTTCGGCGCCGGTTCCTGCTGCGGGGCGGCCTCGCGGCGGCCCGGGGGCTGCGGCGGCGGGTAGGCCTCCGGGGTGCCGTAGTAGTCGTGCGCCTCCGGGTAGCCGCCCTGCCCCCCGCCGTACGGGTCGGCCGGCTGGGGGGCGTAGGGCATCGCACCCTGCTGCTGCCCGGTCTGCCAGCCGCCGTCGCCGTAACCCGGCTGAGCGGGCTGCTGGGGCTGGGGCTGCTGGTGCCCCTGCTGGGCGTACGGGTCCTGGGGGACTCCGTAACCGGGCTGCTGCTCGTACTGCTGCTGGGCGTACGGGTCGTGCGTCTGCGGCTGCTGCTGCGCGTACGGATCGTGCGGCTGTTGGGCGTACGGATCGTGCGGGTAGGACTGCTGCTGGCCGCCGTACTGGTTCTGGCCGTGGGCGGGCTGCTGTCCTCCCCATCCCTGGTCCCCGTACAAGGGATCCTCGGGATGCCACGGTTCGGAGCCGGGGCCCCGGCCATACTCAGTCATCGATCCCCTAGAGCCGCGAGACGACGTTCCGTCTCTTGCTGTGCGGTATTTGTTCGACACACCGCCGCATCGCGCGGAACGTTACCGTATCGCGATCAGCCAACCACCTCGACGGCTTCCCCGGGCGGACGGCCAGAGGCCCGTTCGGACTCCAGAGCGTTCTGAAGGATCACCACAGCGGCAGCCTGGTCGATGACGGATCGCCCTTTCTTGGACTTCACGCCCGAAGCGCGGAGCCCTTGACTGGCCGTCACTGTGGTCATCCTCTCGTCCACCAATCGCACCGGAACGGGTGCGGCCGAGCGGGCGACCTCCTGGGCGAAGACCCTGATCTTGGCGGCGGCGGGCCCCTCGCCGCCGCCGAGGGACCTCGGCAGGCCGATGATGATCTCGATCGGCTCGTACTCCTCGACGATCTGCCCGAGACGCCGGTGGGCCGCCGGGACGTCGCGTCCCGGAACGGTCTCCACCGGCGTCGCGAGGATCCCGTCGGGGTCGCAGGAAGCGACCCCGATCCGGGCGTCCCCGACGTCGATCGCGAGGCGACGGCCCCGGCGCATCTGCGTCATGCCCGGCGTCACGCCGTTTCGGTGACGAGGCGCTCGACGGCGGACACGGCGGCGCCGATCGACTCCGGGTCCTGGCCACCGCCCTGGGCGACGTCCGGCTTCCCACCGCCACCGCCGCCGAGGGTCTTGGCCGCGGCACGGACCAGGTCACCGGCCTTGAGACCGCGCTCGCGGGCCGCCTCGTTGGTCGCGATGACGGTCAGCGGACGGCCGTTGGCCGTGGTGAACAGGGCGACGACGGCCGGCCGGCCGCCCTGGATGCGGCCGCGGACGTCGAGGACGAGCCGGCGCAGGTCGTCGGCCGAGGTGCCGTCGGGCACCTGACCGGTGACCAGGGCGACGCCCCGTACGTCCTTGGCCGACTCGGCCAGTCCGGCGGCGGCCTGGAGGACCTTCTCCGCGCGGAACTTCTCGATCTCCTTCTCGGCGTCCTTCAGCTTGCCGAGCATGCCGGCGATCTTCTCGGGCAGCTCCTCCGGGCGTCCCTTGACCAGCTCCTGGAGCTGGGCGACGACGGTGTGCTCCTTGGCGAGGAAGTTGTACGCGTCGACGCCGACCAGGGCCTCGATGCGGCGCACGCCGGAACCGATGGACGACTCCCCGAGCAGCTTCACCAGACCCAGCTGGGCGGTGTTGTGGACGTGCGTACCGCCGCACAGCTCCTTGGAGAAGTCGCCGATGGTGACGACCCGGACCCGCTCGCCGTACTTCTCGCCGAACTCGGCGATGGCGCCCTGCTTCTTGGCCTCGTCGATCGACATGACCTCGGCCTGGACGTCGAGTTCGCGCGCGAGCACGTCGTTGATCTTCTGCTCGACGTCGGTCATGACCGTGCCGGGGACGGCGTTCGGCGAGCCGAAGTCGAAGCGGAAGCGGCCGGGCTGGTTCTCGGAACCGGCCTGGGCGGCCGTCGGGCCGAGCGCGTCGCGCAGGGCCTGGTGGGTGAGGTGCGTGGCGGAGTGGGCGCGGGCGATGGCCCGGCGGCGCTTCACGTCGATCGAGGCGTACGCCGGGGCACCGACGGTGACCTCGCCGACCTGGACGACACCCTTGTGGACGTGGACGCCGGGGACCGGCTTCTGCACGTCGCGGACCTCGATGACGGCGCCGGTGTCGAGCCGGATGCGGCCCTGGTCGGCGATCTGGCCGCCGCCCTCGGCGTAGAACGGGGTGCGGTCGAGGACGACCTCGACCTCGTCGCCCTCGGAGGCGGCCGGGGAGGAGACCCCGTCGACGAGCAGGCCGACGATGACCGACTCACCCTCGGTGGTCGTGTAGCCGGTGAAGTCGGTGGCGCCGGAGCTGTCGGCGACCTCGCGGTACGCGGACAGGTCGGCGTGGCCGGTCTTCTTGGCGCGGGCGTCCGCCTTGGCGCGGTCCCGCTGCTCCTTCATCAGGCGGCGGAAGCCCTCCTCGTCCACGGCGAGGCCCTGTTCGGCGGCCATCTCCAGGGTGAGGTCGATCGGGAAGCCCCAGGTGTCGTGGAGCAGGAACGCCTTGTCACCGGCGAGGACGCTGCCACCGGCGGCCTTGGTCTCGGTGACGGCGGTGTCGAGGATGTTGGTGCCGCCCTTGAGGGCCTTGAGGAAGGCGGCCTCCTCGGCGAGGGCGACGGTCTCGATGCGCTTGCGGTCGGTGATCAGCTCGGGGTACTGCTGCCCCATCGTGTCGATCACGACGTCGACCAGGTCCTTGACGACCGGCCCGGTGGCGCCCAGCAGGCGCATGTTGCGGACGGCGCGGCGCATGATGCGGCGCAGCACGTAGCCGCGGCCCTCGTTGCCCGGGGTGACGCCGTCACCGATGAGCATCACGGAGGTGCGGATGTGGTCGGCGACGACCCGGAGCGAGACGTCCGAGCCGTGCTCGGCGCCGTAGCGGACGCCGGTCAGCTCGGTGGCCTTGTCCATGACGACGCGCAGGGTGTCGGTCTCGTACATGTTCTGCACGCCCTGCAGGATCATCGCGAGGCGTTCCAGGCCGAGGCCGGTGTCGATGTTCTTCGACGGCAGGTCGCCGAGGATCGGGAAGTCCTCCTTGCCGTCGCCCGCGCCGCGCTCGTACTGCATGAAGACCAGGTTCCAGATCTCCACGTACCGCTCGTCGTTCACGGCCGGGCCGCCCTCGACGCCGAACTCGGGGCCGCGGTCGTAGTTGATCTCGGAGCAGGGGCCGCAGGGGCCGGGGACGCCCATGGACCAGAAGTTGTCCTTCTTGCCCAGGCGCTGGATGCGCTCGGCCGGGACGCCGACCTTCTCGCGCCAGATCCGCTCGGCCTCGTCGTCGTCGAGGTAGACGGTGATCCACAGCCGCTCGGGGTCGAGGCCGAAGCCGCCGTCCTCGACGGAGCTGGTGAGCAGCTCCCAGGAGAGCGTGATGGCGCCCTCCTTGAAGTAGTCGCCGAAGGAGAAGTTGCCGCACATCTGGAAGAACGTGCCGTGCCGGGTGGTCTTGCCGACCTCCTCGATGTCCGGCGTACGGACGCACTTCTGCACGCTGGTGACGCGCGGGGCCGGGGGCTTGACCTCGCCGAGGAAGTACGGCTTGAAGGGGACCATGCCCGCGGGGACCAGGAGCAGAGTCGGGTCGTCCGCGATGAGCGACGCCGAAGGGACGACGGTGTGACCGCGCTCCTCGAAGAAGCTCAGCCAGCGGCGACGAATTTCTGCCGACTCCATCAGTGGTCCTCATTCCGGTTGTACGACTTATAGGGGAGCTTGCGGTGTTCGGTGGTCACGACGAGGTGCGGCCGGACCGGAAGGTCCTGGTCGACCGGTGCCTCCAGCCCCAGCGCCTCGCCCAGTTCGGCCTCGCGCCGGACCATGGACTCCCGGACGTCCAGAGCGAAGTCCTTGAGCCGGTGTCCCGTCTCGATCGCCCGGTCGGCGGCCTGCGCCGCGAGGCTCTCGGGGGTGAGCTGCTTGAGCTTCTGATTCACCTTGGCCGTGGCCCAGACACCGGCGGCGGCACCTGCGGCGAACCAGAACGTACGGCGGAACATGCTGCGTCAGTCCTTCGGTCCGCGGGAACTTCTGCCGTTGCGCTTCCGGCCGCGCGCGGACGGCACCGCGCGGCCGACGATCACCTGCCGGCGGGGGGCCTCCGGTTCGGCTCCGGTCCTGCGGCCGATGGCCCGGCGCACCCCGTAACCGAACGCGGCGACCTTGACCAGCGGGCCGCCGAAGGTCGAGGCGACCGTGGTGGACAGCGCGGAGGCGTTCGACGTGACCTCCTGGACGTCCGTCGCGATCGCGTCGACCTTGTCGAGCTGGGTCTGCGCGGAACGCACGGTGGCGGAGGCGTCGGCGAGCAGCGGAACGGCCTGCTCGGTCACGTCCGCCACGAGCTTGGTCGTCGCCCTGAGCGTCTGGGCCAGCCTCACCAGCACGACGGCGAGGAACGAGACCAGGATCGCCCAGAAGACGGCCACCAGGATCCCGGCCACCTCTCCACCGGACACAGTGCACCGCTCTCTCGGTCGTCGCTGTCTTCGTACTGTCTCTTGTTCGGTCCGGCGACGGCCGTGGTCACGGCCGGTCGTCGTCCCTTGAGCCTATCGCGCCGGTGGTCGCACCCCGTACCGCATTACCCGGGGAAACGTCGAGGGGCACCCGGACGAGATTGTACGGAGAGCCGCCGTACCAGTACTCTGCGTGTTTCATGCGACGCCCCCAGCGCCCCGTTGCGTCCCCCCACGTTCCCCACGCCCGGACCGGCCCCGGGAACCTCCCGGCGGAGCTGAACAGATTCGTCGGACGGGAGAGCGAACTCGTCCGCCTCGCCCAGCTCCTGGAGGAGTCCAGGCTGGTCACGGTGGTCGGCGTCGGCGGGGTGGGCAAGACCCGCTGCGCCGTCCGCGTCGCCGGTCTTCTGGAGAAACGGTACTGCGACGGCGTCTGGATGGCCGAGCTCACCACCCTCCACGACCCCGAGCTGCTGGAGCACGCCCTGGTCGACGCGCTCGGGCTCTCCGGCCATGTCGGCAGGGCGCCCCGCGCCACCCTCGCCGAGCATCTGGCCACGCGCCGGCTGCTGCTGGTGATCGACGGCTTCGAGCAGCTCGTGGACGCCTGCGCCTCGCTGGTGCGGGACCTGCTGCGCCGGGCCCCGGGGCTGCGGGTGCTGGCCGTCGGGCGGCTTCCGCTGGAGCTGGCCGGGGAGGTGGTCTTCCCGCTGCCGCCGATGTCGGACGCGGACGCGGTGCTGCTGTTCGAGGAGCGGGCCGCCGCGGTCCGCCCGGACTTCCGGCCGGCCGACGACGAGCGCGAGGCCGCCCGGGAGCTCTGCCGCCGCCTGGACGGAATCCCGCTCGCCCTGGAGCTGGCCGCCGGACGGCTGCGCGCCCTGTCCACCGTCCAACTGCTGCAGCGTCTGGACGACCGCTTCCGGCTGCTCACCGGTTCGAACCGCAGCGCGCCCGCCCGCCACCAGACCCTGCGTACCGCCATCGGCTGGAGCCACGAGCTGTGCGCGCCGGAGCAGCGGCTGCTCTGGGCACGGCTCTCGGTCTTCGCCGGACCGTTCGACCTGGAGGCCGTGGAGTACGTCTGCGGCGGGGCCGATCTGCCGGCCGACGCGATGCTCGACGTGCTCTCCGGGCTGCTGGCGCAGTCGGTCGTGGTGCGTGAGGACTCGGCGCACGGCACCCGCTACCGGATGCTGGACACGGTGCGGGAGTACGGCGCCGAGTGGCTGGCGGCCACCGAGGACACGGAGCGGCTGCGCCGGCGCCACCGGGACTGGTACCTGGGGCTCGCGACCTGGTGCGAGCTGGACTGGTTCGGCCCCCGGCAGGCCGAGGTGGCGGCGCGGGCCGAGAGCGAGCTGCCCAATCTGCGGCGGGCGCTGGAGTGCTCGCTGGAGAATCCGGGCGAGGCCCATCTCGCGCAGCATCTGGCCGGCACGCTGTGGTTCGTCTGGGTGTGCTGCGGGCGGCTCTCGGAGGGGCGGCACTGGCTGGACCACGTGCTGGAGGAGGAGACCCCGTACGACTCCTCGCGGCTGAAGGCGCTGTGGGTGCTGGGTCACGTGGCGGTGCTCCAGGGCGACCCGGTCGGCGCGGTCGCCGCGCTGCAGGAGTGCCGGGAGGCGGCGGAACGGGGCGACGACTCCGTGGCGCTCGCCTACGCGGCGCACCGGCTCGGGAGCCTGGCGCTCGTCACCGGCGACCTGGGCCGGGCGCGGGAGCTGCTGGACGACGCGGCGCGCCGTTACCGGGAGCTCGGCGAGCTGAACAGCAATGTGCTGATGGCCCGGGTCGAGCTGGCGGCCGCGGTCGGGTTCGACGGGGACCCGGACGGGGCGGCCGCGATCTGCGAGGAGATCACGGCGGAGTGCGAGGACCACGGGGAGCTGTGGGCTCGGTCGTACGCGTGGTACGTGCTGGCCTTCGCGGCCGCCCGGCAGGGCCGTCCGGCACGGGCCCGGGAACTGCTCGGGCAGTCACTGACGATCAGTGGCGCCTTCCACGACCTGATCGGTTCGGTGCTCGCCCTGGAGCTGCTGGCGCTGGTCACGGTGGTGGAGGGCGACGCGGCGGAGGCGGCGGTGCTCCAGGGGGCCGCCGACCGGCTCTGGCCCTCGGTGGGGCTGCCGCTGTTCGGTTCGGCGCACTTCGGGCAGGTCCGGGCGCGGTGCGAGGAGCTGGCCCGCCGGAAGCTGGGGGACACCCGCTACGAGTCCGGGCTGCGCGAGGGTGGGCGGCTGGATCCGGACGCGGCGGTGGCCAGGGCGCTGGGGAACGGCCCCGCGGTCCGGCGGCAGCCCCCGGCGCCCCGGCCCGGAGCGGTGGCGCCTCCCGGAAAACCACTCCGGCCCGCCCCTTCCCGTACATCGGGAGGAAGCGGGCCGGAGCGCCGTTGAAACGACTACGCCTGGATCAGCGGGCGTAGTACTCGACGACGAGCTGCTCGTCGCAGATCACGGGGATTTCCTTGCGGTTCGGGTCCCGGTCAAGGCGGAAGGCCAGGGCCTTCAGGTTCACCTGCAGGTAGCGCGGGGTCTCGCCGTCGGTGTCGTTGCCACCCTCACGGGCCACCTGGAAGGGGACCTTGGAACGGCTGCGCTCGCGGACCTGCACGACGTCGTCGGGACGCACGCGGAAGGACGGCTTGTCGACCTTGCCACCGTTGACCTCGATGTGGCCGTGGACGACCATCTGACGGGCCTGGTAGATGGTCTTGGCGATGCCCGAACGCAGAACCAGGGCGTCGAGACGGCGCTCCAGCTCGACGACGAGCGCCTCGCCCGTCTTGCCCTCGGCCTTCTTGGCGCGGTCGTAGGCGCGCGCCATCTGGCGCTCGCTGATGTCGTACTGGGCGCGAAGACGCTGCTTCTCCAGCAGACGGACCTTGTAGTCCGAGTTCTGCTTGCGGCCGCGGCCGTGCTCGCCCGGCGGGTAGGGGCGGGCCTCGAAGTACTTGACGGCCTTCGGCGTCAGCGCAATGCCGAGCGCGCGGCTCTTCTTGACCTTGGGACGCGACTGGTTAGGCACGTTCTCCAGACCTCCATCGTAGGTTAGGTTAGGCTCACCTTAGTTGAGGAGATCGCATGTCTCGCCCGGGGAACACCAGTCACTTCACGGACAGCACTGACAGCGTCGACACCCCTCGGGGTGCCGATACGACGGAGGACCGATCAGATCGTGGTCAGCCGCGCCCCAGCGGGCTTGAAACCACTCGGATGCCGTCAGCAGCCGAGCGCACACGAACTCTCGTACAGAGTACCTGCTCCGCCGTACTGCTCGTCCCCGGGCTGCGCCGTCTGCCCTGGGAACAGCTGACGCCCCTGGCCAGGACGGTGGGACCGGAGGGCGATGTCTTCCTCGAACTGCCCACCGGCTCCCCCGTCGTACGGGCCGCCGCGCACGCCCGGGCCGGGGAACCGGAGGCCGTGCTGGAGATCACGGACGTCGCCCCGGTCTCCGTCCCGCACCGCGTCCGCGGCCGGGCATGGGTCTCCGGCCGGCTGACCGCCGTCCCCGGCCTCTCGGGCCCCGGCCGCACGACGCTCCGGCTGGAGACCGAGGAGGCGTACGTGGACGATCTGTGGGGCACGGGGGAGGTCCGGCCCGAGGAGCTGCGCGACGCGTCCGCCGACCCGTTCCTGGACCACGAGGCGGAGCTGCTCCAGCATCTGGCCACGGCCCACGGCGAGCAGCTGCGGAGTCTGCGCGGGCTGCTGGGCGGGCGGACGGCGGGCCGCTGCCCGGCCCATCTGCCCTCGGTCGTTCCGCTGGCGATGGACCGGTACGGACTGCGCGTGCGGCTGTGCGAGCCGGCCGGCCCGTACTACGACGCGCGCTTCGAGTTCCCCGAGCCGGTGCGGGACGCCTCCGGACTGAGCCACGCCGTACGGACCCTCTTCGAGGCGGCGGCGCGCTGACCGGGGACGCTGTCGCAGCGCCTCACCCCGAGGCCGGACCGGCCTCCTTGCCCGGGCCCGTACGGCCGAGCCGCTCGCGGACCCGGTCGACCACGTCCGCGTAGCGGGCCTCCGCGCCGTAGCGCGTCGGGCGGTAGTAGTGCCGGTCCCGGACCGCGTCCGGCGCGTACTGCTGGGCGGCGATGCCGCCGGGGACGTCGTGCGGGTAGACATAGCCCTGGGCGTGGCCGAGCTTGGCGGCGCCCTTGTAGTGGCCGTCGCGCAGATGGGCCGGGACGGGGCCGGCGAGGCCCTTGCGCACGTCCTCCTGGGCGGCGGATATCGCCAGCGTGGCCGCGTTGGACTTGGGGGCCAGGGCGAGGGCGATGGTGGCGTGGCTCAGGGTGAGCGCCGCTTCCGGGAAACCGATCATGGCGACCGCCTGCGCGGCGGCAACGGCGGTGGGCAGCGCCGTGGGGTCGGCCAGGCCGATGTCCTCGCTGGCCGAGATCATCAGCCGGCGCGCGATGAACCGGGGGTCCTCCCCCGCCTCGATCATCCGGGCCAGGTAGTGGAGCGCGGCGTCCACGTCGGAGCCGCGGATCGACTTGATGAGCGCGCTCGCCACGTCGTAGTGCTGGTCGCCGTCCCGGTCGTAGGTGACGGCCGCGCGGTCGACGGTCTCCTCCAGCGTCTGGAGGCTGATCTCCTCCTCCCGCTTGTCCAGCGCCGCACCGGCCGCGGCCTCCAGCGCCGTCAGCGCCCGGCGGGCGTCACCGCCCGCGATGCGCAGCAGATGCGATTCGGCGTCCTCCGGCAGCGTCACCGCACCGCCGAGCCCGCGCTCGTCGGCCAGCGCCCGGCCGAGCAGCCCGCGCAGGTCGTCGTCGGTGAGCGGCTCCAGGGTGAGCAGCAGGGAGCGGGAGAGGAGCGGCGAGATGACCGAGAAGTAGGGGTTCTCGGTGGTCGCCGCGATCAGGGTGACCCAGCGGTTCTCGACCGCGGGGAGCAGGGAGTCCTGCTGCGCCTTGGAGAAGCGGTGGATCTCGTCGAGGAAGAGGACGGTCTCCTTGCCGTACCCCCCGGTGGCGCGGCGCGCGCCCTCGATGACGGCCCGCACCTCCTTGACGCCCGCGGTGATCGCCGAGAGCTCGACGAAGCGCTTGTTGGTGGCCTTGCTGACCACGTACGCCAGGGTCGTCTTCCCGATGCCGGGCGGGCCCCAGAGGATCACGGACGACGGGCCGGCCGGGCCGCCGTTCCCCTCCCCCACGAGGCGGCGCAGCGGCGAGCCCGGCTTGAGCAGATGCTGCTGGCCGACGACCTCGTCGAGGGTGCGGGGACGCATCCGGACGGCCAGGGGGCTGCCGGTCGGGTCCTTCTCCTGGCGGTCTTCGGCTGCTGCGGTGAAAAGGTCGGGCTCCACGTCTTGAAGCCTATGTCACGGCACCGACATCCCCGCCGGACCGGGCGATCGGGGGAGGCCCGCCGGTCAGCTGGTCCAGAAGTCCCACCAGCGGGTCAGGATGAGCATGCCGATGACCCCGATCCACAGGACCGGCACCACCCAGTGGAACTCCGTGAGGCCGTTGCGGAGCCAGTTCGGCGCGGGGATGATCCGGTGCTTGATGTTGTGCGTGGTGACGTAGCAGAACATGAAGATCGTGGCGACCCAGGCCAGGCAGCACCAGAGGCAGAGCGAGTTGATGTTGTAGAGCGACTGGTACTGGAGCCAGGTGCAGAAGCCGACGCCGAACAGGGTTCCGGCGTTCATGCCGAGCCAGTACCAGCTGCGGAACCGGGCACCGGCGAGCAGGGCCAGGCCGATGCCGATGATCACGGGGTAGGTGGCCAGGCCGAGCATCGGGTTCGGGAAGCCGAAGGCCGCCGCCTGCTCGCTCTTCATGATGTTGCCGCAGGCGACCACGGGGTTCAGGCTGCACCCCGGTGTGAAGTTGGGGTCCTCCAGCAGCTTGAACTTGTCGATCGTGATGACCCAGGCGGCGAGGAGCCCGGCGGCACCGGTGATCACCAGGAGCAGTGCGAACGCGCGACCGCCGCCGATGGTCCGCCCGCCGCCGTCCTCGTCCTGCTCGGAGGAGGGATGGTCAACCGTTGCAGTCGTCATATCGCCGTTCCATCAGTGAGTGGCCTGCTGGGCACGGGTCATTGTGCCGCAACCCGGCACCGGTCTTCCGTTCGATGAACATAAAGGTGTGCCCAAAGCTGCCCGCACGGCCGGTACGGGCTGCGGGGGTTGGAGGGGCCCGCACCGGCGCCGGGCTCCTGACGGGGACCGAGTCGCGGCTCACCCTCCTCAACGCGGCTCTGGGAAACCACGGTTGGCGTTTCCCCGTCAATTCCACCCGCTGGAATGAATCTACCCCCGCCGAGTTGACGCCGGGTGGGGTGGCCGCACACGCCGAAGGGGGCGGCGACGGAACCCCGTCACCGCCCCCTTCCGGGACCTATCGGCCCAGGCGCCCGCGGATCTCCCCGGCCACCTCGGCCAGGGCCACGGGCGTCTGCTCGCCGGACTCCATGTCCTTGAGCTGGACGACGCCCTCGGCCAGGTCGCGCTCGCCCGCGACGACCGTGAAGCGGGCCCCGGACCGGTTCGCGCTCTTCATCGCGCCCTTGAGGCCCCGGTTCCCGTACGCGAAGTCCGCCGCGACACCGTCGCGGCGCAGCTGGGTGACCACGCCGAAGAGCACCCGCCGGGCCTCCTCGCCGAGCGGTACCGCGAAGACGCTGGTGGTCGCGGGGAGTTCGAGCTCGACGCCCTCGGCCTCCAGCGCGAGCACCGTACGGTCCACGCCGAGCGCCCAGCCCACCGAGGGGAGCGCCGGGCCGCCGATCATCTCGGAGAGGCCGTCGTAGCGGCCGCCGCCGCCCACCGCGGACTGCGAGCCGAGCCCGTCGTGGACGAACTCGAAGGTGGTGCGGGTGTAGTAGTCGAGACCGCGGACGAGCTTCTCGTCGTCCTCGTAGACCACACCGGCCGCCGAGAGCAGGTCGCGCACCTCCTCGTGGTACGCCTTGCAGGCGTCGCACAGGTAGTCGCGCAGCACCGGGGCGCCGGTCAGCTGCTTCTGCACCTCGGCCCGCTTGTCGTCGAGGACCCGGAGCGGGTTGATCTCGATGCGGCGGCGGGTCTCCTCGTCCAGGTCGAGCTCGCGCAGGAAGGTCTGGAGGGCGTCCCGGTAGACGGGGCGGCACTCCTTGTCGCCCAACGAGTTGAGCAGGATGCGGAAGTTCCGCAGGCCCAGCGTGCGGTACGCCTGGTCGGCCAGGATGATCAGCTCGGCGTCCAGCGCCGGGTCCTCGGCCCCGATCGCCTCGGCGCCGACCTGCGAGAAGTGCCGGTAGCGTCCCTTCTGCGGGCGCTCGTAGCGGTAGTAGGAACCGGAGTACCAGAGCTTCACCGGCAGGTTGCCGAGCTTGTGGAGGTTGGCCTCCAGCGCGGCGCGGAGCACCGAGGCGGTGCCCTCGGGGCGCAGGGCCAGCTGCGAGCCGCCCTTGGTGGTGAGGGTGTACATCTCCTTGGTCACGATGTCGGTGGACTCACCGACACCGCGCGAGAAGAGGGCGACGTCCTCGAAACCGGGCGTCTCGATGTAGCCGTAGCCGGAGTTCTTCAGGGGTGCGGCGATCGCCTCGCGCACCGCGAGGTACTTGGCGGAGTCCGGCGGAGTCAGGTCGTACGTGCCCTTGGGGGCCTTGAAGGTGCTCACGGGGTTCTTCTCGTCACATTCCTCGTCGGGGCGCGTCCAGTCCGTTCAGGAACGGATTGGAGACGCGCTCGCGGCCGATGGTCGTCTGGGGGCCGTGGCCGGACAGCACCACGGTCGAGTCGTCGAGCGGCAGGCACACGCGGGCCAGCGACTCGAGCAGCTCGGCGTGGTCGCCACCGGGCAGGTCGGTGCGTCCGACGGAGCCGGCGAAGAGCAGGTCGCCCGAGAAGAGGACCTGCGGAACATCCGCGGCCTCGGGCATCCTGAACGTCACCGACCCCTTGGTATGGCCTGGCGCGTGCGCGACGGAGAACTCCATACCGGCCAACTCCAGACGGGCACCGTCACTCAGCTCCTTGACGTCGTCCGGCTCCCCGATCGTCAGCTCGCCCATGAGCGGCATCCCGATGGAGCGGCCGAGGGCCTTCTCCGGGTCGCTCATCATGAACCGGTCCTCGGGGTGGATCCAGGCGGGGACGTCGTGCGCGCCGCACACCGGGACCACCGAGGCGACGTGGTCGATGTGGCCGTGGGTCAGTACGACGGCGACCGGCTTCAGCCGATGCTTCTTCAGCGCCTCCTCGACTCCGGAGGCGGCCTGGTGGCCCGGGTCGATGATCACGCACTCCTCGCCCGCGGCCGGGGCGACCAGATAGCAATTGGTCCCCCAGGCCCCTGCGGGGAACCCGGCAATGAGCACGATCGTCCTTAATGGTCGTCCGACGGCGGAACGCGACGGAGGGGGTCGCGGCAGTTCAGAGCCTACCGGCGCTCCTCATTCCACAGCTAACCCATATACGGTACGGGGCAGCCAAGGCCCGAACCCACGACCCAGCAAGGAGATCACCCGGTGGTCAGCAGCGATCAGCGGCGACGGCAGCTCGCCAGGGACAAGTTCCAGCGGCAGCAGCAGCGCCGGGAGGAGGCCCGCAACCGCAGGAAGCGGCTGACGATCATCATCGCGTCCTCGGTCGTGGCGGTGGCGGTCATCGGCGGGGCCTCCTACCTCGCCCTCAGCGGCGACGACACCAAGAAGGACACCGCGGACGCCGCCGCGAGCGCGAGCCCGTCGCCGAGCGAGGAGAGCAAGGCTCCCGAGCCCGCGATGAAGATCGACAAGAAGGCCGCGTACACGATGGCGCTGGGAACGAGCCAGGGCGACATCTCGTTCTCCATGGAGGCGGCGAAGACGCCGCACACCACGAACTCCTTCAAGTCGCTGGCCGACAAGGGCTTCTTCGACGGAACCAAGTGCCACCGGCTCACCACGCAGGGCATCTTCGTCCTGCAGTGCGGCGACCCCAAGGGCGACGGCACGGGCGGCCCCGGATACACCATCCCCGACGAGAACCTGGACGGTCTGGGCAAGCCCGGCAAGGACGGCACGGTGACGTACCCGGCGGGTACGGTCGCGATGGCGAACGCCGGACCGCAGACCGGTGGCAGCCAGTTCTTCCTGGTCTACAAGGACAGCAAGCTGCCGCCCAACTACACCCCGTTCGGCACGATGGACGACGCCTCGCTGAAGACCCTGGAGAAGATCGGGGCGGCGGGCGCGGTGGGCGGTGCGCCCGACGCCGCGCCGAAGAAGGAAGTGAAGATCACGAAGGCCACTGTCGACAAGTCGTGACCGGCCGGACCGCCTCCGGCGCCGCCGGGTGCGGGACTGATTTTTTTCGGTCGCGCTGAGTGCGGACAGCCGGGCGGCCGGTCGCCTAGATTGACGTTGTGCAGGGCGGGCGCTGCCCGCCCCAGGAAACTGTGGACGATGCCAAGGGGGGTAAAACCCCCTCGCGGGCATCAGGTGGAGGAGACGCTGTGAGCAGCGACCCGTGGGGCCGTGTCGATGAGACCGGCACCGTGTACGTGCGGACAGCCGACGGCGAGCAGGTCGTCGGATCGTGGCAGGCGGGTTCCCCCGAGGAGGCTCTGGCCTACTTCGAGCGCAAGTACGAGGGCATTGCGGTCGAGATCGGCCTCCTCGAACGGCGGGTGAAGACGACCGACCTGTCGGCGAAGGACGCGACGACCGCCATCGAGCATCTGCGTGTCCAGGTGGACGAGCACCACGCCGTGGGTGACCTCGACGCGCTGCGCAAGCGGCTCGACGCGCTCGTCGCGGCAGTCGAGGCGCGTCGTGAGGAGCGCAAGGTCCAGAAGGCGAAGCAGACCGACGAGGCGAAGCACGCCAAGGAGGCCCTGGTCGCCGAGGCCGAGGAGCTGGCGCAGAGCGAGCAGTGGCGCTCGGCCGGCGAACGGCTCCGCGCGCTCGTCGACACGTGGAAGGGCCTCCCCCGGCTCGACCGCAAGTCCGACGACGAGCTGTGGCACCGCTTCTCGCACGCCCGCTCGGCGTTCTCCAAGCGCCGCAAGGCCCACTTCGCCTCGCTGGACGCCCAGCGCGAGGACGCCCGCAAGGCGAAGGAGAAGCTGGTCGCCGAGGCGGAGTCGCTCTCCGGCTCCACCGACTGGGGGGCCACCGCCGCCCGCTACCGCGACCTGATGACGGCGTGGAAGGCGGCGGGCCGCGCCCAGCGCGAGGCCGAGGACGACCTGTGGAACCGCTTCCGCGGTGCGCAGGACGTCTTCTTCGCCGCCCGCAGCGAGGTCTTCGCCGAGCGGGACGCGGAGCAGGGCGACAACCTCAAGCTGAAGGAGGAGCTCGCGGTCGAGGCCGAGCGTCTGGTGCCGGTGAAGGACCTGAAGGCGGCCAGGGCCGCGTTCCGGGCCATCAACGAGCGCTGGGAGGCCATCGGCCACGTACCGCGCGACGCCCGCCCGAAGGTAGAGGGGCGGATGCACGCGGTGGAGCGGGCCCTCCAGGAGGCCGAGGAGGCGGAGTGGCGCCGGACGAATCCCGAGGCGCGGGCCCGCGCCGCGGGGCTGACCGGTCAGCTCCAGGCGGCCGTCGACAAGCTGCGTACGCAGATCGACGCCGCCCGCGCCTCGGGCAACAACGCCCGCGCCGACAAGCTGGCCAAGGAGCTCGAAGGCCGTCAGGCGCTGCTGGACCAGGCGCTCAAGGGCCTGGAGGAGTTCGGGGGCTGAGTCGGGGGAGCCGACGTACGCCCGAGGGGCCTTTCCGCGTTCGCGCGGGAAGGCCCCTTCCGCGTCCGGGCGGGTGCGGCGCGGCAACTGCCGGGGTGCGGCAGTGCCGTGCCGTACGGCCGGTACGAGGCCGAGGCGGAGCCCCGTGTCCCGTACCGGCCCGCCGCTACGGCCGGCGGGCCGAGGTGACCCGGTAGACGTCGTAGACGCCCTCCACGCCCCGGACCGCCTTCAGTACGTGGCCGAGGTGCTTGGGGTCGCCCATCTCGAAGGTGAAGCGGGAGGTGGCCACCCGGTCCCGGGAGGTCTGGACGGCCGCCGACAGGATGTTGACGTGCTGGTCGGACAGGACGCGCGTGACGTCCGAGAGCAGCCGGGACCGGTCGAGCGCCTCGACCTGGATGGCGACCAGGAAGACCGAGGACTGGGTCGGCGCCCACTCGACGTCCAGGATCCGCTCCGGCTGCTGCGACAGCGAGTCGACGTTGACGCAGTCGGCGCGGTGCACGGAGACGCCGCTGCCGCGGGTGACGAAGCCGATGATCGGGTCGCCGGGCACCGGCGTGCAGCAGCGGGCCAGCTTGACCCAGACGTCCTCGACGCCCTTGACGACCACGCCCGGGTCGGCGTTGGAGCGCCGCTTGCCACGGCTGCGGGAGGGCGGCGAGCTCTCGGCGATGTCCTCGTTGGCCTCGTCCTCGCCGCCGAGCGCCTGGACCAGCTTCTGCACGACCCCGGCGGCCGCGACATGGCCCTCACCGATCGCCGCGTACAGCGAGGAGATGTCGGGGTAGCGCATCTCGTGGGCGAGGGTGACCAGGGAGTCGCCGGTCAGGATGCGCTGGATCGGCAGGTTCTGCTTGCGCATGGCCCGGGCGATGGCGTCCTTGCCCTGCTCGATCGCCTCGTCGCGGCGCTCCTTGGAGAACCAGGCACGGATCTTGTTGCGGGCGCGGGGCGACTTGACGAAGCCCAGCCAGTCCCGGGACGGTCCGGCTCCGGCCGCCTTGGAGGTGAAGACCTCCACCAGGTCGCCGTTGTCGAGCGTCGATTCGAGCGGGACGAGCCGGCCGTTGACCCGTGCTCCTATGGTCCGGTGGCCGACCTCCGTGTGCACCGCGTACGCGAAGTCGACCGGGGTCGCTCCGGCGGGCAGCGCTATCACATCGCCCTTGGGCGTGAAGACGAAGACCTCGTTGCGCGAGAGGTCGAAGCGCAGCGACTCCAGGAACTCGCCGGGGTCCTCGGTCTCCTTCTGCCAGTCCAGGAGCTGGCGCAGCCAGGCCATGTCGTTGACGGTGTCCTGGCGGGCGCCCTTGCCGGGGCTCTTGGGCACGTCGGTGCGGACCTTGGAGGCGCCCGCGACGGCCTCCTGCTTGTACTTCCAGTGCGCGGCGATGCCGTACTCGGCGCGGCGGTGCATGTCGAAGGTGCGGATCTGGAGTTCGACGGGCTTGCCGCTGGGACCGATCACCGTGGTGTGCAGTGACTGGTACATGTTGAACTTGGGCATCGCGATGTAGTCCTTGAACCGGCCGGGGACCGGATTCCATCGCGCGTGGACGGTGCCGAGCGCCGCGTAGCAGTCGCGGACGGTGTCGACGAGGACCCGGATGCCCACCAGGTCGTAGATCTCGGCGAAGTCCCGGCCCCGCACGATCATCTTCTGGTAGACGCTGTAGTAGTGCTTCGGCCGGCCGGTGACGGTGGCCTTGATCCGGGCGGCGCGCAGATCGGCCTGGACCTCGTCGGTCACTATGGCGAGGTACTCGTCGCGCTTGGGGGCGCGCTCGGCCACCAGGCGCACGATCTCGTCGTACATCTTGGGGTAGAGGATCGCGAAGGCGAGGTCCTCCAGCTCCCACTTGATGGTGTTCATGCCCAGGCGGTGCGCCAGCGGGGCGTAGATCTCCAGCGTCTCGCGGGCCTTCTTCTCCTGCTTCTCCCGCTTGAGGTACCGCATGGTGCGCATGTTGTGCAGGCGGTCGGCGAGCTTGATGACCAGGACCCGGGGGTCCTTGGCCATGGCGACGACCATCTTGCGTACGGTCTCGGCCTGCGCGGCCTCGCCGAACTTGACCTTGTCCAGCTTGGTGACGCCGTCGACGAGCAGGGCGACCTGGTCGCCGAAGTCGCGGCGCAGGGTGTCGAGGCCGTACTCGGTGTCCTCGACGGTGTCGTGGAGCAGCCCGGCCATCAGGGTCGCCGGGTCCATGCCAAGCTCGGCGAGGATGGTCGTCACGGCGAGCGGGTGGGTGATGTACGGGTCGCCGCTCTTGCGCTTCTGGCCCCGGTGCCAGCGCTCGGCGACCTGGTAGGCGCGCTCGATCTGGCGGAGCGTGGCCGTCTCGATCTTGGGGTCGTTGCCGCGGACGATCCGCAGCAGCGGTTCGAGCACCGGGTTGTACGGGCTGGAGCGCTGCACGCCGAGCCGGGCCAGCCGGGCCCTCACCCGGTTGGACGAGCCGCCGGAGCGGGTGGCGGGAGCGGTGGGCTGCACGGGCCTGGCCGCGGGCTTGGACGGCGGCTTCGGGGCGGAGGCGGCGGGGGGCGCCGCGGCGGCCGGCTGCACGGGCGGGCCGGGAGCGACGGGACCTGCCTCGGGGCCCTTGCCTGGCATCGGCTTCGGCTTCTCCGCGGACTGCCTCTTCCCGGGCGCGGCTGGGGCCGCCGCGGGCTGGTCGGGCTGCGGGGCGGCGACTGGCTGGGCCTCGTCTGGCAAGAGTGCTCCTCGTGCGGATCCGGGTACCCGGAAAGGCCATCGTATCGAGCCTGCGCCCGCTCTTCCCCCGGGGACCGTGGAGACTCCCGACAACGCGGAACGGGCACCCGGTTGTTCCCGGGTGCCCGTTCCGTGCGTGGCCGTGTCGGCACGTGCGGCTCAGACCGTGATCAGGACTTCCAGCGGCGCACCGCGCAGCCCCTGTTCCAGACGGGCACGCCCGGCCAGGAAGCCGAGCTCCATGAGGACCGCTACGCCCGCGACCTCGGCTCCGGCTCGCCGGATCAGCTCCAGTGAGGCCTCTGCCGTGCCGCCCGTGGCGAGGATGTCGTCGATGACCATGATCCGGTCGTCGGCGGACAGGTCCTCCGCGTGGATCTCGATCTCGGCGGTGCCGTACTCCAGCTCGTAGGACTGGCTGAGCGTCGCCCCGGGGAGCTTGCCCGCCTTCCGGACCGGTACGAAGCCGAGCCCGGCCCGGACGGCGACCGGGGCGGCCAGGATGAAGCCGCGCGCCTCCAGACCGACGACCTTCGTGGCGCCGTGCCGTACGCACAGCTCCGCGAGGGTGTCGGTGAGGGCGGTGAAGGCCGCCGGGTCCGCGAGCAGCGGGGTGATGTCCTTGAACAGCACGCCCGGCTTCGGGTAGTCGGGGACGTCACGGATCCGGCTGAGCAGGAGCTCGCGGGTGGTGTCGGTGGTGCTGGTCATCGGCGGTTCCCGGGGGTCCGGCCGTGGCCCCTGGGGGGCTGCTGACGCTGACCGACGACCGCCGCGGCGGGGGCGGCGTCCTGCGGGAAGCCGTCGTCCTCCGGCTCGTCCTCGGCGGACTCGCCCTTGGCGGCGGCCGCCGCGCGCTTGGCGAGGATCCGCTTCTTCAGGGCCTTCATCTGCGGGTCGCGTTCCTTGAGGTCTGCGACGAGCGGCGTGGCGATGAAGATCGAGGAGTACGCACCGGCCGCGAGGCCGACGAAGAGCGACAGCGAGATGTCGTTCAGCATGCCCGCGCCGAGGACACCGCCACCGATGAAGAGCAGGCCGGCGACCGGCAGCAGCGCCACGACGGTGGTGTTGATCGAACGCACCAGCGTGCCGTTGATGGACCGGTTGGCGATCTCGCTGTAGGTCCAGCGGGTCTGCTTGGTGATCCCGACCGTGCTCTCCTTGAGGCTGTCGAAGACCACGACGGTGTCGTAGAGCGAGTAGCCGAGGATGGTCAGCAGACCGATCACGGTGCCCGGGGTGACCTCGAAGCCGACCAGGGCGTAGATGCCGACCGTGATGGTGATGTCGTGGATCAGCGCGACCAGGGCCGCGATGGCCATCCGCCATTCGAAGGCGATGGCCAGGTAGATCACGACCAGGACCATGAAGACGCCGAGCCCGGTCCACGCCTTGTTGGCGATCTGCTCGCCCCAGCTGGGGCCGACCAGGTCGGCGGCGATCTTCTCGGCCGGGACGTCGAGGTCCTTGGAGAGCGTGTCCTTGATCTGGTCGGACTTCGCGGTGTCGACCTCGGTGATCTGGATGCGCAGACCGCCGTTGCCGAGCTTCTGGACGATGGCCTGGTGCCCGGAGGCCTTGGTGGCCAGGTCCTCGGCCTCGGCGACGGTGGCGGAGGTCTTCGGGGTGGTGAAGACCGCGCCGCCCTTGAACTCGATGCCCATGTTCAGGCCGCTGACCGCCAGGCCGACGATGGCCGTGATGGTGATCAGGATCGAGATCCCGTACCAGATCTTGCGCTTGCCGATGAAGTCGTAGCCGACCTCGCCTCGGTAGAGACGGGCGCCGAGCGTGCCGAGTCGCGACATCTCACGCCTCCTTCGGGTCAGAAGTGGGGGCGGTGGCACGCCGCGAGCGGCGCAGCGGCGGCTTGGCGCCGAGCCGCTTCGGGTCCAGGCCGGACCACGGGTGACCGCTCGCGAAGAACTTCGTGCGGGCCATGATCGTCATGACGGGCTTGGTGAAGAAGAAGACCACGACCACGTCGAGCAGGGTGGTGAGACCAAGCGTGAAGGCGAAGCCCTGCACCTTTCCGACGGTGACGACGAAGAGGACGGCGGCGGCCAGGAACGACACGAAGTCGGAGACCAGGATGGTGCGCCGGGCGCGCGGCCAGGCCCGCTCGACCGCGGGGCGGAGCGTGCGGCCCTCGCGGATCTCGTCGCGGATCCTCTCGAAGTACACGATGAAGGAGTCCGCGGTGATACCGATGGCCACGATGGCACCACAGACGGCCGGGAGGTTCAGCGCGAAGCCGATGGCCGGGCCGAGCAGCGACATCAGCGTGTAGGTCAGGATCCCGGAGACCAGGAGGCTGAGGAGCGCGATGAACGCCAGGCCCCGGTAGTAGGCGACCAGGTAGATCACGACCAGGGCGAGGCCGATCGCACCGGCGATCAGACCGGCCCGGAGCTGCTCACCGCCGAGCGCGGCGGTGACCGTGGTGACGCTCTGCTCCTTGAACGAGAGCGGGAGCGCGCCGTAGGAGAGCACGTTGGCCAGGTCCTCGGCGGACTGCTGGGTGAAGCTGCCGGAGATCTCGGCGTTGGCGCTCAGCGCCGTACGCACGGAGGGCGCCGAGACGACTTCGCCGTCGAGCGCGATGGCGAACTGGTTCTGCGGCTGCTGCTGCGCGGCGAGGCGGCCCGTGATCTTCTGGAACTGCTTGGCGCCGGACTTGGTGAACTCCATCTGAACGATCCACTGACCGTTCTGGTCCAGCGCCGCCTTGGCGTTGTCCACGTCCGTGCCGGACACCTCGGCCGGGCCGAGGATGTACTTGGGCCAGCCGTCCTCCTTGGAGCCGCACGCGACGACCGGCTCGGTCGGCTTGGTGCCCTGGGTGGCCTTGGCGCGGGACGCCGCGCTGGAGCAGTCGAGCGCCTCGAACTTCTTCTGGAGCGCGGCCGTGGCCGCCTGGTCGGCGGTGGAGGCCGACGGGGAGGCGTCGCCCTTGGGCGTGGTGCTCGCCTTCGGGTCCGGGGTGGAGTCTGCCTTCAGGCCGCCGGTGACCGCGCGGCCCTGGGTGGTGGCGCTCGGGTCCGGGCTCGCCGAGCCCTTCCCGTTCTCCGCCTTGGGGGCGGTGGGGCTGGTGGACGGGTCGGGCTTGCCGGAGGTCGACGCGCTGGGCGTCGGAGTGGGCGTGCCCTGGGCGACGGTCAGCACCGGCCGGAAGTAGAGCTTGGCGGTCGTACCGACCTGCTCACGGGCCTGGGCGGAGTTCGTGCCCTTGGGGATGTTGACGATGATGTTGCGATCGCCCTGGGTCTGGACCTCGGCCTCGGAGACACCCAGACCATTGACACGGCGCTCCATGATCTGGACGGCCGTGTCCATGTTGGTCTTGTTGATCGCCGATTCCTGGCCCGGCTCGCTCTTCGCCTCGAGCGTGATCGAGGTGCCGCCCGCCAGGTCGATGCCCAGCCTCGGGGTGGGCTGATCCGCCAGGAACATCCCGCCGGTGAGCGCGACCATGGCGATCAGGATCAGAGCCAGGGAACGCCCCGGCCTGCCCTGACCGCCGGCCGGTCCCCGGCTCTTCTTCGGTGCTGCCACCTTCTCGTTTCTCCCTGTCCAACCGCCCCGGGCCGGGTACGCACCCGAGCGGCCACGAAGTGTAGTGGGGACCCGCCCCCGCAGAAGATCGCACGGACCGGGGAGTGCCGGACGCCGGTGGGCTCACGGCATCCCCGGGCGTGGGTCACTTCGCGTCGGACTCGCCGTCGTCCTTGCCCTCGGACTTCTTGCCGGCCTCGGCGTCCTTCGGCTCGTCCTCGTCGGCCTTCTTGCCGAGGTCGATCCGGGTGTCGTCGTCACGCTCGGTCAGCGAGGAGGCATCGTCCGGGACGACCGTGCCGTCGAGGCCGCTCTCGTCGTCACCGTGGACGATGCGGTTGTACTCCTCGTCGCTGAGGACGGCGCCGATGGCGTTCTTGGCGTAGACGGCGTGGACGCCGGGCGCGACCTCGAGGAGGACCGTGTCGTTGTGCAGCTCCTTGACGGTGGCGTACATACCCCCGATCGTCCGGACGCCGGTGCCGGGCTGCATCTCGTCGCGCATCTGGGCGGCGGCCGCCTGCTTCTTCTTGGCGGACCGCGTCATCAGGAACATGGCCCCGATGAGCACGATGAAGGGGAGGAGAGTCACGGGATTCACGGGACGAGTTTCCTTCGCACGACCGCGTCCGGGGAGCGGCCTGTATCTACGGGGGTGGGTACACCGACCTGATAAGGGCGGCATCGGCGGAGTCTAAGCGAGTCCGCATCGATGGAACAACGCCCGAACCCGGTCCGTGGTTCCGGCTCCGGCGAACCTGTGACGGATCACGCCCCGAACAGGCCCTGTTGTCCCTTTCCGCCGTGCTGCGGGGGTACGAGCCCGAGGTGGGCCCAGGCCGCGGGGGTCGCGACGCGCCCGCGCGGCGTCCTGGCCAGCAGTCCTTCCCGCACCAGGAAGGGCTCCGCGACCTCCTCGACGGTCTCGCGCTCCTCCCCCACGGCGACCGCGAGGGTGGACAGCCCGACCGGTCCGCCGCCGAAGAGCTTCAGCAGGGCTTCGAGCACCGCGCGGTCGAGCCGGTCGAGCCCGCGGGCGTCGACCTCGTACACCCCGAGGGCCGCGGCGGCGATCGGGCGGTCGATCCGTCCGTCGGCCTTGACCTGGGCGTAGTCCCGGACGCGGCGCAGCAGCCGGTTGGCGATACGGGGGGTGCCCCGGGACCGGCCGGCGATCTCGGCGGCGCCGTCCACGTCGATCTCGACATCGAGGAGGCGGGCGGAGCGGTGGATGACGCGCTCCAGCTCGGCGGGGGCGTAGAACTCCATGTGGCCGGTGAAGCCGAAGCGGTCGCGCAGCGGGGGCGGGAGCAGGCCCGCGCGCGTGGTGGCGCCGACCAGGGTGAACGGGGGAAGTTCCAGCGGGATGGCGGTGGCGCCGGGGCCCTTGCCGACGATGACGTCGACCCGGAAGTCCTCCATCGCCATGTAGAGCATCTCCTCGGCCGGCCGCGACATGCGGTGGATCTCGTCGAGGAAGAGGACTTCACCCTCCTGGAGGGAGGAGAGGATCGCGGCGAGGTCGCCCGCGTGCTGGATGGCGGGGCCGGAGGTGATCCGGATGGGGGCGCCCATCTCCGCCGCGATGATCATGGAGAGGGTGGTCTTGCCGAGGCCGGGGGCGCCGGAGAGCAGGACGTGGTCGGCGGTGGCGCCGCGGGCCCTGGCCGCCTTGAGGACCAGGTCGAGCTGCTCGCGGACCTTCTCCTGGCCGACGAACTCGTCCAGGTCCTTCGGGCGCAGGGCGGCCTCCACGGCGGTGTCCTCGCCGTCCGCGTCGGCCCGGACGAGGCGCTCGTCGAGCCGCTCGTCGGTGTCGGGTCCGGTCTCGTCCCAGTTCATTCGGTCTGTCCCGCCTCGGATGTCTCGGTGCCGTGCGGTGCCCGGCCCGGCGTCGGGGTGGCGCGCGCTGGGGTCAGCGCGCGCGGTTGAGGGTCTGGAGTGCGGCGCGGAGCAGTTGCGGCACGGGGGCCTGGCCGCCCTCGGCGATGGCCGCCTCGGCCTGTGGTGCGACGGCGGCGACCGCTTCGTCCGCCTCGCGGGTGGCGTAGCCGAGGCCGATCAGGGCGGCCTGGAGCTGGTCGCGCCAGGAGGAGGTGACGGCGGTGCCGATGCCCTGGCGGCCGATGTGGGCGCCGACCGGCTCGCCGAGTCTGTCCTTCAGTTCGAGGAGGAGTTTCTGGGCGCCCTTCTTGCCGATGCCGGAGACGGCGGTGAGCGCCTTCTCGTCGCCGGTGGCGACCGCGGTGCGCAGCGCGTCCGGGCTGTGGGTGGCGAGCATCGCCTGGGCGAGCCGCGGCCCGACCCCGCTGGCGGTCTGGAGCAGCTCGAAGACCTGCCGCTCGTCGTCGTCGGCGAAGCCGTAGAGGGTGAGCGAGTCCTCCCGTACGACGAGCGAGGTGGCGAGCCGGGCGTCCTGGCCGATCCGGAGGGCTGCGAGGGTGTTCGGCGTGCACTGGACGGCCATGCCGATGCCGCCGACCTCGATCACGGCCGTGGTCGGGGCGAGGGCGGCCACCGGGCCGCTGACGAAAGCGATCATCGGGAGGCCTTCCGGGCGGGAGCTGCGGCGGGGCGGGCCGCCGGGGTGCGGGGGGCGCGGGCCGCGGCGGCGGCCGCGTGCGCCTGCTGGAGGCGGTTGACGGCGGGGGCGCGCCAGATGTGGCAGATGGCGAGCGCGAGGGCGTCGGCCGCATCGGCCGGTTTCGGCGGGGCGTCGAGCCGGAGCAGCCGGGTGACCATGGCGCCGACCTGTGCCTTGTCGGCGCGGCCGGTGCCGGTGACGGCGGCCTTCACCTCGCTGGGGGTGTGCAGCGCCACGGGGATGCCGCGGCGCGAGGCGCAGAGCATGGCGACCGCGCTGGCCTGGGCGGTGCCCATCACCGTGCGGACGTTGTGCTGGCTGAAGACCCGCTCCACGGCGACGTACTCGGGCCGGTGCTCGTCGAGCCATTCCTCCATGCCGCGCTCGATGGCGACCAGCCGGTGCCCGAGCTCCGCGTCGGGCGGGGTCCGTACGACACCCACGCCGCGCATCGTCAGCGGACGGCCGGCGACGCCCTCGACGACGCCGACACCGCACCGGGTCAGCCCCGGGTCCACGCCCAGCACCCTCATGGGGCACCCCCTCCGTACCGGTCGGTCAAGTGTTCCCGCAGGCTATCGGCCGGCACTGACAACGCGACGGGCCGACGGGGGTGTGTCCCCGTCGGCCCGCACGTGGAGGCTGTGCCGAGCTCGGCCTATGCCTCGACCTTCTCCATGACTTCGTCCGAGACGTCGAAGTTGGCGAAGACGTTCTGCACGTCGTCGCTGTCCTCCAGCGCGTCGATCAGCTTGAAGATCTTGCGCGCGCCTTCCTCGTCCAGCTCGACCTGCATGGTGGGCAGGAAGTTGGCCTCGGCGGAGTCGTAGTCGATGCCGGCCTCCTGGAGCGCGGTACGGACCGCGACCATGTCGGTGGCCTCGCTGACGACCTCGTACGTGTCACCGAGGTCGTTGACCTCCTCGGCGCCCGCGTCGAGGACCGCGCCGAGGACGTCGTCCTCGGACAGCTCGCCCTTGGGGACGATCACGACGCCCTTGCGGTTGAAGAGGTACGAGACCGACCCGGGGTCGGCCATCGAACCGCCGTTGCGGGTCATCGCCACACGTACGTCGGAAGCGGCGCGGTTGCGGTTGTCGGTGAGGCACTCGATGAGCACCGCGACACCGTTCGGGCCGTAACCCTCGTACATGATCGTCTGGTAGTCGACGCCGCCCGCTTCGAGACCGGCGCCGCGCTTGACCGCGGAGTCGATGTTCTTGTTCGGGACGGAGCTCTTCTTCGCCTTCTGGATCGCGTCCACAAGGGTCGGGTTTCCATCGGGGTCGGCGCCGCCGGTACGGGCCGCCACCTCGATGTTCTTGATCAGCTTCGCGAAGAGCTTGCCGCGCTTGGCGTCAATCACGGCCTTCTTGTGCTTCGTCGTAGCCCATTTAGAGTGGCCGGACATCTGCCTTCTCCTTCGCGTCACCCAAAACGATTCGAACCCGAGAGATCCTACCGGGATCGAGTCAGCCGACTGCGCGCACCATGTCCACGAACAGCGCGTGAACACGGTGGTCCCCGGTCAATTCCGGGTGGAAGGACGTCGCCAGGGCGTTTCCCTGACGTACCGCGACGATATGGCCGCCGTGCTCGGCGACCACCCGGGCGCGGGCGCCGACCGACTCCACCCAGGGGGCGCGGATGAAGACGCCCTCCACGGGGCCGCCCTCGATCCCGGCGACCTCGACGGCCGCCTCGAAGGACTCGTTCTGCCGTCCGAAGGCGTTGCGGCGCACGATCATGTCGATCCCGCCGACCGTCTCCTGGCCCGCGCGCGGGTCGAGGATCTTGTCGGCGAGCAGGATCATCCCGGCGCAGGTGCCGTAGACGGGCATGCCGTCCCGGACCCGGTCGCGCAGCGGTTCCAGCATGCGGAAGAGGGAGGCCAGCTTGGACATCGTGGTGGACTCGCCGCCGGGGATGACCAGGCCGTCCACCTCGGCGAGTTCCTCGGGACGCCGGACCGGCCTGGCCAGGGCGTCCGCCGAGGCCAGGGCGATCAGGTGTTCCCGTACGTCGCCCTGGAGTGCCAGGACGCCGATCACAGGGGTGTCGCTCATCGGTGCTTACCAGCCACGGTTCGCGTAGCGCTCGGCCTCGGGCAGGGTGTCGCAGTTGATGCCGACCATGGCCTCGCCCAGGTTCCGGGAGGCGTCCGCGATGACCTTCGGGTCGTCGTAGAAGGTGGTGGCCTTCACGATCGCGGCGGCGCGCTTGGCGGGGTCGCCGGACTTGAAGATGCCGGAGCCGACGAAGACGCCCTCGGCGCCGAGCTGGCGCATCAGCGCGGCGTCGGCCGGGGTGGCGACACCGCCCGCGGAGAAGAGCACGACGGGCAGCTTGCCGAGCTCGGCGACCTCCTTGACCAGCTCGTACGGGGCGCGCAGCTCCTTGGCGGCGGCGTAGAGCTCGTTGTTGTCGTAGCCGCGCAGGCGGGCGATCTCGTTCTTGATCTGCCGAAGGTGGCGGACGGCCTCGACGACGTTGCCGGTGCCGGCCTCGCCCTTCGAGCGGATCATGGCCGCACCCTCGGCGATCCGGCGCAGGGCCTCGCCCAGGTTGGTGGCGCCGCAGACGAACGGGGTGGTGAAGGCGAACTTGTCGCTGTGGTTGATCTCGTCGGCCGGGGTGAGGACCTCGGACTCGTCGATGTAGTCGACGCCGAGGGACTGGAGCACCTGGGCCTCGACGAAGTGGCCGATACGGGACTTCGCCATGACCGGGATGGAGACGGCCCCGATGATCTCCTCGATCATGTTCGGGTCCGACATCCGGGCCACGCCGCCGTCCTTGCGGATGTCGGCCGGCACCCGCTCCAGGGCCATGACGGCCACCGCGCCCGCGTCCTCGGCGATCTTCGCCTGCTCGGCGTCGACGACGTCCATGATCACGCCGCCCTTGAGCTGCTCGGCCATGCCGCGCTTGACGCGCGCGGTGCCGGTGGCCGGGGAGTCGGCGGACTGCGGGGGGGCGGGAAGCGTGGACATGGGTCGACCTCACTGGGAGAAAAGTTGCCGAAACGCACGGGTTGGTGCGGTCCTGAGCAAACTCCCCGGGAACAGTCCACTGCAAGGGCCAATAGTGGGCCGGTGGATCGTTTTGGCCGGGCGCGGACGGCGATGTGGCCCCGGTCACGCGGGAAGTGGCCGTCCGGTCAGCTGCCGGGGCGGTCCGCCAGGGCCGTCGGGGGTTCGTCGTCCATCTCGAAGGCCAGGGGGAAGGGCGCGTGGCCGGCCAGCCGGAACCACCGCACCTTGCGGTGGCGGCGCAGGGCGCGGGCCGCGCGCACCGCGTCGTTGTGGAACCGCCGGGCCATCGGGACGCGGCGGGCGGCGGCGGCCAGTTCGAGCGCCGTCTCCTCGCCGCCGGGGATCTCCTTGACGGCCTCCACCTGCTCCGGTTCGCCGAAGACCGCCCGCAGCGCGGCGCTCAGTTCGCTCTCGGCCACCTCGCGCTGCTCCCCCTCCGCCTGGCGGGCCGCGTGCGCGGCCTCGTACAGGACGATGGAGGCGGCGGGGTCGAGGACGCCGGACGTGGCGAGTTCCTGCGTCACCGAGGCGCGGCGCAGGAGCTGCGCGTCGAGGGCGGCCCGGGCGGCGTCGATCCGGGTGTGCAGGCGGTCCAGTCGGCCGGCGGTCCAGCTGAGGTACATGCCGGTCGCGACGACCGCGACCACGATCCAGAAGAGGGTTTCGATCACGGGCGGCAAGGCTACCGCCGGGGCGCGGGCGGCGTGCCGGGGCGGCCCCGGCCCGCGCCCGGCTCCTACTCGCGGGTCAGGCCGAAGCGGGCGCGCAGACCGGTGCGTTCGTCGGCGGCCACCGAGGCAGCCCCGTCCGTCACCGTCTCGTACACCGCGAGGATGTCCGCACCGACCGTCGACCAGTCGAACCGCCGTACGTGCGCGGCGCCCCGCCCGCTCAGGCCGGCGCGCCGCTCCTCGTCGCCGAGCAGCCGGATCGCGGCGGCGGCCAGCGCGTCCGCGTCCTCGTTGGCGAACAGCTCGCCCGCCCCGCCCTGGTCCAGCACCTGCGCGAAGGCGTCCAGGTCGCTGGCGAGGACCGGGGCCCCGGCCGACATCGCCTCGACCAGGATGATTCCGAAGCTCTCGCCGCCGGTGTTGGGCGCGACGTACACGTCGACGCTGCGCAGCAGCCGTGCCTTGTCCTCGTCGCTCACCATGCCGAGGAACTCGACCCGCTCGCGCATCTCCTTCGGCAGCGAGGCGACCGCCTCCTCCTCGTCCCCCCGGCCCGCGACCAGCAGCCGGGTCCCGGGGCGGGCGGCGAGGATGGCGGGCAGCGCCCGCATCAGGACGGGCAGGCCCTTGCGGGGCTCGTCGATCCGGCCGATGAACCCGATCGTCCCGCCCTGCCACTCGGCCCGGGGCTCGGCGCCGGCGAAGAAGCCGACGTCGACCCCGTTCGGGATGACCACCGCGTCGCCGCCGAGGTGTTCGACCAGGGTGCGGCGGGCGTACTCGCTCACCGCGATGCGCGCGCTGATCTTCTCCAGGGCGGGCTGGAGGATCGGGTACGCGGCGATCATGGCCCGGGAGCGCGGGTTGGAGGTGTGGAACGTGGCGACGATCGGCCCCTGGGCGGCCCAGCAGGCGAGCAGCCCGAGCGAGGGCGAGGTCGGCTCGTGGATGTGGATCACGTCGAAGGTGCCGTCGTGCAGCCAGCGGCGCACCCGGGCCGCCGACAGGAAGCCGAAGTTCAGCCGGGCCACCGAGCCGTTGTACGGGACGGGCACGGCGCGGCCCGCCGACACCACGTACGGCGGCAGCGGGGTCTCGTCGTCGGCGGGGGCGAGGACGGAGACCCGGTGGCCCAGCCGGATCAGGTGCTCGGCGAGGTCGCGGATGTGGAACTGCACGCCGCCCGGTACGTCCCAGGAGTACGGGCAGACGATGCCGATCTTCACCTCGGGTCCTCCCGGGTCTCCAGATCGGCGAGCCAGAGCCGTTGCAGCATGTGCCAGTCCTCCGGATGGTCGGCGATTCCGCCGGCGAAGGCGTCGGCCAGCGCCTGGGTCATCGAGGACGTCCGCTGGGCGCGGGTGCCCGAGTCCGGCACCTCGACCGGCTCGTGGATGCGGCCCTTCATGACCGGCGTGCCGTCGTAGCCGAGGGTCACGGGGAGCAGCAGGGCGCCGGTCTGCTGGGCCAGCAGCGCGGGGCCTGCGGGCATCCGCGCGGTGTCGCCGAAGAACGTCACCTCGACGCCGGAGGCGGACAGGTCGCGGTCGGCGACCAGGCAGACCAGCCCGCCCGCGCGCAGCCGCCGGGCCAGGGTGCCGAAGGCGGCGCCGCCGCTGTGCGGCAGGACCTCCATGCCGAGGCCCTCGCGGTAGGCGACGAAGCGGTCGTACAGCGTCTCGGGCTTCAGCCGCTCGGCGACGGTCGTGAACGGCACCTTGAGGTCGGTGGTGACCCAGGCGCCCGCCAGGTCCCAGTTGGCCAGGTGCGGCAGGGCGAGGATGACGCCGCGCCCGGCGTCGAGGCCGTCGGTGAGCCGGTGCGCGCCGGTCACGTCGATGGAGGCCTTGATCCGTTCCGGGCTCCAGGTGGGCAGTCGGAAGGACTCCATCCAGTAGCGCATGTACGAGCGCATTCCGGCGCGGGAGAGCTCGGCCAGCCGGGCCGGGGACGCGTCGGGGACGACCCGGGCGAGGTTGGACTCCAGTCGCAGCACGCCCTTGCCGCGCCGCTTCCAGACCTGGTCGGCGAGGGTGCGGAAGAGGGTGCGGGCGGCCGGTTCGGGGAGCTTCTTGACGGCCGTCCAGCCGAGCCCGTAGAGCCCGTCGGTCAGCCGGTCCCGCAGGCCGGAGCGCCCGTGGTCCGGATCGTCGCTCACCGGGCGGTCCCGCTCCCCGGGGCGGCGGCCGCGTCGGCGGCATCGGCCTCGGCGGCCTCGCGGCGTACCGTGACGACCCGCTGCACGAGCGTGATCAGACTGCCCACGGCGACGATCCACAGCGCGATCGGGAGCAGCACCTGGACGCCCGGGACACCGAACGCGTGGAGACCGGCGAGCCCGGCCGCGACCAGCGAGATCACGAGCCGCTCGGCGCGCTCGACGAGACCGTTGACCGCGACCGGCAGGCCGATCGACTCGCCGCGCGCCTTGGTGTACGAGACCACCTGGCCGCTGGCCAGGCAGAAGATCGCGACGGCGCAGAGGGTGTTGTCGTCGCCGTTGCCCGCGTACCAGAGCGCGAACCCGCCGAAGATCGCTCCGTCGGCGACCCGGTCGAGCGTCGAGTCGAGGAAGGCGCCCCAGCGGCTGGAGATCCCGGCCTGACGGGCCATGTTGCCGTCGACGAGGTCGGAGAAGACGAAGATCGTGATGACGATCGTGCCCCAGAAGAACTCCCCCATGGGGAAGAAGACCAGCGCACCTGCCATCACCCCGGCCGTGCCGATCAGAGTGACCGCGTCGGGGCTCACGCCGAGACGGAGCAGCAGTGCGGCGAACGGTGTGAGGACACGCGTAAAAAATGCACGCGCGTACTTGTTCAGCATGGCCTTCCCGAGGGTCGGTGGGCCGAGCGGCCCCTACGGCCACCGGCTGGCCCATCGTAGTCACGCCCGCCGGGCTCCACCCTCCGGGCACCCGGCCGCGCGCCGCGGGGTGCTTTGGATGGACGCGTACCGGTCCGAGTGGAAAGCTCGAATTACCGCGGATTCCGTCCGGCCGCCGCGGCGGAACCGCGCTCCCGGACCCTTTCCGCATCGGATCTTCCCCCGCTCCGCGCCATCAGCCGGGAGGTACGCATCATGGGCGACAGAGGACACGCGCACACCGGGGCCGCCGGCAGGGCGACGGCGGCCGACCGGCCCTCGTCCGTACGGAACGTGGTGCTGGTCGGCCCCAGCGGCTCGGGCAAGACCACCCTCGTCGAGGCCCTCGCGCAGACGGCCGGCGCGGTCAACCGGGCCGGCCGGGTCGAGGACGGTGCCACCGTCTCCGACTACGACGAGATCGAGCACCGCAGGCAGCGCTCCGTACAGCTCTCCCTGGTCCCCGTCGAGTGGGGCGGGTACCGGATCAATCTGCTGGACACCCCCGGGTACGCCGATTTCGTCGGGGAGCTGCGGGCGGGCCTGCGGGCGGCGGACGCGGCCCTTTTCGTCGTGTCGGCCGCCCAGGAGGCCCAGGCGGTGGGGGACACCGCCCGCGCCGCGTGGGAGGAGTGCGCCGCGGTCGGGATGCCGCGCGCCGTCGTCGTCACCCACCTCGACACGGCGCGGACCCCGTTCGACGCGATGACCCGGCTCTGCGGGGAGATCTTCGGCGGCGACGACCCCGACGCGGTGCTCCCGCTCTATCTGCCCGTCCACGGTCCCGAGAGCGCCGACGGGCACGCCCCGCTCATCGGGCTCACCGGGCTCCTCACCGAACGGTTCCTCGACTACTCCTCGGGCGAGCGCCTGGAGCGCCCGCCCGAGGAGGGCCGCCGGGACACCCTGCGGAAGGCCCGCGACCGGCTCATCGAGGGGATCATCGCGGAGAGCGAGGACGAGACCCTGATGGACCGCTACCTCGACGGGGCCCCGGTGGACGTCGCCACGCTCCTCGGCGACCTGGAGCGCGCCGTGGCCCGGGGCACCTTCCACCCCGTGCTCGCCGCAGCCCCGGCCGCCGAGGGGGCCCGCCAGGGCGTCGGCACGGTGGAGCTGCTGGAGCTGATCACCGGCGGCCTCCCGGCCCCGCCGGAGCGCCCGCTCCCCGGGGTCACCCCGCTGCACGGGGCGGCGCGGCCGGACCTGGTCTGCGATCCGGACGGCCCGCTGGTCGCCGAGGTCGTCAAGACGGCCACCGATCCGTACGTCGGCCGGATGTCGCTCGTCCGGGTCTTCTCCGGCACGCTCCGCGCCGACGAGACCGTCCAGGTGCTCGGCCGCGGTCTCACCGGTCCGGGGCACGCTCCCCTCCCCTTCCACGAGGCGGAGGTGCGGGTCGGTGCCCTCTCCACCCCCTTCGGCAAGCAGCAGCGTCCGCGTGAGAGGTGCGTGGCGGGCGATCTGGTCGGGGTCGCCCGGCTCGGCGGCGCCGAGACCGGGGACACCCTGACCGACCGGGACCTGCCGCTGATGCTGGAGCCCTGGACCGTGCCGGACCCGTTGCTGCCGCTCGCCGTCGAGGCCCACGGCAAGGCGGACGAGGACAAGCTGTCCCAGGGGCTCGCCCGGCTGGTCGCCGAGGACCCGACCATGCGCCTGGAACAGAACCAGGACACCCACCAGGTGGTCCTGTGGTGTCTCGGCGAGGCCCACCAGGACGTGGCGCTGGACCGGCTGCGCAACCGCTACGGGGTCCACGTCGACGCCGTACCGCACCGGGTGGCGTTCCGCGAGACCTTCGCCGCCCCGTCGGCGGGGCGCGGCCGTCATGTGAAGCAGTCCGGCGGCCACGGCCAGTACGCCGTCTGCGAGATCGAGGTGGAGCCGCTGCCCCCGGGCTCGGGCATCGAGTTCGTGAACCGGGTGGTGGGCGGCGCGGTGCCCCGCCCGTTCGTCCAGTCCGTCGAGAAGGGGGTGCGCGCCCAGGCCGCCCGCGGGGTGGCGAGCGGCCATCCGCTCGTCGACGTACGCATCACCCTGCGGGACGGCAAGGCCCACTCGGTGGACTCCTCCGACGCCGCCTTCCAGACGGCGGGCGCACTGGCGCTGCGCGAGGCGGCCGCCGCGGCCCGTGTCCAGCTGCTCGAACCGGTCGCCGAGGTCACGGTCCTGGTCCCGGACGACTACGTGGGGCCGGTGATGAGCGACCTGTCCGGACGGCGCGGCCGGGTGGTCGGCACCGAGCAGTCCGGGCCGGGCCGCACCCTGGTGCGGGCCGAGGTGCCCGAGCTGGAGATCGACCGGTACGCGGTCGACCTGCGGGCCCTCACCCATGGCGCCGGACGGTTCGACCGGGCGTACGCCCGGCACGAACCGATGCCCCCGCACCTCGCCGAACGCCTCCGGGACCAGCGGGCGGGCGCCCCCGGCGACAACTGAACCGGCCGCGCCGTCCGCCTTTGTCCACGGGGCGGACGGCGTGGCGATCCGGACGATACTCTGTGGTCCCAGCTCAGAAAGTGTGCCGAGCACGGCAGTTGGGAAACAGCCGCAGGAGCAGTTCCTCGGCGGCGAGTGGGGGCGACAGTGGCCAGCGACGGATTCGATTTCTCTCCCGGAGCGCAGATCCCGCTCCAGGGATCGGGCGGGCAGGCAGTGGTGACGAATGCCCTCGCCTCGGCGGCGTACCGGGACAGCCCGGTGGAGAAGATCCTTGAAGCCAACAACGAGTGGCACAAGTCCGAAGTCAAGGTGGGCCGTTCCAAGTTCCTCAAGTCCGACTACTTCAAGCCGAATTTCGGTGAGGCGTTCTCCCGCGCCGTCCAGGAGCGCATGCTGGGCGGCGCCCGCAAGGCCCTCATCCAGTCCTTCGGGACCGACCCGCAGACCGTCGTCGAGCACTGTCTGTCCGCGTCCCGTCTCCGCAAGAGCCGCGACACCAAACTCACCGTCATCACCGCCGTGTTCGGCCTCCTCTTCCTCCCCGGCATGCTGATGTGGATCATCGCGTTCCGGCTGCGCGACTCCCTCGCCAAGACCTCGGACAAGGTGCTCTCCGCGTTGGGCAACGCCATGCTCCCGATCATCGGGATCGTGGCGCTGATCGCCGTGGTCAACGTGGATCTCCACAACTTCCTGGCGATCTACGTCCTGCTGGCCATCGTCGCCCCGGTCGTCGGCTGGTATCTCGCCAAGCAGGTGGCCGAGGCGTCCGCCAAGGACATGCGGGCCCGCTGGGAGGGGCTGCTCTCCGGCGGCGGCGTCACCGCCAAGATCCCCGAGGCGGTGCCGAAGAACCCCAGCGAGACCTCCCGCGAGGCGCTCCGCCAGGGCCTGGAGAAGCTCACCGCCGAGCAGCACTCCAACTCGGTCTTCTACGCGGGCCCCAAGGGCATCCTCGGCATGGGGACCCGCTGGGGAAGCTGGCAGCTGGCCGAGGAGCTCGTCTCCAAGGAGCCCGGCAAGGAGTTCCACCAGTTCCGCAGCTGGGACGTGATCCGGGCGATCCACGACCAGCTCAAGATGCTGGAGCGCGGCCCGCTGAACACCGGGGGGTTCCCCAAGCCGTCGGTCACCCACTGGATCGTCTCCCCCGTCGGCGAGAACGCGGACTCGGTCTCCCGGCCGGCCGGTGAGGACGTCGCCACCTTCCAGGTCAAGCCGCACGAGATACAGCGGATCTGCAACCACCAGCAGTTCGGCGGCGGCAACCGGCACTATCTGGGCGTCCAGTTCGTCCTCTGGGACGGGCAGTTGATCATCACCATGATGATCACGGTCACGGTGCTCCACGAGACGCTGCGCATCGAGGTGACCGGGCACGCGCTCGGCCCGGTCCACTCGCTCTTCACCAGCAAGCCCTCGGCCCCGTCCAAGACGGTCAACAAGACGGTGCGTTTCTGGGAGACCCGGGACATCAAGCTGCCGCTGGTGGAGTCCAGCGAGGTGGTCCGCCTCGCCCTGCGCGCCCCGCTCACCTGGTATCCGCCGCTGCTGGACTACCTGGGCGGGAAGATCGCCCTGCCCGAGCCCTTCGGCCTGCGGCACGCCTGGGCCGAGCAGCCGTGGCGCCACCGCTTCATGGCGGACGACGCGATGCGCGCCGCGACGCCCGTGCTGCGCGCCGTGCACAACGCCGCGCTGCGGGTCCTCTCGGAGAACGGCGTCGACACCGAGCGCTTCGACAACCGCTCGATGGTGCTCAGCGGCGCCGTGCAGGACCCGAGCCCGCGCAAGGCCGACCTGTACGACGCGTAGCAGGCACGACGAAAAGCCCGAAGGCCGTCCCCCTCCGTCGGGGGCGGCCTTCGGGCTTTTCGTACGCCGGTCCCGTCAGCCGACCGGCCAGGCGTCGGCCAGCATCTTGCGCGTGTCCGCGAGCAGCTGCGGCAGCACCTTCGTGTGCCCGACGACGGGCATGAAGTTGGTGTCCCCGCCCCAGCGCGGCACCAGGTGCTGGTGCAGATGGGCCGCGATGCCCGCGCCCGCGACCGCGCCCTGGTTCATGCCGATGTTGAATCCGTGCGCCCCGGAGGCCGCCCGCAGCGCCACCATGGCCCGCTTGGTGAAGTCGGCCAGCTCCATGGTCTCCGGCCCGTCCAGCTCGGTGTAGTCGGCCACGTGCCGGTAGGGCACCACCATCAGGTGGCCGCCGTTGTACGGGTAGAGGTTCAGCACCGCGTAGACGTGCGTCCCGCGGGCGACGACGAGCCCGTCCTCGTCCGAACCCGACGGGATGCCGCAGAACGGACAGCCGTCGCCGGCCTCCGGGCCGGTCGGCTTGTTCTCCCCCTGGATGTACGCCATCCGGTGGGGCGTCCACAGGCGCTGGAACGCGTCGGGCGTCCCCACTCCGATCTGCTGTTCCGGCTCACTCGTCATGCGGATCAGCATATTGCTTCACTCCCCGGGCGCGTGTCGTCGGGGGCGCGCCCACCGTCGCGAGGCGATGCTGAGGCGATGAGCGCCCCGCCCGCCGACTCCGCCCCGCCCCGTCTCCGGCGCTGGGAGCAGCGCAGCGAGGTGCCGCTCTTCGGCGTCTCGCTGCTCTTCCTGCTCGGCTACGCGCTCCATGTCCTCGCGCCCGAGAGCCTGGGGGCCCTGCGGGATCTCGGCCTCGCCCTGGTCGGGGCCTGCTGGCTGGTCTTCGCGGCGGACTACGCGGTACGGCTGCGGTTCAGCGGCCTCGGGCACCGTTTCGTCCGGGTGCACTGGCTGGACACCCTGGTGCTGCTGCTTCCGCTGCTGCGGCCGCTGCGTCTGATCCACATCTACACGGTGGTCCAGCAGGGCCGGGAGAAGCCGCGCCTGAGCCTGTACGCCCGGGTGATCGGCTACGCGGGGACGGCCGCCCTGCTGCTCGGGTTCTCCGCCGCGCTGACCGTCTACCACCTGGAGCACCGGGCGCCCGGGACCACGATCCACACCTTCGGGGACGCCGTCTGGTGGGCCTGCGAGACGCTGACGACCGTGGGGTACGGGGACGCGGTGCCGGTCACGGCGGGCGGCCGGGCCGTGGCGTCGGGGCTGATGCTGTGCGGGCTGGCACTGCTCGGGGCGGTGACGGGTTCGTTCTCGTCGTGGCTGATGCAGGTGTTCCGGCGGGAGGACGAGACGAGGCCCCCGGAGGGCGGGTAGCGCTCCGGGGGCCTCGGGACCGTCGTCGGGTCAGACCTGGACGCGGTCCTCCACGGCCTTGCGGATCTTGGCGAGGGCGTCCTCGACCGGGATGCCGTTCTCCTGCGAACCGTCGCGGTAGCGGAAGGAGACGGCGCCGTTGGCCATGTCCTCGTCACCCGCGATGATCATGAAGGGCACCTTGGCCTTCTGCTGGTTGCGGATCTTCTTCTGCATCCGGTCGGAGGAGGCGTCCACCTCGACCCGCAGCCCCTGCTTGCGGGCCTTGGCCGCGAACTCCTGGAGGTACGGGACGTGCGCGTCGCCGATCGGGATGCCGACCGCCTGGACCGGGGCCAGCCAGACCGGGAAGGCGCCCGCGTAGTGCTCCAGGAGCACCGCGAAGAAGCGCTCGATGGAACCGAACAGGGCGCGGTGGATCATGACCGGGCGCTGCTTGGTGCCGTCCGGGCCGGTGTACTCCAGGTCGAAGCGCTCCGGCAGGTTGAAGTCGAGCTGCACGGTCGACATCTGCCAGGTGCGGCCGATGGCGTCCTTGCACTGGACCGAGATCTTCGGGCCGTAGAACGCGGCGCCGCCCGGGTCCGGGACCAGCGGCAGGCCCTGCTTCTCGGCGACCTGGCGCAGCGTCTCGGTGGCCTCCTCCCAGATCTCGTCGGAGCCGACGAACTTCTCCGGGTCCTTGGTGGAGAGCTCCAGGTAGAAGTCGGTCAGACCGTAGTCGCGGAGCAGGTTGAGGACGAAGGTGAGCGTCCGGTCGAGCTCCTCGGCCATCTGCTCCTTGGTGCAGTAGATGTGCGCGTCGTCCTGCGTGAAGCCGCGCGAGCGGGTCAGGCCGTGCACCACGCCGGACTTCTCGTACCGGTACACCGTGCCGAACTCGAAGAGGCGCAGCGGGAGTTCACGGTAGGAGCGGCCGCGCGCGTCGAAGATCAGGTTGTGCATCGGGCAGTTCATCGGCTTGAGGTAGTAGTCCACCCCGTCGTCGAGCTGCATGGGGGGGTACATGCCGTCCGCGTACCAGTCCAGGTGGCCGGACTTCTCGAAGAGCTTGCCCTTGGTGGCGTGCGGGGAGTAGACGAACTCGTAGCCCTCCTCCTCGTGGCGGCGGCGCGAGTAGTCCTCCATGGCGCGGCGGATGATGCCGCCCTTGGGGTGGAAGACCGCGAGGCCGGGGCCGATCTCGTCGGGGAAGGAGAAGAGGTCCAGCTCGTTGCCGAGCTTGCGGTGGTCGCGCTTGGCGGCCTCCTCCAGGAACTCCAGGTGCGCCTTCAGCTCTTCCTTGGTGGGCCAGGCGGTGCCGTAGATGCGCTGGAGCATCGGGTTCTTCTCGCTGCCGCGCCAGTACGCCGCGGCGTTGCGCATCAGCTTGAACGCCGGGATGAACCGGGTGGTCGGCAGGTGCGGACCCCGGCAGAGGTCCTTCCAGCACAGCTCGCCGGTCTTCGGGTCGAGGTTGTCGTAGATGGTCAGCTCGCCGCCGCCCACCTCGACGTCCGCGCCGTCGTCCGAGGAGGCGGAGCCCTTGATCCCGATGAGCTCCAGCTTGTACGGCTCGGCGGCCAGCTCCTCGCGGGCGTCCTCGTCCGTGACGACCCGGCGGGAGAAACGCTGGCCGCGCTTCTGGATCTCCTGCATCTTCTTCTCGATGGCCTTGAGATCCTCGGGCGTGAACGGCTTCTCGACGTCGAAGTCGTAGTAGAAGCCGTCCTTGACCGGCGGGCCGATGCCCAGCTTGGCCTCGGGGAAGAGCTGCTGCACGGCCTGCGCCATCACGTGGGCGGTGGAGTGCCGCAGGATGTTCAGACCGTCCTCGGAGGAGATCTCCACGGGCTCGACGACCTCGCCGTCGGCGACGGCGTACGCGAGGTCCTTCAGCTCACCGGCGACCCGGGCGGCGACGACGGTGCGCTCGCCGGCGAAGAGCTCGGCTGCCGTAGTGCCCGTCGTCACCACGCGCTCTTCCCGCTCGGAATCGCGTTGGATGGTCACACGGACGTCTGACACCGGTCTCTCCTGACTCAGGGGGCGCACCCGCATTCCTCTAGCGCGTGCCAGGGGAATCGTACCGAGCCGACGGCCCCCCGTGCGAAAAGGGCCGGGGCCGCCCCCTTCATTCGCCGCCGCAGGCCTCCTCGAAGCAGTCGAGGTTCTCGTGGAGGGACTTCATCAGCCGGTCCCGCTCCGCGTCGTCGACCCGTACGGGCACGACCCGCGCGGTCCGGGTCAGCCGGCGGAACCCGTCGTGGCTCTCCAGCCTGCCCTCCACCCGGATCGGCAGCCCCACCAGGTGGGCGTGGCCGGCGATCCGGTACGCCTCCTCGTCCAGTTCCAGCCGTACGTGCGGCACCTCGGCGCCCGCCAGCACCCGCAGCCGGACGATCCCGGGGCCGCCCGGCGCGGCCCTCCGCAGCCGGACGACGGCTCCGGTGACGCGGACGGTCTCGGGCGGCTCGTCCCTGAGGTAGCGGGCGCCCGCCCGGCGCAGCGCGGGCAGGTCGCCCGGGGAGAACTCCACCGGCTCGGGCCGGGGCGGGCAGCCCCCGGGCGGTCCGGCGGCCGGCGCCCAGTCCAGGGCGATGCCCGCCCCCTCCGAACCCCGTACGAGGGCGACGAGGGCCTGGGTCAGCTCCCGGCTGACGCCCGCCGCGACGGCCGTGTTGAAGGCTTCGAAGCCGCCGGTGGCGCGCTGGTAGTCCACGGCCTCGCGGGTGGCGTGCAGGGCCCGGTGGAGCCGGACGGCGACGGCCCGCCCGGAGGCGACCGGTACGAAGGCGGCGAGCTCGCGGCCGCCGGGCGCGGGCTCGACCAGCACGCCGTCGAGCGCGGCCCGCGCCCGGCGGCGGTGGCGTGCGCCGTGGTAGCCGGTGGTGGAACGCACGGCGAGGGCCCCGGCGAGCAGGATCTGCCGGGCGGCGGTGTGCAGCCGTTCCGCGCCGGTCCAGGCGGTCGCGCCCGCGACCGGTTCGGGGGCCTCCCGCCACCAGCGGATCTCGTCGCTGGGCACGGCGAGGGAGAGCAGGATCCCGCGGGCGGAGGGCAGCGCGCAGCGGGCGAGCGCGGTGAGCGCCTCGGCGAGGAGGTCCTCGCTGTCGGGGAAGGCGGTGGTGTCGGGGACCAGGAGGCTCGCCACGCCCCCTGCGGGGCCCGGCGGGGTCCAGCGGCCGTAACGTCCCGGGGTGCCGCCCCGGCGCAGCCAGCCGTGCCGGCCGAGCAGGGTGCCCAGGACGGCCGGGTCGACCCCGGCGGGGTCGGGGACGCCCACCGGGGGTGCCGCGCGGTTCCCGTCCGTCGGCCGGCGCATCAGGGCCTCCCTCCCGCCCCCACGCGGGCCATGATCCCGCAGAGCGCCCGGTCGTCGAAGATCCGCGAGGTCGGGACGCGCACGGTGGTCCGCCGCCGCCCGGTCACCGGGTGACCGGCCAGGTTGGTCCAGTAGCAGCAGTGCCGCAGGTCGAGCCGGTCGTGCCCGGCCCGCAGCCAGTCGTCCCGGCTGCGCGGCACGATCATCACGACGAGGATCTTGTGGACCGACACGGGGGTCCGGGCGAGCTTCACGAGATGGGCGTTGTCGAGGGTGAACGCGAACGTCGGTCCCGGCGGTCGCGGCGGAATCTGATAGGTGCACTTGAGCTGCACCTTGATGGTCACTTCGTCGTCCACGGCATGGCCGGGGGCTCCGTGGCTGACGTGCCAGTCGATGCCGTTGTCGGGGAAGGGCTGCGACAGGGAGCACCCCGCCGCCGCCGCGACCGCGTGCAGATAACCCACCTGGAGCGTCTCCATGCAGGCGGTGGTGGCGAGTGCGCCGCGCAGCGGTTCGGTCCGCTGGGGCAGCAGCCCGCTCGGTTCGGGCTTCGCGAGCGCCATGGCTGCGGGTGCCTTCCGGGCTGTGGCGACCGGTTTCCCGGTTCTCGGGACGACGGGCAACTGCCTTGCCCCGCACCTGTGTTGTCACCGCACCGGACGGTCCGCAAACGGCGTATCAGGCAAAGGGCGCGGGTATCACCGAACCGGGCGGAGGAACAGCACCATCTGCCGTTCGGCTGCGAGGAGTTCGGGGATGACGTACTGGTACGAAGGACCACTGGCCGCATTCGACACCGAGACGACGGGCATCGACGTGGAGGGGGACCGGATCGTTTCGGCCGCCCTCGTCGTCCAGGACATGGCGGGCGGCCGGATGCGCGTCACCCGCTGGCTGGTCAATCCGGGGGTGCCGGTGCCGCCCGCGGCGACCGCGATCCACGGGCTGACCGACGAGCACCTCCAGCACCACGGGCGCTGGCCGGCGCCGGTGATGGAGGAGGTGGCCCGCGCCCTGGCCGAGCAGTGCGCGGCCGGGCGCCCCCTCGTCGTGATGAACGCGCCGTTCGACCTGACCCTGCTGGACCGCGAGCTGAAGCGCCACCGCGCCTCCTCGCTGGGGACGTATGTGCAGAACTCCCCGCTGTGCGTGCTCGATCCGTACGTGCTCGACAAGCACCTGGACCGCTACCGCAAGGGCCGCCGCACCCTCACCGACCTCTGCGCGCTGTACGGCGTCGCCCTGAACGGCGCCCATGACGCCGAGGCCGACGCGACGGCCGCGCTGGAGCTGGTACGGGCGGTGGGGCGGCGGTTCTCCGCCCGGCTGGACCGGTTGAGCCCGTCGGAGCTCCACACCCTCCAGGCGGTCTGGCACGCGGCGCAGGCGCGCGGGCTGCAGGCGTGGTTCACGAAGAACGGTACGGCGGAGACGGTGGACCCGGCGTGGCCGCTGCGCCCGGCGCTCCCGACCGCCGCGTGACGGATCCGGGACCGTCCGGCCGTCCGGTTGCCCGGCCCACGAGCAGGGGACCGGACCCGGATCCGGACACACAGAAGCCGGTCCGTCGATGCTACTGACGGACCGGCTTCTCCCGGTGTGGGCGATACTGGGTTCGAACCAGTGACCTCTTCGGTGTGAACGAAGCGCTCTCCCACTGAGCTAATCGCCCGGGAACGGGTTGAACCATACAGGGCCCGGCGGCTCCGGTTCAAACCGCGCCCAGCCTGCCCAGCAGCCCGCGCCGTCCGGCGCGCATCATCAGGGCGTGATTGGCCCGGAACACCGGCCGTCCGGGCACCGCCAGGAGCCGCATCAGCCGCCTGCGCACCTCGACCTCCTGCTCGTAGACGGCCCGGCTGCCGCCGCCGTGCGCGGTCACCGTCCACCGGGCCCGGCCGACCAGGTCGCCGCCGAGCACGGCCTCCACGACCCGGGCCCGGGGGTCGCGGTGGCTCTCGCGGACGGTGACGACGAGTTCGTACGGGAGGAAAGCGCGGATCCGGATGGTCCCGGTGGTCCCGTCGGCCGTGGCCACCGCGCGGAACTGCGGCCACCAGCACGGGTACCGGTCGGCCTGTTCGAGGATCGCGTACACGGTGTCGGGCGGGGCCGGCAGGTCCCAGGTGCTCATGAAGCGGTAGTGGTTCCAGTCCATGGGCCCAGTCTGCGGATACTCAGCCGGGGAACTGAGTATCCGAGCGCATGTACGAAACCGTGGCCGACGCCACACTCACGTCCATGGAACATGTGCCGCCGCCCGCCGAGGAATTGGCGCTCCTCGACCGTGAACTGGCCCGGCTCGACGCCCGCCGGTCCCACCTGCTGGTCCGCCGGGCCTGGCTGCTGAGCGTGCTGACGCCGCCCGCCGCGCCGCCCGCACCGCACTTCGCCCCGTTCGGACCGCCCCCTCCGGCGCCGTTCGCGGTCCCCGCCGCCCGCGCCGGGAACGCCCCGGGCGGCGCGCAGAACGTGCTGCTCACCCTCGGCGGTCTCCTGCTGGCCGTCGCGGCCATCGCGTTCACCCTGGTGAGCTGGGGGCACATGGGGATCGCCGGGCGTTCGGCGGTGCTCGGCGCGGTGACGCTCGCGGCGCTCGCCGCCCCCGTCGCGCTGCTGCGCCGCGGGCTGTCCGCGACCGCGGAGTCGCTCGGCGCGCTGGCGTGCCTGCTGATGGTGCTCGACGCCTACGCGCTGCACCGGGTGGCGGTGCCGGAGGCCGGTGCGGCGGGGTTCACCGCGGCTTCCTCGGCGGTGCTCGCGGTGCTGTGGGGCGGGTACGGACTGCTTCTCGGACGGCTGCGGCTGCCCCTGCCGCTGGCCGTGGTGACCGCCCAGTTGCCGCTGGTGCTGTGGGCGTGGTCGGCGGGCGCGGGCGCCTCGGGGTTCGGCTGGGCACTGCTGGGGACGGCGGCGCTGGACTGCGTGATCGCGGTGCGCGGCCGGGGCGACGCGGTCCGGATGACGGCCTGCGCGGGCGCCTGGACGACCGGGCTCTGGGGGCTGCTGGTGGCGCTGGCGCAGTCGGTGGCGGCCCGTTCGGTGCCGGACGCGCTGGAGCCGGCCGCACTGCTGCTCGCGGGGGCGGCGATCGCCCTCTTCGGGGCGTGGCGCGCTCCCCGGGGGCTCGCGGTGGCGGGCGGGGTGCTCGCCGGGCTGTGCGGGGTGGCCGCGGTGGGCGGGGTGCTCTGCGCCGGAATGGACCGGGGCTGGTCGGTGCCGGTGTACCTGCTGTGCGGCGCGGCCCTGCTGACGGCGGTGCGCGCGCCGCTGCCGGAGCCGGTCGGGCGGGGGCTGGGCTGGGCCGCCGCGTCGGTGGGTACGGCGGCGGTGCTGGTCTCGGCGCCGCTGGCCGGGCTGTCGCTGCTGGGCCCGGTGTCGCAGCTGGGCCGGGTGTGGGCCGGGGCGCCCGACGGGGGTGTCCGGGGCGCGCTGGGCGTGACCGGTTCGGCGTGGTCCGCGACGGCCGCGGCCCCAGTGACGCTGCTGGCGGCGGCCGCGCTGCTGGGGGCCGCGTACCGCTGGTGGGACGGGCTGGTGCGGGTGGCCGGGCCGGTGCCGGGGCCGGGGCCTGGGGTGCGGGCGGCGGTGGGAGCCGTCGCCTCGGCCGTCTGCTGGGCGGGGCTCGTCACGCTCCCCGCGGTGCTGGGGTTCTCGTACCCGGCCGCCGTGGCCGCGCAGTCGGTGCTGGTGTGCGGAACGCTCGCCGTGGCGGTGACCCGGCTGCGCCGAGGCCCGGAGGCGGTGGGGTGGACGGCGCTGGTGTGCGGGCTGGCCGGAGCGGTCGGCGTGGGCTTCCTGTCGCTCGCCGAGGAGTCCGCGACGTACCCGGTGTTCGCGATGGCGCTGGTGGCGCTCGGAGCGGTCGCGGTGCTGCTCGACGGGCCGGTGGAGGGGGCGTCGCGGGCCGCGCAGGCGGTGGCGGCGGGCGGGGCCGTGGTGTGCGCGACGGTACTGGTCCGCGCGGGCGGGGCGTCGTGGGGCCTGGCCGGCCACCGGGCGGCACCCCTGCTGCTGGCGGTGACTGCGGCGACGGTACTGCTCGGGGCCCGGCTGCGGAACCGCCCGGTGGCCCCGGTGATCGAGATCGCCGGTGCGGTGCCGGCCGTCCTGGCGGTCCTCATGGCCGCACCGGACCGGCCGTACCTGGCGCTGGTGCTGGCGCTGTGCGGGGTACTGGCGGCGGGAACGGCGGTACGGGCCGAGCGACGGCCGGCGGCCGGCCACCTGGCGGTCGCGCTGTTCGTCCTGGCCACCTGGGTGCGGCTGACGGCCTCGGGCGTGACGGCCCCGGAGGCGTACACCCTGCCGGTGACGGTGCCCGCCCTGGCGGTCGGGGTGCTGCGACGGCGCCGCGACCCGTCGGCCTCGTCGTGGACGGCGTACGGGGCGGGTCTCGCCGCGACGCTGGTCCCGAGCCTCTGCGCGGCCTGGTTCGACCCGGACTGGCAGCGTCCGCTGCTGCTCGGCACGGCGGCGCTGGTGATCACCCTCGCGGGCGCCCGGCTGCGGCTCCAGGCCCTGCTGCTGCTCGGCGGCGCGGTGCTGGCCCTGGACGCCGTGCACGAGTTGGCGCCGTACGTCGTCCAGGTCGTCGGCGCACTCCCCCGCTGGCTGCCGCCCGCCCTGGCCGGAGCGCTGCTGCTGGTGGTCGGGGCCACGTACGAGCAGCGGCTGCGCGACGCGCGGCGGCTGAAGGAGAGTGTGGGCCGCATGCGCTGACGGAGCGTCGTCCCGGGCGGGAAAGAAACACCACGGCGAACTCGCCCGGGAAATGCAGCAGTTCACGGAGGCCCCGACCGATAGGGAATTCTCCGCGAACCGGAGTCATTGCCCGCCCGGGATCCCGGAAGGAAACCCTCCGGGAATTCCCGTGTCCCGGAAAACTCCGGAGACCCACCGGACCCCGCGCTCCCGCGGCCCCGCCGGCGGGAAAGCCGAGGACCCGCCGGAACCGGAAAACGCAGAGGGCCCGTGAGACTCTGCGGTCTCACGGGCCCTCTGTCCGGGTGGGCGATACTGGGTTCGAACCAGTGACCTCTTCGGTGTGAACGAAGCGCTCTCCCACTGAGCTAATCGCCCGGGTGCGGAGCAAACATTACCCCATGTCAGCGGCGCCCCATGACCACCCCCGGATCACTCGTGGATCTTCCACGGCATCGTGATGCCGAACTTCCAGACGTAGATCCCCACCAGCACCGCGACGATCACCAGACCGACCACGGTCAGGATGATGTTGCGCCGCCTGACCTTGGGGTCGAGCGCCCGCTGGGCGGCCTCGGTGACCTTCCGCCTGGTCCAGCGGAGCACGAGCTGCGCCCAGACGAACTCCGTCGCCCAGATCGCCATGCCCCCGAAGATCACCAGCCAGCCCGGACCGGGCAGCGGCAGCATGATGATCCCCGCCACCACCACGGCGAGGCCGATCACGAAGACGCCGACCTGCCAGCTCAGGTGCAGCGGCCTGGAGGCCCGGATGAACCCCGGCGCCCGCGAACCGAGCCCCCGCTCCTCGGGGGCACCTCCCTGGGCCTCTCCAGCCTCTCCGGCCACGCCGCTCTCCGCACCGTTCCCCGTGTCCGGAACGGGCGCCGCGGGAACGGCACCGCCGTCCCGTACGTCACGCTCCGCATTCATGGACCCAATCTACCGGAACGGCCTTCTTCACCGGAATGGCCGCATAACCAAAAGTTACACACCGCTGTACGAGCTACTCGAAGAGACACAAAAAGCCCAGAGGGGTTTACAACGCCACCGTAGGTGGCATGTCGATTTCGCCGACGTGCGAATCCCCGAGCGCACACTGAGCGAAAGGCCCTGGCGCTTATGAACACCACGGTCAGCTGCGAGCTGCACCTGCGCCTCGTTGTGTCGAGCGAGTCATCACTGCCTGTACCCGCGGGCCTGCGGTATGACACGGCCGATCCGTATGCCGTGCACGCCACCTTCCATACCGGAGCGGAGGAAACGGTCGAATGGGTATTCGCCCGCGACCTCCTTGCCGAGGGGCTGCACCGGCCCACCGGCACCGGAGACGTCCGCGTCTGGCCATCCCGTAGCCACGGCCAGGGCGTCGTCTGCATCGCGCTGAGCTCCCCGGAGGGCGAAGCACTGCTCGAAGCCCCGGCAAGGGCCCTGGAGTCGTTCCTGAAGCGGACCGACGCCGCGGTACCACCGGGCACCGAACATCGTCACTTCGATCTCGATACGGAGCTCTCACACATCCTGGCCGAGAGCTGACCAGGCCGAGAGCCGCACGGCGCCGTCCGACTCGGGGAGACGGCGCCGCCCGGAAAACCGCATACGGCTGACACCGGCGCCGTCCTCACGGAATCCACCGTGGTGACGGCGCCGGCGCGTCTCCGTGGCCGGTATCCGCCCCCGCACCACGCACCGGCCCGCTCGGGCCGGGGCGCGTCCCGGCCGAGCCAGTAGAGTCTGCCCGCATCGGCGGACACCCGGCCGCCGGAGGCAGGGAGCGTAAGCGTGCTGATCCCCCACGACACCAGGATCGCCCTCGACACGGTGGTCGAGCTGCTGAACACCGCGCCGGAGAGCGAACCACCGGAGGGCGGGCAGCCGCGGACCGGTCACGGCGAGGGCCTCGCCGATGTCGAGGCGCTGTACGACTTCGCCGGGCGCCACCGCATCAGCGGCGTGGGCGAGCTGGACGAGCGGGACCTGCGGGCCGTCCGGGAGGTACGGACCCGCTTCGCCGAGATCTTCGCGACCGACGACACGAAGACCGCCGCCGAGCTCGTCAACGCACTCGTCGCCGCCGCCGGCACGACGCCGCAGCTCAGCAACCACGACGGGTACGACTGGCATGTGCACTACTTCGCGCCCGACGCCTCCATCGCCGACCACTTCGCCGCCGACTGCGGCATGGCACTCGCCTTCATCGTCGTGACGGGCGAGCTGGAGCGGCTGCGCCGGTGCGAGGCACCGGACTGCCGGTACGCCTTCGTCGATCTGTCACGGAACCGTTCGCGCCGCTACTGCTCCAGCCGCACCTGCGGCAACCGTCTGCACGTGGCCGCGTACCGGGCGCGCCGCAAGGAGGCGGCCGGCTGACCCCTCATCGCACGGACCGGCCCCTCACAGCATGAAGAGATCGTGCACCGCGGCCATCAGCAGCAGGCTGCCGACGACCGCGAGGAAGATCATCAAAGGGGGCTGGGACAGCGCGAAGAGGCAACCACGAGGCTCTTCGGCGGGGCGTGTGGGGACATCTCCCCGGGTGGTGTCGACCATCTCGGAAAGATCATGACCCACTCCACCCCTATAGACGGCCAATAAGCCCGCCGCCCAAGGGAGTTCACCCTTACCAGGCGCCCCGGATTCGCTCCGGCGTCCGAGTCGTCCACGGGTGTTCGGCGGTCGTTCGACGTCATGCCCGGAATGACCCGGTTCTCGTTGCGTGGCGCTGCGGGCGCCCGCCCCGGCCCTCTCCGTACCGCCTCAGCGCGGTGCCGTACTGGAGGACCGCACCACCAGCTCCGGCTGGAGCACCACCTCGCGGTGCTCATGACCGCCGCCCTCGCCGTACGCCTCCTCCAGCAGCAGCTCGGCGGCCATCCGCCCCATCACCGCCGCGGGCCGGCGGACCGAGGTGAGCGGTACGGCCGCGGCGGCGGCGAACTCGATGTCGTCGTAGCCGACGAGGGCGATCTCCCCCGGCACGTCGACCCCCGCCGCGTAGAGGGTCTGGAGCACGCCCAGGGCGAGCAGGTCGTTGGCGCAGAACACCGCGGTCGGCCGGGGCACCAGTCCCAGCAGCCGGGCCCCCGCGTCCCGGCCCGCCGCCACGTCCAGCCGGTCGGACGGGATCTCGGTGAGCGCCCCGGGCGGCAGTCCGGCGTCGGCCAGCGCCGCCAGGGCGCCCCGGCGCCGGTTCCTGACCTGTGAGAGGACGTCCGGCCCGCTGACGTACGCCACCGAGCGGTGGCCGGCCGCGAGCAGGTGGCCGACGGCCAGGGCACCGCCCCGGACGTCGTCCACGGAGACCGCGCAGATCCCGGGCGCCCCCGCCACCCGGTCCACGAGCACGAAGGGGATCCGGTGGCGGCCGAAGGACTCCAGATTGCGGCCGGTGGCGTCGGCCGGGGTGATCAGGACCCCGCACACCCGCTGTTCGGCGAAGAGCCCGAGGTACTCGGCCTCTTCCGCCGGGCTCTGGTCGCTGTTGCAGACCATGACGCCGAGACCGGCCCGCCGGGCCGCGCGCTCGGCGCCCCGGGCCACGTCCACGAAGAACGGATTGCCCATGTCGAGGACGAGCAGGGCCATGATCCGGCTGTGGCCCGCGCGGAGCTGGCGCGCCGACTCGCTGCGCACGTAGCCCAGTTCCTCGATGGCGGCGAGCACCTTGTCCCGGGTCCGCGGCAGGACCGACTCGGGCCGGTTGATCACGTTGGAGACGGTGCCGACGGAGACTCCGGCCCGCCGCGCCACGTCCTTGATCCCTGCCACGCGCGCCACTCGTCCGCCCCACTGCCGCCTCGGCCGCGCCCGGTCCGCGGCGTGTCCTCATCGTACGGACGGTGTCCGGGCGGCGGATCCCGGGAGCCCCACGGGCACCGGGCTCAGATGCCGTGCTTCTTGAGGATGGCCTCGATGTCGCTGAAGTCGTCGCCCGGATCGGCGGAGCGCTGTCGGGCCGCCTCGGGCCGGGCCCTCGAGGCGCCCGCTCCCAGGGACGGCGCCGAGGACTCCGGGGCCACGGCCCGGCCCCGCTCCGCCCGCGCGGCCGCCCGGCGTTCCTTGCCGGTGCCGCCGGCCCGCCGCTCGATCGCCCGGGTGGTCATGAACAGCAGCCAGGCCAGCCCCAGCAGCCCGAAGCCGAGCCAGACGGCCGGCTTGAAGGCGATCCCGGCGACCCAGCTCACCACCCCGGTCAGCACCAGCCCGATCGGGACGAGGGAGTAGGCGGCGATCCTCGTCGCGGTGAGGAAACGCTTCCGCCAGGCGGTGACGGCGGCCACGCCCAAACCCGCCGCTGACACCGCGGAGCAGATGGTCTCGGCAAGCATCGGTGCCTCCAGGCGCTGGGGAAACGTCCCTTCCATCCTGCATCGGCGACCGGTACGGCGGCCACGATCGACGGGCGCATCAGGGACATCTCAGGGCCGGGATCCTCCCCAGGTCCCGATTCCGTGCGGTGCCGGCCACGCGGAGCGCCGGGGAGGAGGCGGTGGACCGGGTGCCGGTTGGGTGGCTCGCGCGGGCCCTGGGAGACTGGCCGTATGAGCGATTCCACCCCCGCGACCCCGATCGTCCTCGACGTCTGGTGCGATCTCCAGTGCCCCGACTGCCACCGCGCCCTCACCGATGTGCACGCCCTGCGGGCCCGGTACGGCGACCGGCTGGACGTACGGCTGCGGCACTTCCCGCTGGAGAAGCACCGGTACGCCCACGCCGCCGCCCAGGCCGCCGAGGAGGCCGCCGCCCAGGGCCGGGACTGGGCGTACGTCGACGCCGTCCTCGCCCGTACCGCCGACCTCGACCGCACCGGTGAGCCGCTGCTGGTCGAGGTGGCGCGGGAACTCGGCCTGGACGCCGAGGAGATGGACACCGCGCTGATCGACGGGCGCCACATGCTGATCGTCGACGCCGACCAGGCCGAGGGCAAGGCGATCGGTGTCACCGGCACCCCGACCTATGTGATCGGCGGCGAGCGACTGGACGGCGGCAAGAGCCAGGACGGGCTGCGCGGCCGGATCGAGGAGATCGCCGACCGGCTGCTCGCCGGGCGGGGCTGAGCCTCAGAGCTCCTTGACCAGGTTGTACTGGGTCGTCCGGTAACCGAGCGACTCGTACAGCCGCAGGGCCGGGGTGTTGGCGGCGAAGACGTGCAGCGCGATCCCGCGGGCGCCCCCGGCCAGCGCGATGCGCTCCGCCTGGAGCATCAGGGCGCGCCCGTGGCCGCGGCCCCGGTGCTCCTCCTCCACCTCGACGTCGTAGACGAACCCGTCCACCCCGCCGTCGTCGTTCCCGAGCAGCGTCACCCACACATGGCCGACGACCGTGGAGCCGTCGACCAGGACGTGCAGGTGGGCGCCCTCGGTGTCGAGGCCGTCCGGGAGGTTGCGGGCGTGGTCGGCCAGGGACTTCTTCATGGCCTGGTCGGCCGGGACGCCCCGATCGATCCAGGACTGCGCGTACGCGTCGACGGCGACGGCCCGCCATGCCTCGAACTCCGCGGGGGTCATGGGCCGGGCCGCGAGCCCCTCGGGGAGTGCGGGTGCGGTGGCGCCGAGTTCCTTGGCCATGTTGCGGCTGCGTTCCGTGTAGCCGAGGGAGGCGGCCAGGCGCCGGACGCCCTCGTTGCCCTCCGGTGCTTCCATGCGGACCCGGCCGCAGCCCCAGCCGCGCAGCACCTCCTCGGCGGCGAGGGCGGCGATGGTCCCGCGACCCCGCCGCCGACTCGCCTCGTCGATGGTCAGGGAACTCAGTACACCGGCGGCGGCGCCGAATCCCGCGTCGGTGCCGACGCGGACGGAGCCGATGGCCCGCCCGTTGTCGCACACCTCGTAGTCGCGGCTCTTCGCACCGTCGGTGCCTTGCTGGATCGGCCCGGTCGGCCGGAGGGTGGTGGTCATCAGGGATGTTCTATCCGCCGGCCCCCGGCCCGTCATCCCCTTTTACGGGTCGAGGTCGTCGGCGGCCCGCTCGGCGAAGACCCGCATGGCCTTGGCGGTCACCGGGCCGGGTGTGCCGGGCAGCTCACGGCCGTCGACCCGGTGGACGGCCTGTACGTCGCGCAGCGAGGAGGTCAGGAAGATCTCCTCGGCCCGCTCCAGGACGTCGAGGGGCAGATCGGTCTCCTGGGCGCCCGTCCACTCGACGACCAGCTCGCGGGTGATCCCGGCGAGGCAGCCGGAGGCGAGCGGCGGGGTGTGCAGCTGCCCGTCGAGCACGACGAAGACGTTGGAGCCGGTGCCTTCGCAGAGCCGGCCGGCCGTGTTGGCGAAGAGCGCCTCCGAGGCGCCGTGCTCGCGGGCCCGGGCGAGGGCGACGACGTTCTCGGCGTAGGAGGTGCTCTTCAGTCCGGCGAGGGCGCCGCGCTCGTTGCGGGTCCAGGGGACGGTGATCGCGGCGGTGGTGTCCGGCCGACGGGACGCCTCGCCGAGCGCGACGACGAGGGTGGGGCCGAAGGCTCCCCGGTCGGAGCCGAGCGGGGAGAGCCCCCCGGTGCAGGTGATGCGCAGCCTGCCGAGCGGCATCGGGTTGGCCTCGACGACCTCGGCGCAGGCGCGGCGGACCGTGTCGAGGTCGGGCTCGGGCAGGCCGAGGCCCCGGGCCGAGCGGACCAGCCGGTCGAGGTGGCGGGTGAGGGCGAACGGCCTGCCGTCGACGGTCTTGACCGTCTCGAAGATCCCGTCGCCCACGGTGAGCCCGTGGTCCAGCACCGACACCCGGGCGTCCTCGGCGTCGCGCAGCGCGCCGTTGACCCATGTCCTCATCACGCGGTCCTTCCGGTCGATTCCTCGGCACCCGACGCTACCGCGAGGAGCCGGGACGCCTTGAGTTCGGTCTCGTCCCACTCGCGTTCCGGGTCGGAGCCCCAGGTGATCCCGGCCCCGGTGCCGAAGCGGAGGAGCGGCGCGGGACCGGTCCGGTCGATCCAGAAGGTGCGTATGCCGACCGCGAGGGACGCGGTGCGGCGGTCGGCGTCGACCCAGCCGATCCCCCCGCAGTAAGGACCGCGTGGGGCGGTCTCCAGCTCCTCGATGATCCGCAGGGCACTGGACTTGGGCGCCCCGGTGACCGATCCGGGCGGGAACGCGGCGGCGAGCAGCTCGGGCCAGCCCGTACCGGCGGCCAGCTCACCGCGCACGGTGGAGACGAGGTGGACCAGTCCGGGGTGCTTCTCGACCACGCAGAGGTCGGGAACGGTGACCGACCCGGTGGCGCAGACCCGGCCCAGGTCGTTGCGGACCAGGTCGACGATCATCACGTTCTCCGCGTGGTCCTTCTCCAGCAGATCGGCCTCGGTACGGCCGGTCCCCTTGATCGGCCCCGACTCGACGGTCCGGCCGTCGCGGCGCAGGAAGAGCTCCGGCGAGGCGGTGGCGATCTCCACGCCGTGCCCGGGGAGCCGAATCGTTCCCGCATAGGGGGCGGGGTTGCCGCGGGCGAGCAGCGCGGTCAGGGCGTCCACGTCGGCGGCGGCCGGGTCGGGCAGCGGCGCGCTCAGCACCCGGCAGAGGTTGGCCTGGTAGACCTCGCCCGTCGCGATGTACGCGCGGATCCGCCGTACGCCCTCGACGTACCCGGCGCGGTCCAGGGACGAGCTCCAGTCACCGGCGGCCGGGCCCCGCCAGGCGCCGGGCACCGGGGCGGGCACCTCCGCCCGGCGCACGGAGCCGAAGCGGGCGCAGACGAGACGGCCCTCGAAGTCGGCGGACACCGCCCAGAAGCCGGTCGAGTCGAGGGCTGCGGGGTCACTGGTCACGTCCCGCAGATCGGAGGCGTGGAGGCCGTCGAAGCGGGCCATCGGAGCAAGGTCGTGCACGTCGTCGAGTCTAGGACGGCCCCCGACGACCCGCCCCGGCGTGGACGCACCTCAGCACGCTGCGCAAACGCGTTTTTGTACTGGCCCAGGAATCCGCTAGAGTTCAACACGTCGCCGGGACGCGCAAGCGGACCGGGAAAGACAAGCGGACGTAGCTCAGTTGGTAGAGCGCAACCTTGCCAAGGTTGAGGTCGCCAGTTCGAACCTGGTCGTCCGCTCGCATAAGGTGGGGGATCTTCCCGAACCCCCGCTCCTGGTGGAGTGGCCGAGAGGCGAGGCAACGGCCTGCAAAGCCGTCTACACGGGTTCAAATCCCGTCTCCACCTCCAAGGACGATTAGCTCAGCGGGAGAGCGCTTCCCTGACACGGAAGAGGTCACTGGTTCAATCCCAGTATCGTCCACTGGTCCGCAAGGATCCCCGCGCGATTAGCTCAGCGGGAGAGCGCTTCCCTGACACGGAAGAGGTCACTGGTTCAATCCCAGTATCGCGCACGCAGTACACGCAGATTCATCCCGCGCGATTAGCTCAGCGGGAGAGCGCTTCCCTGACACGGAAGAGGTCACTGGTTCAATCCCAGTATCGCGCACCAGTGAGAGCCCCGGTCGTTCCGACGACCGGGGCTCTTTCGTGTTCGGGACACGCCTTCTGCCGGTCCGCGGTGAGTCGGCCACCGCGGACCGGTCCGGTCAGGACGAGAAGAGCATGCGACCGAAGCTCTTGTGGCGGTAGTGACCACCGTGGTGGCCGCCGTGGTACTGCGGAGGGGCGCCCCAGGCGGGCTGCTGGGGCGCCGGGTATGCCTGCGGGGCGGGCGGTGCGGGCGGGGCCTGCTGCGTCCACTGCGCCTCGATCCGGGTGAGGGTCTCCAGCTCGCCGTAGTCGAGGAAGATCCCCCGGCAGCCGCTGCACTGCTCGATCTGTATGCCGTTGCGGTTGTACGTGTGCATCTGCGCGTGGCACTTGGGACACTGCATGACCGGGTTCACTCCTCGCGTCGGGTCTCCACCGGCGGGCAGCGTGCCCGTCGGCGGTCGGACCAGCCTACGACGGGTACCCGTTGCCCAACTCGGGCGGGAGGGAAGCGATTCGGGCGCAGGCGTCGACCATCGCCTGTTCGACCTCGTCCGGAGTCCGGCCCTCAGCGGCGGACTTGGCCAGGGCCAGTGCGGCGGTCTGCACGCTCAGTGCCCGGGCCGGTACGTCCAGCTCCGGCCACGGGTCTCCCCCGGGGCGCACCGCGGGCCCGCCGGCCGCCCGGTAGCCGTCGAGGAAGCGGTGCCAGACGTCGGGCGGCAGGATTCCGGCCGCGTACCAGGCGGCGGGCCGGGCGAGGTCCCAGGCGGGGTCGCCGAGACCGGCGTCGTCGATGTCGATGAGCCGCCAGGGGCCGGGCGGGGCCGGGTGGCGGACGAGCTGGCCGAGGTGGAGGTCGCCGTGGCACAGGAAGCGGCCGCGGTGCGCGGGCGGGGCGGCTTCGCCCCGGGCCCAGGGCGGCAGCCGGTGCCAGGCGGCGAGGACCGGGGCGGCGGCAGGATCGTCCGGGCGGGCGGCGCGCATCCGGGCCACCGCCCGCGCCGCCTTGGCGGGGCCGCGCATCGGAGGAAGGGCGAGGCCGGGCGGGGCGGGGGTCCGGTGCAGGACAGCCAGCAGCGCGGCGGCCTCCGCCCAGGGGGCGGCGTCGGGATCGTCCGGGTCGACCGGGTCGCCGTGCGGCCACAGGGTGACGGGGCGGTCGTGGAGCGGGGCGGGCAGGGCTGCGGGCCGGGGTTCCAGAGGGGCGAGGAGGACCCCGGCCAGGCGGGGGTCGGAGGCGAGGGCCATCCGGCCGGTCAGCCCTGGGCCGTCCGTGCCGGGGGCGTGGGCCTTGGCGACGACGGGGCCGCTGCGGACCACCGTGCCGTCCGCGCGGTCGGCGAGCACCAGCGGGGGCGGGCAGGCGCAGGGCTCCTCGGGGTGCGCGTGGGCGGCCCGGTGGGCGAGGGCGCCGAGAGCGCGTACGACTGCGGTGGTCACGGTCTCCCCCGGTGGCGGACGGTACGGCCCGGTCCGTGCCGGGTCCGCCGACGAGCGTACGCGGGGCGTGGAGGGGAAGTGCGTTCCCGGTGGACCCGCCGTCGCTCGCGTGTGGGACGCGGACGGGCCCGGACAGCGCGATGTCCGGTCAGCTCCCCAGCTGACCGGACAAACGCTGCCGCCCGACGCACCCCCGTCCCCACGGGGTTGTTGGCCGGATGTCCCGGTCCGGACCGCTCTTCCGGACCCGGGGCGCCGCTCAGCGCCCCAGCATCACGCCCACGGACGACGCCTGTGTGACCACTGCGTCCCAGCCGCCGAAGACGACCACGAGCAGGGCCGCCAGGGGAAGAACCATCGCCGTCGCCACCAGCGGGTGACGCGTGCCGGCCGCGGGCCGGACGGCGAGCGGGGCGCGCGCCCCGCGTGCCGCGCGGATGGTGGTCCGTGCCGCCGTGTCCGCCATGGTTCCTCTCCTGACTCGTTGGGGAGCGGCGGGCGTGTGACCTCGGGGAACGAGTTTCTGTACCCACCGCTCGCGTCCCACACTAGGGAAGCGCGGCGGAGGGGGCGTCATGCCCGCGTACCGATTGCCGGGCCTACGAGAGGATGAGCCCCGACCCGTCGGCGTACTCCCCTGGGTGGAGACCGGTACGGCCGGGCCGGGGGAGATCCCGGAGGGGTACGGCGAACTCGGCGGGGTGCCCGAACCGTTGACCGGCGGGACGGCTGCGGTGGCCGTGATGTCACTCACCCTTCCGCCGCCCGTACGGCGCCGGCCCGCCCCGGTGCGGTGCGCGCGGAGGCGTCGGACGGTGGGGCGGGGATTCCGGCGGCGCGTGCGGGCTGGGGTGTCGGGGCGCCAACCGCCGTGTGCCGCCGCCCCCTTGGGCCCGCACCGTGCCGGGGCTTCGGCGCGGTGGCCGTCGTCCGCCCCGTCAGCGGCCGGGCCGGGTACCGACAATCGATCGGCGGGCGAGGGCGCGGCCTCTGAGCGCCCCGGGCGCCGGGTACGTAAGCTGTGCCTCGTCAGGCGGACCAGGCAGCGGGGATGGGCAGACATGGCGATGATGCGGCTCCGGCGCGAGGACCCGCGTGTCGTCGGTTCGTTCAGGCTGCACCGGCGGCTCGGGGCGGGCGGCATGGGTGTCGTCTACCTGGGTTCGGACCGGCGGGGCCAGCGGGTGGCGCTGAAGGTGATCCGCCCGGACCTGGCGGAGGACCAGGAGTTCCGCTCCCGCTTCGCGCGCGAGGTGTCCGCCGCCCGGCGGATCCGGGGCGGCTGCACGGCGCGGCTGGTGGCGGCGGACCTGGAGGCGGACCGGCCGTGGTTCGCCACGCAGTACGTTCCGGGGCCCTCGTTGCACGACAAGGTGGCCGAGGAGGGTCCGCTGTCGGCGGCCGAGGTGGCCGCGATCGGGGCCGCTCTCTCGGAGGGCCTGGTGGCGGTGCACGAGGCGGGGGTGGTCCACCGCGACCTGAAGCCGTCGAACATCCTCCTCTCCCCCAAGGGCCCGCGGATCATCGACTTCGGGATCGCCTGGGCGACCGGAGCCTCCACCCTGACCCATGTCGGTACGGCGGTGGGTTCGCCGGGGTTCCTCGCGCCCGAGCAGGTGCGGGGCGCTGCCGTGACCCCGGCGACCGACGTGTTCGCGCTGGGGGCCACGCTGGCGTACGCGGCCACGGCGGACTCGCCGTTCGGGCACGGCAGTTCCGAGGTGATGCTGTACCGCGTCGTGCATGAGGAGCCCCATCTGCACGAGGTGCACGACGCGCTCGCGCCGCTGGTGCGGGCCTGTCTGGCGAAGGACCCCGAGGAGCGGCCGAGCACGCTGCAACTCTCCATGCGGCTCAAGGAGATCGCGGCGCGCGAGGCCCAGGGGCTGCACGAGAGCCGGCCCCCGGCGCAGCGTTCGGCGCGGGAGCTGGACCGGCCGACCGGCCGGATGGACGGCCCGTACACCGAACAGCAGACGCGCCGGTCGGCGCCGCCCGCCTCCCGCCCGCAGAAGCAGAAGCAGCCGCTGTCGCAGGGGGGCCGGCCCGGCCCGTCGTCGCGGGCCGGTGCTCCCCGGACCGGCGGTTCGCGCCCGCCCCGGCAGCAGCAGCCGCGCGACACCACCCGGTCGGGGCGGCGTCCGCAGGGCACGGCCGGGGCGAACGGCCGCCCGGGGCCCCGGACCGGGAACCGTCCCACGTCGTCGGGGCTGCGCCCGGCCAATCCGCGGCTGCTGCGCCAGCGGCTCTTCGTCTTCGTCGTGGTGACGCTGCTGGTGGCGCTCGGTATCGCGGTGGCCCAGGGCTGCCAGGGACCGGCCCGGGGCATGGGCGTCGCCCCTTCCGGCAACGGGACGACGCACAGCCTGCGTCAGTAGGGGCCCCGGGCCACGGTCCCGGGGTCGCTTCCTCCGCCCGCTACTCGCCCAGCGTGGCGACGCCGGCCTGGGCGAACTTCTCGTCGAGGTCGCCGGAGGGGGCTCCGGCGACGCCGATGGCGGCGATCGGGGCACCCTTGGCGGTGACCGGGGCACCGCCGGCGAGGAAGAGGGTGCCCGGGATGTCCTTGAGAGTCGGGGCGTTGGCCAGGCGCTTGGCCAGCTCGGAGGTCGGGGCATTCCAGGAGACGGCGGTGTACGCCTTCTTCACCGCCGACTCGTACGCCTGCGGGCCCGCACCGTCGCCGCGCAGGGTGAGGATCGTGTTCCCGTTCCGGTCCACGACGGCGACCGAGACCCGCTGGTTCTCCTTCTTCGCCGCGTCCAGCGTCGCCTGCGCGGCCCTCGTCGCCGCCTCCAGCGTCAGGTGCGTGCTCTCCTGGAGGTTGCCGCCCACCGCGTCGGCGACGACGGCGGTGGCCCCGGCGGACCCGGCGTTGGCATTGACCACGGCGAACGTGCCGAGGGCGACGGCGCCGGCCACCGTGCCGCCAATGACGACGCGCGTCCGCGTCGAGGTCTTCCTGGCGTGCTTCACTGCGGTCACTGGCCTCACTCCTGCTTCTGGGTGCGGGGTGCGGCTCCGTCCGCCCGGCGATCCGGCGTCCGAACCCGCCGGCTCCTGCCGTCCCGTTCTGATCAAGAGTGCGGCCGGGGGGTCCCCCGCCCCGTCGGCATACCGGCTCCTCGTGCCGGGCGGACCGGCCGACCCCGGGGTCGGCCGATCGGTTGACCCCGGGGCGGGAAAGGTGCGGTCCGGGGTCAGGCGGCGGACGGCCGGGTGGCGTAGAAGGCGACGGCGGAGGCGGCGGCCACGTTGAGGGAGTCGACGCCCGCGTCCATCGGGATGCGGACGTGCTCGTCGACCGCGGCGAGGGTTCCGGGGGCGAGGCCCGCGCCTTCCGTACCGAAGACCAGCGCGAGCCGCTCGTGGTCGCGGGCGGCGAGCTCGTCGAGGGTGATCGCCCGTTCGCTCAGGCAGAGGGCGGCGAGCGTGAAGTCCGCGGCGCGCAGCACCTCGACGTCCCTGGGCCAGGAGTCCAGGCGGGTCCACGGCACCTGGAAGACACCGCCCATCGAGACCTTCACGGATCGCCGGTAGAGGGGGTCGGCGCAGCGCGGGGTGAGGAGCACCGCGTCGATGCCGAGGGCCGCCGCGTTGCGGAAGGCGGCGCCCAGGTTGGCGTGGTCGACGATGTCCTCGAAGACGGCGACGCGCCGGACCGCGCGGTCGTCGCCGTCCGTCCCGGTCAGCAGCGCGTCGACGGCCGGCAGGGGCTTGCGCTGCATCGAGGCGAGGGCGCCGCGGTGGACGTGGTAGCCGGTGACGCGCTCGGCGAGCTCGGGGCTGACCGCGTAGACCGGGGCCGGGACCTCGTCGATGACGTCCCGCATCAGGTCGACCCACTTCGCCGAAAGCAGCATCGAGCGCATCTCGTACCCGGCGTGCCTGGCCCGTCTGATCACCTTCTCGCCCTCGGCGATGAAGAGGCCCTCCGCGGGTTCCCGCCTGCGGCGGAGTTCGACGTCGGTGAGTCCGGTGTAGTCGCTCAGGCGGGGGTCGTCGGGGTCGTCGACGGTGATGAGATCAGCCACGGGTTCGATACTGCCTTGTCCGGTGTGCGGTGCCAACGGCTCGGGAGAAGTTCTGTTACCGCTGGTTACTCTGAGGGGCGCGGGTGGTCACTCGGCAGGGAGCGGGGCGGTGTCGGCGCCGACCGCGACGACGTCGCCGATGACGATGACGGCCGGGGGGCGTACGTCCTCGGCGGCGGCCCGTTCGGCCGCGGTCGCGAGGGTGGCGTCGACGCGGCGCTGGGCGGCCGTGGTGCCTTCCTGGACGAGGGCGACCGGTGTCCGCGGGGACTTTCCGTGCTCTATGAGGGCCTTCGCGATGGGGCCGATCTTGTCGACGGCCATCAGCAGGACCAGGGTGCCGCGGAGCCGGGCGAGCGCCGCCCAGTCGACCAGCGAGCGCGGGTCGTCGGGGGCGACATGGCCGCTGACGACGGTGAACTCGTGGGCGACGCCGCGGTGGGTGACGGGGATTCCGGCGGCGCCGGGCACGGAGATCGAGCTGGAGATGCCGGGGACGACGGTGCAGGCGATGCCCTCGGCGGCGAGCGCCTGCGCCTCCTCCATGCCCCGCCCGAAGACGAACGGGTCGCCGCCCTTGAGCCGTACGACGGCCTTGCCGGCCCTGGCGTGCTCGATGAGCGCCTGGTTGATCGCCTCCTGGGCCATGAAGCGCCCGTACGGGATCTTCGCCGCGTCGATCACCTCGACGTGCGGCGGCAGTTCGTCGAGGAGGTCGCGCGGGCCGAGCCGGTCGGCGATGACGACGTCGGCCTCGGCGAGCAGCCGGCGGCCGCGCACGGTGATCAGGTCGGGGTCGCCGGGGCCGCCGCCGACCAGGGAGACGCCGGGGACCGACCGGGCGCGGTGGTGGGGGGCGGCGATCCTGCCGTCGCGGAGTCCCTCGACGATGGCGTCGCGGACGGCGGCGGAGTGGCGCGGGTCGCGGCCCCGGGCGTCGGTGGAGAGGACGGCGACGGTGACGCCCTCGCTGCGGCCGGTGGCCGGGGTCCAGGCGGTGGCGACGTCGGCGTCGTCGCTCCGTACGCACCAGGTGCGGGTGCGCTCGGCCTCGGCGGAGGCGGCCTCGTTGGCCGTGTCGTCGTCGGAGGCGACGAGCGCGTACCAGGTGTCGGCGAGGTCGCCGTCCCGGTAGCGGCGGCGCTCCCAGCGGATCTCCCCGGCGTCGGCCATCGCCTCGACGGACGGGGTCGCGGACGGCGATACGAGGGTGATGTCGGCGCCCGCCGCGATGAGTGCCGGGAGGCGGCGCTGCGCGACCTGGCCGCCGCCGATGACGACGACGCGGCGCCCGCTCAGGCGGAGTCCGACGGGGTACGCGGGGTGATCGGCGTGCTCGGCGTGCTCGGCCATGGCGGTGCGGACTCCTCGTGCGATGCGGGATGCGGGCCGCTGCGACGGTGGAGCGGCGGTGACGTGCGGTTTTGTGGAGCGTGAGGCCACGATACGGGGTGCGCCGGTCCACGGGACGGGAGGGCCGGGCGGCCCCCGACGGCCGTCCGGCCCGGACCGGACGCCGTGGGGCGTACGGTCCGGGCCGGGTGCGGCGGTCCCGGTCGCGGTGCGTCGCTTCCGGTTGGCGGTTCGTTACTTCTCGGTGACGCCGGCCGAATCGAAGGTCGCCACCTCGTGCATCGCCCGTGCGGCGCTCTGCACGATCGGCAGGGCCAGCAGCGCGCCGGTGCCCTCGCCGAGGCGGAGGTCGAGGTCGACCAGCGGACGCAGGCCCAGCTTGTTGAGCGCGGCGACATGGCCGGGCTCGGCGCTGCGGTGGCCCGCGATGCAGGCGGACAGGGCCTCGGGGGCGATCGCCCGCGCGACCAGGGCCGCCGCGCCCGCGCTGACGCCGTCGAGGATCACCGGCGTACGGAGCGACGCGCCACCGAGCAGGAACCCGGCCATCGCGGCGTGCTCCAGGCCGCCGACCGCGGCCAGCACCCCGATCGGATCGGTCGGGTCGGGCTGGTGGAGGTCGAGGGCGCGGCGGACCACGTCGACCTTGCGGGCGTGCATCTCGTCGTTGATGCCGGTGCCTCGCCCGGTCACCTCGGCCGGGTCCATGCCGGTGTAGACGCTGATCAGCGCGGCCGACGCGGTGGTGTTGGCGATGCCCATCTCACCGGTGAGCAGGCCCTTGTTGCCGGCCGCGACCAGGTCGCGCGCGGTCTCGATACCGACCTCGATCGCGGCGAGGACCTCTTCGCGGGTGAGCGCGGGGCCGGTCGTGAAGTCGGCCGTTCCGGCACGGACCTTGCGGGGCAGCAGGCCGGGCGTCGCGGGCAGTTCCATCGCCACGCCGACGTCGACCACGCAGACCTCGGCGCCGACCTGGGAGGCGAAGGCGTTGCAGACCGCGCCGCCGCCCAGGAAGTTGGCGACCATCTGGCCGGTGACCTCCTGCGGCCAGGCCGTGACGCCCTGGGCGTGCACCCCGTGGTCGCCCGCGAAGATCGCGACGGCCGCGGGCTCGGGGATCGGCGGCGGGCAGACGCGGGAGAGCCCGGAAAGCTGCGCGGAGATGATCTCCAGCATGCCGAGCGCCCCGGCCGGCTTGGTCATCCGCTTCTGGCGCTCCCACGCCTCGCCGAGCGCCTTGGCGTCCAGCGGGCGGATGTTGGCGATGGTCTCCTGGAGCAGGTCGTGCGGCTCCTCGCCGGGCAGGGCGCGGCGGCCGTACGTCTCCTCGTGGACGACCCAGGACAGCGGGCGCCGCTTGGACCAGCCCGCCTGCATCAGCTCGGGCTCCTCGGGGAACTCGTCGACGTAACCGACGCAGAGATACGCGACGACCTCGAGGTGTTCGGGCAGGCCCAGGGCGCGGACCATCTCCCGCTCGTCGAAAAAGCTGACCCAGCCGACGCCGAGCCCCTCGGCGCGGGCGGCGAGCCAGAGGTTCTCGACGGCGAGCGCGGAGGAGTACGGGGCCATCTGCGGCTGGGTGTGCCGGCCGAGGGTGTGGCGGCCGCCCCGGGTGGGGTCGGCGGTGACGACGATGTTCACCGGGGTGTCGAGGATGGCCTCGATCTTCAGTTCCTTGAACTGCTTGGCCCGGCCCTTGGGCAGCGACTTGGCGTAGGCGTCGCGCTGGCGCTGGGCCAGTTCGTGCATGGAGCGGCGGGTCTCCGCGGAACGGATGACGACGAAGTCCCAGGGCTGGGAGTGGCCGACGCTGGGCGCGGTGTGCGCGGCTTCGAGGACGCGGAGCAGGACCTCGTGCGGGATGGGGTCGCTGCGGAAGCCGTTACGGATGTCACGGCGCTCGCGCATGACCCGGAGCACCGCCTCGCGCTCGGCGTCGTCGTAGCCGGGGGCGGGCGGACCGGCGGGGGCCTCGGGCTCCGCGGACTCCTCGGGCTCCGCGACCGCGGGCTCCTCGGGCCGGGCTTCCGGCTGTACGGAGGCGGCGGGCGCGGCCTCGGGCTGCTCGGCGGGGGCCGGTTCCGGCTCCTCGGCGGGACCGGCCGCTTCCGCGTCGCCCGTGCCGGGCGCGTCGGCGGCCTCCGGGGCGTCCGGGATCTCGACGGCCGCCGGTTCCGGCCCGGCCGCGACCGGTACCTCGGGCGCGGGAGCGGGTACGGGGGCCGGTTCCGGGGCTCCGGCGGGGGCGGCCTCCGCAACGGGCTCGGCGGGCTCGGCAACCGCGACGGGCTCGACGGCCTCCGGCTGGGCGGGCCGCACGGGCTCCATGACGAACGGAACACGCTCGGGCTCGGTCTCGGGCTCAGCGGTCTCCGAAGCCACGGAAACCTCGGGGGTCTCGGGAACCGAGGGGGTCTCCGGAGCCTCGGAAGCGGGCACGGCCTCGGCCTCCACCTCGGCGGCCGGTTCCACGACGGGCTCCTCGACGGCCTCCGGGGCGGGGTGCGGATCCACGGCCACCGGGCCGTCCACGGGCACGGCCTGCTCCGCGGGAACGGGCTCGGCGATGTCCTGGGCCACCACGGCCTCGGCAGGCGCCTCGGCGACCGCCTCGTCCACCACCGGCTCCGGCTCCACGGCCTGAGCGACCGGAGCGACGGGTGCAACCGGTACGGCCTCGGCGGCCATCGGCTCGGTCACCACGGGCTCGACGACCGGGGCCTCGGCCTGCGGCTCCGCCACCGGAGCGGGCTCGACCTCCGCCGGGGCCGGTTCGGCCACCGCTTCGGCCGCCGCCTCCACGACCGGTTCGGCCACGGGCTGTGCCACGGCCTCCACCGTCTCGGCCACCGGTTCCGGGGCGACCGGCTCCGCCACGGCCGGTACGGCCTCCGGCTGCGGTGCCGGGGTCCCGGCCACGGCAGGCGCCTGGGCCGCCCACGGGGTGCCGCCCTGCGGCACGAACTCCCCCGGCTGCGGCAGCTGCGAGGCATCCTCGACCGGTGCCTCGAAGTACTCCGGGCCCGTGGCGACCGGCGCCGGGGCGGCCGGGGCGGCTGGGGCCGGGGCCTGGGCGACCGGAGCCTGGGCACGGACACGGGTACGCGCCCTCGGAGCGCCCGCGGGCCCCCGGTCGGCGAGCGAGCGCACCACACCACCGGTCGGCGTACCGCCGTACGTCGGCGATCCGTCCGCCGCGACCGGGCCGCGGTGCAACGGCCGGCGCGCCGGTGCCTGCGGCGGGACCTGGGCCGCCGGAGCGGGGGCCGGGGCGGGGGCGGGCTCCGGCATGCGTACGCCGCTCAGGTCGACCGATCCGGAGTCACGGCCGCCGGACTCGTGGGTGCCCTGGCCGGGCACCGGCAGCGGCTCCGCGACCGGCTGCGGGGCGGGCTCCGGCGCGGGAACGGGCTCCTGGGCGAGGGGCTCGCCGGCCGGCTGCGCGTAGGGCTGTGCCACGGGCGGGGCCTGGGCGGCGACGCCCTCGGGGTACACCGGGGCCGGGACGGGCTGCGGGTCGCTCCATCCGCCCTGGGGGCTCGGCATCAGGAGAACGTCGTCGTCCTCGACGACATGCTCGGAGGGAGCGAGGTAGGCGTACGCCTCCGGGGCGGCGACGCCCGGCTGCTCCACCGTGCCTGCGTTCTCCGGCAGTCCCTCACCCGGGATCTGGCCGGTGTCACTCATGCGTACCCCTCGCCCATTCGTCAGTCTTCTTCGGCCCTTCGCCCGGGACGCCCGAACACGGCGGGCCGGTGCTCGTCAACAAGAACGAGCGGGCTCGCCGCGCGGCACGAAACGGTCGCGGACATACTGCATTCTCGCGGCCATTCGCCGCCGCGGCAGCCCATTTCGCCACGGCCCGCTGTGGACTGCGCCACGTCGCGCGTCCCCCGGTTCCGCCGTACCACAGCCGGAACCAAAACAGTCCCCTTTTCCGGACATTGACGAACGAAGCGACGAACGTCCGGGCGCGGTACAACAATCCGCCAGCCTACCTCGCGCCGCACACCGCCCGGCTCAGAGGTCCGGGCGCAGGTCCGAGCGCAGGCCCGAGAGGAGGAACACGACCGCGCGTTCCCGTTCCGACCAGGCGGTCGTGTCGAGTTCGACGGACTGGAGCAGTGAGCAGCGGACGGTGTAGCCGTTCGCGGCGAGGGCGGCGCCGAGCGCCTCGGCCTCGTCCCGCGTCGAGGCGTGGGTCACGACGCGTTCCGGGCGCCGGTCGGTGACGGCGGTGACGACGGGCACCCCGCCGCCCCCGATCCGTACGATGTCCGGTTCCGGCAGCCGCTCCAGCACATGGGGTGCCCGGCCCTCGACGACCTGGAGCTGGACGCCGTGGGCCCGGGCGGCGGCCGCGGTGCGGGCGCAGGCCGCGGGGTCGCTGTCGACCGCCAGGACCGCCGCGCCGAAGCGGGCCGCCTCCACGGCCAGGGCGCCGCCGCCGGAGCCGATGTCCCAGAGGAGGTCGCCGGTGCGGGGGCCGAGGCGGGCCAACTGGGCGGCGCGCAGCCCGGGGGCCCCGCCCTCGCCGTCCCCCGTGCCGTCCGGGTACGCCTCGGCGGGCAGCGCCCAGCCGCGTACACCGTGCGGGTGGCCGGGGCGGCGGCCGGAGATCCAGGCACCGGTGGCCGGGGGTTCGGAGCCGCCGCCGAGGACGATCACGACGTTGGGGTCGCGCCAGACGTGGTCGGCGGCCTTGTCGGAGGTGACGACGGTGACCTGCTCGCGGGCGGTGCCGAGTTCCTCGCAGATGACGAAGGTGCGGTGGACGCCTTCGAGGAGCAGGGCCAGTTCGGCGGGACCGGCGCCGGGCGAGGTGAGGACGGCGACCTTGTGGTGGGCGCGGCAGACGTTGACGGCGCGGCGCAGGGTGCGGGGGTGGGCGACGACCGTGCGGGCGTCCTCCCACGGCATGCCCGCGCGGGCGAACGCGGCGGCGACGGAGGACACGGCCGGGACGACCTCGACCTCCAGCCCGTGCTCGGGGGCGCGGAGGGTGCGGACGACGCCGAAGTAGCCGGGGTCGCCGTCGGCGAGCACCACGGCGCTGCCCCGGTGGCCGGCGATCCGGCGGGCGGCGAGGTCGATGGAGCCCAGGCGGATGCGTTCGGCGTTCGCCGGGACCTCGGGGAGTTCGAGGTGGTGGGCGGCTCCGGCGACGAGCGTGGCGGCCGAGAGGGCTGCCGCGGCCGCTTCCGTCAGGGGCGAGCCGTCCCAGCCGATCACGGTGACCCGATCGGCCATGTGTCGTCAGTCTCCTGGAGTCGTCGCAGGCGGGGGTGGTGGGGAGGGGCGGGCAGGGTGACATTACCCGGTCCGTACCGGCTTGGCGCCCCGGGCCCTTCGGAGGGTCAGTTCCAGTCGTTGTAGCTGCCGTAGCCGCTCGCGTCGGCGAGCTGCTCGGCCACGCCTTCGAGGTCCTCGGGGAGCAGCCCCCAGACGATGAGGTCGGTCCTGATGTCGGTCCAGCCGCCGTCGGTGCCGTTGTCGGTCCGGCTCCGCGCTATGCGTGCGTTGCGCAGGACGCCCTCGCTGATGCAGCCGAGCTTCTGGGCGACCTGCTGCGCGGCGGTGTTGTCGGCCGCGGTGCGCAGTTCGAGGCGCTCGAAGCCCTGGTCGCGGAAGAGCCACTGGGCCACCGCCAGCATGGCCTCGGTGGCGTATCCCTCGCCCCGGGCCCAGGGGGCGGTGATGTAGGAGCCCTCGGTGGCGAGGGTGCGCCAGTCGGTGCGGTGGAGCCGGACCGAGCCGACGAGCCGCTGGGTGAGGAACTCGGTGACGGCGAGCACGATGCCGTCGCCCGCGGTGCGCCGGGCTGGGGCGATCCTGCGGACCCACCGTTCGGCGTCGATCCGGGTGTAGGGGTGGGGGGCGTCGGTCCAGGCGGTGACCATCTCGTCGTTCATCATCTCGATGTACGCGGGGAGGTCCACCATGTCGAAGGGGCGCAGCACCAACCGGTCCGTGCTGATGGAGATGTCCGGAAAGGTGGAAGTCATGCGCAGCTCCATGCCGAAGACCGTTAAAGGCACAGCATGCAGCATCGGCCAGGTGTCGCGCATGGTCGGGTCGGAACGCCGGAGCCCCGCGCCTCCCTGGTGGGGTGCGCGGGGCTCGTCGGGCAAGTGCGGTGCGGTGGTCAGGACTTGGCGGCGGTCCCGAAGGCCGGGACGACCGAGCCCTGGTAGGTGTCCTCGATGAACTTCTTGACCTCGTCGGAGTGCAGGAGCTCCAGGAGCTTCTGGACGCGGGCGTCCTTCTCGTTGCCCTTCTTCACGGCGATGATGTTGGCGTACGGGTTGCCGTCGGCCTTCTCCAGCACCAGGGCGTCCTTGGCGGGCTTGAGGTCGGCCTCGATGGCGTAGTTGCCGTTGATGACGGCGGCGTCCACGTCGTTCAGCGCGCGGGGCACGGTGGCGGCCTCCAGCTCCTTGAACTCCAGCCCCTTCTTGTCGGTGATGTCGCTCAGCTTGGCGCTGGAGCCGACACCGTCCTTGAGGGTGATGAGGCCGTTCTCGGCGAGGAGCTGGAGGGCGCGGCCCTCGTTGGTGGTGTCGTTGGGGACGGCGACGGTCTGTCCGGCCTTGATGTCCTTGAGGTCCTTGACCTTCTTGGAGTAGAGGCCGAGGGGCTCCAGGTGGACGGTGCCGACGGGGACGAGGTGGGTGTTCTTCTTCGCGTTGAAGTCGTCGAGGTACGGCTGGTGCTGGAAGAAGTTGGCGTCGACCTGGCCGGTCTCGGTGGCGGTGTTCGGCAGGACGTAGTCCGTGAACTCCTTGACCTCCAGCTCGAGGCCGGCCTTCTTCGCCAGGTTCTTCTGGACGAAGCCCAGGATGTCAGCGTGCGGCGTCGGGGACGCGGCGACGACGAGCGGCTTGGAGGTGTCGGCCTTGGCGCCGTCGCTCTTGGCGCCCGGGTCGGAGGAGGTGCCGCAGGCGGTGAGGCCGAGGGCGAGGGCGCCGAGGGCGGCGGCGGTCACGGTGATCTTGATGTTCTTACGCACGAAAAGTGCCTCTTTCCAGTGGTGGTGGTGCGCCCGGACAAGGAGTGCGGGCTTGTGGGAGGGAAGTCTCAGGTGGTGCTGCGGCCCCGGCGGGCCAGCAGGCGCACGGCGGTGTCGCCGATCAGCTGGATCGCGGTCACGATGACGATGAGCAGGGCGACGGTGACGAGCATGAAGCCGTTCTCGAAGCGCTGGTATCCGTAGGTGACGGCCTTGGAGCCGAGCCCCTCGCCGCCGACCGCTCCGGCCATCGCGGAGTAGCCGATGAGCACGATGACGGTGGTGGTGACGGCGGAGACCAGCGAGGGCAGCGCCTGCGGCAGCAGCACCTTGCGGACGATCGTCGGGATGGAGCCGCCCATCGACTGGACGGCTTCGACGAGCCCGTGGTCGACCTCGCGGACGGCGGTCTCGACGAGCCGGGCGAAGAACGGGATGGCGCCGACGGAGAGCGGGACGATCATCGCGGTGGGGCCGATGAAGGTGCCGACGACCCAGGTGGTGAAGGGGATCAGCGCGATCAGCAGGATGAGGAACGGCAGCGAACGGCCGATGTTCACCACGGCGCCGACGATCTTGTTCACCGGGGCGTTCCGGAGGAGGCCGCCCTTGTCGGTGAGGACCAGCAGGACACCGAGCGGCAGTCCGACGGCCACCGTGACGACGGTGGCCCAGAGCACCATGTAGAGGGTGTCGACGGTCCCCTGGACGAGCAGCGGCTGCATCTCGGACCAGGTCACTTCGCCACCTCCTTGGTGAGCGGTACGGCGTTCTGCGCGGGGACGGATTCGGCGGGGTTCTCGACGACGTCCGCCTGGAGGCCCTGCTCGCGCAGGAAGCCGATCGGTACGACGTTCTCCTCGAAGCGGCCGGGCAGCTCGATGCGCATCCGGCCGATCTGGCGGCCGCCGACGGTGTCCATCGCGGCGCCGAGGATCGAGATGTCGATGTTGTACGTGCGGGAGAGCTGGGAGATCACCGGCCGCCCGGCGGCGTCGCCGTGGAAGGTGACGTCGACGACGGTGTGGTCGGGGCCGGAGCCAGCACCGCCGACCGGGAACAGTTCCTGGGCCAGCGCGGAGCCGGGGGTGGCGAGCAGGTCGCGGACGGTTCCGGACTCGACGACACGGCCCTTGCGCATCAGCGCGGCGGAGTCGCAGACGGTCTTGACGACGTCCATCTCGTGCGTGATGAGCAGGACGGTGAGGCCGAGCTGCTGCCCGAGGTCGCGCAGGAGCTGCAGGATGGAGCGGGTGGTCTCGGGGTCGAGGGCCGAGGTCGCCTCGTCGGAGAGCAGCACCTTGGGGTCGCCGGCCAGGGCGCGGGCGATGCCGACGCGCTGCTTCTGGCCGCCGGAGAGCTGGCCGGGGTAGGACCTGGCCTTGTCGGCGAGGCCGACCAGGCCGAGGAGTTCGAGGGCCTTGCGGGAGCGGTCGCGGCCGGGGACGCCGAGGATCTCCAGCGGGAGTTCGACGTTTCCCTGGACGGTGCGGGAGGCCAGCAGGTTGAAGTGCTGGAAGACCATGCCGATGCGACTGCGCGCCTCGCGCAGCTCCCGGCCGGCGCGGCGGCCCCGGCCGGCGAGGGCGGTGAGGTCCTGGCCGTCCACGGTCACGGTGCCGGAGGTGGGGCGTTCCAGGAGGTTGACGCAGCGGATGAGGGAGGACTTGCCGGCGCCGCTCTGGCCGATGACGCCGAACACCTCGCCCTCGCGGACGTGCAGGTCGACGCCGTCCAGGGCGGTGACCTCGCGGCCGCGCGACTGGTAGACCTTCGTGAGGCCCGAAGTGGTGATCACAGGGTTTCCGTCACTGTCGAGTGCGCGACGCGGTGTCCGCCGGGCACGGGGCATTCGTCCGATGAGACTGCTGGGGCGTGGGGCCGGGTCGTCCGGACCCGGTCGCCGGCGCGGCGGGTTCGCGGCACGGGGCCGGGCGGCGGCGCCGGGGCAGGCTCGTTCCGCTGGGTGCGGACGGCTGGGGCTCGGTCTCGCTTCGGGGCGCGAGGCTCAGGCGTGGACCCTCAGAAGGTGCGCATTCGACACATACAACGAGCACCGGGCGTCGTGTCCGCCTCGGTCGCAAGGATGCGTTCGCTCGTCGTGGTCATGGGCCAAGTAAAACAGACGCCCCGCTCCATCGAACCGGGCTGTCCGAATAGCGGACAGTCGTGGACGCGTGGACGGTCCGGTCGCACCGTGACCGGAACTCACCCTCCGCAAGGCTGTGACCTGCGGCGATGCCTTGCACGAGGGGGCGACGGCCGGGGCTCCGGGCGGCTCGGGAGGCGTCCGTTCTGTGGTCAAGGCCACGGCGCGCGCCGCCGTCGCGGGGCGGGGCGGCCTCCGCCGGGCGGGGGCGCACGCGGGAGGCCGTTTGGTCCGTAATACCCTCGCTCCATGCTTGTCGCCCTGACGGTCGCGGTCGCCGTGACCGCGCTCGCCCTCGCCGCCTGGTGCGGATTCGCCGCCTACCGGGACCAGCCCACCAAGGACTGGCACTTCATCGGGATGGCCGTGGTCTCGCTGCTGGCGCTGGCCCAGCTGGTGGTGGGCATCGTGCAGCTCTCCCGGGGCGAGCGGCCGGAGCAGGGCATGACGATCTTCATCGCGTATCTGATCGGGTCCTTCCTCGCGGTGCCCGCTGCCGGTTTCCTGTCGCTGACCGAGCGGACCCGCTGGGGCTCGGTGACGGTGGCGGCGGGCGCGGTCGTGCTGGCCGTCCTCGAAGTACGGCTCTACGACATCTGGGGAAACTGACCGTGACCGACACCGATCGCACCGCCGCGCCCACCGACGCCGCCGGGAAGCAGTCCTTCGACCTCGGCACCGGCCCCGGCCGGGTGCTGGTGTGGTTCTACGGGGTGTTCACCGTCGCGGCCGCCTCCCGTTCGATCGTCCAGATGATCCTGGACTTCGGGAAGGCACCGCTGGCCTACGTGCTGTCGGCCGTCGCCGCGCTCGTGTACGGGTTCATCACGTACTCGCTGGTGCGCGGGGGCGAGAGGGCCCGCCGGAGCGCGCTGGTGTGCTGCGCGGCGGAGCTGGTCGGCGTGCTGGTCGTCGGGGTGTGGACGATGGTGGAGCCCTCGGCGTTCGCGGACGCCACCGTCTGGTCCGAGTTCGGCATGGGCTACCTGTTCATCCCGGTGATCCTGCCGGTCACCGGGATGATCTGGCTGCGCCGCGCCCGTCGGGCGTGACGGCCCGGAGCCTGTCGGACGACTCCGCCCGGACGGCGGACGCGGCACGGTGCCTGCGCTTCCAGCGGCGGCGGAACTACCCAATCCCGCCGGCAACGCCGGAAGCGGGCGTGCCAGGACATGACCGCCCGGTCGGAGGTCGCCCGACGGGACCGTGCTCAGGCGCTGGCCACGTACGCGGGTCGGCCGGCGTCCTTCTCCAGGAGGATCATCAGGACGCCGTCCCGGCCGGTCTCGTTGCCCACCGGGGCGTAGCCGGCCCGGCGGTAGAGCCGCAGGTTGCCCTCGCTGCGGTGGCCGGTGTGCAGCCGGAAGCGGGTGGTCGCCCGCTCGTCGGCGAGGCCCTTCTCCGCCGCGCGCAGCAACCGGGCACCGAGGCCGTGACCCTGGAGCCGGGGGTGGACGCAGAGCCGGCCGATCTCACCCGTACCGTCCTCGCCGACGGCCCCGCGGACCGTTCCGACGACCTCGTCACCGAGCCGCGCCACGCACACCAGGCCGGTGGCGATCTCGGCGCGCAGCGCGTCGAGACTCTCGACGAGCGGGTCGATCCGGTAGTTCCCGTACAGCTCCGCCTCGCTCTGGAAACAGAGGTACTGGAGTTTCAGGATCTCTTCGGCGTCCTGTGCCGTCGCCGTCGAGATGATCACGCTCATGCCCATCTGCGCATGCCTCCGCCCACCTGATCCATCGGTTGTCTAACGCTCCTTTCCCCGCGGTTCAGGAGCCGCAACCTCCGCCGCGAGCATTCTGCGCAGACATCCAAGGCAACGGGAACGGATCGGACCCAAACTCCCCTGTGACATACCCAACTTCCCTGCGATTTCCCGGTAGGTCGGGTCACCGGGCGCCAGCAGGGCCGCTAAGAGCCGGGCGCACCGGCCGGGCAGCCGTTCCACCGCCGCGCGCAGCGCCCTGCGTTCGTCGGCGCCGAGGGCGAGCCGTTCGGGGCAGCCGCCGGGGTCGGGGGCCGTGTCGTCCCGGAAGGGCCGTTCGCGCCGTACGGTGCGGCGGGCCCGGCGGGCCTCGCCCCGTACGGCGGTCCGCACCCAGCGGGCCGGGTCCACCGGCGGCCCCTCCCCGGCGAACCGCTCCAGCAGCCGGAGCCAGACGGCCTGTTCGAGGTCGGCCGGTTCGATCGCCGCACCCGTCGCGGAGGCGGCCGCCTCCGCGACGGCCTCGGCGCTCACCAGCGGGCGCAGGGCCCGGACGACGGACGCGGGCACCGGGCCCGTGGGGACATCATCGGTAGAGGTCATGCCCGGCCAACGCGCCCGGGCGCGCGCCCGGTTGCCGGGCCGGGCGAGCACCACCCGACCGGGGTACGCCCCGGCCGGACGGTGACGCCGGTGTCACCCGGCGGTGAAGTCCGCCGCGGCGAGCAGGGCCGTGTCCGGGTTGTCGGAGAAGATCCCGTCGATGCCGGTGGCGAAGTACGCCTGGAACGCGCCGAACGCGTCGCCGTAGGCGTTGGGGTCGGTGCCGCGCCGGAAGTCGGCGGGCAGGAAGGTGTTCTCGTTGCGCAAGGTGTAGGGGTGCAGGACGAGCCCCTGGGCGTGCGCGTCCCGGACCAGGGTGGTCGGCGTGGTGAGCCGGCCGGTGGGGTCCTTGGGGATGACCAGGTCGAGGGTGGGGCCGATGCCCTGGGCGTAGGAGGCCATCCACTTCAGCCCCTCGGGCTTCACCAGGTCCGCCACGGTGCGCGGGTCGCCGGAGGTGACGAAGTCCCAGGGGCGCTCGCCCGCGCCGGAGAGCAGCACGACGCGCGGGGTCTCGACGAGCCGGGCGAGCCGCTGGATGCTGCCGGGCTCGAAGGACTGGAGGATGACCGGGGACTGCTTGCGGTGCAGGTGGTAGCGGCGCAGCAGCTTGGCGAGCGGCTCTTCCAGGCCGAGGCCGAGGCTCCGGAAGTAGGTGGGGTGCTTGGTCTCGACGTACAGCCAGACGGGCCTGCCGCGCCTGCGGCCCTCGCGGTCGGCCCAGCGCAGGACCTCCTCGAAGGTGGGGACGTCCCAGCGGCCGTCGTAGAGCGTGTTCTTCTGGCGGGTGCCCGGAATGCGCTCCTTGGCCCGGAGCGTCTTCAGCTCGGCGAGGGTGAAGTCCTCGGTGAACCAGCCGGTGAGGGAGGTGCCGTCGACCTTCTTCGTGGTCCGGCGGTTCGCGAACTCGGGGTGGTCGGCGACGTCGGTGGTGGCGGTGATGTCGTTCTCGTGGCGGCAGACGAGGTGGCCGTCCTTGGTCGGCACCAGGTCCTGCTCGACGATGTGCGCGCCCATGTCGAGGGCCAGCTGGTAGGAGCCCAGGGTGTGCTCGGGGCGGTAGCCGCTGGTGCCGCGGTGTCCGATGACCGTGGGGACCGGCAGGTCGAGGCGGAAGCCGTGCCCGCCGGGCCGCCCGGCGGGCTTCGCCGCGGGGTCGGCGGCGGCCGGAGTGGCGGACAGCCCGAGGGCGGCCGTGCCCAGTACGGCGGCTCCCGCTCCCAGCATGGTCCTGCGGCCGGGACCGGTCTGCGCGCGCTCAGTCATGGATGCTCCTCGCGTGTGATGTGTGGCACCTGTCGGGCGGGGCCCGAGCGTAGGCAGCCTCTCCGTCGCGGGGACGGCACCTGGGCGAACATGGCGCAAACTCGTGTCACCGCCGGGTATCCGCTCCGTGAACCCGATGTGCGGAGAGTGAGTTCCCGCGAGTATCGTCCTCACCTGCATGGACCGTCACGATCCCGAGCCCCGGCCGGCCCGGCCGCTACACCGGAGGAACCGTTGTCCCGTCACGCACTCATCAAGGCAGTGCTCGGACCGATCTTGCGCCTGATGTTCCGCCCGCAGGTGGAGGGCGTGGAGAACATCCCCGGGGACGGTCCGGTGATCCTGGCGGGCAACCATCTGACGTTCATCGACTCGATGATCATGCCGATCTGCTGCGACCGGCCGGTGTTCTACATCGGCAAGGACGAGTACGTGACCGGCAAGGGGCTCAAGGGCCGGGCGATGGCCTGGTTCTTCACCGGCTGCGGCATGATCCCGGTGGACCGGGACGGCGGACGCGGCGGGGTCGCGGCGCTGATGACGGGCCGTCGGGTGCTGGAGGAGGGCAAGGCGTTCGCCATCTACCCCGAGGGCACCCGCTCCCCCGACGGCCGGCTGTACCGGGGCCGTACGGGCATCGCCCGGCTGACCCTGATGACGGGGGCGCCCGTGGTGCCGTTCGCGATGATCGGCACGGACAAGCTCCAGCCCGGCGGGTCGGGCCTGCCGCGCCCCGGGAAGGTGACGGTCCGGTTCGGTGAGCCGATGGAGTTCTCCCGGTACGAGGGGATGGACCGCGACCGCTATGTGCTGCGGGCGGTGACCGACTCCGTGATGGCCGAGGTGATGCGGCTGTCCGGTCAGGAGTACGTCGACATGTACGCCACGAAGGCGAAGGCCGCCTGAGGCGGCGCGCACCTGGCGAAGGGCCCGTACCATCCGAACGGTGGTACGGGCCCTTCGCCGTGTCGCGTCAGTGGTGCGCGGCGCCGTCCTCCAGCTTCTGACCGCGCAGCAGGAACCAGGCGGCCACCGCCGTCGCGAGGAGGACCGCCGCGCCGACGCCCGCGGCCAGTTGCAGCCCGGAGAGGAACGACTCCTGTGCCGCGGCGACCAGTTCCGCCGCCTGCCCGGCCGGCAGGCCGTGGGACGCCTCGACCGCGCCGCCGAGCGATTCGTGGGCCGCGGCGGCGGGTCCGGCCGGAACGCCGTCCGGGGTGTCGAACGTCTGGTAGACGCCGGTGACGATGGAGCCGAGCAGGGCGATGCCGAGGGCCGCGCCGAGCTCGTATGCCGTCTCCGAGACGGCTCCCGCGGCGCCCGCCTGCTCCTTCGGGACGCTGGAGAGAATCACGTCGGAGGTGACGGTGAAGGCGAAGCCCGCGCCCGCGCCGACGACGAGCAGCACGGTGCCCATCAGCGGATAGGCGGTCTGCTGGTCGAGCACGGTGACGGCGGCGAGCGCCAGGCCGATCGCCGCGAGGCCGCCGCTCACCACCGAGCGGACCGAGAAGCGGCGGGCCGCCCGCCCGGCGATCAGACCGGCGACGACCGCCCCGACGGCCGCGGGCAGCTCGGCGAGCCCGGCCTCCAGCGGGCCGCGCCCCTGCACCAGCTGGAAGAACTGGGACAGGAAGAAGACGAGCCCGGACAGGCCGAGGATGGTCAGCAGATCGGCCACCACCGCGCCCGAGAAGCCCCGGTGGCGGAAGAGCCGCATGTCCAGCAGCGGCGCGGGGAGCGTGAGCTGCCTGCGGACGAACCAGCAGAGCGCGGCCGCGCCGACGACACCGGCGAGGATCGTCACCGGGTCCGGTCCGTGCGCCGCCAGCTCCTTGACGGTGTAGACGACACCGATCATGCCGATGACGGAGAGCGCGACGCTGATCAGGTCCCAGGGGCCCGGGACCGGGTTCTTCGACTCGGGGATCATCTTCGCGCCGACGACCACGAGCACCGCCATGACGGGCAGGTTGATCAGGAAGACCGAGCCCCACCAGAAGTGCTCCAGCAGAAGCCCGCCGACCACGGGTCCGACGGCCGCGCCCGCCGAGGCCATCGCACCCCAGATCCCGATGGCCAGGCTGCGTTCGCGCGGGTCGTGGAAGAGGTTGCGGATCAGGGCGAGCGTGGACGGCATCAGCGTGGCACCCGCCACACCGAGCAGCGCCCGCGCCAGGATCATCGTCCCGGGGGTGTGCGCGTAGGCGTTGAGCACGGAGACCGCGCCGAACGCGATCGCGCCGCTGAGCAGCAGCTTCTTGCGACCGATCCGGTCACCGAGGCTGCCCATCGAGACCAGCAGTCCGGCGATGACGAAGGAGTAGATGTCGCCGATCCACAGCAGCTGGGTGCCGGTCGGTTCGAGATCCTCGGTGAGGAAGGGGGTCGCCAGTCCGAGGACGGTGGCGTCGATCGCCACGAGCAGCACGGCCAGGACGAGCACGGCAAGTGCGATCCACCGTCCGGGGCGCAGCTCCTCCGTTTCCTGGGCGCGCTGTTCGGTCAGGCTCATTTCTCCACGCTCCGGCGTGCTCCACCGAGCATCAGCTCGGTGATCATGTACTGGAAGTCCTGGCTCGCGACGCTGCCCGCCTGAACGGCCCAGGCACCGGACGAGACGAGTCCGTAGAACGCCTCGGTCAGCCAGGCGGGGGTGAGGTCGATCCGGAATTCGCCGCGCTCCTGACCGCTCCGGAAGAAGGCGGCCACCCGGGCGTCCAGGCGGCTCCAGCCCTCGTTCACCGCGTCACCCTCGAAGAGCTGGTTCTCGGTGACCAGGAAGGAGAGGAGCCCGGCGCTGGGCTCGATGGCCGCGACGAGACGGCGCAGCGCGTCCGGTGCCGGGCCCTCGTCGAGCGCGGCGGTGTCCAGGGCCGCTTCGACCTCCCGGATGCCCAGCTCCTCCAGCGCCCTGACCAGCGCGTCCCGCCCGGCGAAGTGCCGGTGCAGGGTGGCGCGGCCGATGCCGGCGGCACGGGCGACCTCGTCCATGGTGGCGGTCGACTTGCGGGTCAGCAGGGCGGCGGCGCTGCGCAGCACCTGCTCACGATCGAGACTCATGAGACGACCATAACCCATGTGAGACATTGATGTCTCATACGGGTCGGTCGGATCCCGCGCGCCCGGCAGAATGGGGAGAAAGGAGAAAACGGTGTCGTCAAGGAGCGACAGGGGAGGCTGCCGACTCCCGGTCGCGGACGGTCCGCGGTCAGTTCCAGCGGAGTCCGGCGCGGTGGCGCCAGTACGCCTCGGGCTCCTCCACCAGCGCGTCCAGCCGGGCGCGCCGCTCGGGGCCGAGGTCGACGAGGGGGGCGTGCAGGTTCCCGGCGAGCTGCTCGACGGTGGCCGCGCCGGAGAGCACCACCCCGGCCCAGGGCTGGTGCAGCACGAAGGCCAGGGCGACCGCGTCGCTGCCGAGGCCCGCTTCGGCGGCGATCTCCTGGACGACGGCGGGGGCCTGGGTACCGGCGAGGCGTCCGTTGGCCATGGCTTCCTTGACGATCACGGTGAGTCCGGCGGCCCGCGCCTCGGCGAGCGCCGCCCCGGCGGAGGTCTCCAGGGCGTTGTAGGTGGCCTGGACGGTACGGAAGAGCGGTTCGCCGTCGACGGTGACGGTGAGGGCGGTCCGGATCGCCTCGGCCTGACCGGGCCCGCTGGTCGACAGCCCCACGCTGACCCCTTCCGCGGCGAGTGCGGCCAGCCGCGCGTGCAGCTCCTTGTCGGTGAGGGCCGGGCTGTCGGGGGTGACCGAGTGGATCTGGTACAGGTCGAGCCGGTCGCCGAGCAGGGCGTCGGTCTCGGCCCGCTGGCGCAGGAAGGCGGTCGGGCCGTGGTCCTTCACCTCGTGGTCCTCGGCCTCCACGCTCCAGCCCGCGGTGTACGTGTAGCCCCACTTGCTGCCGATGACGAGGTCGTCCGCCTCGGGGTGGACCCGCAGCCAGTCGGCCAGGAACTCCTCCGAACGGCCGTAGGAGCGGGCCGCGTCGATGTAGCGGACGCCCTGCGCGTAGGCGGCGTCGAGCAGCTCGTGGGTGCGGGCGCGCAGTGCCTCGACGCTCCGGTCGGCGGGCAGGTCCCGGTCCCGGTGGAGGTTGATGTAGCCGGGCCTGCCGACCGCGGCCAGGCCGAGCCCGATACGGGCGGTCGGGGTCGTCGCTGTGGCCAGCCGGGCGAAAGGCATCGTCAGGGCTCCTCGTCGGGTCGGGTGCGCTCCCCCGTCAACGTAACCCAGTGCGCGGGGACCGGGTCGGAGGGCGGGGAGCGTACCGGCCGCTCCCCGCCCTTCGATCCGGTCCCCCGACGGATGCCTACCGCTTCTCGACGGCCCAGGCCTGCTGGACGGCGAGGTCGGCGCGGACCTCGTCGAGCTGCACGGCCACCGCCGAGGGGGCCGTGCCGCCGCGGCCGTCGCGGGAGGCGAGCGCGCCGGAGACGTTGAGCACCGTGCGGACCTCGGGGGTGAGGTGCTCGGAGATCTTGGCGAACTGCTCGTCGGTCAGCTCGTCGAGCTCGATCCCGTGGCGCTCGCACTCCTTGACGCACTCGCCGGCCACCTCGTGGGCGACCCGGAACGGCACCCCCTGCTTGACCAGCCACTCGGCGACGTCGGTGGCGAGCGAGAAACCGGCCGGGGCCAGTTCCTCCATGCGGGCGCGGTTGACGGTGAGGGTGGCCATCATGCCGGTGAAGGCGGGCAGCAGGATCTCCAGCTGGTCGCAGGAGTCGAAGACCGGCTCCTTGTCCTCCTGGAGGTCGCGGTTGTACGCGAGCGGCAGCGCCTTCAACGTGGCCATCAGGCCGGTCAGGTTGCCGATGAGCCGGCCGGACTTGCCGCGGGCCAGCTCGGCGATGTCCGGGTTCTTCTTCTGCGGCATGATCGAGGAGCCGGTGGAGAAGGCGTCGTCCAGGGTGACGAAGGAGAACTCCTTCGTGTTCCAGATGATGACCTCCTCGGCGATCCGGGAGAGGTTGACGCCGATCATCGCGGTGATGAAGGCGAACTCGGCGACGAAGTCGCGGGAGGCCGTCCCGTCGATGGAGTTGCCGACCGAACCGCGCCCGAACCCGAGGTCGGCGGCGACCGCCTCCGGGTCCAGCCCGAGCGACGAACCGGCCAGGGCGCCGGAGCCGTACGGGGAGACGGCGGTCCGCCGGTCCCACTCGCGCAGCCGCTCGGCGTCCCGGGACAGCGCCTGGACATGGGCCAGGACGTGGTGGGCGAAGAGCACCGGCTGGGCGTGCTGGAGGTGCGTACGGCCGGGCATCGCGACGTCCGGGTGCGCCTCCGCCAGGCCGACCAGGGCGCCCTGGAGGTCGGCGAGCAGGCCGCCGATGATCCGGGCGTGGTCGCGCAGGTACATCCGGAAGAGCGTGGCGATCTGGTCGTTGCGGGAACGGCCGGCCCGCAGCTTGCCGCCGAGGTCCGGGCCGAGGCGCTCCAGCAGCCCGCGCTCCAGGGCGGTGTGCACGTCCTCGTCGGCGATGGTGCCGGTGAAGGAGCCGTCGGCGACATCGGCTTCGAGCCGGTCGAGGCCGTCGAGCATGCGGATCAGCTCGTCCTCGCTGAGCAGGCCCGCCTTGTTCAGGACGCGCGCGTGGGCACGGGAGCCGGCGATGTCGTACGGCGCGAGCCGCCAGTCGAAGTGGACGGAGGCGGACAGCCTGGCCAGCGCCTCGGCCGGACCGTCGGCGAAGCGGGCGCCCCAGAGGCGTACGTCGCTGGTGCCGTTGCCGTTGCTCACTGCGTGCTCCTCGGAAGAACAGGTGGTGGGTGTGCGACCGCCGCCCGCGCGAGGGCCGGGAGGCGGTGACGTAACTGCCGGGGATCGGGCGAGGTCACGCTCCGTCGCGCCCTTCGACGGTCACCGATGGGCATAACTATGCAGAGGTCTGTATTTTTTGTCAAAGCCGTCGTGTGCCGGGCCCGTCGCGAACACCGCGGTCCCACCAGGCGGAAACCCCTGCCACCGCCGACGCCGCCACGGACAATGGCCACCATGGGGAAAACCTACGAACGCATAGACGGACGGCTCAGGACCTTCATCGAGGAACAGCACATCTTCTTCACCGCGACGGCGCCGCTGGACGGCGACGGCACCGTCAACCTCTCGCCCAAGGGCGTCAGCGGCTCGTTCGCCGTCGTCGACGAACGGACCGTGGCCTACCTGGACTTCGCCGGAAGCAACGCGGAGACCGTCGCCCACCTGCGCGAGAACGGCCGGATCACGCTGATGTGGTGCGCCTTCCAGGGGCCGCCGAACATCGTGCGGGTGCACGGCCGGGGCGAGCCGGTCTTCCGGGACGACCCCCGGTTCGTCCCGCTGCTCGCCCACTTCCCGGACGTGGACCCGGCCCTGCACGGGCTGCGCGCCGTCATCGTGGTGCACGCCGAACTGATCCGGGACACCTGCGGCTACGGGGTGCCGTTCATGTCGTACGACGAGGACCGGTCGCTGCACGAGCGGCGGTTCGCCCGCGAGGACGACGCCTCGCTCGGCGCGTACTTCGAGAAGAAGGAGCACATCGCCACCAGCATCGACGGGCTGCCGGGACTGCCGCTCCCGCTGCCCCCGCTGCCCCCGGCGGACCGCGACGCGGCACGGCAGCACTGAGCCGTACGGAGCAGACCGGGGTGCGCCGCGCGGCCACCGGGCCTACCGTCCGGGCATGCGCAGACCCATGGTCGTCCTCTCGGTACTGCTCGCGCTGGCGGGCACGGTCGCGGCCCGGCCCGCCGCCGGGCTGCCGCTCCCGGCCCGGCTGGCCGACACCGGCGGCGGTCAGCTGATCACGGCCGAGGCCCCGGCCGAGGGCTCCACCATCGGCACCGTCGCCTGGTGGAGCCTGCGCCGGGGCACCTGGGTGCGCGAGGGCTCGGCCCCGGCCCGCTTCGGCGCGAAGGGCCTCGCCGAGGGGGCGACCCGGAAGCAAAGCACCGACACCACCCCCACCGGCCTGTACGACCTGCCGTACGCCTTCGGCACCGGCCCCGCACCGGCCGGCACCGCCTACCCGTACCGCCGGATCGGCGACGACTCGTGGTGGTGCCAGGACAACGCGGCGCGGGCCTACAACCGCTGGGTGGAGCCCCGGCCCGCGGACTGCCGTGCGAGCGAGGCGGAGCACCTGATCGAGTACCGGACGCAGTACGCCCGGGCGCTCGTCATCGGCTTCAACTACCGGCGCCCGGTACGGGGGCGGGGCGCCGGGATCTTCCTCCATGTGAACGGGCGCGGGGCGACCGCCGGCTGTGTCTCGGTGCCGGCGGGGGCGATGGACCGGATCCTGCGCTGGGCGGATCCGGCCCGCCGCCCGCACATCGCGATCGGCACCCGGTCCGGCCCGACGGCGATCACGCGCTACTGACCCGGTGCGGGCGGCTCAGCGGTCGTTCTGGGCCAGCCGCAGCAGGTGGTCGGCGAGCGCCTGGCCGCCCGCCGGGTCCCGGCTGATCAGCATCAGGGTGTCGTCGCCCGCGATGGTGCCGAGGATGTCGTGCAGTTCGGCCTGGTCGATGGCCGAGGCGAGGAACTGGGCGGCGCCCGGGGGCGTGCGCAGCACCACCAGGTTGGCCGAGGCCTCCGCGGAGATGAGCAGCTCGGCGGAGAGGCGCCGCATCCGCTCCTCCTTCGCCGAGCCGCCCAGCGGTGCCTGCGGGGTGCGGAATCCGCCCTCGCTGGGCACCGCGTAGATCAGCTCGCCGCCGGTGTTGCGGATCTTCACCGCGCCCAGCTCGTCCAGGTCCCGGGAGAGCGTCGCCTGGGTGACGCTCAGCCCGTCGTCGGCGAGGAGCTTGGCCAGCTGGCTCTGCGAGCGCACCGGCTGCCGGTTCAGGATGTCCACGATCCGGCGGTGGCGTGCGGTGCGGGTCTGCGGCACGGACGGTCCGCCGTGCTCGGTGTCCTGCGCCTCGGTCATCGTCGTCGCCTCATTGTCCGGATCGTCCGTCCCCTCGTGCCGTCTTCTCTTACGCCCGCGCCGCGCTCGCCGCGTCGAGGACGCCGGGCAGCGCCCGGAGCAGCGCGTCCGCCTCCGCCTCACCGATGATCAGCGGCGGCATCAGCCGCAGGACGTCGGGGGCGGGTGCGTTGACCAGGATCCCGGCCGCCTGGGCCGCCTGCTGCGCCTGGGGCGCGAGCGGTTCGGTGAGCACGATACCCAGCAGCAGTCCGGCACCGCGGACGTGGGAGACCAGCGGGTGCCCGAGGGCCTCCACACCGGCGCGGATCTTCTCGCCGATCCGCTTGACCCGGTCCAGGGCGCCGTCGGCGGCCAGGGTGTCCAGGACGGCGAGTCCGGCCGCGCAGGCCACCGGGTTGCCGCCGAAGGTCGTGCCGTGCTGGCCCGGCTTCAACAGCTCGGCCGCCGGGCCGAAGGCCACCGCCGCGCCGATCGGCAGCCCGCCGCCCAGCCCCTTGGCGAGGGTGACGACATCGGGCTCGACGCCCTGGTGGGCCTGGTGCTCGAACCACTGGCCGCAGCGGCCGATGCCGGTCTGCACCTCGTCGAGGACGAGCAGGGTGCCGGTGGCCCGGGTGATCTCGCGGGCGGCCTCCAGGTATCCGGTGGGCGGCACGACCACGCCGTTCTCGCCCTGGATGGGCTCGATGACCACCAGCGCGGTGTCGGTGGTGACGGCGGCCCTCAGTGCGTCGGCGTCCCCGTACGGGACGTGCGTGACGTCGCCGGGCAGCGGGACGAACGGCTCGCGCTTGGCGGGCTGGCCGGTGAGGGCGAGCGCGCCCATGGTCCGGCCGTGGAAGCCGCCGTCGGTGGCGACCATGTGGGTCCGCCCGGTCAGCCGCCCGATCTTGAAGGCGGCCTCGTTGGCCTCGGCGCCGGAGTTGGCGAAGTAGACCCGGCCCTCGCGGCCGAAGAGCTGGAGCAGCCGTTCGGCGAGCGCGACGGGCGGTTCGGCGACGAAGAGGTTGGAGACATGGCCGAGGGAGGCGATCTGCGCGGAGACCGCCGCGACGACGGCGGGGTGGGCGTGGCCCAGCGCGTTGACCGCGATACCGCCGACGAAGTCGAGGTACTCGGTGCCGTCCGCGTCCCAGACCCGGGCGCCCTCGCCGCGGACCAGGGGCAGCCGCGGCGTCCCGTAGTTGTCCATCAGCGCGTGGTTCCACCGCTGTGCGAGTTCCTGGTTGGTCATGACTCCCCCTGCGCGTCGGGCACGACCATCGTGCCGATTCCCTCGTCGGTGAAGATCTCCAGCAGGATCGAGTGCTGGACCCGGCCGTCGATCACCCGGGCGGTCTTGACGCCGTTGCGTACGGCGTGCAGGCAGCCCTGCATCTTCGGCACCATGCCGCTGGAGAGCTCCGGCAGCAGCTTCTCCAGCTCGGACGCGGTGAGCCGGCTGATGACGTCGTCGCTGTTGGGCCAGTCCTCGTAGAGGCCCTCGACGTCGGTGAGGACCATCAGCGTCTCGGCGCCGAGGGCGGCGGCGAGGGCCGCGGCCGCGGTGTCGGCGTTGACGTTGTAGACGTGGTGGTCGTCGGCGGAGCGGGCGATGGAGGAGACGACCGGGATGCGGCCGTCGTCCAGCAGGGCGCGGATCGCCCCGGTGTCGATGGCGGTGATCTCCCCGACCCGGCCGATGTCGACGGTTTCGCCGTCGATGGTCGGCCGGTGCCGGACGGCGGTGATCGTGTGGGCGTCCTCGCCGGTGATGCCGACGGCGAGCGGTCCGTGCCGGTTGAGCAGCCCGACGAGCTCGCGCTGCACCTGTCCGGCCAGCACCATCCGTACGACGTCCATCGCCTCGGGGGTGGTGACCCGCAGCCCGGCCTTGAACTCGCTGACCAGGCCCTGCTTGTCGAGCTGGGCGCTGATCTGCGGTCCGCCGCCGTGCACGACGACGGGCTTGAGTCCGGCCTGGCGCAGGAAGACCACGTCCTGGGCGAACGCGGCCTTCAGCTCGTCGTCGACCATGGCGTTGCCGCCGAACTTGATGACGACGGTCCTGCCGTTGTGCCGGGTCAGCCAGGGCAGCGCCTCGATGAGAATCTCGGCCTTCGGGAGGGCGGTGTGCTTCCGCGCGGCGCTCATGAGCTGTACGCGCTGTTCTCGTGGACGTAGTCCGCGGTGAGGTCGTTGGCCCAGATGACGGCGGACTCGGTGCCCGCGGCGAGGTCGGCGGTGATGGTGACCTCCCGGTAACGCATGTCGACCAGGTCGCGGTCCTCGCCGACACCGCCGTTCCTGCACACCCAGACGCCGTTGATGGCGACGTTCAGCTCGTCCGGCTCGAACGCGGCCTTCGTCGTGCCGATCGCGGAGAGCACCCGGCCCCAGTTGGGGTCCTCGCCGTGGATGGCGCACTTGAGGAGGTTGTTGCGGGCGATGGAGCGGCCCACCTCGACGGCGTCGTCCTCGGTCGCGGCGTTCACGACCTCGATCCGGATGTCCTTGGAGGCGCCCTCGGCGTCCCCGATGAGCTGCCGGGCGAGATCGGCGCAGACCGCCCGTACGGCCTCGGCGAACTCGTCCTGCTCCGGGGTGGTGCCACTTGCCCCGGAGGCCAGCAGCAGCACGGTGTCGTTGGTCGACATGCAGCCGTCGGAGTCGATCCGGTCGAAGGTGGTACGGGTGGCGGCGCGCAGCGCGGAGTCGAGTCCGGCGGCGTCCACGTCGGCGTCGGTGGTGAGGACGACCAGCATGGTGGCGAGGCCGGGGGCGAGCATGCCCGCGCCCTTGGCCATGCCGCCGACGGTCCAGCCCTCGCCGCCCGCGACGGCGGTCTTGTGGACCGTGTCGGTGGTCTTGATCGCGATGGCGGCCTTCTCGCCGCCGTGCTCGCTGAGGGCGGCGGCGGCCTTCTCGATGCCGGGCAGCAGCTTGTCCATCGGGAGCAGCATGCCGATCAGCCCGGTCGAGGCGACCGCGATCTCACCGGCGTTGTGGCCGGTGAGGACCTCGGCGGCCTTCTCGGCGGTGGCGTGGGTGTCCTGGAAGCCCTTCGGGCCCGTACAGGCGTTGGCGCCCCCGGAGTTGAGGACGACGGCGGTGACCTCGCCGCCCTTGAGGACCTGTTCCGACCAGAGGACCGGGGCGGCCTTGACGCGGTTGGAGGTGAAGACGCCCGCGGCGGCGCGACGCGGACCGTGGTTGACCACCAGGGCCAGGTCCGGGTTGCCGCTCTCCTTGATCCCCGCGGCGACACCCGCCGCGGAGAACCCCTGTGCTGCCGTGACGCTCACTGCATCTCCTCGTTCGCTTCTCCGACCGCGCACTGCGGTGGCGCGGCATTCGTGGTCGTACCCAGGCCGGCGGTCGTGCCGCCGTCGCTCACGGAGCGACTCCGATGGTGGAGAGGCCTGTCTCCTCGGGCAGTCCGAGGGCGATGTTCATGCTCTGCAGGGCGCCGCCGGCGGTGCCCTTGGTGAGGTTGTCGATGGCGCTGATCACGATGATCCGGCCCGCGGCCGCATCGAGGGCGACCTGGACCTGTACGGCGTTGGAACCGTGGACGGCCGCCGTGGCGGGCCACCGGCCCTCGGGGAGCAGGTCCACGAAGGGTTCGTCGGCGAACGCCTTCGCGTACACCTCGCGGACCGTTTCGGCGCTCACCCCGGGCTTCGCCTTCGCGCTGCAGGTGGCGAGGATGCCGCGGGGCATGGGCGCCAGGGTCGGCGTGAAGGAGACGGTGACCCGCTCGCCGGCCGCGGCGCTGAGGTTCTGGATCATCTCGGGCGTGTGTCGGTGGGCGCCGCCGACGCCGTACGGGGACATGTTGCCCATCACCTCGGAGCCGAGCAGGTGCGGCTTGGCCGCCTTGCCCGCCCCGGAGGTGCCGGAGGCGGCGACGATCACGGCCTCGGGCTCGGCCAGCCCGGCCGCGTACGCGGGGAAGAGCGCCAGCGAGACGGCGGTCGGGTAGCAGCCGGGCACCGCGATCCGCCTGGTGCCGGTGAGCGCCGGGCGGCCGCCGGGCAGCTCGGGCAGGCCGTAGGGCCAGGTCCCGGCGTGCGGGGAGCCGTAGAACCGCTCCCAGTCCCCGGCGTCCCTGAGCCGGAAGTCGGCGCCCATGTCCACGACCAGTACGTCCTCGCCCAGCTGTTCGGCGACGGCGGCGGACTGGCCGTGCGGAAGGGCGAGGAAGACCACGTCGTGCCCGGCGAGGACCTCGGGGGTGGTCGGTTGCAGCACCCGGTCCGCGAGGGGCCGCAGGTGCGGCTGGAGCCCGCCGAGCCGCTGCCCCGCGTTGGAGTTGGCCGTGAGCGCCCCGATCTCGACCCCGGGATGGACCAGCAGAAGACGGAGCAGCTCCCCTCCGGCGTATCCGCTCGCCCCTGCCACCGCTGCGCGTACCACCATCGGAACCCTCCTCGTCGATGGCATGACTATACGCAACACTGCACTTTTATGCAAAGCTATCCGGCCTCGGGGCGGGCCGTCCCGCGACCGGGCGTGTCACCCGGCCCGGCCGGGCCCGACGGCCGCTTCCCCTCCTCCGGGGCCGATTCCCTGCCTCGGGGCCGACCGATGAGTTCGCGGCTCCCGGCCGGTCCAAGCCCGTGACGCCCCAGGAAAGGACACCGCCATGTCTGAGCTTCTCGTCGACTTCATCACCTCCCTCGACGGCCACGCGTCAGGGGAGGGATGGCCCGGGTTCTGGGGTCTGGAGGGCCCGGAGTACCTGGCGTGGCTCGGCGAGCAGCCCGGGGCCACCCATCTGATGGGGGCGAACACCTACCGCCTGATGTCGGGTTTCGCCGCGGGCGAGGTCCCGGCCGGCCAGGAGGAGTTCAGGCCCGAGGAGGAGGCGTCCGTCGACGAGCTCACGCGGGCGTCCAAGGTGGTCTTCTCCTCCTCGCTCGAGGAGCCGCTGGCATGGGCCAACGCCACCCTCGTCCGCGACGACGCCGTCGAAGTGGTCCGCGCCATGAAGGCGAGCGGCTCGGGGCTCCTCAGCACGGTCGGCAGCCTCGGCCTCTGCCGGTCCCTCCTGCGGGCCGGACTCGTCGACCGCTTCCGGGTCGTGATGTTCCCGGTGATCACCGGGGCCACGGGGGACGAACGCGTCTACGACGGATATCCGGACGTCGCCCTCGACATGATCGACCACCGCACCTTCGACGGCCGCATCCAACTGGTCGAGTACCGGCCCCGCGTCCTGGAGCACCCGCCGCTCGGCGCCCCCGCGTGACGACGCCCCGTCCACGGAGAGCTCTTCCCGGCCGTGACGGCAGCACGCCCCGGTCGGCGCGGGCGGCCGATCGGGGCGTGCGGGGAGGCGGCTGCCGGGGCGGTGTCCCGCCCCGGCGGCCGGTTCAGCCCGCGAGGAGCTGGAGCGTGTCGATCACACGGTTCGAGAAGCCCCACTCGTTGTCGTACCAGGCGACCACCTTGACGTGGCGGCCGTCGACGCGGGTGAGGGCCGAGTCGAAGATCGACGAGGCCGGGTTGCCCGTGATGTCGGACGAGACCAGCGGGTCCTCGGAGTACTCCAGCACACCGGCGAGCGGGCCCTCCGCCGCGGTGCGGTACGCCGCCAGCACCTCGTCGAGCGTCACGTCGCGGGCGACGGTCGTGTTGAGCTCGACGATCGAGCCGACCGGGACCGGTACGCGGATCGAGTCGCCCGACAGCTTGCCGTCGAGGTTCGGCAGCACGAGGCCGATCGCCTTGGCGGCGCCGGTCGTGGTCGGCACGATGTTGACGCCGGCGGCACGGGCCCGGCGCGGGTCGCGGTGCGGGCCGTCCTGGAGGTTCTGCTCCTGCGTGTAGGCGTGCACCGTCGTCATGAAGCCGTGCTCGATGCCGGCGAGCTCGTCGAGCACCGAGGCCAGGGGCGCCAGCGCGTTGGTGGTGCAGGAGGCGTTCGAGACGACCGTGTGCACGTCCGGGTCGTAGGCGTCGGTGTTGACCCCGTACGCGAGCGTGACGTCCGCGCCGTCCGACGGCGCGCTGACCAGCACCTTCTTCGCGCCGGCGTCGAGGTGGGCGCGGGCGGCCTTCGCCGAGGTGAAGCGGCCGGTCGCCTCCAGGACGATGTCGACACCGAGCTCGGCCCACGGCAGCTGCGCCGGCTCGCGCTCGGCCAGCACCTTGATGCGGCGGCCGTCCACGACGAGGACGTCGCCCTCGACGCTCACCGGGCGGCCGAGCCGGCCGGACGTCGAGTCGTAGGCGAGCAGCCGGGCGAGGGCGGTGGGCTCCGTGAGGTCGTTGACGGCGACGACCTCCAGGGCGGTCTCGCGCTCCAACAGGGCGCGGAGCACGTTGCGTCCGATGCGGCCGAATCCGTTGATGGCGATGCGAGTCATGAATGGTGTCCCTTCGGTTCGCCACCCAATCTCGCGCGCCGCGCCCGCCCGCGACAGCGGCACGATCGCCACGGTTCACAAGGATCTCGCCACGCGTGCCCCTCCCCGGGCTACTCCCCCTTGGTGAACGTGCGCCGGTACTCGCTGGGCGTGGTGCCGAGGATCCGCTGGAAGTGCAGCCGCAGGTTGGCGCCGGTGCCGAGGCCCACGTCGGTGGCGATCTGCTCGACGCTCCGCTCCGAACGTTCCAGCAGCTCACGGGCCAGGTCGACGCGGGCGCGCATGATCCACTGCATCGGCGTGTACCCGGTGTCCTCGACGAAGCGGCGCGAGAACGTGCGCGGCGACACCGCGGCGTGCCGGGCGAGCGCCTCCAGGGTGAGGGGCCGGCCGAGCCGGTGGAGCGCCCACTCGCGGGTGGCGGCGAACCGCTCGCCGAGCGGTTCGGGCACGCTGCGCGGCACGTACTGCGCCTGGCCGCCGCTGCGGTAGGGGGCCGCGACGAGCCGCCGGGCCGCGTGGTTGGACGCGGCCACGCCGAGGTCGCCGCGGAGGATGTGCAGGCAGAGGTCGATGCCCGAGGCCGCGCCGGCCGACGTCAGCACGCTGCCCTCGTCGACGAAGAGCACGTTCTCGTCGACCCGGACGAGCGGGTGCCGGGCCGCCAGCGCCCGTGTGTAGTGCCAGTGGGTCGTGGCGCGCCTGCCGTCGAGCAGGCCCGTGGCGGCGAGTGCGAAGGCGCCCGTCGAGATGGCGGCGAGCCGCGCGCCCCGGGCGTGGGCGGCGACCAGCGCCTCGACGACGGCCCGAGGGGGGTCCTCCCGGTCCGGGAAGCGGTAGCCGGGCACGAAGACGATGTCGGCCCACCCGAGCGCGTCGAGGCCGTGGGTGACGCCGTAGGACAGGCCGTCGCCGCCGGTCACCAGCCCCGGCGCGGCTCCGCACACCCGTACCTCGTACGGCATGCTCGCGCGGGTCGAGAAGACCTGCGCGGGGATGCCGACATCGAGCGGCTTCGCCCCTTCGAGTACGAGGACGGCGACGCGGTGCAGGCGGGAGACGGACACGGAAGAGAGGTTACGTGGGGCGCACCGCCCCCGGTCCTCGCAGGTGGGAGCCGAATATCCCCGCCCGGCCGACGAGCCCGGACCCTTCGATGTCAGGATGGGTCCATGACGAGCAAGGTTTATTTCGACATCACCATCAACGACGAGCCCGCCGGGCGGATCACCTTCAAGCTGTTCGACGACGTCGTCCCGAAGACGGCGGAGAACTTCCGCAAGCTGGCGACGGGCGAGGAGGGCTTCGGTTACAAGGGGTCGTCCTTCCACCGGATCATCCCCGACTTCATGCTCCAGGGCGGCGACTTCACCCGCGGCGACGGCACGGGCGGCAAGAGCATCTACGGTGCCAAGTTCCCCGACGAGAACTTCAAGCTGGCGCACACCAAGCCGGGCCTGCTCTCCATGGCCAACGCCGGCCCGAACTCCAACGGCTCGCAGTTCTTCATCACGACGATCGTGACGTCGTGGCTGGACGGCAAGCACGTGGTGTTCGGCGAGGTCGACGACGAGGCCGGCATGGCGCTGGTCAAGAAGATCGAGGCGCTCGGCTCGGGCAGCGGCCGCCCCTCCGCCAAGATCACCATCGCGGACTGCGGCACCCTCTGATCCGTCCCCGCACGCATGGAACGAGCGCGCCGCCCGGCCTCCACGCCGGGCGGCGCGCTCCGTCGTTGCGACGGTCGCAGGGCCCCGGCCCCACTCGCTACCGTGCCGGGATGGGGAACACATTCCACGGCGGGGGCCGCACCCTGTCCATGTCCAACGGGAGCACGGACGTCTTCGTCGACGTACTGATGCTGGCGGTGTCCGAGCTCGCCGAGACCGTCTGGGAGTACCGTTTCGCCGCCCTGCTGGCCTTCCAGGACCAGGGCGCCGTGGGGCGCGGGGTGGTCGGGTTCGACCTGGAGGAGATCGACTGGGGCGACTCCCCCGGCGAGCGGGGAGCGGCGAAGGACTTCGTCCTGCGGGTGATCGACCTGGCGCTGCGCAGACACCGCTGGGACGAGCTGGACTACGACCCGCCGTACGCGGAGGGGTTCCTGCGGCAGTACCGGGAGATGGTCGTGGCGTTCGATCCCGCCACCGCCCGCGCGACGCCCTCGGCGCAGCGCCCCCTCTCCTTCCCCGGCCCGGAGGAGGCCGTCATGGCCTCGTGCGTACGGCACCGGGTGCTGTGCGCACCCGCGTACTGGGACTCGTGCGTCTTCTGCAACGGATGAAAACCGCCACCCCTCCGACTGTCAACGAGAGGTTGACAGTCGGAGGGTGTCAACCTACCGTTGACGCATGGTGAATCCGACCCGCCCGACCCATCCCGTGCGCCTCGACGACCTGATCGAGGCCATCAAGAAGTCCCACACCGACGCCCTGGACCAGCTCTCCGACGCGGTGATCGCCGCGGACCACCTCGGCGACGTGGCCGACCACCTGATCGGTCACTTCGTGGACCAGGCCCGGCGCTCGGGCGCCTCCTGGACCGAGATCGGCAAGAGCATGGGGGTGACCCGGCAGGCCGCCCAGAAGCGCTTCGTGCCCAAGGACCCCGGCGAGGTTTCCGACCTCGACCCCAACCAGGGGTTCAGCCGCTTCACCCCGCGGGCCCGCAACGTCGTGACGGCCTCGATGAACGAGGCCCACGCGGCGCACAACAACGAGATCGGCCCCGCGCACCTGGTGCTCGGACTGCTCAGCGAGCCGGAAGGACTCGCGGCGGCCCTCATCAGGGCCCAGGGCATCACCCTGGAGGACGTCCGCCGGGCCGCGACCGAGGCGCTGCCCCCGGCCACGGCCGACGAACTGCCCGCACTCACCCCGTTCGACACCGGGGCCCGCAAGGCCCTCGAACTGACGGCCAGGGAGGCCCTGCGCATGGGCCACAACTACGTCGGGACGGAGCACATCCTGCTCGCCCTGCTGGAGCAGGAGGACGGCTCGGGCCCGCTGACCGGGCTCGGCCTCGACAAGCCCACCATCGAGACGGCCGTCGCCGAGGCCCTCGCCCTGCTCACCGGAACCGAACAGAGCGAGTAGGCACCGCACGGCGGGGACCGGTGCCGGGCACCACGACCGGCGCCGGTCCCCGCAGCGTTGCGTTTCGGCCAGCGGCGGTCCACCGGGCAGGGCAGCGGCGGGGCGGCGGATCCGGCCGGGCAACCGGGCGCCGACCTGCCCGTTCACCGGTCAGCGCGCGCCCGCTTCGAGCCGCAGGCTCCACCGCCCCGGCCCGCCGGTGAGCGTGACCGTCGAGAGCGGTCCGACGTCCACGTTCCAGTACGTCGAGGGCGGGGCCTTGAGCGCGTAGACCAACGCGGCCCTGACGACCGCCGGTTCGGCGACGGCGACGATGGCGCCGTCGCAGACCGGGCGGGTGTCCAGCCAGCCGCCGATCCGGGTGATGAACGCGAGCAGCGGCTCACCGCCGTGCGGGGCGGCGCGCGGGTCCGCGAGCCAGGCGTCGACCGCGGCCGGCTCGCACGCCGTGACGTCGGCGAGGGTGCACCCCCGCCATCTGCCCATGTCGCAGTCGCGCAGGGCGGGCTGGACGAGCGGGGCGAAGCCGAGGGCGTCACCGGTCGCACGGCTGCGCGGGGTGGGCGAGCAGTAGCGCAGCTCGGCGGCGCCCAGCGGGGCGAGGGCGGGCGCGGCCAGCCGTATCTCGTACAGACCGGTGTGGTCCAGCGGCCGGTCGTCGTCGAAGCGCTCGGCGAGCAGGCCGGAGCTGCGTGCCGCCGCCACCAACGAGACTCTGGAAGTCATGGCGGCGATCGTGGATCCGAACATCCTGTCGGTCAAGGGCCTTCACCGGTCCGTCCGTCCCGCCGCCCGGCCGGGCCTGTCGCGACGGATCCCGGGGCCGATTGGCCTGATTCCCCTCTTCCCAAGGGCGGCGCGGCCGCTTCCCACCGGCGTCGCGGGCCGGGCGCCCCCGCCGGGACCGTTCATCGGGCGAAGTCCCGGTCGAGACATAGACTTGTCGACATGGACCGCCACCCAGGAGGAGGTCAGTCCCGATGGAGGCACGCACCGGCGACCGCCTGGTCACCCACGGCCGGACCGTGGGCCAGCACGACAAGGTCGCAGAGATCGTCGAAGTGCTCGGGGCCGGGGGCACTCCCCCGTACCGCGTCCGCTCCGACGACGGACACGAACATCTGATTTCACCCGGCCCCGACAGCGTCGTGGAACACACCGGCGCCCGGAAGCGGCCCCCGGCCGCGTAGACCGTGCCCGGGGGCGCGGGCGGGCCGTCCGGTTCTCCGGCCGGCCCGTCCGCGACACCCGTCAGCGGGGCGGGCGGGTCCGGTTGCGGTAGTGGTCGCCCACCACCCGGGCCATCGCCCCGATCCGGTCGTTGACCACGTCCTTCCCGGAGAAGAAGACATGGCCGCGGACCTGGTCCCGGTCGGCGGCGAGGTCGAGGTGGCGGGAGAGTTCGGCCGGGTCCTGCCAGGCTGCGGGCTGGGCCGGGTCGCCGGCCTTGTACAGCGCCTCCCCCACGAAGAGGTCGACGCCCGTCCCCCGTACGGTCTCGTTCCACCAGGTCAGCAGCTTGGCGTAGTCGGCCGCGGCGAAGCCGACGTTCCAGTAGATCTGCGGGCAGATGTAGTCGATCCAGCCCTTCCGGATCCAGCCGCGGGTGTCTGCGTGCAGGTCGTCGTACGTCTGCACCCCCGCCTTGGTGTCGGAGCCGAGCGGGTCGGTCGAGGCGTTGCGCCACACCCCGAACGGGCTGATGCCGAACTGGACGCCCTTCCTGATCTCCTTGATCCGCTCGGCGGTCTCCCGCACCAGCCGGTCGGTGTTGTCGCGCCGCCAGGCCGCCTTGTCCGGGAAGCCCGCCCCGTACTTGGCGTACGCGGCGTCGTCGTCGAAGACCTGCCCGGCGACCGGGTACGGGTAGAAGTAGTCGTCCCAGTGCACGGCGTCGATGTCGTAGCGGCGGACCGCGTCGAGCATCGCGTCCTGGACGAAGCGGCGGACCTCGGGGAGGCCGGGGTTGTAGTAGAGCTTCCCGCCGTACGGCAGGACCCAGTCGGGGTGGAGCCTGGCCGGGTGGGTGGCGGCCAGCCGGGACGGGTCGGTGTGGTTGGCGACCCGGTACGGGTTGAACCAGGCGTGCAGCTCCAGGCCCCGGCGGTGGGCCTCGGTCACCGCGGTGCCCAGCGGGTCCCAGCCGGGGTCCTTGCCCTGGACGCCGGTGAGGTACTGGGCCCACGGCTCGTACGGCGAGGGCCACAGCGCGTCCGCGGTCGGCCGGACCTGGAGGACGACGGTGTTCAGCCGCAGCTCCACCGCCTTGTCCAGGTACGCGATCAGCTCTGCCTTCTGCGCCGACGCCGACAGCCCGGTCTTCGAGGGCCAGTCGAGATTGGCGACGGTCGCCACCCACATGCCGCGCAGTTCGCGCCGGGCGGCGCGGCCGCGCCCCCGGTGCCCCGCCGCGCCGGTTCCCGGAACGTCGTTCCGCCGCGCCGGGACGGCCGCCGCGTCACCCGCCGCGACGGCCGAGCCCATCACCCCCGCGACCACACCTGCCGCACCCGTCACAAAGCCTCTTCGGGCCATCTGCCGCATCTCGCTGCACCTGCCGTCTCTCTGTGCTCGTCGTCAACATCTGTCGCGCCAGTTATCAGGCGTAACGCAGAGCATGCCCGCCCCGGCCCTCGCCGACCCGCAGGACGCGAGTAACGTCGGGGGGTCGGGGCGGGCACCGGAATCGGACGGGAACCCGCGACCCCCGGAACAGCGAAAGGCACGAGGTGACGGACTCTATGGCCGACATTGCACGGGTCGGAGTGGTGGGTTGTGGCCAGATGGGCGCGGGCATCGCCGAGGTGTGCGCCCGCAGCGGCCTCGACGTCCGGGTGGCCGAGACCACCGGCGAGGCGTTGGAGATCGGCCGCACCCGGCTGCACACCTCCCTGTCGAAGGCCGCCGCGCGCGGCAAGATCACGACCGAGGAGCGCGACGAGACGCTGGCCCGGCTGACCTTCACCACCGACCTGGGAGAGTTCGCCGACCGCGACCTCGTCATCGAGGCCGTGGTGGAGAACGAGCAGGTCAAGACCGAGATCTTCCAGGTGCTCGACCAGGTGGTGACCCGGCAGGACGCGATCCTCGCCTCGAACACCTCCTCCATCCCGCTGGTGAAGCTGGCCGTGGCGACCTCCCGCCCCGACCAGGTCATCGGCATCCACTTCTTCAACCCGGCCCCGGTGCAGAAGCTCGTCGAGCTGATCCCGGCGCTGACCACGTCCGACGAGACGGTGCGGCGCGCCGAGGCGCTGGTCCAGGACGTGCTGGGCAAGCACCCGATCCGGGCGCAGGACCGGTCCGGTTTCGTGGTCAACGCGCTGCTGATCCCGTACCTGCTCTCCGCCATCCGGATGTTCGAGTCGGGGATCGCCAGCCGCGAGGACATCGACAACGGCATGGAGCTCGGCTGCGCCCACCCGATGGGCCCGCTCAAGCTCTCCGACCTGATCGGGCTCGACACGGTCGCCTCGGTCGCCGACTCGATGTACGCGGAGTTCAAGGAGCCGCTGTACGCCGCCCCGCCGCTGCTCCAGCGCATGGTGGACGCGGGCCGGCTCGGCCGCAAGACCGGTTCGGGCTTCTACCCGTACGCCTGACCCGCGCAGACGTCACCCCGTACGGGGCCGGTCCGGGCGATCCCCGGGCCGGCCCCGTACGCGTTCCCCGGCGCCCCGGGGCGCTCATCCCAGCCGTAAGTGGTGGAGCATCAGCAGCCCGGCGGCCATGCCCGCGGCCGGGACCTCGCCCCGGGCGATCAGCTCCGGCACCAGCTTGAGCGGCACCCACTCCCGGCGCGAGGACTCGAAGGCGTCCCGGGGCTCGCCGGTCCAGGCCGCCTCCTCGGACCAGTAGAGGTGGTGCCGGGCGTCGGTGAGGCCGTTGGAGGGCTCGACGGTCAGCAGCGGACGGAGCGGGCCGGGGCGCCAGCCGGTCTCCTCCTCCATCTCCCGGGCCGCGGCGGACGCGAGCTCCTCGCCGTCCTCCACGACCCCGGCGGCCAGCTCCCAGCCCCAGCTGTCCGTGATGAACCGGTGCCGCCAGAGCAGCAGCACCTCGTCGGCCTCGTTGACGACGGTGGCCGCCGCGACCGGGCGCAGCCGGATGAGGTAGTGGTCGAGGTGCTGGCCCCCGGGGACGACCACATCCGCGAGGTTGACCCGGAACCAGCGATTCTCATACACGGTCTGTTCGTTCAGATTCGCCCACTGCACGTTTCTGCCGCCTTTCGACGAAGAGGTGGCCATATCGCAGCAGGAGCGGCACCGGAACGGAACGCACCGGTCCAGGCGGAGGACGGCTCACAGCGGCACGCGGAGCGCTCCGTCGATCAGTTCGGCGGCCCGGCCCGCGTCCGCGCAGCCGCTCGCGATCAACTCCTCGCGCACGGCGCACAGCCGGTCGCGCAGCCGCCGCGACTCCATGCCCCGGGCCCGCTCCGCCATCTCCACCGCCGTGGCCGCCGCCCGGTCCGCCTCGCCCTGCCGGAGCTCGACATGGGTGAGCATCGCCAGCCGGTGCACCCGGCCCCGGTCGTGCGCGGGGGCGCGCACGGCGTTGGCGGCGTGCTCCCGGGCACCGGGCAGATCGCCGATCCCCAGCAGCGCCTCGGCCACCTGCACATCGACCAGCCCCGGCTGGACGTACCCGGTCTCGTCCGGCTCCAGGCCCGGGGTGATCCGGGCGGCCTCCGCCTCGGCCCGCCGGATGCACTCCCGCGCACCGGCCGCGTCGCCGAGCCGGGCGTACGCCTTGGCCTGCATCGCGTACAGGTCGGCGGCGAGTGCGGGGCTGATGTGCCCCTTGGCCGCCCGCAGCGCCGCCTGGGCGAAGGCCACCGACTGCCGGTAGTCGGCGAGCAGCAGCGACTGGTTGACCAGCAGGGCGATCACATAGCCGCCGAACCCCCGGTCGCCGCTCGCCTTCGCCAGCCGGAGCGCCTGGTGGAAGTAGCGCTGGGCCAGGCCGTGCGCGTCGGAGTCGTAGGCGCAGATCCCGGCGACCGCGACCAGGCCGCCCGCCGCCCGGTGCAGCCGCCGCCCCATCGCGTCGCTGTAGCCGCCGCGGAGCAGCGGTGCGGTCCCGGCGTTGAGGAAGCCGACGACGCGGGAGCGGGTCGCGATCCCGCCCGCCCGGCGGTACATCAGTTCGTAGTGGGCACGGGCCGCGCGCAACGTCACTATGTCGGCCATCGAGACCCGGGCCGGCCCGTCGCGGGACACGTCGAGGTCCTCCGGAGGGTTCTCCCACTCCCAGACCGGCATCACCGCCGCGGTGCCGGTGACGGCCGCCGGGACGAGGCCCTGCGGGCTCCGGGAGTCGTCGGACCGCCACAGCGCGGTGGCCCGCTCGACGAAGCCGCCCAGCGGGGAGGCGGGCACCACCGCGCCGGTGCCCGGGGCCGCCATGCCGATGTCGTCGAGCGCGACGGGCCTGTTCAGCCGGTGGCCGAGCACCTCGCAGATCAGGTCGGGCACCTCGCCGCGCGGGCGCTGCCCCTTCAGCCAGCGGGCCACCGCGGTGTGCTCGTACCGCAGCCGCAGACCGCGGACCCGCCCGGCCCGGTTGATGTGCGCGGCCAGACCGGCCCGGGAGACCCCCGCCTCCTCGATCAGGGCAGCCAGCAGAACGTTGGGCTCCGTTGCCCCCATGTGTGCCCCTCTAGGTGGTTCGGCACGCCGAGGCGTGTCACCCCAGTGGAGCACGATTCACACGGGGTGTGAACGCAATGCCCGAACCGTCCCGCCGCGCACCCTGTCGCACCGGCCCGGAGATCGGTTGAATCAGTCGTCTCGCAAGAGGCGGCCGGGTCGTCTGCTCCCCCCTCGTACAGCACGACGGCCCGCTCCCGCACCGTCCGTCCCGCCGACCTGCCCGACACTCCGCGGCGGTACGGACGGTGCCGGACCGCACGACCCACTGCCCATCGATCGGAGGGTGGAGCCGGGCCACCGGCCCGGACGCGGTCCTCACCGCCCGGCGAGCACGCGGGAGGGGCGCACCCGGTGGCCGGGTGCGCCCCTCCTTGCTGTTCCGCGCGGGGTGCGGGTGCTACGCGCCGCGCAGCACCGCGCCCGTCCGCTCGGTGGCGAGCGCCACCGCCGCGTCGCGCGCCGCCGACGCCTCGTCGACGGTCAGCGTGCGGTCCGCCGCGCGGAAGCGCAGCGCGTACGCCAGGGACTTGCGGCCCCCGCCGATCTGCTCGCCGGTGAAGACGTCGAACAGCCGGATCGATTCGAGGAGTTCGCCCGCGCCCTCGCGCAGCGCCCGCTCCACGTCGGCGGCCGGGACGTTCTCCGCGACGATCAGTGCGACGTCCTGGGTCGCCACCGGGAAGGTGGAGATCCGCGGCGCCTGGAGCGCGCCGTCGACGGCCTTCTCCAGTACGTCGAGCTCGACCTCCATGGCGCAGCTGCGCTCGGGGAGGTGGAGGTCCTTGACGACCCGCGGGTGCAGCTCGCCCGCGTGGCCGAAGAGGGTCTCCTCGCCGTCGACCAGGACGTACAGCGCGGCGCAGCGGCCCGGGTGCCACGGGGCGTGGCGGTCGCTGCGGACGATCAGTTCGACACCGGCCTCGCGGGCGATGGTGCGGGCGGCCTCGACGGCGTCCGCCCAGTCGGCCGGACGGCCCCTGCCCCACCAGCCGGCCTGCTCGCGGGCGCCCGCGAGGACCACCGCGGCCCGGCGCGGCTGACGCGGCAGCGCGGCGTCGAGCGCGGCGATCTGCTCGTCGGCGGGACGGTGGTCGACGGGCAGCCGGACGGCCTTGGTCTCGCCGCCGGTCGGCCGGAAGACCAGGCCGGTCTCGAAGAGCGCGAGGTCGTGGCTGCCGCGGCCGTCGTTGCGCCGCAGCGCGCCGAGCAGTCCGGGCAGCAGCGTGGTGCGCAGCGCGGGCTCCTCGTCGGAGAGCGGGTTGACGAGGCGGACGGTGCGGCGGCGGTCGTCCTCGCTGTCGAGCCCGAGCCGGTCGAGGACGGCCTCGCCGATGAACGGGTAGTTCAGCGCCTCCACGTAGCCGGCCCCGGCGAGCGCCCGGCCGATGCGGCGGTGCAGCCGCTGGTGGTCGGTGAGCCCCCGGCCGGACGGCGGGGTGGGGAGGGTGGACGGGAGGTTCTCGTAGCCCTCCAGCCGGATGACCTCCTCGGCGAGGTCGTTCGGCTCGCAGAGGTCGGGGCGCCAGGACGGCACGGTGACGATCAGCTCGTCCTGCCCGTAGACGTCGCAGCCGACCTCCTGGAGGCGGCGTACGACGGTCTCGCGGCCGTACGCGACACCGGCCACCCGGTCGGGGTGGTCCGCGGGCATCGCGATGGTGCGGGGCGCGGAGGGAGCGCTGATCTCGGTGACCCCGGCCTCGGCGGTGCCGCCGGCGAGCAGGACCAGCAGGTCGACGGTGCGCTGTGCGGCGGCAGCGGCGGCCTGCGGGTCGACGCCGCGCTCGAAGCGCTTGGACGCCTCGGAGGACAGCTTGTGGCGGCGCGCCGTCCGGGCGATCGAGATCGCGTCGAAGTGCGCGGCCTCGATGACGACCTCGGTGGTGCGGTGCTCGCCCTCCTGGACGTCCGCGATCTCGGTGTTGGCGCCGCCCATGACGCCCGCGAGGCCGATCGGCCCGCGGTTGTCGGTGATGACCAGGTCCTCGGCGTCCAGCACGCGGACCGCGCCGTCGAGGGTGGTGAGTTTCTCGCCCTGCTGGGCGCGGCGGACCCCGATCGGCCCGTCCACGCGGGTGCGGTCGTAGGCGTGCAGCGGCTGGCCGAGCTCCAGCATCACGTAGTTGGTGACGTCGACGGCCAGCGAGATCGGGCGCATCCCGGCCTTCTGCAGCCGGCGCTGGAGCCAGATCGGGGAACGGGCCTCGGGCTGGAGGCCGACGACGGTGCGCGCGGTGAAGCGGTCGCAGCCGATCGGGTCGGCGATCTTGACCGGGTAGCCGTACGCGTTCGGCGCGGGCACGTCCAGCAGCGCCGGGTCGCGCAGCGGCAGCCCGTACGCGATGGCGGTCTCGCGGGCGACGCCGCGCAGGGAGAGGCAGTAGCCCCGGTCGGGCGTGACGGCGATGTCGAGGACCTCGTCGACGAGCTGGAGCAGCTCGATCGCGTCGGTGCCCGCCTCGTGCTCCGGCGGCAGCACGATGATGCCGTGCGTGCCGTCGTCGCCCATGCCGAGCTCGTCGGTGGAGCAGATCATGCCGTGCGAGGTCTTGCCGTACGTCTTGCGGGCGGCGATCGCGAAGTCGCCGGGCAGCACGGCGCCGGGGAGGACCACGACGACCTTGTCGCCGACGGCGAAGTTGCGGGCGCCGCAGACGATCTCCTGCGGCTCGCCGGTGCCGTTGGCGTCGCCGACGTCGACCGTGCAGAAGCGGATCGGCTTCTTGAAGCCCTCCAGCTCCTCGATGGTCAGCACCTGTCCGACGACCAGCGGGCCCTTGAGGCCGGCGCCGAGCTGCTCGACGGTCTCGACCTCCAGGCCGACGCCGACGAGCTTGGCCTGTACGTCTCGGCCGGTCTCCGTCGCCGGCAGGTCGACGTATTCCCGCAGCCAGGAAAGCGGGACGCGCATCAGATCTCCATCCCGAACGGCCGGGTGAACCGGATGTCACCCTCGACCATGTCTCGCATGTCTTCTACGTTGTGGCGGAACATCAGCATCCGTTCGATGCCGAACCCGAAGGCGAATCCGCTGTACTTCTCGGGGTCGACGCCGCAGGCGGTGAGCACCTTCGGGTTGACCATGCCGCAGCCGCCGAGCTCGATCCAGCCCTCGCTGCCGCAGGTGCGGCAGGGGCGGTCCGGGTTGCCGACGGACGCGCCGCGGCAGACGTAGCAGACCATGTCCATCTCGGCGGACGGCTCGGTGAACGGGAAGAAGTTCGGCCGGAGCCGGGTCTTCATGTCCGGGCCGAAGAGCGCCCGGACCATGTGGTCGAGGGTGCCCTTGAGGTCGGCCATGGTGAGGCCCTCGTCGACGGCGAGCAGCTCGATCTGGTGGAAGACCGGGGTGTGCGTGGCGTCGAGCTCGTCGGTGCGGTAGACGCGGCCGGGGCAGACCACGTAGACCGGGGGCTCGCGGTCGAGCAGGGTGCGGGCCTGGACCGGCGAGGTGTGGGTGCGCAGCACGACACCGGACTCGTCGGTCTTCGCGCCGTCGGCGCCCTGGACGAAGAAGGTGTCCTGCATCTGCCGGGCCGGGTGGTCGGGCACGAAGTTCAGGGCGTCGAAGTTGAACCACTCCGCCTCGACCTCGGGGCCCTCGGCGACCTCGTAGCCCATGGCGACGAAGACGTCCGCGACGCGCTCCATGAGCGTGGTCAGCGGATGCCGGGCCCCGGCCGGGACGCGGTCGTACGGCAGTGTGACGTCCACCGCCTCCTCGACCAGCACGCGGGCGTCCCGCTCGGCCTCCAGCTCCGCCTGGCGGGCCGCGAGGGCGCGGCCGACGGCGGCGCGGGCCTGGCCCACGCGCTTGCCGGCCTCGGCCTTGGCCTGCGGCGGCAGTGCGCCGATCTCGCGGTTGGCGAGCGACAGCGGCGACGTGCCCGACGTGTGCGCGGTCTTCGCCTGGGCGAGCGCGTCGAGGTCACCGGCGGCGGCGAAGGCGGCGAGCGCCTCGTCCCGCATGCGCTCGATCTCTTCCGGTTTCAGTGCCTCGACCTCGACTGGGTCGTACGACTTGTTCGGTGCCGACATCTCTTCCCGTGCTTCCGATTGGCTGATACTGCGCTTGCCGGGGAACGTCCCCGCCCCCATGGCCCCGATCGACGACTGGAGGACGCAAAGGTGCCAAAGGTCGAGTCTAAGGGCCACCGGATGTGCAAAGGGTCCGTGGGCGGTCCGGTCCCGCCCGTGGCCCGCCGTCGGCCCGCTCGATCGCTCCGCGACCGGGCCGGGTGACGGGACGGCCCTCAGTTCATGTACGCCGGCGTGCTCACCGGCAGAATAAATCGGAACTCCGCGCCGCCGCCGGGGCCGCGGCCGACCGTGATCGTGCCGCCGTGCGCCTCGACGATGCCCTTGACGATGTAGAGGCCCAGGCCCGTGCCGCCGCGCTTGCTCCCCCGCCAGAAGCGGGTGAAGACGCGGCCCATCGACTCCTCGGGGATGCCGGAGCCCTCATCGGTCACGGTGACGGCCGTTCCCTTCTCGTCGCTCTTCGCGGGTGCGGGTTCGACGTCAATGGTGACGGTTCCCTCGCCGTGCCGCACCGCGTTTTCCAGGAGGTTGCCGAGCACCTGATCGACCTTGTCCGGGTCGGCCCAGACCACGGGCAGCGGCTGGCAGGTCCGGACGAGGAAGCGGTCGGGCGGGAGGCCGCCGGCCGTGAGGGCCTGGACGTGGCGTTCGACGGCGGCGGAGAGGTCGACGGGCTGGCGGCGCAGCTCCAGGCGGCCGGAGTCGATCCGGGAGATGTCGAGCAGCTCGGCGATGAGCCGGGTGACCCGGCCGGCGTCGGCGTCGACCGTCTCCAGCATCAGGCGCTTCTGGTCGTCGGTGAACCGCTCCCACTTGGCGAGGAGGGTCGCGGTGAAGCCCTTGACGGAGGTCAGCGGGGAGCGCAGCTCGTGGGCGACCGTGGCGATCAGCTCGGCGTGGCTGCGCTCGTTGCGGCGGCGGGCCTCGGTGCCGCGCAGCGACACCACCACCCGACGCACCGGCCCGGTCGGGTGCTCGCGCACGTAGCGGGCGGAGACCAGGACCTCCCGGCCGCCGGGGAGCAGCAGATGGCGCTCGGGCTGGCCGACCCGGGTGGCGAGCCCGCCGTACGGGTCGGTCAGGGGCCACCAGCGGCGGCCCTTGAGGTCCTCCAGGGGCAGGGCGCTCTCCAGGGGGCTGCCGAGGGCGGTGTCCCGGGGCACCGCGGTGATCCGGACGGCGGCGGAGTTGAAGCAGATGACCCGGCCGGTCTCGTCGGCGACGACCAGGCCGTCGGGCAGGTCGTCGGGGGCCAGGCCCGTGCCGACGACTCCGGGCTCCAGCATGTCCGTCGCGAGGGGTTCTCCGGCGTGCACGACGGCCGCGTGCGTCCCGTGCGGCCTGCTCATGCCGACAGCCATATCCCCTATCCCACCTCTCGAACCGGTGCAGTGGGCCCCGAGTGCGCCACCCTACTAGTCGCCGGTGACGGAGCGACACCCCGCGGTGGCTCTGGGGGACCGGCCGGCCCGGTGCGGTCAGCTCCGGCGCTGGGCCCGCGCGGAGGCGTACAGGCAGACGGCCGCCGCCGTGGCCAGGTTGAGGCTCTCCGCCTTGCCGTGGATGGGCACCCGTACGACGGCGTCGGCCAGCGCCCGGGTCTCCTCGGGCAGGCCCCACGCCTCGTTGCCGAAGACCCAGGCGGTCGGGCCTCCCATGGTCCCGGCGTCGAGCTCGTCGTCGAGGTCGTCGGCGCCCGCCCCGTCGGCGGCGAGGATGCGCACGCCCGCCTCCCGCAGCCCGCTCACGGCCCGCTCGACCGGTACGCCGACGGCGACCGGCAGGTGGAAGAGCGAGCCGACCGAGGCCCGGACGGACTTGGGGTTGTAGAGGTCCACCGAGGCGTCGGTGAGCACCACGGCGTCGGCGCCCGCCGCGTCGGCGCAGCGCAGCACCGTACCGGCGTTGCCGGGGTCGCGTACGTGGGCGAGGACGGCGACGAGTCTCGGCCCGGCGGCGAGGATCTCCTCGAACGGGGTGTCCAGGAAGCGGCAGACGCCGATCAGGCCCTGCGGGGTGACGGTCTGCGAGACGTCGGCGAGCACGTCGCCGTCGGCGAGGTGCACCCGGGCGCCCGCCTCGTGGGCGGCGGCGACGATGTCGGCGTACCGCTCGGCCGCCTCGACCGTGGCGAACAGCTCGGTCAGGGTGGGGGTGCCGTCACCGCCGCGGTGCTCGGCGGCCTCTCGCACGGCCTGCGGCCCCTCGGCGATGAACCGGCGCTCCTTGCCGCGGAAATTGCGCTTGGCCAGCCGCCGGGCGGCGGTGACGCGCGGGGATCGCGGGGAGATCAGTTCGGGGGTGCCCATGGTCGGCGGCCTCTCTGGGTACGGAGGGGGCGGACGTGCGAAACGGTCGTGCAACGCACCGGACCCGCAGACGGCGGGCGCCTGCGGGTCCGGCTCGGAAGGCTGGAGGTGCGACCTGGATCAGGCGGCCTTCGGGGCGTTGACGTCGCTCGGGAGGGCCTTCTGGGCGACCTCGACGAGAGCGGCGAACGCGTTGCTGTCGTTGACCGCGAGCTCGGCCAGGATCTTGCGGTCCACCTCGATGTTGGCGGCCTTCAGACCCTGGATGAGGCGGTTGTACGTCATGCCGTTCTGGCGGGCAGCGGCGTTGATGCGCTGGATCCACAGCTGACGGAAGTCGCCCTTGCGCTTCTTGCGGTCGTTGTAGTTGTAGACGAGGGAGTGGGTGACCTGCTCCTTCGCCTTGCGGTACAGGCGGGAACGCTGGCCCCGGTAGCCGCTGGCCTGCTCGAGGATCGCCCGACGCTTCTTGTGAGCGTTTACTGCCCGCTTGACGCGTGCCACTTGTTAACTCCTTGTAGCGGGGCCGTGGTTGGACTCACACGACCCGAAAACGATTCGGTCCCGGTCTGGGGCGAATGCACCGCCCGCGAATGCGCCGCCCACGGATTCACCGCGGGCCGCGGACTCACTTGCCGAGAAGCTTCTTGATCTTCTTGGCGTCGGCCGGAGCCGCCACGACCGTGCCGGTCAGCGAGCGGGTCTTCTTGGACGACTTGTGCTCAAGAAGGTGGCGCTTGCCCGCGCGCTCACGGAGCACCTTGCCGGAGCCGGTGATCTTGAAGCGCTTGCTGGTACCGCTGTGGGTCTTGTTCTTCGGCATCGCGCCGTTCTCTCCTCGTCAGTGGCGCCCCTCGCGGTGCGGGCACCGGACAGCAGGGGCGTCAGATCTTGATGGGGGCTTCCGGGGAGACCCGGGGCCGCCTGGTTGGCGGCCCCTGGGGTCAGGCCTCGGAAGGTGTCTCGGCCGGAGCCTCGGCGTCGGGGGTGGAACCCTGGCGCTCCGCCTTGCGGGCGGCCTGGGCCTCACGGGCCTCGGCCATGGCTTCGGTCTTCTTCTTGTGCGGGCCCAGAACCATGATCATGTTCCGGCCGTCCTGCTTCGGGTTGGACTCGATGAAGCCGAGTTCCTCCACGTCCGAAGCCAGACGCTGGAGCAGACGGAAGCCCAGCTCGGGTCGGGACTGCTCACGACCACGGAACATGATCGTGATCTTGACCTTGTCGCCCTGCTTGAGGAACCGGACGACGTGACCCTTCTTGGTGTCGTAGTCGTGCGGGTCGATCTTCGGCCGGAGCTTCATCTCCTTGATGACCGTGTGCGCCTGGTTCTTGCGCGCCTCACGGGCCTTCATGGCCGACTCGTACTTGAACTTCCCGTAGTCCATGAGCTTGCACACGGGCGGACGGGCGGTCGCCGCCACCTCGACCAGGTCGAGGTCGTACTCCTGTGCGAGCTCCAGGGCCTTGGCAAGCGGAACAATCCCGACCTGCTCGCCGCTGGGACCGACAAGTCGCACCTCGGGAACGCGAATCCGGTCGTTGATGCGGGGCTCGGCGCTGATGGATCCTCCTCGGTAGCACCACGCGGCCGTCTGGCGGACAGCCACGTAACGTCTGTTTCCTGAGACCAACCGCACCAGCGCAAGAAAAATGCCCCGGACGGGACACAGGCGGGGCTCCTGGAACAACCGGAACCACCGCGGTCAACCGCGGGGCACATCGGGCGGTCCCATCGTCCGTACGGAACGATGGCCACCGCCTGACCGGATGACCCGCCGCCCGGTGGGGCGGTCAGGTGGGAGATCGGAGCCTCCACTTGTGGGCCGGGCACATAGCTGCCCAGCCGGTCGTTACACAAGGTTAGCAGCTCCCCGGGGCACGCGCTAACCCGCTGCGTCCGCCGCTCCCGCGGACGGGGCGGATCCGGGGTGGGCCTATCGTATGGCCCATGAGTGACGCGACCCCCAGCAGTGATTCCCCCGGCTTCGACGACATGGCCCGCGACATCGCGGAGGTGCCCGCGGTCGAGGTGATCGTGACGGTCGCGGTCAATCTGATGAGCGCGGCCGCCGTGAAGCTCGGGCTGACCGAGGACGGCGACCAGCACAAGGACCTCGACGAGGCCCGCAAGCTCGTCCACGCGCTGGCCGGCCTGCTGGACGCCAGCGCCACGGAGATCAGCTCCTTCCACGCGGCCCCGCTGCGGGACGGCCTGAAGTCGCTCCAGCTCGCCTTCCGCGAGGCGTCGCTGGTGCCGGACGAGCCCGGTCAGGGCCCCGGCGAGAAGTACACCGGTCCCGTCTTCGGCTGAGAACCGGGAGTTCCCCGGCCCGTGAACGCGTGAGCCCCCTGCCGCACACCGGCAGGGGGCTCACGCGTTCACGGGGTCCGCGCGGTCAGCGGGTGAACAGGGGCTCGCCCGGCGCGGCGGCGTCGGCCGGCAGCAGGGCGAGGTCGAGTCCGCGCACCAGACGGGCGCGGAGGGTCTCGTCGGCCGCCAGCCGCCCGGCGACCCGACGGGCCGCCTCGGCCGGCTCCGCGCCGGGGGCGAGGACCAGGGCGAGGGTGCCGTCGGTGCTGCCGGGGCCGAGGTGGGCCCGGAGGACGGCGGGCTCGGCGGCGACCGCCTCGCGCACCGCCGAGGTGACGGCCGGGTCGTCCAGCGGGTCGGCGCTGGTGCGGCCCTCGGCGAGGGCGAGCAGCGCGGGGCCGGTCAGCTCGAAGGCGACCGGTCCGGCCATGTCGAGGACGACCGTGTCCGCCTTCTCGTGCGCGGCGGCCTGCAGCGCCTGGTGCAGGGGGACGGCGACGGGGCGGGCCGCCGGGTCCCAGCGGGCCAGCGAGTCGGTGGAGGTGAAGGCCGGCAGGGCGCGGCGGTCACCCGCCTGGAGCGTGGGGACGGCCATGTCGCTGGTCTTCTCCCGACGCAGCCCGTTCTCGTCCTCCTCGACCTCCCCCAGGACGGCGACGACCGGGACCAGCAGCCGGGTGCCCCGGAGGGCTTCGAGTACCGGGCCGACCGCCGTGCGGTCCTCGGCCCAGGCCGCCAGGGCCGCGGTGAGTGCCGGGTCGGCGGAGCCGTCGTCGTCGGAGTATCCGGGGTCCGGAATGTTCTTCTGCGCCACAGGGCGAGCGTAGTGCCTGGGTCCTCCCGGCCCGGCAACAGGGCGGGGGTCAGCGCCGGGCGGCGGTGCGGCCCCGGCCGCGCCAGAGCACCACGGCGGTGGCCAGCAGGACCGCGCCGAGGCCGCCCGCACCGGCGGCGAGCCAGCCGGCCGGCCCGCCGTCGTGGTGCGCGGCGGCCGGTCCCGGGCCGAAGTACCGCTTCCGGTAGCCGGCCCCTTCGGCCTCGGCGCGCGTTCCGGCCGGGCGGAGCGCCGCTCCGGCCTCGATCGCCGCGGCCGGGTCGACGATGCCGTAGCCGCGGGCGTCGTCGCGGCCGGACGCGGGGGCGCTGCGGGCCGTGTCGGTGAGGAGCTTCTTGATCTGGGCGGGCGACAGTCCGGGGTGGGCGGCGCGGACCAGCGCGACGGCGCCCGAGACGAACGCGGCGGCGGCGGAGGTGCCCCACTCGATGTAGTACTGGCGGTCCGGCGAGGCGACGACGACGTCGACCCCGGGGGCGCTGACCGTGGCGTACCAGCGGCGGGTGGAGAACGCGGCGTGGGTGCCGTACCGGTCGACGGCGGCGACCGCGATCACCCCGGGGTAGGCGGCGGGGTACGAGATGTGGTCGCCCTTCTCGCCGCCGTTGCCGGCGGAGGCCACCACGACGGCCCCCTTGCCCAGCGCGTACCGGATGGCGGCGTCCTCGCCCGCCTCGGGGTGGGCGGACCTGCTGTCGTCGCCGAGCGAGAGGTTGATGACGTCGGCGCCGTGGTCGGCGGCCCAGCGGATGCCGTCGGCGAGGGCCGTGCCGCGTGACTTGCGTGCCTTGGAGCGGGCCGGGTCGGAGGCTTCGAGGATCACCCGGACGGGGAGGATCTTCGCCTCGGGCGCGATGCCGAGCACCCCGTCGTCGCGGGCCGGGCCGTGGCCGCGGCCCGCGATGATGCCCGCCATCGCCGTACCGTGCCGGGCCCAGGAGCGGTCGCCCCGGCCGGCTCCGAAGCCGATCATGTCCTTGCCGGGCAGCACCTGGCCGGCCAGGTCGGGCAGGCTGCCGTCCACGCCGGTGTCGACGACGGCGACGGTGACGCCCCGGCCCTTGGTGGTCCGCCAGGCCTGGCCGGTGTGGAGCGCGTCGAGCCCCCACTGCTGGTCCCGGATGGCGTCGGCGCCGGCCGGGTGCGCGGGCAGCAGCGCGAGCGCGGTGGCGGCGCAGACCGCGCCGAGGACGCGGTGCCGGCGTCGGCTGCGGCTCATTCCGGCTTCTCCATGAGGTCGGTGACGGTACGGCGCAGGCCGCGCTCGGTCCGGTAGGCGATGCCCTTGGCCTCGTGGCCCATTCCCGCCTGGGCGGCCGCGGTCGTCGCTCCCTCGGTCACGGCAGCGGCGGCGGGCTGCGGGTCGGTGACGGTACGTCCGTCGGCGAATCCGGAGACCGCGAAGACGACGGCGGGCACCTCGGTCAGCACATGGACCGACCAACTGGCCCGCTGCCGGTCGCCGAATCCGGCGGCGGCCGTTCCCTTCACCGGGTAGGTGCGGGGCATCAGGTCGGTGCGCCGGTCCAGGCGCTGGTCGGCGAAGCGGGCGCCCAGGGCCTTCATCGCGGCCGCGTCGCCCTCGGTGAAGACGATCCCGACGGTGGTGACGCTGCTGGTGGTGGCGTCGACGTAGGTGGCGCGGACCAGCCGTTCGCAGCCGGCCGGGCCGAGCGCCCGGGCCAGCAGCGGGTCCAGCGCAGGGCCGCAGCCGCTGTCCGGGGCGACGGCGAGGCGCGTCCAGACCCGGTCGGCGCCGCCGGGGCCCGCCCCGTCGCCGCGCAGCGTGCGGGGGAAGAGCGTGTCCACGGGGACGCTGTGCCAGACGGACCGGCCCACCGCGTAGGCGCCGCGCGCGCCGTCGGCGGAGGAGTCGCTGGTGAGCCAGGCCCCGGTGGCCGCGCCGCCGATCAGCCCGAGGCCGAGCACGACGCAGACCGCGGCGGCCGCCGTCCGGGTGGGGTGGCGGGTACGGATCGGGCGCAGCCGGGTGGTGGTCTCGGCGGGCGTCTCGGGACGCGGGGCGACGAACGGCCTCGGGTACACGTACGGGCCCGGGTGCGGCGGGGCTCCCGGGGGCGGTGTCAGGTCCACCGCTCCCACGGGTCTGCGCCGGGTGGCCGCGGGCGGCTGGGCGGGGACCGGCGGGATGCCGGGCCCGGGGGCCGGGGCGGGGTCGGGGACGGCGGCGGGAGGCTCGGCGGGGGCCGGAGGTACGGGCCGGAGCCGGGCCGTGGTCTCCGCCCTGCTCTCCGGAGCGGGGCCGGGCACGGCGGACGGCGGCGCGGCGGGCCTCGGCGGGGCGGGGCTCGGCGGGGCGGCCGGGTCCGCGGCGGGTACGGGCGGGGTCCGGGGCGGGGGGCCCGAGGACTCCGACGGGGTCGTGGGGCGGGGCGGGACAGGAGCGCGCTGCGCCTCGGTACTCATCCGTCTCCCTGGTCCCGTTCCGTACCATGCGCGGATCGACGTCGCAGGCAGGCCCGTTGGTTGCCGCGTTCCGTCACTCTACGGGGTGGGACCGTCCCGGCGGGAGCCGCTCGTCCGACCCCTGACGATCTGCGCGGAACATCCCCCTACCCAGCGGTACGGACGTCTGGCAAGCTGCGGCCATGACTGCCCGTGCCGCTGACCGGACCCGGTACAACCGGGCCACCGCCCATCTGGACGCCCCGATCGCCGTCGTCGATCTGGACGCGTTCGACGCCAATGCCGACGATCTGGTCCGCCGCGCGGGCGGGAAGCCGATCCGGGTGGCGAGCAAGTCGGTACGCTGCCGGGCACTGCTGGAACGGGTGCTGGCCCGGCCGGGGTTCGCCGGGATCATGTCGTTCACGCTGGCCGAGTCGCTGTGGCTGGCGCGGGCCGGTTTCGAGGACGTGCTGCTGGCCTATCCGACGGCCGACCGGGCGGCGCTCGCGGAGCTGGCCGCCGATCCGAAGCTGGCCGCCGCGGTGACGGTGATGGTCGACGACCACGCGCAGCTGGAACTGATCGACGCGGCCCGGGCGGGCGGCCGCGAGGAGATCCGGGTCTGCCTGGAGCTGGACACCTCGCTCCGGATGCTCGGCGGCCGGGTCCGGATCGGCGCCCTGCGCTCCCCGCTGCGCTCCCCCGCCCAACTGGCCGAGCTGGCGCGCTCGGTGGCCCGCCGGCCGGGCTTCCGCCTGGTGGGTCTGATGGCGTACGAGGGGCACATCGCCGGGGTCGGGGACGCGGTCGCGGGCCGGCCGCTGCGGTCCCGGGCGGTCCGGCTGATGCAGGCCGCGGGCCGCAAGGAGCTGGCCGCGCGGCGGGCCGAGGTGGTGCGCGCGGTCCGGGCGGTGGCGCCGGACCTGGAGTTCGTGAACGGCGGCGGCACCGGCAGCGTGCAGCACACGGCGGCCGAGCGGGCGGTGACCGAGATCGCGGCCGGGTCGGGGCTCTACGTGCCGAGGCTGTTCGACAACTACACCTCGTTCACGGGCCGTCCGGCGGCGCTGTTCGCCCATCCGGTGGTGCGCCGCCCGGGGGTGGGGGCGGTGACCGTGCTCGGCGGCGGCTACCCGGCCTCCGGTCCCGCCGGCCAGGACCGGCTGCCCGTGCCGTACCTGCCCGAGGGGCTGCGCTACGACCCGCAGGAGGGGCCCGGCGAGGTGCAGACGCCGCTGCTCGGCGCCGCGGCGGACGATCTGCTGATCGGCGACAAGGTGTGGTTCCGGCACGCCAAGGCCGGTGAGATGTGCGAGCGCTTCGACGCGTTGCAGCTGATCGAGGGCGACCGGGTGACCGCGACCGTGCCGACGTACCGGGGCGAGGGCCTCACGTTCCTCTGAGCCGGGCGGGGGCCGGGGCTCAGGGGCCGATCGAGCTGCCCACACCGCCGCTCGTCACACTGTCGCCGACCGGCCGGATGCCCCGGGTGAGGGTGTCCATGAGGGCGAGCGGGGGCCCTTCCCGGCCCGCGTCGAAGGCGTACCGCACGATGACCGGCGCCTCGGAGCCGACGGTGGACGGGAAGACCAGCGACTGCACGTAGCCGCCGGGCCCCTTGCCCGTCCGCACCCGCCAGCGCACCTGGTAGCCGGCGCGTCCGGCGACGGCCACCTGCGCGGAGGCGAGCCGCTGGTGGGAGACGATGCCGCCGTGGACGCGGTCACCGACGAGGTTCTCCCCGTAGGCGGCCTCCGCGGCGGTGGCGATGTCCCGCTCGGCGAGCTCCCGGACGGAGGTGGTGTCCGTGGCGTTCGCGGTGCGGCTGGTCACCGTGCCGTGGTAGCAGAGGGCGGAGGTGTGGCCGGGGCAGTCGTAGGAGCCGACGGTGCGCATCGTCAGGACCTGGTCGACGGTCCGGCCGGGCTTCTCCCAGCCGTCGGGGATCGGCAGCGTGATGCCGTTGAGCTGGTCGACGAGGAGCTTCGGGTCGGCCCCGGCCGGTGGTCCGGTGGGTGACGGGGTGCCGGTCGCGGTGGCGGTCGGGGGTGCGGAGTCGGCGGGTGCGGCCGAGGGCCCCGGGCCGTCCCCGTCCCGGCCCAGCAGGACGGCCGCGGCGACGGTGGCGCCGACGACCAGCAGCCCGGCCGCGGCGAGCGCGGGAGTACGGCGGCCGGGGCCGCCGCCGTACCGGACTGTGGCGGCCGGCACGGGCGGGGCGGGGGCTGTCGGGGCCGGGAGGACGGGGGCAGGCGGGGCCGCGGGAGCGGTCGGGCGGAGGTGAGCGGTCCACGCCGTGCCGTCCCACCAGCGCTCGCCGCCCGGCGTCGCGGCGTCCGGGTACCAGCCGGGCGGTGTCGCGTTGCTCATGCGCCCACTCTAGGGTTCGCTGACCGGCCCGATCCGGCCGTTGGCGGCTTGCCCGAAACGTCCCTCCCGGGGCGCCGGGCCACCGGGGGAGCCTCCGCTCCGTACCGGCCGGAAGCTTATGGTGTGGGGGAGAACCATTGATGATCGGCCATCGGACGGACGGTCGGCCGTGCGGCCGGGAGGGGAACGGGGCGTGACCGGGGAGAGCGAGTTCGTCGACCGTCTGACGCCCGCGCTGCGGCCCGTCCGGGCGGGGAACGGTTTCGAGGAGGCGCTGGAGCAGATCCTCCAGGTGATCCGGCTGGGACTGGTGCCGGGCGGCGGACGGCTGCCGGCCGAGCGCGACCTGGCCGAGCGGCTGGGGATCAGCCGGGTCACCCTGCGCGAGGTGCTGAAGGTGCTCCAGGACCAGGGCCTGGTGGAGAGCAGGCGCGGCCGGTACGGCGGCACGTTCGTCCGGCCGCGCGCCGCCAGCCCCGGCGAGGACGAGCTGCGCCGGAGGGTGGCCTCGGTCGACATCGAGGACGTCCTGCGCTTCCGCGAGGTGCTGGAGGCCGGGGCGGCCGAGCTGTGCGCGGCGCGGCGGCTCACCGACGGGGAGGCGGACCGGCTGCGGGCGGCGCTGGCCGCGACGCACGAGGCGCCGCTGCCGGACTACCGCAGGCACGACACCCTCTTCCACCTGACCCTGGCCCAGCTCGCCGGTTCCGCCTCGCTGACCGCGCAGTACGCGGCCGTCCGGGCCACGCTGAACGATCTGCTCGACTGCATCCCGCTGCTGGTGCGCAACCTGGAGCACTCCCAGCACCAGCACACCGCCCTGGTCGAGGCGGTCCTCGCCGGGGACGGGGCGGCGGCGCGCGCCGTGGCGCGCGAGCACTGCGCGGGCTCGGCGGCGCTGCTGCGCGGCTTCCTCGCCTGCCCCGTGGCGCCCCGGTGAGCCCAAAGGTTCACTGTCGCACCATTACGCGTGGCCGGGCCAGGCCTTCCGCCTCCGGCGTACGCCGGAGGCGGAAGGCGCGATCGCACCATCGGGGGGCCTGTCGGCCGGGTGGGCCGGTAGCCCGGCCGCTCCGCCCGGCCCCGCCCGGGTCAGTACGCGGGGCGGGCGTCCCGGCCGGTCAGGGAGAGCAGGTCGCGGGCCGGTCCCGTCGGGCGGTGGCCGGAGGGCCAGACGGCGCGCAACTGGCGCCGCAGACGTACCCCGGCGATCGGGACCTTGACCAGGCGCCGGGCGGACAGCTCCTCGCCGAGCGCCAGTTCGCTCAGGACGCAGGGCCCGGCACCGCTCTCCGCCGCACCCTTCACGGCGGTGGTGGAGGAGAGTTCGAGCAGGGGCTGGGCGAGGCCGCCGTGCACGGCCAGCGCCGCGTCCAGGACCTGGCGGGTACCGGAGCCGTGTTCGCGCAGGACGAGCGGGGTGGCCGCCAGTTCCTGCGGGGTGAGGGGGGTGCGGCGGCGGGCCCAGGGGTGGGCCGGGGCGACCACGACGACGAGGCGGTCATGGGCGATGACCGTGCCGTCGAGCCCTTCCGGCACGGTGAGGCCCTCGACGAAACCGAGGTCGGCCTCACCGGTGAGCAGCCGGGCCGCCACCGCCGCGGAGTTCCCCGCCAGCAGCGAGACCGCCGTGTCCGGCCGTTCGGCGCGCAGCGCTATCAGCCAGCCGGGCAGCAGGTACTCGGCAATGGTCATGGAGGCGGCCACCCGGAGCCGGGAGTCGCGCCGGTCGCGCAGCGCCTGGGCACCCGCGTCGAACGCCTCGGCGGCCTCGACGACCCTGCGGGCCCAGTCGGTGACCAGGGCCCCGGCGTCGGTGAGCCGGGAGCCGCGCGGTGAACGGTCCAGCAGGGCCACGCCGAGCTGCCGTTCCATGGACCGGATGCGGCTGCTGGCGGCGGGCTGACTCACCCCGACGTCCCGGGCCGCCCGCCCCAGGCTGCCGTGCCGGGCGACGGCGAGGAGCAGCTCCAGCGCGCCCAGGTCGGGGACCCGGTGGGAGAGCGGGGCAGGAACGTCGGCAGCCATAAGCCCACTTTATGACCTCATAGAAGCGGGGCGTCTGGTGGGGTGACGGCCCGCGCCGGGAAAATCGTGGCATGGCCATCTTTCCGCAGACCTCACACTCCCCCGCACCGGCTCCGGGCGCCGAACGGCTGCCTTCCCTGCGGCATCTCGGCCCCAACTGGTACGCGGCGGTCATGGGCACCTCGATCGTCGCCAGCGCGGGGGTCGCGCTGCCGGTGCACGTCACGGGTCTGCGGGCCTTCTGCACGGTGGTGTGGGTGCTCGCGGCGGTCGCGCTCGCCGTGGTGCTGGCGGCCCGTACCGGGCACTGGGCCGCCCACCGGGACCAGGCCCGCCGCCATCTGCTCGACCCCGCCGTCGCCCCGTTCTACGGCTGTCTGTCGATGGCGCTGCTGGCGGTCGGCGGCTCGACGATGGTGGTGGGACAAGACGTCATCGGGCACGGCGCGGCCGTCGCGGTGGACGTGATGCTGTACACGGCGGGCACGCTGACCGGCCTGGCCGCCGCCGTCGCCGTTCCCTATCTGATGGTCGTGCGCCACCGGATCGAGCCGGGCACCGCGTCGCCGGTGTGGCTGCTGCCGCTGGTGGCCCCGATGGTCTCCGCGGCCCTGGGACCGCTGCTGGTGCCGGAGCTGCCGGCCGGTCAGTGGCGGGAGGCGATGCTGCTGGCCTGCTACGCGATGTTCGGGCTGAGCCTGCTGGCCACGCTGGTGATGCTGCCGCTGATCTTCGCCCGGCTGGTCCACCAGGGACCGCTGCCGCTCGCGCTGACGCCCACGCTCTTCCTGGTCCTCGGCCCGCTCGGGCAGTCGACGACCGCGGTCAACCAGCTCGCCGACGTGGCACCGGGTGCGATCGGGGCCCCGTACGCCGAGGGGCTCGGGGTGTTCGGCGTGCTGTACGGGGTCCCGGTGATGGGTTTCGCGCTGCTGTGGCTGGCCCTGGCGGTCGCGCTGGTGGTGCGGGCCGTCCGCAACGGGATGACCTTCGCCATGACGTGGTGGGGCTTCACCTTCCCGGTCGGTACGTGCGTCACGGGCGCGGCCGGTCTGGCCCGGCACACCGGGCTCACCGCGTTCACCTGGCTGGCCGTCGCGCTGTACGTGCTGCTGGTGACGGCGTGGGCGGTGGCCGGGGCGCGGACGCTGCGCGGGCTGTTCAGCGGAGTGCTGCTCGCAGCGCCGCAGGCGCCCGCACCAGTGACGGTCCGTACCACGTGAGGTACCGCCCGTCGACGAGCACGGCGGGGAGTCCGGGGAACGCGGTGAGCCCGTCGTCCGCGGTGAAGCGGTACGGCTCGTCGGGGAGCACCACCAGCCCGGCGCCCGCCGCGTTCAGCTCGTCGAGCGGGACGCGGGGGTAGCGCTCGGCGTGGCCCGCGTAGACGTTCTCGACGCCGAGGCGGGCGAGCACGTCCCCGGCGAAGGTGTCGCGGCCCAGGAGGGTGCCGGTGGTCCTGGGCGGATCGGGGAGCGGTGCCCGGTGCGTGCAGCCGCAAGGCGGAGGAGGGAGCCGACGCGGAGCGTCGGTGACCGACGACAACGCCGCGGATGCGCGCACCGGGCACCGCGAGCCCGGCCAGGGCCACCGGCACCCTCCTGACCACCCAGGGGCGGCGCCAGACCGGGACGATCGCGCGGCGCGGTGCTCCGGGTCGGGGCAGGGCCGTCCAGGCCGCTTCGGCCTCGTCCAGCCAGTGCGGCCGGGGCAGGCCGCAGGCGGCCAGTACGCGGGCCAGCTCCGTGAACGCCTGGTCGAGGGTCCGGACCTCGGTGACCAGCACCTCCGTTCCGGCGGACCGGAGCGCGGCGAGGTCGTCCGCGCGGTTCTCCTCCTCGTTGGCGACGACCAGATCGGGCCGGAGCGCGAGCACCGCCGCGATGTCGGGGTTCTTCGTCCCGCCGATCCGGGCGGCGGCGAGATCCGCGGGGCGGGTGCACCAGTCGGTGACGCCGACGAGCAGGCCGGGGGCGGAGGTGGCGACGGCCTCGGTGAGCGAGGGGACCAGGGAGACGATCCGCACGGCGGCCCCCGTCAGCGGCGCGGGTCGAAGGTGGCGTCGATGTGCTCGGCGACCGCGACGACCAGCAGCCGGGTCTCCGGCACCGTGGCCCGCCAGCGGTGCCGCACCCCGCCGGACAGGAAGAGGGTGTCGCCCTCCTCCAGCCGGTACGCCTGCCCCTCGGCCTCCACCTCGGCGGCGCCCCGGACCACGTACATCACTTCGTCGTTGCGGTGCTGGAACTCGCGTCCGAGGTCGAGTTCGCCGGTGAACTCCAGGGCGCTGAGCTGGTGGCGGCCGCGCACCACCCGGCGCGCCCCGTCGCCCGCGGCTGCGCGTACGACGTCGACGGCGCGCGCGGAGTCGGCGGCGGCGCGCAGCCGGGCCGTGGTGGTCTCCAGGGCGCGGGCGACCCGTTCCAGGGACCGGGCGCTGGGCCGGGCCCGCTCGTTCTCGATCTGGCTGAGGAACGGCACGGAGAGGCCGCTGCGGTCGGCGACCACGGCCAGTGTGAGCCCCAGGGTCCTGCGTCTGCGGCGGACCGCGGCGCCCACGCGGAGTGCTTCCTTCTCGTCCATGTCCGGCTCCCTCCCGACTCGCCATCCTCCCGGGTGCCGGCGGTTTACGCACACGGTTGCGCAAGGTGGGCCGTCCGGCGGACGCCCCGGAGTCGGTAAAACCGGAAAAAGAGGGTGGGCACCGCCTGTGGCGGTGCCCACCCTCTTCCGTGCTGCGGTGCCGTACGGCGCCTACTGCGGAGCCATGGTGTCCACGATGCCCGGGTTCTTCTCCATCCAGGCCTTCACGGCCTCCTCCTCGTGGCCCGCGCCGCGCTTCTGGATCTGGTTCTCCAGTCCGGCGAGCTGGTCCTCGCTCAGCTTGAAGTCCTTGAACCACTTCGTGAGCCGCGGGTAGTGCTTCGGGAAGTCCTTGGAGGCGATGGTGTGCAGCCGGTCGCCGTCACCGAAGGCCTTCTCGGGATCCGCGAGCTTGGTCATGCCGTACTCGCTGTAGGCCCAGTGCGGGGTCCAGAGCAGCACCGCGATGGGCTCCTTCTTGGCGTACGCGCGCTTCAGCTCGGCGAGCATGCCGGGCGTCGAGGAGTCGACGACCTTGTACTCCTTGTCCAGGCCGTAGGCCGGCAGGACGTTCTTCTTCAGGTTCTCCATCGTGGCGGTGCCGGGCTCGATGCCGACGATGCGGCCCTTGAACCGGTCGGCCTTGCCCTTGAGGTCCGCGAGGGTCTTCACGTCCTTCACGTAGGAGGGCACCGCGATCTCGATGGACGTCGGGCCGTACCAGGAGCCGAGGTCGCTCAGCTTCGATCCGTACTTCTCCCAGTAGTTCTTCTGGGTGTACGGCAGCCAGCCGTCGAACTGCACGTCGATCTGGCCGCGCGACATCGCGGTGTACATCGGGCCGACCTCGAACTGCTTGAGGTTGATCTTGTAGCCGCGCTCCTCCAGGACCGCCTTCCACAGGTACGTGGCGGCGATGTCCTCCTCCCAGGGGAACCAGGCCATCTCGACGGCGCGGTCCCGCTCGTCCTTGCCGTTCGCGGCCTTGGCGGTACCGGCCTTGGCGACGGGGGTCCACTTGTCGGCGAGGCCGGGGTTGGCCTTCAGCCAGGTACGGACCGCCTCCTGCTCCTTGCCGGAGCCGGACTTCTGGATCTGCGCCTCGAGACCGGTGAGCTGCTCCTCGGTCATCGAGAAGTTCTTGAGCCAGCCGCCGACCTCGGGGTTGTCGGCGGTGAAGCCCTTGCGGGCCAGGGTGTGGATGCCGTCGCCCTTGCCCCAGAGGTTCTTGGGGTCCTTGAGCTTGGTCAGCTCGAAGTCGTTGTACGCCCAGTGCGGCGACCACAGCGGAACGACGATCGGTTCCTTCTTGGCGTACGCGCGCTTCAGCTCGGCGAGCATCGACGGGGTGGAGCCGTCGACGACCTTGTACTCCTTGTCCAGGCCGTAGCCCGGGAGGATCTTCTCCTTGAGCAGGCCCGACTCACCGGCGCTGGGCTCGATGCCGACGATCCGGTTCTTGAACCGCGCGCCCTTGCCCTTGAGGTCCTCCAGCGACGTGACGTCCTTCAGGTACGCCGGGACGGCCAGCTCCAGCGAGGTGGGGCCGTACCAGGAGCCCATGTCCTCCAGGCGGTCCTGGTACTTCTTCCAGTAGCTGGCGTGGGTGACCGGGAGCCAGGAGTCGGTCTCGAAGTCGATCTGGCCGTTGGCCATGCCGGTGTAGAGCGCGCCGGCCTCGTACTGCTTGACGTCGACCTCGAAGCCGCGCCGTTCCAGCATCTCCTTCCAGAGGAAGGTGGAGGCGATGCCCTCGTCCCACGGGATGTAGCCCATGCTGATCTTCTTGCCGGCGCCGATCTTCGCGTCGCCCGCGGTGTTCCCGGACGTGTCCTCACCGGAGGAGCCGAAGACGCCGAGCGCGCCCGCGACGAGCGCGAGGACCACGACGCCGGAGACGGCGACGACGGGCTGCGGGCGGTGGTTCCAGATCTTGGGGCCACCGGCCATGGCCTGTGCCTTGGCCACGGCGCGACGGGCCAGCGGGGAGACCTCGCGGCCGAGCGCGCTGGTCATCCGGTCCAGGTACATCGCCACGATGACGATGGAGACGCCCGCCTCGAAGCCCAGGCCGACGTCCACGTTGCCGATGGCGCGGTAGACGGCGCCGCCGAGGCCGCCGCCGCCGACCATGCCGGCGATGACCACCATGGACAGGCCGAGCATGATGACCTGGTTGATACCGGCCATGATCGTGGGCAGGGCGAGCGGCAGCTGGACCCGGAGCAGGGTGTTGCGCCGGGTGGTGCCGAACGCCTCGGCCGCCTCGACCAGCTCGGCGTCGACCTGGCGGATGCCCAGTTCGGTCATCCGGACGCCCGGGGGCAGCGAGAAGATGATGGTGGCGATGATGCCGGGCACGACGCCGACGCCGAAGAAGATCACCCCGGGGATCAGGTAGACCATGGCGGGCATGGTCTGCATGAAGTCCAGGACCGGCCGGGTGATCGCGCTGACCGTCTTGGACCGGGACGCCCAGATGCCCAGCGGTACGGAGAGCACCAGCGCGATGATGGTGGCGACCAGCACCAGGGTGACGGTGTCCATCGCCTCGTCCCACAACTCGACGGAGTCGATGAGGGCGAAGCCGACGAAGGCGAGCAGACCGGCGAGCAGTCCGCGCAGCCACCAGGCGATGACCGCGACGATGCCGGCGAAGAGCAGTGGTGCGGGTGCGGAGAGTACGGCGGCTATGCCGTCGAACATGCCGCTGACGACGGAGCTGATCGCGTCGAAGAGCCAGGCCAGATGGGCCTGGAGCCAGTCGACGGCGGAGTCGACCCAGTCGCCGAGGTGGAGCCTAAACACTGGCCACCTTCTTCGTGACGACGGCGTCGGCCGCGACGTTCTCCGGGGCCTCGGCGGGGGTCATCGGCTCGCCGAGGACGGCGAGCAGGCGGGCGCGCGGGACGACTCCGACCAGCTCGCCCTCGTCGTCGGTGACCGCGACGGCGACCCCGCTCCGCGAGCAGGGCGTGAAGAGTTCGATGATCGGCGTGGACTCGCCGACGGTGGCCGGGGCGGCCGCGATCACGTCGGCGGCGGTGCGCAGCTCCTTGCCGTCGTCGGTGCCGGTGCCCAGGACGGTGTGCGGCTCGGCCATGATGGCGCCCGCGGTCAGCACCCGGGTCCGGTCGACGTCCTGGGTGAAGGACGCGACGTAGTCGTTGGCCGGGGTGACCAGGATGTCCTCGGCGGTGCCGAGCTGGACGATCCGCCCGTCGCGCATGACGGCGATGCGGTCGCCGAGGCGCATGGCCTCGTTGAGGTCGTGGGTGATGAAGACGATGGTCTTCTTCAGCCGCTTCTGCAGTTCGAGGAGCTGGTCCTGCATGTCGCGGCGGATCAGCGGGTCGAGCGCGCTGAAGGACTCGTCCATCAGCAGCAGGTCGGCGTCGGTGGCCAGGGCGCGGGCCAGGCCGACACGCTGCTGCATGCCGCCGGACAGTTCGTCGGGCCAGGACTTCTCCCAGCCGGCGAGACCGGTCAGCTCCAGCGCCTCGGCGGCGCGCTTCTCCCGCTCGGCACGCGGTACGCCCTGGACCTCCAGGCCGTACGCGGCGTTCTCCAGGACACTGCGGTGCGGGAACAACGCGAAGTGCTGGAAGACCATGCTGATCTTGGAGGAGCGGACGTGGCGCAGCTCGGCGGGGCTCAGGGCGGTCAGGTCCTGGCCGTCGAACAGCACGCGTCCGGCCGTGGGGTCCAGAAGTCCGTTGAGCATGCGCAGCAACGTGGACTTGCCGGACCCGGACAGGCCCATGACGACGAAGATCTGTCCCGGCTCCACGGTGAACGAGGCGTCGATCACCGCTGCGGTCGTTCCGTCGGCGCGCAGCTCGTCGCGGTCGGCGCCGCTCTCGAGTTCCTGCACGGCTTGATCGGGTCGTCTGCCGAACACTTTGTACAAGCGCTCGGCTTGCAGCCTGGACACATACACCTCGCGGGTCGAACCGAAAAACGGTCTGCCACCCCCTCCGGCAGACCGTGGAGCGGCGCGGATTCGGTCCGCATGGCACGTGCACTGGTTGAAACCGGTACGTGTTCCGCTCCGGCTGCGCGCCTGCCCGCACTTACACGGAGCAAACAAAAGAGTGACCCAGGTCACACCCGAATGGGGGATGGACACCACCCGTACACCGGGTGTCACTTCCGGAACGGACGGCGGGTCGCGGGGCTCCGCGGGCGGTCCCCCCGCGCGCGAGGGCCGCTGTCGTAGGCGTACGGCATCATCGGGATGTGACGCGACGCCTGATGCTCCTCGACACCGCCTCCCTCTACTACCGCGCCTACTTCGGCGTCCCCGACTCGGTGCGCGCACCGGACGGGACGCCGGTCAACGCCGTGCGCGGGCTGCTGGACTTCATCGCCCGCCTGGTCCAGGACCACCGCCCGGACGCCCTGGTGGCCTGCATGGACGCGGACTGGCGGCCGCACTGGCGGGTCGAGCTGATCCCCACGTACAAGGCGCACCGGGTCGCGGTGGAGACCGCCGAGGGCCTGCCCGACGAGGAGGAGACCCCGGACACGCTGGCCCCGCAGGTCCCGGTCATCGAGGACGTGCTGGACGCGCTCGGCATCGCCCGGGTCGGCGTCGCGGGATACGAGGCGGACGACGTGATCGGCACGCTCACCCGGCGTGCCACCGGCCCGGTGGACATCGTCACCGGCGACCGCGACCTCTACCAGCTGGTCGACGACGCGCGCGGGGTGCGGGTGCTCTACCCGATCAAGGGCGTCGGCTCGCTCCAGCTGACGGACGAGGCGTGGCTGCGGGAGAAGTACGGGGTGGACGGCGCCGGCTACGCCGACCTGGCCCTGCTGCGCGGCGACCCGAGCGACGGGCTGCCGGGCGTCCCGGGCATCGGTGAGAAGACGGCGGCGAAGCTGCTGGACGCCTTCGGCGACCTGGCCGGGATCATGGCCGCCGTCGACGATCCGGCGGCCCGGCTGACGCCCTCGCAGCGCAGGCGGCTCGACGAGGCGCGGGCGTACGTGGCGGTCGCCCCCGAAGTGGTCCGGGTCGCCGGCGACGTGCCGCTGCCGGAGTTCGACCCGGCGCTGCCGTCCGCCCCGCGCGATCCCGCCGCCCTCGACGCCCTGGCGAAGCGGTGGGGGCTGGGCGGATCCCTCCAGCGCCTGCTCTCCACACTGCCGGGCTGAGGTGCTAGCTTAGGTAAGCCTAAGCAATCGGATCAGGGAGAACCTCGTGGCAGAACGACCGGCGCGGCAGGCACCCACGGCACGGGGGGCCGAGGTGGTGCGCACCGAGCGGATCACGCCGCACATGGTGCGCGTGGTCCTCGGCGGTGAGGGCCTCGCCGATTTCACCCTCTCCGGGTGCACCGACCACTACGTCAAGCTCTGCTTCGCCCCCGAGGGCGCCGACTACGCGCACCCCTTCGACATGGCCCGCATCCGCGAGGAGCAGCCGCGCGAGCTGTGGCCCACGACCCGTACGTACACGGTGCGGTCCTGGGACCCGGTCGCCCGCGAGCTGGCCATCGACTTCGTGGTCCACGGCGACGAGGGGCTCGCCGGGCCCTGGGCGATGCGGGCGGTCCCCGGCGAGCGGGTGACGTTCCTGGGGCCGGGCGGGGGCTACGGCCCGGACGCCTCGGCCGACTGGCACCTCCTGGTGGGCGACGAGAGCGCGCTGCCGGCCATCGCTGCGAGCCTGGAGCAGATGCCGACGGGTGCGGTGGTGCACGCGTTCGTCGAGGTGTCGGACGCGACGGAGGAGCAGAAGATCGTGACGCGGGACGGCGTCGGGGTGACCTGGCTGCACCGCGGCGCGCGCCCGGTCGGCGAGGCGCTGGTCGACGCGGTGCGGGGGCTGGAGTTCCCGGCGGGCGAGGTACAGGCGTTCGTCCACGGCGAGGCGGGCTTCGTCAAGGAGCTCCGCCGCCATCTGCGGCTGGACCGCGGCATCCCGCTCTCCCGGCTGTCCATCTCCGGTTACTGGCGCCTCGGCCAGAACGACGACGCCTGGCGCGCCGTCAAGCGGGAGTGGAACGCCCAGGTGGAGCGCGAGCAGGAGCAGGCCGCGTAAGAACGGGTACGGGCCCGGTGCGCCGGGCCCGCGCGGCCGTCGCGGTGCCGCGCACCGCGACGGCCGCGTGATCACACGGACTTCTGGTACGCGCGGAACGTCCGGGTCGACAGCCCGACCGCCACCACCGCGAGGACCAGCAGCCCTCCCCCGCGACCGAGCACCACACTCCAGTCCGGCTCGGCGCTCAGCGCCGAACGGCCCGCCACCATCGCCCAGTCGACCGGGTTGAAGTCGGCGACATGCCGCATCCAGGACGGCATCCGGTCCGGCGCCATGAAGGAGGAGGAGAGGAAGGTCAGCGGCAGCAGCAGGAAGGTGTTGATGCCGATGATCGACTCACGCTCGCGGACCAGCATGCCCAGGGCGTTGGAGAGCGCTCCGAAGACCGTACCGAGCAGCATCGAGGCGACGACCAGCACCAGCAGCCCCACCGCGCCGCCCGGGAAGGCGGCCCCGGCCATCCGGCCGAGCAGCGCGATGAGGAGGGACTGCACGGCGGTGCCGAGGGCGTTCTGCACGACGTTGGCGTTCATCAGCGCGTTGCGGCTGACCGGGGTCGTGAGGAAGCGGTTGAGCGTGCCCCGTTCGATCTCCTCCAGGGTGCCCATGCCGGCCCACATGCTCGACCCCAGCGCGCTCATCACCACGATGCCCGGGACCAGGTAGTCCAGATAGGACGTGGTGCCGAAGCCGCCCAGTTCGACGACCTCGCGGAAGAGGCTGCCGAAGAGGAAGAGCCAGATCACCGGCTGGACCAGGGAGATGGCGAGGAAGACCGGCTGCCGGATCACCGCCATGAGCTGGCGCTGCGTCATGTACCAGGTCTGGACGAGGGTCCCCGTGCTCATCGGGCACCTCCGGCGGCGGCGAGGCCGGGGGTGTGCCGGTCCCCGGCTGCCTCGGCCTCGGCGAAGCGGCGTCCGGCGTACCGCAGATAGACGTCGTCCAGGGAGGGGCGGGCCACGGTGGCGGAGGCGACCGTTGCGCCCGCCGCCTCCAGGGCGGTGAGCACGACGGGGACGGCCGCGGCGCCGTCCTCGGCCCGCACGCTCACCCGGCGGCCGTCGACCAGTACGTCGTGCACGGCGGGCAGCCGCCGGAGCGTGGCGGTGAGCGTCGCGGTGTCGCCGTCGGCGCGCAGCTCCAGATGGACGGCGTCGCCCCGGAGTTCGCCCTTGAGCGCGTCGGGGGTGCCCTCGACGACGATCCGGCCCCGGTCGACGATCGCGATCCGTTCGGCGAGCCGGTCGGCCTCCTCCAGGTAGTGGGTGGTGAGGACGATGGTCAGTCCCTCGTCACCGGCCAGCCGGGCGATCTCGTCCCACATCGCCGTGCGGGCCTCCGGGTCGAGCCCGGTGGTGGGTTCGTCGAGGAAGAGCACCTCGGGGCGGTGGACCAGGCCGAGCGCCACGTCCAGCCGCCGCTGCATCCCGCCCGAGTACCCCTTGACCTGGCGGCTCCCCGCGTCGGCGAGGTCGAAGCGGGCCAGCAGCTCATCGGCGCGGTGGCGCACGTCCGTACCGCGCATGCCGTACAACCTGCCCTGGAGCAGGAGGTTCTCCCGGCCGGTGGCGACCGGGTCGGCGCCGGACTTCTGGGCGACGACCCCGATGGCGCGCCGGACCCGGTCGGGGTGGCGCAGCACGTCGTGCCCGGCGACGGTGGCGGTGCCGGAGTCGGGGCGGGCCAGGGTGGTGAGGATCTTGACGGTGGTGGACTTTCCGGCGCCGTTGGGGCCGAGCAGTCCGAAGACGGCGCCGGACTCGATGGTGAGGTCCATCCCGCCCAGGGCGGTGACATCGCCCGGGTAGGTCTTGACCAGGTCTCGCGCCACGACTGCGGGCGCACGGGTGCTCATGGCAGAGCTCTCCTGTTGATCGGCGGGGTGCTCGGTGACCCCCGAGCACACGGGCATGCCGAGCCGATCCGCGTGAAGAGCGCCGGGCTATCCTTGGTGTGCCGCACCTCGATGGCCCGGTCCGCCTCCACGGCACGACCGGTTCGGGGTTCGAGGCCCCGGTCGGTCGCTGCTGCAACAGCTCCCCACCGGGGCCTTTCCCTTGACTGCTACTTCTTCTCCGGGTCCTCCCCCGGAGTCCTCCCCGACTCCTTGCCCGGATCGGGAACGCTCTCCTGTTCGTCGAGGTCCTGCCAGTCGGACGGGATCTCACCGGTCTCGTGGAAGGACTTCCACTCCTCGATTCCGCTGACGGTCCCGGCGACGAGCTCGTCACGGAAGGCACTGATCCACTCCAACTGCGCTTCCTGCATGCGTAGTTGGTACTCGGTCTCGATGACGAAGATACGGGGCAGTCGCTCGCCCAACCGACCGAGGACGCCCTTCAGGGCCGCCACCCCGGCCGCCAGCGCCGCCGCCCGGGTCTCCAGCAGCTCCACCACTTCCCCCGGCGGCAGCACCGGCAGCAGCGACAGGGCCGTCTCGATGACCGGGTACTCCTCGGCGGGTACGGCGATCAGATCGGAGAGCCAGTCCAGCATCTCCGCGCGCCCGGCGTCCGTGATGCCGTAGAGGGTGCGCTCGGGACGGTTGCCCTGCCGCTGGACCTCGGCCACCGCCACGTACCCGTGCTTCTCCAGGTTCTGGACGACGGTGTAGAGCGAGCCGAAGTTGATCTTGACGCTGTGCTGCTTGCCGCGTCGCCGCAGCGTCTGGGCGATCTCGTACGGATGCATGGAGCGCTCGGAGAGCAGCACCATGACCGTCAGCGCGAGGGGGTTGCCGAGCTTGCGTCGCTTGGCCATCAGCCCCGCCCCCATAGTTCGTTGACGAATACTCGCGGGCGAACATATCTCGTTCACTCTTACGCGTCAACCACGATGTATCGCGAACCCCAAAACCCGTGGAAGGATCGTGCCTTCTCGGGCAAAGGACACCGCATGACCGTCTCCGTCGCACTGTTCACCGCCGATCTGCGCCTGCACGACAATCCGGTGCTGCGCGCCGCCCTCCATGAAGCGGACACCGTCGTCCCCCTGTTCGTCCGCGACCGGGCCATTCACCGGACCGGCTTCGACGCGCCGAACCGGCGGGCGTTCCTCGCCGACTGCCTCGCCGATCTCGACGCCGGGCTGCGGCGGAGGGGCGGCCGGCTCGTCGTCCGCGAGGGCGAGGTGGCGGCCGCCGCCCGCGCCGTGGTCGTGGCCACCGGTGCGCGGAGCCTGCACGTCGCCGCCGGGGTGAGCGGCTACGCGGCCCGCCGCGAGCACCGGCTGCGAGCCGCCCTGGCGGAGGCCGGCTGCACCCTGCACGTCCACGACGCGGTGGTCACCGCGCTCGCCCCGGGCGGGGTCGTCCCGACGGGCCGCGACCACTACGCGGTGTTCACGCCGTACTTCCGCCGCTGGCAGGAGGCCGGGGTACGGGGCCCCCTGCCCGCCCCGCGTGCGGTGCGGCTGCCGGACGGGGTGGTGTCGGACCCGCTGCCGGAGCGGGCGGCGGTCCCCGGCACCTCCCCCGGGCTCGCCGAGGGCGGCGAGTCGGCCGGCCGCGGGCTGCTGTCGTCCTGGCTGCGCGGCCCGCTGGCCGACTACGCGACCGGCCACGACGACCTGGCCGGCGACGCGACCTCCCGGCTCTCCCCGTACTTCCACTTCGGCTGCCTCTCGGCGGCCGAGGCGGTCGACCGGGCGCGGCAGCGGGGCGGGGCGGGCGCCGACGCGTTCGTACGGCAGCTCGCCTGGCGGGACTTCCACCACCAGGTGCTCGCCGCCCGGCCGGACGCCGCACGGGACGACTACCGCCCCCGGCACGACCGCTGGCGGTCCGACGAGGACGAGATCACGGCCTGGCGCACCGGGCGCACCGGCTACCCGGTGGTCGACGCCGCGATGCGGCAACTGGCGCACGAGGGCTGGATGCACAACCGGGGCCGGATGCTCGCGGCCTCCTTCCTCACCAAGACGCTGTACGTGGACTGGCGGGTGGGCGCCCGGCACTTCCTGGACCTGCTGGTCGACGGCGACCTGGCGAACAACCAGCTCAACTGGCAGTGGATGGCGGGCACCGGCACCGACACCCGCCCCAACCGGATCCTGAACCCGGTGGTCCAGGGCAGGCGCCTCGACCCGCGCGGGGGCTACGTACGCCGCTGGGTGCCGGAGCTCGCGGAGCTGGCGGACAGCGAGATCCACGAGCCGTGGAAGCTGACCGGGCCCCGTCGGGAAGCGCTCGGTTACCCGGCCCCGCTCGTCGGCCTGACGGAGGCGCGGGCCCGCTTCGAGCACGCACGCGGCCTGGACCGGCCCGCGGTTCCCGCAGATTCCGGCGAATCCCAAAGCTACACATAAGGGAGATATAAGAGCAGAATGGTGCCAGGGCCGCATATCGCACGGATACGGCGGCCCGGTCCGTGGAGGGAAGGAGACGACCCCATGTCGAACCTCTCGCACACCGGCCATGACATGGCCACCCACCCCGACGTCCCCGAGATGCGCGACCGTTATGCCCGCATGCTCGGCGGCCGGGACGTGGCCCTGGTGGACGCGCCGGTGTTCCTGGTCGGCCTGTACTGCGCCCTCTCGCCGTGGGTGCTGCACTTCACGACGACCCAGTCCGCCCTCGCCACCCACAACCTGATCATGGGTATCGCGATCGCCGTGCTCGGCCTCGGGTTCACCGTCATGCCGGAGCGCATGTACGGCCTGAGCTGGGCCATCTGCGTCATGGGCGCCTGGACCATCCTCGCCACCTGGATCGTCGGCAGCAGCCCCGGCATCGGCATCGTCCTCAGCAACGTCATCGTCGGCGGCCTGACCGTTCTGCTCGGATTGGCCTGTGTCGGCGTGGCCCTGAAGAGCGGGAAGCACCCGGACTGAGGAGGCGGCCGCGGGGAAGCACCACGCATCACGGAAAGCGCCGGAAGCGGCCGGGCAAAGGAGCCGCCCGCGCGGCACAGGGATCCCCGGGCCCCGAGGGGCCCGGGGATCCCTGTGCCGGGACTCAGCCCACCGAGCTGTACGCCACGACTCCCCGGAGCACCGCGTCCACCGCCTTGTGGGCGCTCCGCGCCACGGAGCTCCCTTCCTTCGGAGCGGCGGCCGCGATCTGCCCCAGTACGTCGATCACCTGCTTGCACCACCGCACGAAGTCCCCGGCCGGCATGTCCGCCTCGCCCAGCACCTCGTCCAGCGTCCGCCCCGACGCCCACATGTAGACCGCCCAGGCGAAGCCGAGGTCGGGCTCGCGCTGGCCGACGCCCTCCGCCTGGTTGATCTTGAATTCCTCCTCCAGGGCGTCGAGCCGGCCCCAAATCCGGACCATCTCGCCCATCGCCGTCTTCGCGGGCCCGGCGGGCAGCTTGGGCGCCACCGCGTCGTCGGCCTGCCGGGCCTCGTAGACGAGCGCCGAGACGCACGCCGCGAGTTCGGCCGGGTTCAGCCCCTCCCAGACGCCCGCCCGCAGGCATTCGCTCGCCAGCAGGTCCAGCTCGCCGTAGAGGCGGGCCAGCCTGCGTCCGTGCTCGGTCACCTCGTTGCCGCGCAGGTAGTCGAGCTCGGTGAGCAGGGCGACGATCCGGTCGAAGGTGCGGGCGATGGTGTTGGTCCGCCCCTCGATCCGCCGCTCCAGCTGCCGGGTGTCGCGCTTCAGACGGTGGTAGCGCTCGGCCCAGCGGGCGTGGTCCTCGCGCTCGTCGCATCCGTGGCAGGGGTGGGCGCGCAGCTCGGCGCGGTAGCGGGCGATCTCCCGGTCGTCGGCGGCCGGGGACCGTCCCTTGCGGTGCCGGTCGGGCACGATGTGTCCGGCCTTGGTGCGCAGCGCGGAGGCCAGGTCGCGGCGCGACTGCGGGGAGCGCGGGTTGAACGACTTCGGCACCCGCATCCGCTCCAGCGCCTCCACCGGCACCGGGAAGTCGATCGGGGCGAGCCGCTTGACCTGCCGCTCGGCCGTGAGCACCAGCGGCCGCGGCCCGTCGTGGTACTCCATGCCGCGGTGGCCGTGCGCGTTGGCCCGGCCGGCGGGCAGCCCGGGGTCGAGGACCAGCGCGAGCCCGGCGAACTTGCCGGTGGGAACATGGATGACGTCGCCGGGCTTCAGCTTCTCCAGCGACGCGGCGGCGGCGGCCCGACGCTGGGACGCGCCCTGCTTGGCCAGCTCGGTCTCCCGGTCCTTGAGCTCGCGGCGCAGCCGCGCGTACTCCTCGAAGTCGCCGAGGTGGCAGGTCATGCCCTCCCGGTAGCCCTCCAGGCCCTCCTCGTTCTTCTGCACCTGGCGGGATATGCCGACCACCGAGCGGTCGGCCTGGAACTGCGCGAAGGAGGTCTCCAGCAGTTCCCGCGAGCGGTGCCGGCCGAACTGGTGCACCAGGTTCACGGCCATGTTGTAGGACGGCCGGAAGCTGGAGCGCAGCGGGTAGGTGCGGGTGCCGGCGAGCCCGGCCAGCGCGCCCGGGTCCATGCCACGCTGCCAGAGCACCACGGCGTGGCCCTCGACGTCGATGCCGCGCCGCCCGGCCCGCCCGGTGAGCTGGGTGTACTCGCCCGGGGTGATGTCGGCGTGCTGCTCGCCGTTCCACTTGACGAGCTTCTCCAGCACGACCGAGCGCGCGGGCATGTTGATCCCGAGGGCGAGGGTCTCGGTGGCGAAGACCGCCTTGACGAGCCCGCGGACGAACAGCTCCTCGACGACCTCCTTGAAGGTCGGCAGCATGCCCGCGTGGTGGGCGGCGATGCCCCGTTCCAGCCCTTCGAGCCACTCGTAGTAGCCCAGGACGTGGAGGTCCTCGCCGGGGATGGCGGCGGTCCGCTCCTCGACGATCTCCCGGACCAGGCGCCGCTTGTCCTCGTCGTTGAGCCGCAGCCCGGCGTGCAGGCACTGCTGCACGGCGGCCTCGCAGCCGGCCCGGCTGAAGATGAACGTGATGGCGGGGAGCAGCCCCTCGGCGTCCAGTCGGTCGATGACCTCGGGCCGGGACGGGGTCCAGATCCGGCTGCGCTGGCGGCGCTCGCGCTCCCGGTCGGCCTCGCGGGCCATCTTGCCGCGGCGGCGCTCGCGCGGGTTGTAACCGCGCTGGTTCTCCATCCGGGCGAGGCGGAGCAGGTCGGGGTTGACCTCGCGGCGGCCGACCCCGCGGCCGCCGTGGTCGGTCTCCTCCTCGAAGAGGTCGTACATCCGGCGGCCCGCCAGCACGTGCTGCCAGAGCGGCACGGGGCGGTGCTCGGAGACGATGACCTGGGTGTCGCCGCGGACGGTGTCCAGCCAGTCGCCGAACTCCTCGGCGTTGGAGACGGTCGCCGACAGCGACACCAGCGTCACGGAGTCCGGGAGGTGGATGATCACTTCCTCCCAGACCGCGCCGCGGAACCGGTCGGAGAGGTAGTGCACCTCGTCCATCACCACGTAGCCAAGGCCCCGCAGCGCCTGCGAGCCCGCGTACAGCATGTTCCGCAGCACCTCGGTGGTCATGACGACCACCGGGGCATCGGCGTTGACGCTGTTGTCGCCGGTCAGCAGGCCGACCTTCTCCGCTCCGTACCGCTTGACCAGATCGGCGAACTTCTGGTTGGAGAGAGCCTTGATCGGCGTGGTGTAGAAGCACTTGCGGCCCTGCTCCAGGGCGAGGTGCACGGCGAATTCGCCGACGATCGTCTTGCCCGAGCCGGTCGGGGCCGCGACGAGCACCCCCTTGCCCGCCTCCAGGGCCTCGCAGGCCTCGATCTGGTACGGGTCCAGATCGAATTCGTACAGCTCGCGGAAGGGCGCGAGTGCGGTGGCCAGCTCGGCTGCACGGGTCCGAGAAGCCTGGTATCGCTCAGCGGGTGAGAGGTCCTCTGTCATCTTGCTTACGAGCCTACCCGGCGCTTCCGACAGTGACGCGATCTTTAAACGACGGGGGCCCGCCCCGGTGCGAGCACCCGCACCGCGCCGGGGACGCAGGTGGCGGTCAGCGGCAGCGCCCCGAGCGGTTCACCGTCCGCGTACGCGGTGACACCCGCCGCGGCCAGCTCGATCGAGGAGACCCGGTGCACGGTGACCTTGGGGTGGTCGAGGTGCGTCCCCTTGTAGACGCGGGGGAACACCTTGAGCAGGGTGGCGCGGCTGCAGTCGCCGACCACGGTGACGTCGAAGAGCCCGTCGTCCATGACGGCCTCCGCGCAGATCCGCATGCCGCCGCCGTACGTCGTCCCGTTGCCGACGGCGATGAGCGTGGCCTCGATCTCCCGGACCGGTCCGCCGTCCAGCCGGACCCGGTACGGAATGGGCTTGAACGCGGCGAGTTCGGCGACGATCGCGAGGTCGTACTTGAACCGGCCGCCGATCCACCGCATCCGGTTCCCCCGGTCGTTGACCCGGGAGTCGAAGCCGGAGGCGAGCACCGAGCCGAACCACCGCTCGCCGACCCGGCCCAGGTCGATCTCCCGTACCGTCCCACCCTTCAGCGCCTCGGCGGCCAGCCGTCCGGCGGCGGCCGGTTCCCGGATCGGCAGCCCGAGCGCGCGGGCGAAGTCGTTGCCGGTGCCGACGGCGACCACCCCGAGCGGGGTCGTCGTCCCGGCGACCGCCTGGAGGGCGAGGGACATCATGCCGTCCCCGCCCACGGTTATCAGCGCCCCGGTCCCGCCCGCGACGGCCTCACGGGCCCGCTCCAGCGCGTCGTCGGCGTCCACCCCGAGCACGGTCCGTACGGAGAAGCCTGCGTCCCGCAACGCGGAAGCGGCCGGCTGCGCGGCGTGCGCGCCCCGGCCGCTTCCCGCGGTGGGATTGACGAAGAGGGTGATCTCGCTGGTCACCCGGGGACCCTACAAGGTCAGGTGATGTCGTCGTAACCGTCGAGGCGGTCACGGTCCGAGTTCGACTGCGAGGGCAGCGACCTCCTGGACGAGACGGACTCGACCTCACCGATGTCCTCGGGGGTGAGATCCAGCTCCGAGGCCTCGTCGTCGTCGGGTCCGGACGCCGCGATCCGTGCCTTGCGGCGGTCGTTGAGGAGCGAGACGAGCGTGGCGGCGAAGTACAGCACCCAGATCGGTCCGGCGAGCAGCAGCATGCTCACCGGGTCGGTGCTGGGGGTGGCCACCGCCGCGAAGACGGTGATGCCCATGATCATGCCCCGCCACCAGCCGAGCATCCGCTTGCCGGTGAGGATCCCGCCGACGTTCAGCATCACGAGCAGCAGCGGCAGTTCGAAGGCGAGCCCGAAGACCACGACCATGCGGGTGATCAGGTCGAGCAGCTCGTCCAGCGGCAGCTGGTTGTCGAGATCGGCCGGGGAGAACTCCAGCAGCACCCGCGCCATCGTGGGCAGCGTCTTGTACGCGAAGAAGCCGCCCGCGAGGAAGAGCGGGAACCCGGCGCCCACGAAGGAGAGCGAGTACTTCTTCTCGTGCTTGTGGAGGCCCGGGGCGACGAAGGCCCAGAGCTGGTAGAGCCAGACCGGCGACGAGAGGACGACACCGGCCATCAGGGAGACCTTGAGGGCGAGGGTGAACGGCGTGAGGAGACCGTTGAGCACAATCCGTGCACAGGTGGCGTCGCTCTTCTTGGCGAGCTCGGCGAAGCTGTGTTCGCAACCGACCGACTTCAGCACCGGATTGGTGAAGAACTCGATGATGTCCTTGTAGAAGAACGCGGCGACGATCGTGACGATGACGATCCCGAGCAGGCCCTTGGCCAAGCGGTTACGCAGCTCACGCAGGTGCTCCACCAAGGGCATGCGGCCCTCTGGGTCCGTCTCCTGCTTGCGGGCAGACTTGAGCAACCCACGTCCTCATCTCGTGCGGCAGGCCGTTGCCGGTCGGCGTGCCTGCGTCGGCCCGTTACTTGTCAGCGCTTGGTCGAGTCGGTCGGCTCCCCGACCGGACGCGAGCTGGTCACGTCGCCGGGCGCGGCCTTGATGGTGCGCGGGGCTGCCTGGTCCTGGGCGGCGTCGTTGGCGGCCGGCTCGGCCGGCGTCGCCGAGGGAGCGCTCTCGGACTTCATGGCCTTGGCCTCGCTCTTGAGGATGCGGGCCGACTTGCCGAGCGAGCGAGCCATGTCAGGAAGCTTCTTCGCGCCGAACAGCAGAACAATGACGACGAGGATCAGGATGATCTCGGGAGCGCCGAGCCTTCCGAACATATGCGTGTACCTTCTCACCGAGGCAGCAGGGGTGGGGCGGGTGGAACCTCGGACAAGGCGTCCGATCTTCTTACCGTCAGCGATCGTATCCCGCAGGAGTAAACGCAGGGCAATACCCATGCATCCGTGCGATTACGGCCCATGCCTCGCTCTCAGGGCCGCCGTGAGCAGCGTACCCTCCGAATCCGTGAAACAGGAGGCCGTGCCCGGTCGGATCGATCGGCGCAGCTCACAGCCGGTTCCCCGGATGCCGGAGAAGTGCTACGGGCGCAGCGCCTCTCCGTTCCCGGCGAGGTCGGTCGCCGCCCGTTCCAGGTCCTCCGCGGCCTGGTTGATGCGCTGGGTGGTACGCGTCACCTGACGCCCGAGCCGCTGGGCCTCGACGAAGACCCGGACGGCCAGCACGCCGAGCACGGCGATCCCGAGAAAGCCCAGGGCAACGGCGAGCATCGGCCAGAACATGCGGAGAGCCTCGATGGTGTCTAGAGAGTGTCGGACGGAGTGCTTCAGGAGCCGGTGTGCAGGCGCAGGGTCCGCACACCGCCGCGGCTGAGCAGTTCGACTATCCGCTCCCCCGCGGGCTTGCGGACCGCCGCACCGCATCGGGGGCAGGTGAAGGAGTAGAACGTCGTCCGGCGGCTGGCCCCCACGGCCAGGCGGAGGGCCGCCGCGGCCAGTTCGAAGCACTCGCGGCAGTCCGGGCAGGCGGCCCTGAACCGTACGGACTCGGGTACCACCACGGTCGGTACGCCCGACACCACAGACATCCGGCTCATCCCTTCCCTCGGTTTCCGCTCAGACCGTGCCGTCGTCGTATCCGGCGAGCGCCGCGCGGGCCGCGTCGCGCGCGCTGCGGGCCAGCTCCGGCGGGGAGGTGATGCGGCCCTCGCCGCCCAGCCGCAGCGCGAGCCTGCGCAACGAGGCGGGGTCGGGGGTGCGCAACGCGATCCGCAGCCCGCCGTCGGGCAGCTCCTCCGCGCTGTCGTGCGGGTAGTACTCGGCGACCCAGCGTCCGCCGGGGCCGACCTCGACGATGACCTCGGGGTCCTCCGCGGCCGGCTGGACGAGCCCCGCGGACAGGTCGCGCAGCTCCAGCTCGGGCGGTGCGGCGGGCTCGTCGAGCAGCCGGATCGCGGCGACCCGGTCGAGCCGGAAGGTGCGCCGGTCCTCCGAGGAGCGGCACCATGCCTCCATGTAGGTGTGGCCCACCGCGAACAGCCGGATCGGGTCCACCTCGCGCTCGGTCAGCTCGTCGCGCGCGGGCGAGTAGTAGCGCAGCCAGAGCCGGCGCCGCTCGGAGATCGCCCGGTCCACCTCGGCGAAGACGCCGCCCTCGGATTCGAAGGTGACCGAGAGCCGCGAGCTGGCCGCCCCCGTCTCGCCGGCCGCGGTCTCCAGCTTCGCGGTGGCCCTCAGCAGTGCCTGGCGGTCGCTCTCGCGCAGCCCGGGCAGCGTGGCCACCGCGCGGGCGGCGACCAGGAGCGCGGTCGCCTCGTCGGCGGCGAGCCGCAGCGGCTCGGCGACGTCGTCCGGGTTGTGCCACCAGATCCGGTCACCGTCGGTGTCGATGTCCAGCAGGTCGCCGCCGCGGAAGCTGGTACCGCACATGGGCAGCACGTCGAGGTCGGAGATCAGCTCGTCCTCGGTGATCCCGAAGGCGCGGGCGACGTCCTGGACGTGGGCGCCGGGGCGCTCCCGGAGGTAGGTCACCAGGGAGAGCATCCGGCGGGTCTGGTCGATCGCGTTCGTGGCCATGGGTGGTGCTCTTCTCCCTCAGTCCTTGGCCACGGCGCGCAGCCGGTCCACCACATCGGCCCGCAGGTCGGCGGGTTCCTGTACGACGACGTCCGGACCGAACTCGACGAGCCAGGCGTCCAGGCCGTGTCCGTACGGAATCTCCAACTCGTCCCACCCGTTCCCGAGTTCCCGGACCGTCACGGCGCGCGAGCGCAGCGGGTATCCGGCGCCGGTGCGCAGCCGGATCCGCGCGGTCCTGGTGGCCGTCTCCCCGGCCCAGCTCTCGACGGTCTCGCGGACGGTGACGACGTCGGGCACCTCGGCGGTGAAGGCCCCGGCCCGGGAGCGGACCCGGCCGGTGATGCGGGAAAGGCGGAAGACACGCTCGGCGCGCCGGTCCCGGTCCCAGCCGGCCAGGTACCAGTGGCCGCGCCAGCACTCCAGCGTCCACGGCTCGACCTGGCGCTGTTCGGGGATGGCGGCGTTGCCCTTGCGGTAGTCGAAGGTGACCGGGCGGCGGTCGCGGCAGGCCAGCATCAGGGGTTCGAACGCCGCCTCGTGGACGGGGATGCGCGGTTCGAGGGCGCTGTGCACCTCGTAGGCGTCCTCGGTCTCCGGCATGCCCGCGGCCCGCAGCTTCTGGAGGGCCCCGCTGGCCGCGCCGGCCAGCCGGGCCTGCTGCCAGACCTTGGCGGCCAGCCCGAGCGCGGCGGCCTCCTCGGCGTCCAGGGTGATCGGGGGCAGCCGGTTGCTGTCGCGGCGGGCGAGGTAGCCGGTCTCGCCGTCCAGGTTCTCCACGGTCTCGATGACCAGGCCGAGCTCGCGCAGATCGTCCTTGTCGCGCTCGAACATCCTGTTGAAGGCGTCGTCGGAGCCCGCTTCGAGATAGGCCTCGATGGAACCGCGCAGCTCGCGCTTGCTGAGCGGGCGGCGGGTCCCCAGGAGACACAGCGCCAGGTTCATCAGCCGCTCGGCCTTGGCAATCGCCATCGACGCCCCTTCTGTTTCGCTCTACGACGGTCGACCGTACCGCCCCGCGCTGCCGGGACAAAAGCGAGGGCCCGTGCCTGTCGGCACGGGCCCTCGTTCCGCACGGAGGCGGAGGTCAGACGGAGACCAGGTCGCAGACGAAGATCAGCGTCTCGCCGGGGCCGATGAGGCCGCCGCCGGCGCCGCGGTCGCCGTACGCGAGGTGCGCGGGGATGGTCAGCCGGCGGCGGCCGCCGACCTTCATGCCCTGCACGCCGCGGTCCCAGCCCGCGATGACCTGTCCGGCACCGAGCTGGAACTCCAGCGGCCGGCCGCGGTTCCAGGAGGCGTCGAACTCCTCACCGGTGGAGAAGGCGACACCGACGTAGTGCACGGAGACGAAGTCGCCCGCCTTGGCAACCGGTCCGTCGCCCTCCCAGACGTCCTTGATCTCCAGGTCGGCCGGCGGCGCGCCTTCCGGGAAGTCGATCTCCGGCTTCTCGATCTCCACTGACTTGCTCCTCGTTGATGGTGAACTGGGCAACCGGGACAGTCTTACATCTTCGCCAGCAGGTCGACGGCGAAGACCAGCGTGGACTTGGCCGGGATGGTCTGCTGCGCCTTGTCCCCGAAGCCCTGGTCCGGCGGGATGACGAGCAGCACGCGGCTGCCGATCTTCTTGCCGACCAGGCCGTTCTTCAGCCCCTTCAGCGTCACCTGGGCGAGCGGGAAGGTCTGCGTCTTGCCCGCCTGGTAGGTGCTGTCGAAGGTCTTGCCGTCCTTCCACGTCAGTGCGACGTAGTTCACGACGACGCTGTCGGTGTCCTTCACCACCTCGCCCTTGGACTCCAGGACGTAGTTGGAGACGAGCTCGGCCGGCGGGGTGCTCTTGCTCGGGATGGTGACCTTGGGGGCCTTGCCGTCCGTGTTGGTGCCGACCTTGGGCAGGTCGATGTTGTCCTGGGCGACCTCGGTGCCCTTGGCGGAGGCCGGGATCTGCGTCGCCTTCAGGACGTCGACGACGAAGACGAGCGTGGCGTTCGGCTTGATGTCACCCTGGCCCTGGGCGCCGTAGCCGAGGTCCGGCGGGATGACCAGCTGGACGCGGCTGCCGACCTTCTGCCCGACGAGGCCCTTGTCCCAGCCCTGGATGACCATGCCGGCACCGAGGGTCAGGTCGAACGGCTGCTTGCGGTCGAAGCTGTTGTCGAAGGGCTTGTCGGAATCCCAGGACTGACCGAGGTAGTTGACCTGGATCGCGTCGCCGTTCTTGAGCGTGGCGCCGTCGCCCTTGCTGAGGACTCTGGTCTTGAGCTCCTTGGGCGGCTTGCCCTCCCCCTTGGCCAGGGTCGGCTTCTCACCGAACTTCGCGCCCGCGGTGATCGCGGGGAACCCGTCCTTCGACGCGGAGGCGGAAACGGAATCGGAGCCCTTCTCGTCACCGCATGCCGCGGTCAGCAGCAGGAGGGGGACGACGAGAAGGCCGGCAAGTCGGCGCACTTGTTCCTCAGATCTCAGACGACACGATGGGGTGGGTCCCCGCCACTCTAGGGGGTGTGCGGCCGATCGGGGCCGGTCCTACACCCCCATGGACGTACGGGGACCCCGTACGGGAAACGTACGGGGTCCTCGTCGCACCGGTGTCCTGGAACGGCCTGTTCCGGTCACATGCCCGCGATCAGCTTCTCCACCCGGTCGTCGACCGAACGGAAGGGGTCCTTGCACAACACCGTGCGCTGCGCCTGGTCGTTGAGCTTGAGGTGGACCCAGTCGACGGTGAAGTCCCGCCGCTGTTCCTGCGCCCTGCGGATGAAGTCCCCGCGCAGCCGCGCCCTGGTGGTCTGCGGGGGCACGGACTTGCCCTCGAAGATCTTCAGGTCGTTGCAGACGCGGGCGGCCTGGCCCTTGCGCTCCAGCAGGTAGTACAGGCCGCGTCGGCGGTGGATGTCGTGGTACGCGAGGTCTATCTGGGCGACCCGCGGGTGCGACATGGTCATGTTGTGCTTGGCCCGGTACCGCTCGATGAGCTTGTACTTCATCACCCAGTCGATCTCGGTCTCGATCCGGTCGAGGTCCTCCTCCTCGACCGCGTCGAGCGTGCGGCCCCAGAGCTCCAGGACCCGGGCGACCGTGCCGGTGCGGATGCCCCGGCGGTCGACGAAGTCGACGGCCTTCTCGTAGTACTCGCGCTGCACCTCGATGGCGGAGGCCTCACGGCCGCTGGCCAGGCGCACCTTGCGCCGCCCGGTGGTGTCGTGGCTGACCTCGCGGATCGCCCGGATCGGGTTCTCCAGCGTCAGGTCCCGCATCACCGTGCCGGCTTCGATCATGCGGAGCACCAGGTCGGTCGCGCCGACCTTGAGAAGCATGGTCGTCTCGGACATGTTGGAGTCGCCGACGATGACGTGGAGGCGGCGGTACCGCTCCGCGTCCGCGTGCGGTTCGTCGCGGGTGTTGATGATCGGGCGGGAACGCGTGGTCGCGGAGCTGACGCCCTCCCAGATGTGCTCGGCACGCTGGCTGACGCAGTAGACCGCGCCCCGGGGGGTCTGCAGCACCTTGCCCGCGCCGCAGATCAGTTGTCGCGTGACGAGGAAGGGAATGAGGATGTCCGCGAGCCGGGAGAATTCTCCGTGCCGGGCCACGAGGTAGTTCTCATGACATCCGTAGGAGTTTCCCGCCGAGTCGGTGTTGTTCTTGAAGAGGTAGACGTCGCCCGCGATTCCCTCCTCGTGCAGGCGGCGTTCGGCGTCGACGAGCAGACCTTCGAGAATGCGCTCGCCGGCCTTGTCGTGGGTGACCAGTTCGGTCAGGTTGTCGCATTCGGGGGTTGCATATTCCGGATGCGATCCCACGTCGAGGTAGAGGCGGGCGCCGTTCCGCAGAAAGACATTGCTGCTGCGGCCCCATGACACAACACGGCGGAAGAGGTAGCGCGCCACTTCATCAGGGGACAGTCGGCGCTGTCCCCTGAACGTGCACGTGACGCCGTACTCGTTCTCCAGCCCGAAAATGCGGCGGTCCATGACTGAACATTACGCCTGATGGCCTGAGCTGAAACCGGGTTCGACAGCTCCGTTTCGATCATTTTCCGATCCATGTGCGGCAACCGCGGTACGCCCGGGAACCTCCAGCACCTTTCCGGTCGTCAGGAGAACGAGCAGCGCCGCCACCCCTCCGGCCCCCGCGACGGCGAAACTCCACGAGGTCCCTCCCGCTTCGACGGCGGGGCCCGCCGCGGCCGTTCCGACCGCCGCGCCGACCCCGAACGTGGTCACCAGCCAGGAGAACGCCTCGGTGACGGTGCCCCGCGGGGCGTGCCGGTCGACGACGATGAAGGAGCAGGCGATCGCGGGGGCCAGGAAGACCCCGGCCAGGGCCATCAGGGCGATCATGGCGGGGACCGAGGGGGTCAGCGTCAGGGGCAGGTAGCCGAGCGCCAGCAGGGCGACGACGACCCGGAGGCGGCGTTCCGGCGCCCCGGACCACTGGCGCGCCCCGTAGACCGTGCCGCCGACCAGGGCGCCCAGCCCGAGCGCCGCCATCAGCCAGCCGTACACGGCCTCCCGGCCGTGGTCGTCGGCGTAGGCGACACCGGCCACCGTGATCGAGCCCAGTGCGAGCCCGACGAAGAAGAAGGAGCCGAGCAGGGCCAGCAGCCCCGGTGAACGCAGCGCGCCCAGCCAGTGCGCCTCGCGGGGTGCGGAGCGCCAGGCGCGGGAGGGTTCGGAGAGGACGACGGAGAGCGCCCCGAGCACGCCGATCACGTTGATGACGAGCAGCGCCGCGGCCGGCGACCAGACGGCGACCAGCGCCGTCACCAGGAGCGGGCCCGCGGTGAACATGATCTCCTGGGCGACCGCGTCCATGGCGTACGCGCGGTGGACCCGGTCCTCCCGGCCCAGGACGCTCGGCCACAGGGCCCGCAGCCCGCCCTCCAGCGGCGGGGTGAAGAGCCCCGCCACCACCACCGCCGCATAGGCCAGCGGCAGCGACCCCAGGCCCGCCAGCGCCAGCACGGCCATGCCCAGCGCGGACACGACGGCGGCGGGGAGCTGGACGCGGGGCTGGCCGTACAGGTCCACCGCGCGCCCGAGCAGCGGCTGGCCCACCGCGGTGGCCAGTCCGTAGACGGCGGCGAGCGCGCCGGCCAGGGAGTAGCTGCCGCCCTCGGCCCGGGTGAACAGCACGATCGCGATCGGGGCGGTGCCGTTGGGCAGCCGCCCCACCAGGGTTCCCGCCAGCAGCCGGGCGGCGTGCCGCGCCCGGAGGATGTCCAGATAGCCCGCGGCCATGTCGCTTCGCCCCTCTCCCCCGGTGTTCGGCGACCCCGAGGTTTTACGTATAACGTCGATGCCCATAAGTACCATGTGGCCAGTCCGCAGGTCCACCGCACGGCACCTGCCCCGACCGGCCCGGAGGCCCGAGTGAGCAGCGCACCGCAACCCGCCCCGCCCCGGCCCACCAGCCGCGACGTGGCGCGGGCGGTGGGCGTCTCGCAGGCGACCGTCTCCTTGGTCCTCGGCGACAAGTGGCGCGGCCGGGTCTCCGAGGCCACCGCCGAGCGCGTCCGCGGCGCCGCCCGGGGCCTGGGTTACCGGCCGAATCTCGCCGCCCGCAATCTGCGCCTGGGCCGTACCAGGACCGCGCTGCTGGTCGTCCCCGCGCTCACCAACGAGTTCTTCGCCCGGGTCTACACCGGCGCCGCGTCGGTAGCCGCCGAGCACGGCTTCGGGGTCGTCCTCTATCCGTCGCCCGACGGCACCGGACCGGCCAAGGACCCGTTCGCCTCGGCCAGCTCCTCCCTGGACGGCGTGATCGCCTCCTCGATGGCCGCCGACGCCCTCGGCGCGCTGCGCGGCGCCGGTCTGCCGCTGGTCATGCTCGACAGCGACCCGGCGGACACCGGCGTCGCCGCCCGCGTCAACCTGGACATCGCCGACGGGATGCGGCAGGTGGCGGAGCATCTGCTGGCCCTGGGCCACCGCCGCTTCGTCCATCTGGCCTCGGCGGTCGACTCCTGGACCTTCGCGGCGCGCGGCCGGGCGCTGCACGCCGCCCTGCGCGCGGTGCCGGGCACCTCGGTACGGACGGTCACCGCCGCGCTCGACGTGCACGCGGGCCGGGAAGCCGCGGAGCGCGTACTGGCCGATCCCGGACCCGGGCCGACCGCGCTCGTCTGCGACGACGACATCCTCGCCGCGGGGGCCTGCAAAGCCGCCCGCAGGCTCGGTCTGCGCGTCCCCGACGACCTGTCGGTCACCGGCTTCGACGACCTGGCGCTGGCGGTGGCCGTGGAGCCGGAGCTGACCACCGTGCAGCTCCCCGCCGAGCAGGTCGGGGAGCGCGGCATGGCCGCCCTGCTGGCGGTCCTGGAGGACCGGCCGGCCGAGCCGGGCAGCCTTCCCGTACGCCTGGTGGCGCGCGGCTCGTCGGCGCCGCCGCGCACATGACCGTGGACCGGCCCGCCGGAAGGGGCGGGCCGGTCCACGGTACGGACGAATCGCTGCGGGCGGGCTACTCGACGTCCCCGCCGGAATCGGACGTCCCGGGCGCGGCGGACTCGCCGCCCTCTCCCCCGGTCTCGGAGCCGGCGTCCGCCGGGGAGCCGTCCGCCTCCAGCAGCCGGGCGAGCTGCCCGCCGACGATCCGCTTGAACTTCCGCTGCTGCGGCCGCGTCCGGTCCAGGACCGCGACCTCCAGCCGCTCGGCGGGGATCTCCCGCTCGCTGCCGTTGGGGTCGCGGGACAGCGCCTGCACCGCCAGCTTCAGCGCCTCGGCGAGCGTCATCCCGTCACGGTGCCGCTGGTCCAGGAAGGTGCTGATCTGCTCGGCGTTGCCGCCGACCGCGACCGAGCCGTGCTCGTCCACGATCGAGCCGTCGTGCGGCAGCCGGTAGATCTGGTCGCCCTCCGGATCGACGCCGACCTCGGCCACCACCAGCTCCACCTCGTACGGCTTCTCGGCCGCGCTGGAGAAGATCGTGCCGAGCGTCTGCGCGTAGACGTTGGCCAGCCCACGGGCCGTCACGTCGTCGCGGTCGTAGGTGTAGCCGCGCAGATCGGCGTAGCGCACCCCGCCGATGCGGAGGTTCTCGTACTCGTTGTACTTGCCGGCGGCGGCGAAACCGATCCGGTCGTAGATCTCGCTGAACTTGTGCAGCGCGCGGGACGGGTTCTCGCCGACGAACACGATGCCGTCGGCGTACTGCAGCACGACCAGGCTGCGACCACGGGCGATGCCCTTCCGGGCGTATTCCGCCCGGTCGGCCATGGCCTGCTGAGGAGAGACATAGAACGGCGTCGACACCTGTTGTCCGTCCCTTTCTGTCGGTGACGAGAGCGTCGGGGAAGCGGTGGAACGGGGGGTCAGAGCAGCGCGGCGCGCGGGCCGTCGGGCTGCTCCAGCCGGTGTTCCAGGACGGCGCGGGCGATCTCGGAGGATTCCGCCTCGTCCAGCCTCCGGAAGCCCTCGTCGGTGATGACGGTGACGATGGGATAGATGCGCCGGGCCACGTCCGGACCACCGGTCGCCGAGTCGTCGTCCGCGGCGTCGTACAGCGCCTGCACGACCAGGGTGAGGGCGTCCTGCTCCGTCAGGTCCTGGCGGTAGAGCTTCTTCATCGAGTTGCGGGCGAAGACCGAGCCGGAGCCGGTGGCCGCGTAGCCGTGCTCCTCGGAGCGGCCGCCGGTGACGTCGTACGAGAAGATGCGCCCCCGCTCACGGTCGACGTCGAAGCCGGCGAAGAGCGGGACGACGGCGAGGCCCTGCATGGCCATGGCCAGGTTGCTGCGGATCATCGTGGAGAGCCGGTTGGCCTTGCCCTCCAGGGAGAGCTGCGCGCCCTCGACCTTCTCGAAGTGCTCCAGCTCCAGCTGGAAGAGCTTGACCATCTCCACGGCCAGCCCGGCGGTGCCGGCGATGCCCACCGCCGAGTACTCGTCGGCCGGGAAGACCTTCTCGATGTCGCGCTGCGCGATCATGTTCCCCATGGTCGCGCGCCGGTCGCCGGCCAGGACCACGCCGCCGGGGAACGTCGCCGCGACGATCGTCGTCCCGTGGGGGGCCTCGACCGCCCCCTTCAGGGGCGGCAGGTTCCGGTTGCCCGGGAGCATTCCGGGGGCCTGGTCGGACAGGAAATCCATGAACGAAGAGGATCCCGGCGTCAGGAAGGCAGCTGGTAGACGCCCGGTGCTACGAGTGTTGGCTTCCACGCGTTTCCCTCCAGGTAAGCGACGGCCCTGCGCAAGGCGTCAGGATCGTCTCCCAACTTGCCGATGGCCGAATTGCGTTTGATGCGGTTACGCCACGGACCCTACCCGCCCGGCGGCGGCGATCCACCCGAACCCCGGGAGCGGCTGCACGGCCCGTTCCGCCGTGTGCGAACGCGCGGTACGGGCCGACCCGACCCGTACCGCGCGCACCGCCCCCCGATCCTTCGCGTTCACATACGCGGATTACTGTCCGCCCTTCTGGACGAAGGACCTCACGAAGTCCTCCGCGTTCTCCTCGAGCACGTCGTCGATCTCGTCCAGGACCGAGTCGACGTCGTCGCTCAGCTTCTCCTGGCGGTCCTTGAGGTCCTCCGAGACCTGCGCGTCCTGCGCCTGCTCCTCGACCTCCTCGGTGGAGCGCGTCGCCTTCTGCTGTCCGCCGCCGGTGTCCTTGGTCGCCATCTAGCTCACCCCGCTCGGTTCGAAGCACTTGAATCAGACCCTACCCACGGGCTCCGACATCGGCCCGGTACTTTCCCTCAACGTCCGGGGGTCATCCCGATGATTCCCCGATCACGGCCCTTTCAGCCGCCCGTGAGGACCTGGACCAGCTCCTCCGCCGTGCGGCAGCGGTCCAGGAGATCCTTGACGTGGCTGCGGGTGCCGCGCAGCGGCTCCAGGGTGGGCACCCGCTGCAACGAGTCGTGACCCGGCAGGTCGAAGATGACCGAGTCCCAGGAGGCCGCGGCCACGTCGTCGGCGTACTGCTCCAGGCAGCGGCCGCGGAAATAGGCCCTGGTGTCCTCCGGAGGCTTCGTACGGGCCTCCGCGACCTCGCTCTCGTCGAGCAGCCTCTTCATCTTCCCGCGGGCCGCCAGACGGTTGTACAGGCCCTTCTCGGCCCGCACGTCGGCGTACTGGAGATCCACCAGGTGCAGCCGGGCCGCGTCCCAGTCCAGCGCGTCCCGGCGGCGGTAGCCCTCCATCAGCTCCCGCTTGGCGATCCAGTCCAGCTCGCCGGAGAGGCTCATCGGATCGTTCTCCAGCCGGTTGAGCGTGTCCTCCCAGCGGCTCAGGACGTCCTTGGTCTGCTCGTCGGCGTCGGCCCCGTACCGCTCCTCGACGTACTTGCGGCCCAGCTCGAAGTACTCCATCTGCAACTGCACCGCGGTGAGGGTGCGACCGCTGCGCAGCGTGATGAGCTGGGCGAGGTCCGGGTCGTGGGACACCTGGTGCAGCGTGCGCACGGGCTGGTCGACCGCGAGGTCGACGTTGATGAAACCGTCCTCGATCATGGACAGGACCAGGGACGTGGTGCCGAGCTTGAGGTAGGTGGAGATCTCCGAGAGGTTCGCGTCCCCGATGATCACATGGAGCCGGCGGTACTTCTCGGCGTCGGAGTGGGGTTCGTCCCGGGTGTTGATGATGGGGCGCTTGAGCGTGGTCTCCAGTCCGACCTCGACCTCGAAGTAGTCCGCCCGCTGGCTGATCTGGAAGCCGTGCTCGTGGCCGTCCTGGCCGATTCCCACCCGTCCTGCGCCGGTGACCACCTGGCGGGAGACGAAGAACGGGGTCAGGTGGCGCACGATGTCGGAGAACGCGGTCTCCCGCTTCATCAGGTAGTTCTCGTGCGTACCGTACGAGGCGCCCTTGTTGTCGGTGTTGTTCTTGTACAGATGGATCGGCTGGGCCCCGGGGAGCTGGGCCGCGCGCTCGGCGGCCTCGGCCATGATCCGTTCGCCGGCCTTGTCCCACAGCACCGCGTCCCGCGGATTGGTCACCTCGGGCGAGCTGTACTCGGGGTGCGCGTGGTCCACGTAGAGACGGGCCCCGTTGGTGAGGATGACGTTGGCGAGGCCGATGTCCTCGTCGGTGAGCTGGCTGGCGTCCGCGGTCTCGCGGGCGAGGTCGAAACCCCGCGCGTCCCGCAGCGGATTCTCCTCCTCGAAGTCCCAGCGGGCGCGGCGCGCCCGGTGCATCGCCGCCGCGTAGGCGTTGACGATCTGGGACGAGGTGAGCATGGCATTGGCGTTGGGGTGGCCGGGGACGGAGATGCCGTACTCCGTCTCGATGCCCATTACTCGCCGTACGGTCATGCGGCCCTCCTTGCCCGGCGGCGCTCCCTTGAGGGGCGGCGCTCAAGTACCGCTGCTTGTCGGTGCGCGTGCACGGCCCGTCCACGCGTCGCGCGACCGGGCGGTACGCAAGAGCCTAGAGCGCCGCTGCGCCGGCGGGGAGATCAAATGCGCCATTGCCGCGGTGTCGCGTGGGACGTACCGAAAGCGACCGGCTGCGGCTGCCCGGCCGGGCAGCCGCAGCCGGTCGGCGTTTCTAGAGGTACTGCCCGGTGTTCGCCACCGTGTCGATGGAGCGACCGGTGTCCGCGCCCTGCTTCCCGGTGACGAGCGTGCGGATGAAGACGATCCGCTCGCCCTTCTTGCCGGAGATCCGGGCCCAGTCGTCCGGGTTGGTGGTGTTCGGAAGGTCCTCGTTCTCCTTGAACTCGTCCACGCATGCCTGGAGGAGGTGGGAGACGCGCAGGCCCTTCTGGCCCTGTTCGAGGAAGGCCTTGATGGCCATCTTCTTGGCCCGGTCGACGATGTTCTGGATCATCGCGCCGGAGTTGAAGTCCTTGAAGTACAGGACTTCCTTGTCGCCGTTGGCGTACGTGACCTCCAGGAAACGGTTCTCCTCGGATTCGGTGTACATCCGCTCGACGACCGACTGGATCATGGCCTGGGCGGCGGCCTCCTTGGAGCCGGTGTGCTCCGCGAGGTCGTCCGCGTGCAGCGGCAGCGAGGGCGTCAGGTACTTCGCGAAGATGTCCTTCGCGGCCTCCGCGTCCGGGCGCTCGATCTTGATCTTCACATCGAGGCGGCCGGGCCGCAGGATCGCGGGGTCGATCATGTCCTCGCGGTTGGAGGCGCCGATGACGATGACGTTCTCCAGGCCCTCGACACCGTCGATCTCGGCGAGCAGCTGGGGGACGATGGTGTTCTCCACGTCCGAGCTGACACCGGAGCCACGGGTGCGGAAGAGGGACTCCATCTCGTCGAAGAAGACGATGACCGGGGTGCCCTCACTGGCCTTCTCACGGGCCCGCTGGAAGACCAGGCGGATGTGCCGCTCGGTCTCGCCGACGTACTTGTTGAGCAGCTCGGGGCCCTTGATGTTGAGGAAGTAGCTCTTCCCGGCAGGCTGGCCGGTGACCTCGGCGACCTTCTTGGCGAGCGAGTTGGCGACGGCCTTGGCGATGAGCGTCTTGCCGCAGCCGGGCGGCCCGTAGAGCAGGATGCCCTTGGGCGGACGCAGTTCGTGTTCCTTGAAGAGGTCGGGGTGGAGGTAGGGCAGCTCGACCGCGTCGCGGATCAGCTCGATCTGGTCGCCCAGGCCGCCGATCTTGTCGTAGTCGATGTCCGGGACCTCTTCGAGGACGAGCTCCTCGACCTCGCTCTTGGGCACCACTTCATAGACGTAGCCGGACCTGGGTTCGAGCAGGAGGGCGTCGCCGGGGCGGATGGTCAGCTCCAGCAGCGGCTCGGCGAGCCGCACCACCCGCTCCTCGTCGGTGTGCCCGATGACCAGGGCCCGCTCGCCGTCCTCAAGGATCTCCTTGAGGGTGACGATGTCGCCGGCCCGCTCGAATTCCATGGCTTCGACCACGTTGAGCGCTTCGTTGAGCATGACTTCCTGGCCGCGCCGGAGGTCGTCGAGCTCGACGCTGGGACTGACGTTCACCCGGAGTTTGCGGCCTCCGGTGAAGATGTCGCAGGTGTCGTCCTCATTGCTCTGCAGGAACACCCCGAAACCGGCCGGCGGCTGCGCGAGCCGGTCGACTTCTTCCTTGAGGGCCACGATCTGGTCGCGGGCCTCGCGCAATGTGTTGGCGAGCCGCTCATTCTGTGCGGAGACGCCTGACAGGTTGGTCTGCAACTCGACGATCCGCTCTTCGAGAATCCTCGTATGGCGCGGAGAGTCGGCGAGCTTACGTCGCAGGACGGCGATTTCCTGCTCTAGATAGGCAACCTGGCCGGCCGGGTCTTCGGACCCCCGTCCGGGCCGGATGCCGCGGTTGATGTCGTCGTCGTGGGCTGCCACGGTCCTCACCTCCTCCAAGGGGAGCTGGACGCTTCCTGACCCTACCTGCGTGGGTGATGATTGAAACCCCTAGATCACAAAGACTGCGGTACGTGTCCGATCTTCACCCTTGCGTTCCCCCTCGTGTCTGGGGAATACCCACCCTTCAACATCGGAAAGCCGCCAGTTGTATCGTCGAACCGTTCAACACCCGTCAGGGCTGGCTTCTTTTGGTTCGGATACGCAGGGAACGGCAGGAGAAATGACCGTGCAGCAGGACGCTCCCAACGGTGGCGACACGGAGGATCTGGAGGTCTGGATCGACCAGGACCTCTGCACGGGAGACGGCATCTGCGTCCAGTACGCCCCCGAGGTGTTCGAGCTGGACATCGACGGCCTGGCGTACGTGAAGAGCGCGGACGACGAGCTGCTCCAGGACGCGGGGGCGACGACGCCCGTGCCGCTGCCGCTGCTCCAGGACGTGGTCGACTCGGCCAAGGAGTGCCCCGGGGACTGCATCCACGTACGGCGCGTCTCGGACCGGGTCGAGGTGTACGGGCCCGAGGCCGCCTGATCCCGGCGCTCCCGTCCGGCCGGTCACCCTCGGTGGCCGGCCGGATGTCGTTTCAGGCGTTGCCGGGGGCGGCCTGTACGGCGCGGACGAACGCTCCGCCCTTCCACTGCCAGGTGACCCGCTCCTGCTGGTCGGGGCAGCAGCGCGCCACGGCGTCGGAGGAGTAGCCGAGCAGGGTGGCCGAGACGATGCCGTCGCGCACCGCGAAATCGCTGATGCTCATCCCCTGGGCGGGGTCGACCAGGGTCGCCACGACCCGGGGTTCGGGCCCGCTTCCCCGGGTGAGGACGTAGACACCGCTGGGCGGGGTGCCGGATCCGGCGTCGCAGTGGACCACCGCGACGGTCTCGGGGCGGCCGTCGCCGTCGAGGTCGCCGGTGGCCTGTTCCGCCACGACGCTCTTGGAACCGCCGCAGTCCAGGGGGAAGGACGCCTCGGCCGGGTCGGGGGCGACGGCGGGCGCGGTGCCGTGCTGCGCGGTGGTGCGGTGCGGGCTGGAGGCCGAGGCCGTGGGGTCCGGCTGGAGCAGGCCGGCTGCCGCGATGACGGCGGCCATGGCCGCCGCGGTGGCGAGCCAGTGCAGCGGCGTGGTGTCGGTGTGCGCGAGGTCCGGGAGCTCGGAGGTCTGCACGCGGGATGTCTCCTGTGGTTCCTGGTGGCCCGAGGATGCCCGGGGCGGGCGGTGCCCGGTGGCGTGGGTGGCCAGCATCGTGCCACACCTCACCGAGCGGTGGAACGGTGGGGTCGTACGTGACTCCCGGCCGGTGGGGCGGTCCTCACCCACCGGCAACGAAGAGGCGCCGCCGCCGAGTTCCCGGAAGTGCCCGGAAAGCAGGCGGCGGCGCCGGTGCCTCGCGTGGGGTCAGCGGGAGGAGCCGCTCTGGCTGCCGGGACCGTCGTAGTCCTCGCCGTAGGCACCCTTGGCCGGGCGGCGGCGGCGGAGCGGCGGCTCCACTCCGTCGGCCAGGCGGCGGGCGGTGACGAGGAAGCCGGTGTGGCCGATCATCCGGTGGTCCGGGCGGACCGCGAGGCCCTCCACGTGCCAGTTGCGGATCATCGACTCCCAGGGCTGCGGTTCGGCGAAGCAGCCGATCTCGCGGATGGACTCGACGGTCCGGGCGAGCTGGGTGGTGGTGGCGACGTACGCGCAGAGGATGCCGCCGGGCACCAGGGCCTTGGAGACGGCCTCCAGGCACTCCCAGGGGGCGAGCATGTCCAGGATGACGCGGTCGACGTCGGTGTCCGACAGGTTGTCCTGGAGATCGCCGACGGTGAGCTGCCAGGCCGGGTGCGGCTCGCCGAAGTAGCGCTCCACGTTCTGCTGGGCGATCTCGGCGAAGTCCTCGCGGCGCTCGTAGGAGTGCAGCATGCCCTGGTCACCGATGGCGCGGAGCAGGAAGGTGGAGAGCGATCCCGAGCCGACCCCCGCCTCCACGACGCGGGCGCCGGGGAAGATGTCGGCGAAGGCCAGGATCTGCCCCGCGTCCTTGGGGTAGACCACGGCGGCGCCGCGGGGCATGGACAGGACATAGTCGGGGAGCAGGGGGCGCAGCGCGAGATAGGCGACGTTTCCCGTGGTCCGGACCACACTGCCCTCGGGGGCACCGATCAGCTCGTCGTGCGGGAAAGAACCCTTGTGGGTGTGGAAGTTCTTTCCTGCTTCGAGCGTGAAGGTGTAGTGGCGTCCCTTGGGATCGGTGAGCTGGACCTGGTCCCCGACCTTGAAGGGCCCGCGTCGGCGGGCGGCACCGGTCGGTTCAGACATGTGACCAGCGTACCGGTGATTTCCGGGGCGACCGCCGCGAGCCCCGGCCGTCAGGAGGCGGGCCTGGCCAGGGCCGCGACGAAGGCGTGCTCGACGTCCGAGGTGGACAGGACGCCGTAGATCTCCCCGGTCTCCTCCAGGACCAGGTACTCGGTGGCCGGGGTGGCCTTGAGCCGGTCCAGGAGCGCCTCGCCGGACAGTTCGGCGGAGACCTTCATGCCGTCGGTGAGGTCCTGGGCGAGGCCGCCGACCTCGACCCAGGGGCGGCGGTGCTCGGGTACGGAGACGATGGCGGTCTCCCGGACGATGCCCTGCGGCTCGCCCTCCCCGTCGACGACGACCAGGGCGCGGGCGCCCGCCTCGTTGGCGCGGCGCAGCGCCTCGGAGAGGGGGGTCGCGGACTCCACCGGGACGGCGCGGCGGGTGAGGGTGCGGGCGCGCAGTTCGGGGAGGTGTTCGCGCAGTCGGGCCATGCGCAGGCTGTTGCCCGCGCCGGTCCAGATGATGGCGGCGAGGATGGCGGCGAGCAGCGCGTCGGTCAGGGTGTCCATGCCGCTGAGCTCGGCCGGGTCGTTGCCGAGGGCGCCGGTGCGGGTGAGCAGCGGCAGGCCGATCAGCGTGACGACGGCGAGGGCGCGGCCGACCCAGGCGGCGGCGATCGTGCCGCTCATCGGGCGTCCGGTGATCTTCCACACGACGGCGCGGAGCATGCGGCCGCCGTCCAGCGGGAGGCCGGGGAGCAGGTTGAAGGCGGCGACCAGGAGGTTGGAGATCATCAGCCCGGCGAGCAGGACGCCGGGAACGGTGCCCGGCTCGACGAACTTCATCCCGGCGTAGAAGACGCCCGCGAGCACCAGGGAGAGCAGCGGTCCGACGAAGGCGAGGAGGAATTCGCGGCCCGGGGTCTCGGACTCCTTCTCGATCTCGGAGACGCCGCCGAAGAACTGGAGCTGGATGCGGCGCACCGGCAGCTTGTAGCGCAGCGCCACGACGGTGTGCGCGAGTTCGTGGACGAGCACGGAGGCGTAGAAGGCTATGGCGAAGAACAGCGAGACCAGGTAGCGCGCCGCCCCGAGTTCGGGGAGCACCCGGTCGAGCTGGCCGCCGAAGACCCAGGTGATCAGCGCGGCCACCAGGAACCAGCTGGGCGCGACGTACACCGGCACGCCGAAGGGGCGGCCCATGAGGATGCCGCCGCCGGGCTCTTCGGGGCGCTGCGGTCCGTCCTTGTCGGGGCCGGGCGCGGAGGGCGTTTCCTCCGGGCCGGGCTGCGGGCGCCCGCTGTCGCCGCTCTCGTCCACGGGATCCCTTCGGTCGGTGCGCCATGGCGCGTGATGCGGTGTTCGGAGCTTGTGGGGTCGATGGTATGTCGCCCGCTGTCAGTGGCGGGCCGTAGGGTCTTCGGCATGACCTCCCTGCCGGCGCCCGTCCAGCCTCCCTCGTCCCTGTCGCCGTCGCGGGCGAGCGATTTCATGCAGTGCCCGCTGCTGTACCGCTTCCGGGTCATCGACCGGCTGCCGGAGAAGCCCAGTGAGGCGGCTACCCGGGGCACGCTGGTCCACGCGGTGCTGGAGCGGCTTTTCGACCATCCCGCGGCGGAGCGGACGGCGAGCCGGGCCACGGCGCTGGTCCCCGCCCAGTGGGACCGGCTGCTGGAGTCCCGGCCGGAGCTGTCGGAGCTGTTCGCCGAGGACGCCGACGGCGAGCGGCTGGCGCGCTGGCTGTCGGAGGCGGAGGGTCTGGTGGAGCGGTGGTTCTCGCTGGAGGACCCGACGCGCCTGGAGCCCGCCGAGCGGGAGCTCTTCGTCGAGACGGAGCTGGAGTCGGGGCTGCGGCTGCGCGGGGTGATCGACCGGATCGACGTGGCGCCGACCGGCGAGGTCCGGATCGTCGACTACAAGACGGGCAAGGCCCCCCGCCCGCAGTACGCGGAGGGCGCGCTCTTCCAGATGAAGTTCTACGCCCTGGTGATCTGGCGGCTGAAGGGCGTGGTGCCGCGCCGGCTCCAGCTCGTCTACCTGGGCAGTGGTGACGTCCTGACGTACGACCCGGTGATCGGGGACCTGGAGCGGGTGGAGCGCAAGCTGCTGGCCCTGTGGGAGGCGATCGCGCAGGCCACGGAGACGGGCGAGTGGCGGCCCCGGCCGACGAAGCTCTGCGGCTGGTGCGACCACCGGGCGTTCTGCCCCGAGTTCGGCGGTACTCCCCCGGTCTATCCGCTCACGGTCCGCCCGGCGGAGCCGGAGCCCGGCGCGCAGGGCAGAATGGAGCCGGTCCGTGCCGAGGCCGGCCGGTCCACGGCCCCCGAAGGCCCCTGAGGGAGACAAGGAGACCCTGTGGCTATCCGCGTCCTGCTGGTCGACGACCAACCACTGCTGCGCACCGGCTTCCGGATGATCCTGGAGGCGGAGGGCGATCTCGCGGTGGTGGGCGAGGCCGGTGACGGTCTCCAGGCCATCGACCAGGTACGGGCGCTCCAGCCCGATGTGGTGCTGATGGACATCCGGATGCCCCGGATGGACGGTGTGGAGGCGACGCGCCAGATCACCGGCCCGGACCGCGACGGTCCGGCGAAGGTGCTGGTGCTGACGACGTTCGACCTCGACGAGTACGTGGTGGAGGCGCTGCGCGCCGGTGCCAGCGGCTTCCTGCTGAAGGACGCCCCGGCCAACGAGCTGGTGCAGGCGATCCGGGTCGTCGCGGCGGGCGAGGCGATGCTCGCGCCGAGCATCACCCGCAGGCTTCTCGACAAGTACGCGGACCACCTGCCCTCGGGCGAGGAGCCGGCGCCGAACACCCTGCACACCCTGACCGACCGTGAGGTCGAGGTGCTGAAGCTGGTGGCGCGCGGTCTGTCGAACGCCGAGATCGCCGCGGACCTCTTCGTCAGCGAGACGACGGTCAAGACGCATGTCGGCCATGTGCTGACCAAGCTGGGGCTGCGCGACCGGGTGCAGGCCGCGGTGTACGCGTACGAGAGCGGTCTGGTGCGTCCCGGCGCTCAGTGAGCCGGGGCCGGTCCCGTCCCGGCTCACTGAGCGGCGGTCAGCGGGGGTCGCGGGAGAGTTCGCCGAGCCGGAGGCCGGTGGAGGGGTTGACCGCGCGTTCGACGCCGGAAAGGCCCTGGCGTGCGGCGGCGTACTCCTTGCCCTGCCAGATCGGCAGCACGGGCACGTCCCTGGCGACGATGGACTGGATCCGCCGGAAGGCCGTAGTGGTCGCGGTGCGGTCGGCCTCACGGCGGGACTGCGGGATGAGCGTCCGCCGCGCCGGGACCGAGGTGTACTCCGAGCCGAGGACGTTGTCGCGGCCGAGGAACGGGGCGGTGAAGTTGTCCGGGTCCGGGAAGTCGGGGAACCGGTCCATGCCGTAGACGGCGTACTCGCCGCGGAGCTGCGCGGGGCGGAAGGTGTCCCAGGCGGTGCCCCGGAGGGTGACGTCGAACAGGCCGGTGCGGTCGAGCTGCTTCTTCAGCAGGGCGAACTCGTCGGCCGTGGCGGCGCCGGAGTGGCCGGTGGGGTAGTTCAGGGTGAGCTTCACCGGGGTGCGGACGTGCGCGGAGCGCAGCAGCGCCGCCGCCTTGGCGGGGCTGGGTTCGCCGTACCGGTCGTGGAACGAGTTGGTGTGCGCGGCGATGCCGGAGGGGATCAGCGAGTAGAGCGGGTCGGCCGTGCCGCCGTAGACCGTGGCCGTGATCTCGTCCCGGTCGACGACCTGGGCCATGGCCTGGCGGACCGCCCTGTTCCCCGCGGTCCGGTCGCCGGTGTCGAAGCCGAGGTAGTGGATGCCGAGGCCGGGCATCTCGGTGAGGACGACGCCGTCCGCGGGCTCCTCCCGCAGCCGCCGGGCCTGGGCCGGGGTCATGGTGCGGGTCATCAGGTCGATCCGCCGGTCGCGGAGGGCCTTCTCCATGGCTCCCGCGGCACCGAAGAGGTTCAGTTCGACCCGTTCGTTCCGTATCTTCAGGCTGCCCTTGTAGCGGGGGTTGCGGGTGAGGCTGATCCTGACGGCCCGGTTCCGGTCGGTCTGAGCCTTCATGGTGTACGGGCCCGAGCCGTCCACCCGGAAGCCGGTCCGTGCCGACTTCGCGGGGTACGACCCGCGCGGCACGATGCCCGCGACGGGGGTGGTGAGCTTGTACGGGAACGTGGCGTCCGGGGTGCGGAGGTGGAAGACGACCTCGCGTTCGCTCTGGGCCTCGACCGTGTCGACCGTGTCGAGCAGGGCGGCGGCCGGGCCGCCCGGGGTGTGCAGCGCGAGGGCCCGTTCGATGGAGTAGGTGACGTCGTCGGCGGTGAGCGGGGTCCCGTCGGCGAAGGTCAGGCCGGGGCGCAGTTCGCAGCGGTAGCTCTCGTTCTGCCGGTCGGTGAACCGGCAGCTCTCGGCCGCCTCGGGCACCGGCGCGCCGCCGCCGACCGGTATCCGGGTCAGGGTCTGCACCGTCTGGCGGAGCACGTTCCACGCGCCCGTCCCGTGGCCGACGGCGGGGTCGAGCGGTGCGGGGGCGTCCTTCGAGACGGCGATCCCGTCGGTGGTGCCGACCACGACGGCCGCCCCTCGGCCGGTCCCCTCGTCCGATGCGCCGCAGGCGGCGAGTACGGGTGCGAGGAGGCCGGCGACGGCCGGCAGCACCAGGTTCTTGCGGTTCATCGTGGACGCTCTCCCTCATCCGGTCATGGACAGAGCGACAGTAGTGGGTGCCGTCGACCGCCCAGGAGCGAGGGGTTCCGGTTACCGGCGGGCGGGCCGGGCCGGCGGCCGGTTCAGTACGGTGCCGAGACCAGGCGCCGCAGGAAGGCCAGGTCGACCTCTTCGAGCGAGCCCACGACCTTCCGGCCCGGTGCGGGGGCGATGGGCGCGACGGAGGGTACGGCGACCACCCGGCAGCCCGCCGCCTCGGCGGCGGCGACGCCGGTCGCGGTGTCCTCGATCACCGCGCAGCGTTCGGGGGCGGCGCCGAGGCCGGCCGCGGCCACGAGATAGGGCTCCGGGTTCGGCTTGGTGCGGGAGACCTCGTCGCCCGCGACGCTCAGGCCGAAGCGGTGCGGGCGCAGCGACTCCAGTACCTGGTCGATGATCCGGCGGTGCGAGGCGGAGACCAGGGCGGTGGGGATTCCGTGCCCGGTCAGCTCGGCCAGCAGCCGCTCGGCGCCCGGCATCAGCGGGACGCCCCGGCCGATGCGCTTCTCGAAGCGGTCGTTGAGCAGCACGGTGAGTTCGTCGAGGCTGACGTCGGCGCCGGTGACCTCGATGAGGTATCCGGCGCTGCGGGTCATCGGGCCGCCGACCACCACGTCCCGCCACGCCTCGTCGAGCCGGTGCCCGAGGTCGGCGAAGACCTCCACCTCGGCGTCCCACCAGAACCCCTCGGTGTCGACCAGGGTGCCGTCCATGTCGAGGAGGACTGCCTGGAGCGCGGCGTCTTCGGCCGTGCGGGTCAAGGACGCGGGGACCGTACTGGTCATCCGGCACACCTTCCGTAAGGGACGAGAAGGCCGGCCGCCACTCCCGTGGGAGGGCGACCGGCCTGCACTGGGCCGACAAGTGTACGACCTGCGGTGCTGCCGCGCGTCGAACGGCGTCTTACCGGGCGTTGAAGTACTTGGCTTCCGGGTGGTGGATGACGATCGCGTCGGTGGACTGCTCCGGGTGCAGCTGGAACTCCTCGGAGAGGTGCACCCCGATCCGCTCCGGCTGGAGCAGATCGGCGATCTTGGCGCGGTCCTCCAGGTCGGGGCAGGCCCCGTAGCCGAGGGAGAAGCGGGCCCCCCGGTACTTCAGCGCGAACATGTCCTCGACGTCGGCCGGGTCCTCGCCGCCGAAGCCCAGCTCGGAGCGGACCCGGGCGTGCCAGTACTCGGCCAGCGCCTCGGCCAGCTGGACGGAGAGGCCGTGCAGCTCCAGGTAGTCGCGGTAGGAGTTGGCCTCGAAGAGCTTGGCCGTCTCGGCGCCGATCCTCGAACCGACCGTGACGACCTGGAGGCCGACGACGTCGGTCTCTCCGGACTCCTCGGGCCGGAAGAAGTCCGCGAGGCAGAGCCGCCGGCCGCGGCGCTGGCGGGGGAAGGTGAAGCGGGTGCGCTCGGAGCCGTCCTCGTGGAGCAGGATCAGGTCGTCGCCCTTGGAGACGCACGGGAAGTAGCCGTGGACGACGGCGGCTTCCAGGAGGTTCTCGGTCTGGAGCTTGTCGAGCCAGCCGCGCAGGTGCGGGCGGCCCTCGGTCTCCACCAGCTCCTCGTAGGTGGGCCCGTCCCCGGCCCGGGACTGCTTGAGGCCCCACTGCCCCTTGAAGAGGGCTCCCTCGTCGAGCCAGGAGGCGTACTCCTTGAGCTGGATGCCCTTGACGACGCGGGTTCCCCAGAACGGGGGCTCGGGGACCGGGTTGTCGACGGCGACGTCGGAGCGCACGCCCTCCTCCGGCTCGTCGACCTCCAGGACCGCGGTGTCGCGCTTGGGCACCCGGCGCTGCTTCAGCTCCGGCAGCACGGCGCCGGGGACGCCGCGCTTGACCGCGATCAGCGCGTCCATCAGGCGCAGCCCCTCGAAGGCGTCGCGGGCGTAGCGGACCTCGCCCTCGTAGATCTCGTGGAGGTCCTGCTCGACATAGGCGCGGGTGAGGGCGGCGCCGCCGAGGATGACGGGGTAGTCGGCGGCCATCCTGCGCTGGTTGAGCTCCTCCAGGTTCTCCTTCATGATCACGGTGGACTTGACCAGGAGCCCGGACATGCCGATCACGTCGGCCCGGTGCTCCTCGGCGGCCTCCAGGATCGCGGAGACGGGCTGCTTGATGCCCAGGTTGACGACGTTGTAGCCGTTGTTCGACAGGATGATGTCGACGAGGTTCTTGCCGATGTCGTGGACGTCGCCGCGCACCGTGGCCAGCACGATGGTGCCCTTGCCCTCGGCGTCGGACTTCTCCATGTGCGGTTCCAGGTGGGCGACCGCGCTCTTCATGACCTCGGCAGACTGGAGGACGAAGGGGAGCTGCATCTGGCCGGAGCCGAAGAGCTCGCCGACGACCTTCATGCCCTCCAGGAGGGTGTCGTTGACGATGTCGAGAGCGGGGCGGGAGCGGAGCGCCTCGTCGAGGTCGGCCTCCAGGCCGTTCTTCTCGCCGTCGATGATGCGGCGCTGGAGGCGCTCCTCCAGCGGCAGGGCGGCCAGTTCCTCGGCCTTGCCCGCCTTCATCGACTTGGTGCTGACGCCCTCGAACAGCTCCATGAGCCTCTGGAGCGGGTCGTAGCCCTCGGCGCGCCGGTCGTAGACGAGGTCGAGGGCCACCTTGACCTGCTCCTCGTCCAGACGGGCGATCGGGAGGATCTTGGAGGCGTGCACGATCGCGGAGTCCAGCCCGGCCTTGACGCACTCGTCGAGGAAGACGGAGTTCAGCACGACACGGGCGGCCGGGTTGAGGCCGAAGGAGATGTTGGACAGGCCGAGGGTGGTCTGCACCTCGGGGTGGCGCTTCTTCAGCTCGCGGATCGCGCCGATGGTGGCGATGCCGTCGCCGCGCGACTCCTCCTGGCCGGTACAGATGGTGAAGGTCAGCGTGTCGATCAGGATGTCCGACTCGCGGATGCCCCAGTTGCCGGTCAGGTCGGCGATCAGGCGCTCGGCCACGGCGACCTTGTGCTCGACGGTGCGGGCCTGGCCCTCCTCGTCGATGGTCAGCGCGATCAGCGCGGCGCCGTGCTCGGCGGCCAGAGCGGTGACCTTGGCGAACCGCGACTCGGGCCCGTCGCCGTCCTCGTAGTTGACCGAGTTCAGCACCGCGCGGCCGCCCAGCTTCTCCAGGCCGGCCCGGAGCACCGGGACCTCCGTGGAGTCCAGCACGACCGGGAGCGTGGAGGCGGTCGCGAAGCGGCCGGCCAGCTCCTCCATGTCGGCCACCCCGTCGCGGCCCACGTAGTCCACGCAGAGGTCGAGCATGTGCGCGCCCTCGCGGATCTGGTCGCGGGCCATCTCCACGCAGTCGTCCCAGCGGGCCTCCAGCATGGCCTCGCGGAACTTCTTCGACCCGTTGGCGTTCGTCCGCTCGCCGATCGCCAGGTACGAGGTGTCCTGGCGGAACGGGACGGTCTGGTAGAGGGAGGCCGCGCCCGGCTCGGGGTGCGGGGTACGGGGGACGACGGCGGTGCCGCGGACGCGCTCGACGACCTGGCGCAGGTGCTCGGGGGTCGTACCGCAGCAGCCGCCGACCAGGGAGAGGCCGTACTCCCGGACGAAGGTCTCCTGGGCGTCCGCCAGCTCGGACGGGGTGAGCGGGTAGTGCGCGCCGTCCTTGCCGAGCACGGGGAGACCGGCGTTGGGCATGCAGGAGAGCGGGATGCGGGAGTGCCGGGCGAGGTAGCGCAGGTGCTCGCTCATCTCGGCGGGGCCGGTGGCGCAGTTCAGACCGATGAGGTCGATGCCGAGCGGTTCCAGGGCGGTGAGCGCCGCGCCGATCTCGGAGCCGAGCAGCATGGTGCCGGTCGTCTCGACGGTGACGGAGCAGATCACCGGCAGCGAGGCGCCGGCGGCCGCGAGGGCGCGGCGGGCGCCGATGACGGATGCCTTGGTCTGGAGGAGGTCCTGGGTGGTCTCGATCAGCAGGGCGTCGGCGCCGCCCGCGATCAGCCCCTCGGCGTTCTGCTGGTAGGCGTCGCGGAGTTTGGTGTACGGGGCGTGGCCCAGGGTCGGCAGCTTCGTACCGGGGCCGATCGAGCCGAGCACCCAGCGCTGCTGCCCGGTGTCGGCGGTGAACTCGTCGGCGACCTGGCGGGCGATGCTCGCGCCGGACTCGGAGAGCTCGAAGATCCGCTCGGGGATGTCGTACTCGCCCAGGGCCGACAGGTTGGCGCCGAAGGTGTTGGTCTCGACGCAGTCCACCCCTGCGGCGAAGTACTCCTGGTGCACCGAGCGCACGATGTCGGGGCGGGTGACGTTCAGGATCTCATTGCAGCCCTCGAGGTCCTGGAAGTCGTCGAGGGTCGGGTCCTGCGCCTGGAGCATGGTGCCCATGGCGCCGTCGGCCACCACGACACGGGTGGCGAGTGCCTCGCGGAGGGCTTCGGCTCGGTTCCGGCTGTCGGCGGAAGGGGTCGGCAACGAGGCCATGGATGTGCTCCCTGGGATGCGACGGCTGTCGGCTTTGCGTACTTCGGTGGAAGACGCACCGGGCCAGCGTAGCCCGGTGACGGCCGGGGCCGTCACTCCGTCCCACGGAGCGGACTGCATGCTGTGCGGGGAGATGTCCGGATCCATGAGGTGGCGCGGTTTCGTCGCATGACCGAGCACTGGTCGGCATCGACCGATAGTGTTCAGCATTGTCGAACCGAGGTGGAGGAGTACGGCGCGATGGCCAAGAACATCCAGTCGCTGGAGCGGGCGGCGGCGATGCTGCGCCTGCTGGCAGGCGGCGAGCGGCGGCTGGGACTGTCCGACATCGCCTCTTCGCTGGGGCTGGCCAAGGGCACCGCGCACGGCATCCTGCGCACCCTCCAGCACGAGGGCTTCGTCGAGCAGGACGCGGCGTCCGGCCGCTACCAGCTGGGGGCCGAGCTGCTGCGCCTGGGCAACAGCTATCTGGACGTGCACGAGCTGCGGGCCCGCGCCCTGGTCTGGACGGACGACCTGGCCCGCTCCAGCGGCGAGAGCGCCCATCTGGGCGTGCTGCACCAGCAGGGCGTCCTCGTCGTCCACCACGTCTTCCGGCCCGACGACAGCCGCCAGGTGCTGGAGGTCGGTGCCATGCAGCCGCTCCACTCCACGGCCCTGGGCAAGGTGCTGGCGGCGTACGACCCGGTGGCGCACACCGAGGCCATGGAGGCCGAGCGGCAGTCCTTCACCCCGCGCACGGTGACCGGCGCGGAGGAGTTCGAGGCGATGCTCGACCTGATCCGGGCGCGCGGCTGGGCGGCCGACGTGGAGGAGACCTGGGAGGGGGTGGCCGCGGTGGCCGCCCCGATCCACGACCGGCGCCGGATGCCGGTCGGCGCGGTGGCCGTGACCGGCGCCGTGGAGCGGGTCTGCGCGGCCGGGGAGCTGCGCCCCGAGCTGATCGCGGCGGTGCGCGACTGCGCCCGCGCGGTCTCCCGGGACCTGGGCGCCGGCCGGTTCTGACGGGCCCCGGGGCCGGTCCGGGGCCGCGCACCGCGGCCCGGGACCGGCCCGCCCGGCGCACCGCCCCCGGACGCGACGCCACCGGTAACGATCCGGTTCGGGGCCGCACAACTCTTGACGCCCGATGCACCGAGGGGAAGCATTGCCGTTCACCGGTCGGCATTGTCGAACACCTGACGGAAAGTGGCGTTAGGGTGTGACGGTGCGCAGGGCCGGAAACGCCCTCCCCCCGAGGGCGCGGACCACCGGAGTGACCCGTGGTTCGGCTTCCCTGGACGAAGGACAAAGGAGTCGCGGGTGTCCAGCTCCGACATCTTCATCGGCGAGACCATCGGTACCGCCGTGCTCATCCTGCTCGGCGGTGGTGTCTGTGCCGCCGTCACGCTCAAGCACTCCAAGGCCCGGAACGCCGGCTGGCTGGCCGTCACCTTCGGGTGGGGTTTCGCGGTGCTGACCGGCGCGTACCTCGCCGGCGGCGTGTCGGGCGCGCACCTCAACCCGGCGGTCACCATCGGCCTCGCGATCGAGGGCGGCACGAAGTGGAGCGACGTACCGGTCTACCTCGGCTCCCAGCTGCTCGGCGCGATGATCGGCGCGGTGCTGGTCTGGGTGACGTACTACGGGCAGTTCCGGGCCCATCTGACCGATCCGGAGATCGTGGGCACCCGGACGGGTGAGGACGGCATGGTCGACCAGGCCGCCGCCCCGGCTGCGGGACCGGTCCTCGGTATCTTCTCCACCGGTCCGGAGATCCGGAACGCCGTACAGAACCTGGCCACCGAGGTCGTCGCCACCGTCGTGCTGGTCCTGGCCATCCTCACCCAGGGCCTCAACGACGACGGCAACGGCCTGGGCACCCTCGGCGCGCTGATCACCGCGCTGGTCGTCGTCGGCATCGGCCTCTCGCTCGGCGGCCCGACGGGGTACGCGATCAACCCGGTCCGCGACCTCGGCCCGCGTATCGTGCACGCGCTGCTGCCGCTGCCGAACAAGGGCGGTTCCGACTGGGGCTACGCCTGGGTCCCGATCGTCGGCCCGCTCGTCGGCGGCGCGATAGCCGGCGGCCTCTACAACGTCGCCTTCGCCTGAGCCGCGGCCCCCGTAGCCGTACCCCCTCACGACCACACAGACCTCCGGGAGCACACCGTGACCGACGCACACACCGCCGGCCCGTTCATCGCCGCCATCGACCAGGGCACCACCTCCAGCCGCTGCATCGTCTTCGACCGGGACGGCCGGATCGTCTCCGTCGACCAGAAGGAGCACGAACAGATCTTCCCGAAGCCGGGCTGGGTCGAGCACGACGCGCGCGAGATCTGGGCGAACGTCCAGGAAGTGGTGGTCGGCGCCGTCGCCAAGGCCGGCATCACCGCCGCCGACGTGAAGGCCATCGGCATCACCAACCAGCGCGAGACCACGCTGCTCTGGGACCGGCACACCGGCGAGCCGGTGCACAACGCCCTGGTCTGGCAGGACACGCGGACCGACGCGCTCTGCAAGGAGCTCGGCCGCAACGTCGGCCAGGACCGCTTCCGCCGCGAGACCGGCCTGCCGCTCGCCTCGTACTTCGCCGGGCCCAAGGTCCGCTGGCTGCTCGACAACGTCGAGGGGCTGCGCGAGCGCGCCGAGCGCGGCGACATCCTCTTCGGCACCATGGACTCCTGGGTCATCTGGAACCTGACCGGCGGCACCGACGGCGGCGTCCACGTCACCGACGTCACCAACGCCTCGCGCACCCTCCTGATGAACCTCCACGAGATGCGGTGGGACGAGCGCATCCTGCACTCCATGGACATCCCGGCCGCGGTCCTCCCCGAGATCCGCTCCTCCGCCGAGGTGTACGGCACCGCCAGGGGCGGCGCGCTCGACGGCGTACCGGTGGCGTCCGCCCTCGGCGACCAGCAGGCGGCCCTCTTCGGCCAGACCTGCTTCTCCAAGGGCGAGGCCAAGTCCACGTACGGCACCGGCACCTTCATGCTGATGAACACCGGCGAGACCCCGGTCAACTCGTACAACGGGCTGCTGACGACCGTCGGCTACCGGATCGGCGACCAGAAGCCGGTCTACGCCCTGGAGGGCTCCATCGCCGTCACCGGCTCGCTGGTGCAGTGGATGCGCGACCAGATGGGGCTGATCAAGTCGGCGGCCGAGATCGAGACGCTGGCCCTGTCGGTCGAGGACAACGGCGGCGCCTACTTCGTGCCCGCGTTCTCCGGCCTGTTCGCCCCGTACTGGCGCTCCGACGCCCGCGGCGTCATCGCCGGCCTGACCCGGTACGTCACCAAGGCGCACATCGCCCGTGCCGTGCTGGAGGCCACCGCCTGGCAGACCCGCGAGATCACCGACGCGATGACCAAGGACTCGGGGGTGGAGCTGACCGCCCTCAAGGTCGACGGCGGCATGACCTCCAACAACCTGCTGATGCAGACGCTCGCCGACTTCCTGGACGCGCCCGTGGTGCGGCCCATGGTCGCCGAGACGACCTGCCTCGGCGCCGCCTACGCCGCCGGTCTGGCCGTCGGCTTCTGGCCGGACACCGACGCGCTGCGCGCCAACTGGCGCCGGGCCGCCGAATGGACCCCCCGCATGGCCGCGGACACCCGCGACCGCGAGTACAAGAGCTGGCTGAAGGCCGTGGAGCGTTCCATGGGCTGGCTCGACGAGAACACTGCCGAGGAGTAATCGACATGACCACCCTGCAGAGCGTCCCGGCCCTCGGGACCCGCCCGGCCGCCGGTTCCCTTCCGAGCCGGGCCGAGACCAGGGAACAGCTGTCCAAGGCGGCGTACGACCTCCTGGTGATCGGTGGCGGCATCCTGGGCATCTCCACCGCCTGGCATGCCGCGCAGTCCGGGCTGCGGGTGGCCCTGGTGGACGCCGGCGACTTCGCCGGCGCCACCTCCTCCGCCTCCTCCAAGCTGCTCCACGGCGGTCTGCGCTACCTGCAGACCGGCGCGGTCAAGCTGGTCGCGGAGAACCACTTCGAGCGGCGCGCGGTGTCCCGTCAGGTCGCCCCGCACCTCGCCAACCCGCTCACCTTCTACCTCCCCGTCTACAAGGGCGGGCCGCACGGCGCGGCCAAGCTCGGCGCGGGCGTGTTCGCGTACTCGGCGCTCTCCGCCTTCGGTGACGGCGTCGGGCACGTGATCAGCCCGGCGCAGGCCCGGCGCGACGTGCCCGAGCTGCGCACGGAGAACCTGAAGGCCGTCGCGGTCTACGGCGACGACCAGATGAACGACGCCCGGATGGCGCTGATGACCGTCCGCGCGGCCGTCGACGCGGGCGCCGTCGTCCTCAACCACGCGGCGGTCACCGGGCTGCGGTTCACCCGGGGCCGGGTCACCGGCGCCGAGCTGACGGACCGGCTGGACGGCACCGAGTTCGGCGTCGACGCCCGTCTCGTGCTGAACGCCACCGGCCCCTGGGTCGACCACCTGCGGAAGATGGAGGACCCGAACGCGGCGCCCTCCATACGCCTGTCCAAGGGCGCCCACCTGGTCCTGCGGCGGACCCGCCCGTGGAAGGCCGCGCTGGCCACCCCGATCGACAAGTACCGCATCACCTTCGCCCTGCCGTGGGAGGACATGCTGCTGCTCGGCACCACGGACGAGGTCTACGAGGGCGACCCGGCGGACGTCGCGGTCACCGAGAAGGACACCGCGCAGATCCTGGACGAGGCGGCGTTCTCGGTCCGCGACCAGCAGCTCTCGCGCGATCTGATCACGTACTCCTTCGCCGGGCTGCGGGTGCTGCCCGGCGGGCCCGGCGACACCTCCCGGGCCAAGCGCGAGACGGTGGTCACCGAGGGCCGGGGCGGGATGCTGTCGGTGGCGGGCGGCAAGTGGACGACGTTCCGCCACATCGGCCGCACCGTGGTGAACAAGCTGGCCGCGCTGCCCGGGCACCCGCTCGCCGAGGACATGGAGCCCATCGCGCGCCTGCCGAAGAAGCTCCCGCTGCCCGGCATCGCCAACCCGAACGCGGTGGCGCACCGGCTGGTCGTCGACGGCGCCGCGCCCGGCCCCCGGATGGCCGCCGACACCGCCCGGCACCTGGCCACCCACTACGGCTCGCTCGCCTTCGACATCGCCCGGATGGCGAACGAGAACCCGGCGCTGGCCGAGCGCGTCCACCCGGACGCGCCGGAGATCTGGGCGCAGGTCGCCTACGCCCGGGACCACGAGTGGGCCGAGACCGCCGACGACGTGCTGCGCCGCCGTACGACGCTGACGATCCGGGGCCTGGCGACGGACGGCATCCGGGCCGCTGTCGAAGCGATGCTCGACGACCGGCGCTGACCGGGCCGGACGCGTCCGGAGAAGGGGGCGGTCCCGTCGGGGCCGCCCCCTTCTGCGGTTCGGGCCGACCCGCATAATGAACGGATACATCGGATGTCTGATTCCGCTGGCTGATTCCCCCGCTCCGGCCCCAGGAGGACCGTCATGGCTGTCACCGACGAGGCGATCGAGAAGATCAAGGCGATGATCGTCTCGGGTGCGCTGCGCCCCGGCGACCGGCTTCCCAAGGAGAGCGAGCTGGCGGCGGAGCTGGGGCTCTCCCGCAACTCGCTGCGGGAGGCGGTGCGGGCCCTGTCGCTGATCCGCATCCTCGACGTCCGCCAGGGCGACGGCACGTACGTGACCAGCCTCGACCCGCAACTGCTGCTGGAGGCGCTGAGCTTCGTGGTGGACTTCCACCGCGACGACACGGTGCTGGAGTTCCTCGCGGTCCGCAGGATCCTGGAACCCGCCGCCACGGCGATGGCGGCCACCCGGATCACCGAGGACCGGCTCGACGAGCTCACCGCGCAGCTCGACGCGCTGGGCCCGCGGCCCTCGGTGGAGGAACTGGTCGCTGGCGACCTGGAGTTCCACCGGGGCATCGTGCAGTCGTCGGGGAACTCGGTGCTCTGCTCGCTGCTCGACGGACTGTCCGGGCCCACCACCCGGGCCCGGGTCTGGCGCGGCCTGACCCAGGAGGACGCGGTCAGCCGTACGCTCCACGAGCACCGGGCGATCGTGTCGGCGCTGCGCGACCGGGACGCGGAGGCGGCGCGGGCCTGGGCCACGGTCCATGTGGCGAGCGTGGAGCAGTGGCTGCGCTCGACGCTGTAGCGCGGCGGGCGGCGGGGCGTCCCGGTGGAGCGCCGGGTACGGAGCAAAGCGCGGGGTACGGCCCGGGGTGCCCGGCCGGTGTCAGGGCCGGGCGGGCACCCTCGGGGCCGTACCCCGCGCGGTCAGGCGCCGGCGGGGCGCAGGCGCAGTCCCTGCATCCCGCCGTCGACGGCCAGCGCCGTGCCGGTGACCGAGGCGGCGGCCGGGCTCGCCAGGTAGACGATCGCGGCGGCCACCTCGTCGGCCGCGACCAGCCGTCCCAGCGGCTGGCGGGCGTTGAGGGCGGCCCGCTCGGCCTCCGGGTCGTCGGCCTGGCCGAGGAGGCGGCCGATCCACGGGGTGTCCGCGGTGCCGGGGTTGACGCAGTTGACCCGGACGCCCTCGCGGACGTGGTCGGCGGCCATCGCCAGGGTCAGCGAGAGGACCGCGCCCTTGCTCGCGCTGTAGAGGGCGCGCTGCGGGAGCCCGGCGGTCGCGGCGATGGAGCAGGTCTGCGTGATCGACACGGCGCCGGGCCGCTCGGCGGCGGAACGCCGCAGATGGGGCAGGGCGTGCCGGGCGGTGCGGACCATGCCGAGGACGTTGATGTCCAGGACCCGGGTCCACTCCGCGTCGGCGTTGTCCTCGACCGTGCCGATGGAGCCGATGCCCGCGTTGGACACCAGGGTGTGCAGGGCGCCCAGTTCGGCGGCGGCCCGGTCGACCGCCCGGCGCACGGCGGCGTCGTCGGTGACGTCCGCCTCGACGGCCAGGGTGCCCTCGGGGGCGCCCGCGGTGTCCCGGTCCAGGACGGCGACCCTCGCGCCGCGCGCCAGGAGCTGGGTCGCGACGGCCGCCCCGATCCCGGAGGCGCCGCCCGTGACCAGGGCCCCCATTCCCTCGAAGTCGCGTGTGCCGGTCATCGGTTGGCCTCCTCGGTGCGGCGGGAGCGCCAGACGGCGCCCTCCGGGTAGCGGTGTGCGGCGATCGACGCGGGGAGCATCCGGGCGGAGAAGCCCGGAGCGCTCGGTGCCCGGTAGTGGCCCGACTCGATCACGGTGGGGTCGGCGAAGTGTTCGTGGAGGTGGTCGACGTACTCGATCACGCGGTCCTCCCGGCTGCCGGAGACGGCCACGTAGTCGAACATCGAGAGGTGCTGCACCAGTTCGCAGAGGCCGACGCCGCCGGCGTGCGGGCAGACCGGGACGCCGTACTTCGCCGCGAGCAGCAGGATCGCCAGGTTCTCGTTGACGCCCGCGACCCGGGCCGCGTCGATCTGGACGAAGTCGACGGCCCCGGCCTGGAGGAGCTGCTTGAACACGACCCGGTTGGCGACGTGTTCGCCGGTGGCGACCTTGACCGGCTGGCCGGAGCGGACGGCCGCGTGGCCGAGGACGTCGTCCGGGCTGGTCGGCTCCTCGATCCAGTGCGGGTCGTACGGTGCGAGCGCGGTCATCCACGCGACGGCGTCGGCGACGTCCCAGCGCTGGTTGGCGTCGACGGCGATCCGGATGCCGGGGCCGACCGCCTCGCGGGCCAGGGCGAGTCTGCGGACGTCGTCGGGGAGGCTGCCGCCGACCTTCAGCTTGATCTGGGTGAAGCCCTCGGCGACGGCCTCCTTGGCGAGCCTGACCAGCTTGTCGTCGCTGTAGCCCAGCCAGCCGGGCGAGGTGGTGTACGCAGGGTAGCCCTCAGCGCGGAGCCGTTCGGCGCGCTCGGCGCGGCCCGGTTCGGCGGCCCGCAGGATCTCCAGGGCCTCCTCGGGGGTGAGGGCGTCGGTGAGGTAGCGGAAGTCGACCAGCGAGACGAGTTCCTCGGGGGTCATCCCGGCGAGGAACTCCCAGACGGGCCGGCCGGCCAGCTTGGCGGCCAGGTCCCAGGCGGCGTTGACGACCGCGCCGGCCGCCATGTGCATCACGCCCTTCTCCGGGCCGAGCCAGCGCAGTTGCGAGTCATGGGTGAGCTCGCGGTGGAGCGCGGCGAGATCGGCCGCGGTGCGGGGCGCCGGGCGCCCCACCAGATAGGGGCGCAGGGTCTCGATGGCGGCGGCCATCACCTCGTTGCCGCGCCCGATGGTGAAGCAGAAGCCATGGCCCTCGATGCCGGAGCCGGCACCGTCCGACGGGTCCGCGGCGCCGGGGGCGTCGGTGCGCAGGACGACGTAGGCGGCCGAGTAGTCGGGATCGGGGTTCATGGCGTCCGAGCCGTCCAGTTGTTCCGAGGTCGGGAAACGGATGTCATGGACCTCGAAATCCGTGACGGTCTGGCTCATGTGCGGCCCCCCAGGGGAATAACATCGGACCTCTGTTCTGGTCATCCGATGTATAGCGCCCTAGAGGCGATGCCGTCCAGGGTTTTCTGGAATTTCACCCCTCACAGCTCGGATGTATTCGATGCTCGATGCCCTGATTCGATCGGTGATGCACCGTGGGGGAACGGGTCCGGACGGCTGTGCGCGGGGGCAGCGGCAGGAGGGGCCGGAAGCCGTAAGGTTGATGGGTACACAAGGGAACTTCGGAAGGAGGCCTGGGTGATCGAGCTCGCCGGGGTACCCGAGCTGATCGACCCGGTCATGGTGGCCGCGTTCGAGGGATGGAACGACGCAGGGGACGCCGCCTCCACGGCGGTGGCGCATCTGGACCGGGAGTGGAAGGGCGAGGTGTTCGCGGCGCTGGACGCCGAGGACTACTACGACTTCCAGGTCAACCGGCCGACGCTCTGGCTGGACGGCGGAGTGCGCAAGATCACCTGGCCCACCACCCGGCTCTCCGTGGTCCGTGTCGGCGGGGAGAAGCCCCGCGACCTCGTCCTGGTCCGCGGCATCGAACCGTCCATGCGCTGGCGGTCGTTCTGCAACGAGATCCTCGGCTTCGCCCATGAGCTGGGGGTGGAGATGGTCGTGGTGCTGGGCGCCCTGCTCGGCGACACCCCGCACACCCGCCCGGTGCCGGTCAGCGGGGTCACCTCCGACCCCGATCTGGCGCGGGCCATGGACCTGGAGGAGACCAGGTACGAGGGGCCGACCGGGATCGTCGGCATCCTCCAGGAAGCCTGCGCGCATGCGGGCGTGCCCGCGGTCAGCCTGTGGGCGGCGGTGCCGCACTACGTGTCGCAGCCGCCCAACCCGAAGGCCACGCTCGCCCTGCTGAACCGGCTGGAGGACCTCATCGGGGTCCGCATCCCGCTGGGCGAGCTGCCCGAGGACGCGCGCGCCTGGCAGCTCGGCGTCGACCAGCTGGCCGCCGAGGACAGCGAGGTGGCCGAGTACGTGCAGACGCTGGAGGAGGCCCGGGACACCGCCGAGCTTCCCGAGGCGAGCGGCGAGGCCATCGCCCGCGAGTTCGAGCGCTATCTGCGCCGCCGGGACGTCGGCGGTCCGGGCCAGTCCCCGGGCGGGCATGCGACGGAGAGCGGTGACACCTCCTATCTGCGCGACACCTCCGGCGGCCGCACCCGCCCGCCGAAGCCGCTCCGCCCCGACACGGGCGGCGGCCCGGCCTCCGGTCCCCGCCGGCGCCCCGCCGACCAGGAGGACGGCGACGGCCCCGAGGAGGGCGACGGCCCGCAGGATTCGCCGGAGGAGTGACGGCACGAGCGGTGGGGAAGGAGCGCCGGGCCGGACGCGACCGCCCGGCGCTCCCCCGTCCTCGGTGGGGCTCAGGAACAGCTGAACCGGGCCACCGCCCAGTCCCCGTGGTCACCGGTCTTCGACCCGTTGGTGTCCGTGACCTTCAGGCGCACATGGCGGGCCCCGTCGAGCTTCACGTCGACCGGCACGGTCGCCGAGGCCCCGGTCGTCTTCGGCGAGGTCCACAGCACCTTCCCGTCCGCCTCTACGGAGAAGGCGACCTCGCCGTAGCCGTCGATCTCGTCGTCGATGCCCACGTCGGCGGTGAACGCGGTGCAGCGGCCGCCGAGGTAGACCTCGATGTCGGAGTCGGCGTGGGTGCCGATGCCCTTCTCGTACGTCTTCCCGTCGAGGGTCAGCGGGTGGCCGTCGGCCGCGCCCGACTCGCCGTTGCTGCGGTCGCGTTCGGCCGGTCCGTAGCCGTTGACGGACGTCAGCCAGACCAGGTCGCTCGCCCAGGCCTGCCCGGTGGGCGGCGGTGGCATCACCGCGGCCGCGAACCGCTGCGTGGTGGTGCGCGGTTCGCCCGCAGCGCGGTAGCGGGCGAGCGCGGTGAGCCGGGCCTCGCCCGGCGCGGCGTCCTTGCCGGGGGTGACGGCGACCTCGACCCGCCGGGTGGTGCCCGCCGGTATCCGGTCCACCGTCGCGGGGCGCGTGACCTTCCAGCCCTCGGGGACGTCCAGGCCGATCTCGGCCCCGGTCACCTCGGCGGTGCCCGCGGTGACGTCGACGGCAACGGTGGACCCGGTCCCGGCGCCGAGCTCCTGCCCGGCCGGGACGGTGACCACCGCGCCGGCCGCCGGGTGCCGGCCGCCGACCGCGCTCGCGTCCGTCAGCCGCAGGGTGAACGGCGCCCCGGTGCTCAGCGGCGCGGTCCTGACCCGTACGACGCCGCCCCGGTCGTCCCGGTCGTACCACCAGCCCTGCTCCGCCGCCTCGAACGCGGCGGCCGAACCCAGCCGGGGCAGCTTCCCGCGCAGGGCGACCGAGGCCGGCTCGGAGCCGGTGTGCACGGTGAACTCGTACGGGCGGCTGCGCTGCTTGCCGGTGAAGTCGCCCCGGCTGGCGCCGATCCGCACGGTCACGTCGCCGGCGCCCCGGTCCGGGGCGGTCACCTCGGCGCGCTGGGTGGCGTACTTGCCGTCGCGGTGCTGCTTGGTGACGCCGTCGTCCTCGTACAGCGTGAAGGAGGACCGGCCCCGCGGGTAGACGTCCCAGGCCAGCGGAGAGTCGGCGGTGCGGTCGCGGTAGGAGCGGATGCCCGGCCACATCGGGACGGCGGCGCCGCCCCGGACGAACAGCGGCAGGGTGTCGAGCGGGGCGCTGTAGCCGTCGAGGGTGACCGGCCCTTCGTAGGTGCGTCCGCTCCAGTAGTCGGTCCAGGTGCCCTTCGGGAGGTAGATGCCGTCGCGGACGGCGGTGTCCCGGTAGACCGGGGCGACGAGGAAGTCCTCGCCGGAGAGGAACTCGTACTTCGCGGCGTCCGTCGCCGCCCTGGGGTCGTCCGGGTACTCCAGCGCGAGCGGGCGGACCATGCCGACGCCGGTCTTCGTCGCCTCGTGCGCGTAGGAGTACTGGTACGGCAGCAGCGACTCCTTGAGCTTGAGGTAGTCGCGGTTGACGGAGGTGTACGGCTCGCCGTGGCGGAAGGGCTGCTTGTCGCTGGCCGCCCAGCCGTCCATCGTCATCGTGGTCCCCAGGAACATCTTCCACTGGAGGTCGCGGGTGTAGGTCTTGGCGCTGCCGCCGAAGATGCCGTCGACGTCGCCGGTGGTGTAGGCGAGGCCGGACATCGTGGCGCCCGCGTACGTCGGGATCTGCCAGCGGATGTAGTCCCAGGTGCCGTACTGGTCGCCGGACCACTGCACCCCGCAGCGCTGCGCGCCCGCCCAGCTCTCGGGTGCGTAGGTGAAGCCGCGGGCGTCGCTGTTGTCCTCGATGCCCTTGTACGCGTCCTTGCAGCCGTCCAGGGCGAACTGGTAGCCGTCGCCGACCCAGGCGACGTCCAGCTTGGCGACCCGCTGGCCGGCCCTGACCTGGTCGGCGATCTTGTCGATGCCGTCCTCGGTCCACAGGCCGAGCTGCATGCCGCGGTCCTGGAGGCCCTTGGCGGTCTCGGCGAGGTTCTCGTGGCCGCAGCCGTAACCGTCGTTGACGAGCATCCAGCCGTTGGGCATGTCGTTCTCGACGTAGCCGTCGGCGACCTTCAGCGCGTCCAGGGTGTGCCGCTCGCCCCGGTTGGCGTTGTGGAGGTAGCAGTCGGCGTCACCGATCTCCAGCCCGTACACGGGCGGCAGGAAGGGCTTCCCGGTGAGCTTCGTGTACTGGCCGATGACGTCCTTGGCGCTGTCGCCGGCGAAGTAGTAGGCGTCGAACCGCTTCTCCTGCGCGCTGGTGGTCACCGGGTCGCCGAAGGTGTACGTGTTCGGCGCGAAGGTGTTGCGGAAGACGCCGTATCCGGCCGAGGAGAGGTAGAACGGCACCGAGTTGGGGTGGCCGCCGTCGTTCCAGTCGTAGTCGACGCCGATCTCGACGGTCTTGCCCCGGTGCGAGGTGTTGCCCCGGCCGTTCTGCATGCCCGCGCCGTAGAACTGCTCGTCGGCGCCCCGGGCCAGGGTCTGGGTGGTCCGCTCGCCGTTCCAGCTCAGCCCCCGGGTCTCGGACCAGATCCGGCTGCCGTCCGCCCGGTGGAGGGCGAACCGCAGGGGCGACTTGTAGGCGCGCAGGGTGATGTCGGCGGTGGAGAGCTCGTAGCGGTCGCCGAGCTCCTTCCACCGGGTGCGGGGCGGGGCGCCCTGCGGCAGGACGATCTCGTCGCCCGCCGGGTCCGTGAAGGTGCCGTCCGGGGCCAGTTCGATGCGGAAGGTGTCGGTGGAGACGAAGCCGACCCGGACCTCGGCGGCGCCCGCCTCCAGGTGGTAGACGGCCCCATCGGCCGAGAAGCCGGTGACGTCGCCGACCGTGGTGTCCGGACCGGCCTCGGCGGCCTCGGGTGCGGCGGCCGCGGCCGGTCCGGCGCCGGGTCCGGTGAAGACGGCCACCAGTCCCAGCAAGGCTGCAACTGCCGCCGCTCTGATGCGCGTTGATGATTGCATAGAGCGCTTTTAGCGCAGGATCGAGCACTTGACCACGGACAAAACGGAACCGGCCCCGAACTCCATGAAAGAAGTCCGGGGCCGGTTCCCGATGAACAGCCTTGATGATTCAGCGAGTTGTCCGCATGTGCGGCACTACAGGGCGACGCCCAGCAGCGCGTCGACGGTGCGCGACACCAGGCCGGGAGCGCCCTCGTCCGTACCGCCCTCGGCGTTCTGCCGCTCGGCCCAGCGGTCCACGGCGGCCAGCGCGGCCGGCGCGTCCAGGTCGTCGGCGAGGGCCGCGCGGACCTCCTCCACCAGGGCCTCGGCGGGCAGCCCGTCCGGCCGGGAGACGGCGGACCGCCAGCGGCCGAGCCGCGCCACCGCGTCGGCCAGCACCTGGTCCGTCCACTCCCAGTCGGACCGGTAGTGGTGCGAGAGCAGGGCGAGCCGGATCGCCGCCGGGTCCACGCCGTCGCGGCGCAGCCGGGAGACGAAGACCAGGTTGCCCCGGGACTTGGACATCTTCTCGCCGTCCAGGGCGACCATGCCGGCGTGGACGTACGCCTGGGCGAAGGGGTGCTCGCCGGTCAGCACCTGGGCGTGCGAGGCGCCCATCTCGTGGTGCGGGAAGACGAGGTCGGACCCGCCGCCCTGGACGTCGAAGCCCATGCCCAGGTGGTCCAGGGCGATGGCGACGCACTCGATGTGCCAGCCGGGGCGGCCGGCGCCGAGCGAGCCGCCGTCCCAGCTCGGCTCGCCCTCGCGGGCGGCCATCCAGAGCATCGGGTCGAGCGGGTTCTTCTTGCCGGGGCGCTCCGGGTCGCCGCCGCGCTCGGCGGAGAGCAGGCGCATCGCCTCGGCGTCGAGGTGGGAGACCTCGCCGAAGCGCGGGTCGGCCTCGACGGAGAAGTACACGTCGCCGTCGAGCTCGTAGGCGGCGCCCGCGTCGCGGAGCCGTTCCACCAGCGGAACGATGCCGGGTATCGCTTCCACGGCACCGATGTAGTGCTTCGGCGGAAGCATGCGCAGAGCGGTCATGTCCTCGCGGAACAGGGCCGTCTCGCGCTCGGCGAGTTCGGTCCAGTCCTGTCCGTCGCGCACGGCCCGCTCCAGCAGCGGGTCGTCCACGTCCGTCACGTTCTGGACGTAGTGGACCTGCCGCTTGGTGTCGAGCCACACGCGCTGCACGAGGTCGAACGCGTTGTAGGTCGCCGCATGACCCATGTGGGTCGCGTCGTACGGCGTGATGCCGCAGACGTAGATGCGGGCGACGGGACCGGGGTCAAGAGTGATCCGTCCGCCGGTCGCGGTGTCGTGGATCCGAAGGTCGCGGCCCTTGCCGGGCAGGGCGGGGACCTCAGAAGCGGGCCAGGCATGCATGGCACGAGCGTAACCGGATGCACGTTCCGGATACGAACCGGATCCCGGATACCGGCCGAAGAGGCGTTCTTGCGCCATGGCCTCCCGTGTGCTTCGCCCCCGGAGCCGTCCTCGCCGGGATCAGACCGGCGGCCAGGGGATCGAGGGCCACTCACCGCTCGGCTCCGGGTGGCGTCCGGTCTCCCGCAGCCGCGCCACCCGCCCCCGCAGGGCCTCGATCTCGGCCCCGGTGATCAGTTCGGCCAGCCGGGTGACCAACGGGGTTCCGGGCGCGAGCCGGTCCGCGAGCCGCTCGACGACCCCGGCCGCCTCCTCGGTGAGCGGCTCCCCCGCCCAGCCCCACAGCAGCGTGCGCAGCTTGTCGTCGGTGTGGAACGTCACTCCGTGGTCGATGCCGAGGATCCGGCCGTCGGGCGCGGACAGCAGATGGCCGCCCTTGCGGTCACCGTTGTTGATCACGGCGTCGAGGACGGCCATCCGCCGCAGCCGCTCGTCGTCCGCGTGCACCAGCAGGGCGGTGCGGCCCCCGCCGATCCCGGCGCGGACCACGGCCTTCCAGCCCTCGCCGGGCTCGTCATCCTCGACGAGCGCGAGCAGCGGCTCCGCGGCGTCCTCCCCCTCCTCGGGCAGCGCGTCGATCCACAGCTGGCACATGCCCTCGCCGTACGGGCCGTCGCGGAGCACCGTGGGCGGGACCAGGCCCCAGCCGGTCGCCTCGGAGATCCGGTACGCGGCCACCTCACGCCCGGCGAGCGTGCCGTCCGGGAAGTCCCACAGGGGCTGCTCGCCGGCCACCGGCTTGTAGACGCAGGCGGCTTCCTCGCCGTCCAGGGCGACGGTGCAGTGGAGCGCCGCGTTGGAGGCGCCGCGGATCTGTCCGAGAACGGTCAGCTCGCCCTCGGCGAGCAGGGTCAGGTGGTCGGTGCCGGTCAGGCTCCGCGACGGTATCCGTTCTGGCGCGGGCATACATGTCCTTCCGGGTCGAGCGGCAGGCTGCACAGCGGGCACGGCGGGCGGCCGGCGTTCACGACGTCGAGGGCGCGCTTGGCGAAGGCCCGCGCCTGTGCGCCGCTGAGCCGGACGCGGAGCATCGGCGGGCCGTTCTCCTCGTCCTGGAGCAGCCGCTCCTCCGCCTCGGCGGGGTCCTCGTCGGCCTCCACGTCCAGTTCGACCAGCGCCTGCGCCTCGACGATCATGCGCTGCTCCTCGCCGTCCCAGGCGAGCGCCATGGTGCCGACGCGGAACTCCTCCTCGACGGGGACGTCCAGCGGCGCGGTGTCGGTGACGTCCATCGGCGCCACGGCGGGCACCGGGGAGTTCCCGCCGGTCCGCCGCACCACTTCGTCGAGCAGTTCGTCGATCCGCTCGGCGAGTGCGGCGACCTGGGTCTTCTCCAGGGCCACGCTGGTGACACGTCCGCCCGAGGACGCCTGCAGGAAGAACGTACGGCGCCCAGGCAGCCCGACCGTACCGGCCACGAAGCGGTCCGGCGGGTCGTAGAGGAACACCTGACGGGACACGTCCTGTCTCCCTTGAGATCGACGACGGTGGGGAAAGCGGCCGGAAAGGCCGCGGAAGGTCTCCCGGGGCAGGGGCCTGGCGCCCCGGCACCTACGGAGCGCCCACCCTACTGCGCGAAGCGATCACGGCGCCCCAGCGCCGCCGCCGACGGCCGCCCGCGCGTCCGCGCCGGGGTCCTCGCGCGGTACGAGCGATCCGAGGTCCCCGGTGTCGCCGAGTCTGAGCAGGAAGGGCTGCAGCCGGGTGTAGCGGATCACGGTGACCGAGCAGGGGTCGGCGTGGATGCGCTGGAAGAGGTCGAGGTGGAGGCCGAGGGCGTCGGCGACCAGGGCCTTGATGATGTCGCCGTGCGAGCACATCACATAGGCGGCCCCCTCGCCGTGCGCGGCCTCGACGCGGGCGTTCCAGTCCCGTACGGCGTCGACGGCGCGGGCCTGCATGGCGCGCATCGACTCGCCGCCGGGGAACGCGGCGGCCGAGGGGTGGCGCTGCACGACGTCCATCAGGGGCTCGTCGTTGAGCTCCGTGAGCTTGCGCCCCGACCAGTCGCCGTAGTCGCACTCGCTGATCCGCTCCTCGGTGTGCGGTTCCAGCTCCGGGCGGGCGTCGAGCAGCGGGCGCAGGGTCTCCCGGCAGCGCTGGAGCGGGCTGCTGACGGCGGCGGCGAGTGGCACCCCGGCGAGGCGGCCGGGGAGGGCAGCGGCCTGCGCGGCGCCGCGTTCGTCGAGCGCGACGCCCGGGGTGCGGCCCGCGAGCACCCCGGCCGTGTTGGCGGTGGAGCGTCCGTGGCGTACGAGGATCAGGGTGGGCATACGGGCCAGCGTAGGGGGTACCGGCGCACCGGCGAAGAGGTGCGCCGGGGAGCGGGGCAGGGAAGAATGCCCGCCGTGATCGTGGACAGTGCCATCTACCGGGACGGGCGCCGCACCGACGGCCCCGCCGATCTCTCCGAGGCCCTCGCGGAGGCGCGGGCCACCGGGGACGCCTTCCTCTGGATCGGGCTGCACGAGCCGACGGAGAAGGAGTTCTCCCTGGTGAGCAGGGCGTTCAAGCTGCACCCGCTGGCGGTCGAGGACGCCCTGGGCGCGCACCAGCGCCCCAAACTGGAGGTGTACGACGACTCCCTGTTCGCCGTCATCAAGCCGGTGGTGTACCAGCAGTCGGACGACACGGTCTCCGCCGACGAGCTGATGGCCTTCGTGGGCGATTCGTTCGTCGTGACCGTCCGGCACGGGGAGGGGGCGCCGCTGGCCGCGGTACGGCGGCGGCTGGAGTCGGAGCCGGAGGTGCTCAAGCACGGGCCGACCTCGGTGCTGTACGCGATCAGCGACGCCGTCGTCGACCACTACATCGAGGTGGCCGGTGAGCTCCAGACCGACCTGGAGGAGCTGGAGACCGAGGTGTTCGCGCCGACCGGCTCCCGGGACACCAAGGGCACCGCGTCCCGGATCTACACCTTCAAGCGGCAGCTCCTGGAGTTCCGCCGGGCGGCCGGGCCGCTGAGCGAGCCGATGTCCAGGCTGGCGAACGCGCAGGTGCCGTTCGTCCCCGCGCATTCGCAGCCGTTCTTCCGTGACGTCGGCGACCACCTGACCCGTGCCACCGAGTACGTGGAGGGGCTGGACCGGCTGCTCTCCGACATCCTCTCGGCCCATCTGGCCCAGGTGGGGGTGCGGCAGAACGACGACATGCGCAAGATCTCGGCCTGGGCGGCGATGGCCGCCGTGCCGACGATGGTGGCGGGGATCTACGGCATGAACTTCGACCACATGCCGGAGCTGAAGTGGGTGTGGGCCTATCCGGCGGTGATCGCGCTGATGGCCGTGGTGGTGTTCGGGCTGTACCGGCAGTTCAAGCGGCGCGGCTGGCTCTGAGGGCGCGGGGCGGGGTCAGGCGGGCTCGGGGCCGGGCGTCGCGGGCCCGCCCAGCGCGTCGCGCCGCTCGGGCTGCGCCAGGCTCACCATCCGCCGCCACCCGGCGAACCGCTCGTAGGCGTAGAGCGCGTGGATCCCGGCGGCCAGCACCGCGGCCCTGGTCCGGGACCAGCCCAGGATGCGGCCCATGTGGTCCATCACGGCGAGGCTGACGTCTCGGTAGACGCGGATCTCGGCGAGTGCGCAGGCACGCAGGGTGCGCTGGATGGTGCGGCCGTGTCCGGCCCGGGCGAAGCGGAGCAGTTCCTCGTGGCAGTAGGCCAGGTGGTTGTCCTCGTCGTCCGAGATCATCCGTACGGCACGGCCGATGTCGGGGTGGTCGGCGAAGTGCTTGCGGAGCAGGGCCATCTGCTCGGAGGCGCGCTGCTCGGTGACCCGGCTGTGGGCCAGGTAGGTGATGATGTCGTGCTCGGTGAGCCGTTCCTCCTCGCGCAGCCGCTCGTGGGCGAGGCCGATGCCGTGCTTCTCCAGCAGCATCGTGTAGTCGGTCTCGTGCGGGACCGCCACGGGCCGCAGCCCGCGCTTGCGCAGCAGCGCGTGGAAGATCCTGCCGTGCTTGTCCTCGTCGGCGCCGTGCCGGGCGATCCTGGGGGCCAGGGCGCGCTGGCTCTCCGGTGCCAGGGCGGCGATCCGGCCGTTCTCCCAGCCGCCCTGCGACTCCCCGCCGGCCGCGATGGAACAGAACAGCCGGAACGACTCGTCGTCGTCGAGGATCTCCTGGAACAGGTTCTTCGCCGAGAGCATCACTGCCACCTCCGTGCCGCTTCCTCCGGACGACAGTCAAGTGCGGCATCCCGGCACGGGCAACAGGAACGGCCCCGGGCCGGGGCGTCCGGCACACGGGTACGGGAGGGGCCCCGGTTCCGTCCGGCCGGTCGGGTCCGGGGCGGGCCCGACCGGCCGGCACCGGGATCAGGCGAGTCCGGCCCGCTCCAGGGCGTCCGTCCCGGCCCGCAGCGCGGTGAGCCGTTCCTCCAGGGTGAACCCGGCCGGGGCGAGGGTCAGCGTGGTGACGCCGGCGTCGGCGTAGGCCTGCATCCGGTCGGCGATCCGCTCGACGGGGCCGAGCAGCGAGGTCTGGTCGACCAGCTGCCTCGGCACCGCGGCGGCGGCGCCGTTCTTGTCGCCGGACAGGTACTTGTCCTGGATCTCGGCGGCTTCCTTCTCGTAGCCCATGCGCTGCGCGAGCTGGTTGTAGAAGTTCTGCTTGCGGCTGCCCATGCCGCCCACGTACAGGGCGGTGTACGGGCGGAAGATGTCCGCGAGGGCGTCCGGGTCGTCGCCGACGGCGAGCGGCAGCGTCGGGCAGACGTCGAAGCCGTCCATGGTCAGGCCCGCCTTCTCGCGGCCCGCCCGCAGCGGCTTCATCGCGGTCTCCTCCAGGTGCTCGGCGGAGGGGAAGACCAGCAGCGCCCCGTCGGCGATCTCGCCGGTCTGCTCCAGGTTCTTCGGGCCGATCGCGGCGATGTAGAGCGGGATGTGCTCGCGCTGCGGGTGGACGGTCAGCTTGATGGGCTTGCCCGGTCCGCCCGGGAGCGGCAGCGTCCAGTGCTCCCCCTCGTAGGAGAGGCGCTCGCGGGACATGGCCCGGCGGACGATCTCGACGTACTCGCGGGTGCGGGCGAGCGGCTTGTCGAACTTGACGCCGTACCAGCCCTCGGAGACCTGCGGCCCCGAGACGCCGAGGCCGAGCCGGAACCGGCCGCCGGAGAGCGAGTCGAGGGTGGCCGCGGTCATCGCGGTCATGGCGGGCTGACGGGCCGGGATCTGCATGATCGCGGAGCCGACGTCGATGGACTCGGTCCGGGCGGCGACCCAGGAGAGGACCGTCGGCGCGTCGGAGCCGTACGCCTCGGCCGCCCAGCAGACGTCGTAGCCGAGCCGGTCGGCCTCCTGGGCGACGGCGAGGTTGTCGCCGTCCATTCCCGCACCCCAGTAGCCGAGATTGATGCCGAGCCGCATGGCCGCTCCCCTTACCGATCAGTAACGTCCCTGAGTTCCGGACTCTAGCGCGCGGTGGCGCGATCCGGCAGAGGCGGCTTGCCGCCTGGTTGTCCACAGGCCCGGGCCCGGTGGGGTTCCGGCCAGTAATCTCAGCCCCCATGGAGCAGAGGCATCTCGGCCGCACCGGCCTTCGCGTGTCCCGGATCGGGCTCGGCACCCTCACCTGGGGCCGGGACACCGATGACCACGACGCCGCCGAACAGCTGAAGGTCTTCTGGGAAGCGGGCGGCACGCTGGTCGACACCGCCGACGTGTACGGCGGCGGGGAGGCCGAGTACCTGCTGGGTCAGCTCATCGGCGGCCTGGTGCCGAGGAGCGATCTGGTCGTCGCGACGAAGGCCGGCAGCGTGGCCGATCCGTACCGCAGGTTCGACGGCTCGCGCGGCCATCTGCTGGCCGCGCTGGACGCCTCGCTGGAGCGGCTGGGCACGGACCACGTGGACCTGTGGCAGATACACGCCTACGATCCGGCGACCCCGCTGGAGGAGACGCTCCAGGCGGTGGACCTGGCGGTGTCCAGCGGGCGCGCCCGGTACGCCGGGGTGTCGAACTTCTGCGGCTGGCAGCTGGCCAAGGCGGCGACCTGGCAGCTCGCCTCGCCCGGGATGCGTACCCGGATCGCGAGCACCCAGATGGAGTACTCGCTGCTGCAGCGGGGGGTGGAGCGCGAGGTGCTGCCCGCCGCCCTCGACCTCGGCATCGGGCTGCTGCCGTCCTCGCCGCTGGGGCGCGGCGTGCTCACCGGGAAGTACCGCACGGGCACCCCGGCGGACTCCCGGGGCGCCTCGGAGCTGCTGGCCCCGTTCGTCGAGCCGTATCTCGACGATCCGGCGAGGCGGGTCGTGGACGCGGTGGCGACGGCGGCGGACGGTCTGGCCACCACCCCGCTCCAGGTGGCGCTCGCCTGGGTGCGGGACCGTCCCGGAGTGGTGGCCCCGGTCGTCGGCGCGCGCACCGCGCGGCAGCTCGCGGAGGCGCTGTCAGTGGAGGCGCTTAGTCTTCCTGACGAGATCTGCCAGGCGCTCGACGACGTGTCGGCGCCCGTGCACCGCTATCCCGACCAGGACTGGAGCACGCTGTGACTGCGCTTCCCGGGGGAGAGACCCCCGGCTCCCCGGCCGCCGCCGACGACGGCGCCGAGGCCACCCCTTCCGCCGACGTGCCCGCCCCGTCCGCCGGCGAAGCGGCCGTGGACGACGGGTCGCCGACGTCCGACGACGCGGCCACGGAGACGGACGCGGGTACGGAGGACGGGGCCGCGGCGCCCTCCGAGGCGGAGGCCGAGCTGGCCGCCCAGCGCGAGTTGCGGGAGCGGATCGAGCAGCGCAAGGCGGAGAAGGCGGGGCCGATCGCCGCCGGGGCGAAGCTGAGCGGCACGGCGGCCGACCTGATGGCGGCCGTGCGCGCGGTGGAGAGCGGCGAGCGGTCCGCCGGTGCGTTCTTCGACGCCCCCGCCGCCGCTCCGCGCCGCACCGCGCCCGAGCCCGCTCCGGCACCTCCCCGCGTCCCGGCACCGCCGGTGGCCCCGCGCGGCGCCCCGCCGGAAGCGGTCGCCGCCACCGCCACCGTGCTGGCCGAGGGCGGGGCTCCGGCGGCGCTGGCCGAAGCCGTGGCCGAGACGCTCGGGGCCCAGGCGCCCGACGCCCTGCGCGCGGACCCCTGGCAGCTGCTGGCCGTGCCGGGGGTCGGGCCCGAGCAGGCGGACGGCTTCGCGCGGGCCCTGCTCGGCGCCGGCTGCGGACCGGACGACGAACGGCGCACGGCCGCCCTGGTGGTCTGGATGCTGGAGCGGGCCGCCCTGCGCGGCCACACGGTGCTGGACGCGTCGGAGGTGCGGGCGGCGCTCGCCGGGCGTTCGGTGTCCGACCCCGGGGCCGCCGTCCAGCACGCCGTCGCCGAGGGCGTCGTCCTGGCGTTCCAGGACGGCCGGGACGAGCAGGACGGGCAGGAGGCCCAGGAGCCCTCCGGGCCCGGGGAGGCCGACCCCTCCGCCGAGGAGACCGGGGCGGCCGACGGACCGGTGCGGACGCTGCTCGGCCTCGACCGCTACGCCCTCGCCGAGGAGAGCCTCGCCGAGGGGCTCGCCCGGCTCGTCAGCACCTGCGAGAAGGACGCCGACTGGTCGGAGGCGGTCCCGGCCGGGGCCTCCGGCTCGGCGGCCGAGCTGATCCGCGCCGCCGCGGCCCACGGTCTCGTGGCGCACACCGGGGGCGAGGCCGCCCGGGCGGAGCCCGCCGCCCTGATCACCGCCGCCCGCGGCCTCGGCCTGCGCGCTGTGGGCGCCACCCACGGAACCGACGGCAGACGTCGGCTGGCCGGGGCCACCGACGTCCCGGAGAGCGCCGTCACCCTCGCCGGTCTGCTCGCCGGGACGGAGGGCCCGGGGCGGGACGCGGAGGGCGCGCTCGCCGTCGACCTGCTCGTCGTGCTGGACGCCCCGCAGTTGGACGTCGAGAGCGCGGCGGTCCTCGTCGAGTCGCTGGCCGACGGCACCCGCCTGGTGCTCAGCGGTGATCCCGGGGTGCTGGGTTCGGCCGGGGCGGGGCGGGTGTTCGCCGATGTCCTCGCGGCCCGCGCCTGCCCCCAGGTCGTCTCCCGTACGCCCGACCCCGGGCCGATCGGCGAGCTGGTCTCGGGCATCGGCATCGGCGAGCTGAACCAGGTCGAGGCGCCCGGCAAGGAGGTGGTGATCGTCCCGGTGCGCGACGCGGGCGAGGCGGTCCACCGCACCGTGCAGCTGGTGGCCGACTCGGTGCCGCGCGCCATCGGCGTTCCCTCGGCCGAGACGCAGGTGATCACGGTCGGCCACGGCGGATCGGCGGGCACCCGGGCGCTGAACGCCGCCCTGAAGCAGCGGCTCAACCCGGGACCGGGCCGGTTCGGCGGCTTCGACCCGGGCGACCGTGTCGTCCACGTCCCGGCGCCCGGCCGGATCGTGGGCGCGGTGGTCGTCTCGGCCGACGCCGAGGGGCTGCGGCTGGACTGCGCGGGCACCCCGGTCGTCGTCCCGCAGGAACAAGTGGCGTCCCGGGTCCGCCACGGCTGGGCCCTCACCGCCCACCAGGCGACCGGTACGCGCTGGCCCGCGGTGGTCGTCGTCCTCCCCGGCGACGCGGCGCAGGGGCTGAGCCGCTCCTGGGTGTACACCGCCTTCGGCCGGGGCGAGCGGCATCTGTCGGTGGTCCACGGAGTGGACCGGGCCCTTCCGCGCGCGGTCGCCGAGCCGCCGGCCCAGGACCGCACGACCAGGCTGCGCACCCTGCTGGAAGCCCCGGCCCGCTGAGCGGCGCCGGGGCGCCGTCGGTACGGCCGGACTCGGTGCCCCGGGCCCGGCCGTACCGACGACCCCGTACCGACGGAGCCGTACGGACCCGACGGACGGGTCAGACCCGGGTCGGGCGGGCCTGTTCCCCGTCCGGTTCGTCGTCGTCCTCGTCGAAGACGGCGCTGACGTCGAAGCGGCAGACGACCAGTTGCGGGTCGGCGTCGTCGAAGGGCGCGCCGAGCCACTCCCCCGCCTCGGGCAGTTCCTCGGCGGCCGTGACCCAGAGCGTGGAATCGCCTTCCTCCAGGCCGAATTCCGTGTGCCGGGAGGCGATCTCGTCCGGTTCGTACTCCCCGAAGAGCACCCCGAGCGCCGCGTGGACGCTGGAGCCGACCACCGCGGCGGTCCCCCCGCCGTCCCGGTCGGCATCGGCGATCCGCTGCGCCTGTGCGAGCAGCCTCGGCGGCTCCACCACCGCGTAGTCGCGCCGGATCATCACGCTGAGAGCGTTCGGCTCCTCGGGACCGGTGTACGGCGGCAGCGAATCGTCCGCACCCGGGATCTCGAAGGGGGTGACTTCGTCGTAGCGGTCGTAGAGCAGTTCGTCGTAGAACTCGGCGGCAGCGGCCAGTGCGTTGAACGCGTCGTAGACGGCCGCGTCGTCGTCGCCGGTCCGGCGTTCGACGGCCGCGAGGTGGTGGTCGAGCGCGGCTTTGACCGCCTCGGCGGCGGCGCGTACCTCGGCAGCCGTGGGCTGCGCAGCATCAGACATAGTGCAGACGCTATCCGTACACGGGCTCTGCCCGCACAATAGATGCGATGCCGGAATACGAATTTGTCGATGTGTACGTGCCACGCGGGGTCTCCCGGAAGGAGACGGCCCGCCTGTTGACCGACCACGCCGAGTACGGTCACTGGGAGTTGGACCGGCTGACGCTGCGTCGCGACGGCAGCCGCAGAGCGCGGCTCCGTCGCAGGATCATCCGCCAGATCCGGGCCACCTGGTGAGTCGGGGCGGGTCCGCGGCCGCGGACCCGCCCCTTTCCTTCGTACCGGCGTCGCCGCCGGACTCCCGGCCTAGGCGGAGAGCCTCGCGCGGCGGTAGAGCACCGCGCCGGCGCCCGCGAGCAGCAGTCCCGCGCTCGCCGGGACCAACAGGTCGAGCCCGCCCGCCCCGGTGTGGGCGAGCTGCGGCGCGGTCGGCTTCCCGGGCACCTCGGGCACCGGCGGCTTCTCCGGTACCGGCGGCTTGTGCTCGGTGACCGGGGTGACCGGCGGGTGGACCGGCGGTGCGACCGGCGGCGGGACGACCTCCGAGACGTTCCGGCAGTCGTTGCCGAAGGTGGGGTTGAGCAGACCGACGACGTCGACGCTGTTCCCGCAGACGTTCACGGGGACGTCGATGGGCGCGGAGATGGTGTTGCCGGACAGCACGCCCGGCGATCCCCCCGTGACGGCCTGGGCCGTCGAACCGCCGCCGCCGAGCGGAGCGCGGTGCTTGCCGCTCCCCGGCCGGCTCGCCTGGCTCAGGTCGCCGTCGACCTGGCTGCCGGAGGCGTGCTTGCCGTGGGAGTCCTGCGAACCGTTTCCGCAGGTGTTGCCGAACGCCGGGTTGAGCAGCGCCACGACGTCCACGGAGTTGCCGCAGACGTTGACCGGTACATGGACCGGGATCTGTACCGAATTCCCTGACAGCACCCCCGGGGAATTCGTCGCTTCGCCGGACGCTCCCGCGTCGGCGTGCGCGTAGCCGCCGCTCAGCGCGAGTACGCCGCCTGCGGCCGCCACGGTGATCAGGCCTTTACGCGTGACCTGTCGCATAGGTGTTTCCTGCCTTCTAGCCTTCCGGAATACCCCCGGACTCGATCGTGCGGGGGCGGAGCACCAGCGACCCCGGAGCGCAGGGAATGCACTCCGGGGCCGAACTGGCTCAAACCCTTACGGGTTGACGCACAACGTCAGGCGTTGACGCAGGTGTTGCCGAAGGCGGGGTTCAGCAGCCCGATCACGTTGATCGTGTTGCCACACACGTTCACCGGGACGTGCACGGGCACCTGGATGACGTTGCCGGAGACGACGCCGGGGCTGCCGAAAGCGCCACCCTCGGCGCCGGAGTCCGCGACAGCCATGCCCGCGCCCGCGAGCACGAGACCACCAGTGACAGCCGCAGCAGCGACGACCTTCTTGATCATGTTTCCTCCTAGTTTGGCAGTGCGGTCCCAGCCGCGGACCGCACCACCTGTAACGAGGAGGAAGTAATGGGGCTACGAGCACGCGGCCCCTTTCACCCGTTCCGGTCAGATCCGTACACGCTGACGATTGCGAGTGGGCAAAGTCGGCGTGATCAGGCAGGACGTCAGCTGTTGTCGATGAAGCGGTCGAGCACCCGCACACCGAACTGCAGACCGTCCACCGGTACGCGCTCGTCCACGCCGTGGAACATGCCAGCGAAGTCCAGCTCCGGCGGCAGCTTCAGCGGGGCGAACCCGAAGCAGCGGATGCCGAGATCGTCGAAGGACTTGGCGTCCGTGCCGCCGGAGAGCATGTACGGCACCGCACGGGCGATCGGGTCCTCGGCCTGCAGCGCGACCTGCATCGCGTCGACGAGCGCGCCGTCGAAGCTCGTCTCCAGGGCCTTGTCGCCGTGCACGTCCTCGCGCTTCACCCGCGGACCGAGGATACGGTCCAGGTCGGCCAGGAACTCGTCCTCGAAGCCGGGCAGGAACCGGCCGTCGACATGGGCGGTGGCCTGGCCGGGGATGACGTTCACCTTGTAGCCGGCGCCGAGCATGGTGGGCGCGGCGGAGTTGCGGAGCGTGGCGCCGACCATCTTGGCGATGCCGCCCAGCTTGGCGAGGGTCGTCTCCATGTCCTCCGGGTCGAGCGGGGTGCCGAGCGCGTCGGACAGCTCGTCCAGGAAGGACCGCACGGTCTTGGTCACCCGGACCGGCCACTGGTGCCGGCCGAGCCGGCCGACCGCCTCGCAGAGCTCGGTGATCGCGTTGTCGTCGTTGGTCATCGAACCGTGCCCGGCGGTGCCGTCCACGGTCAGCCGCATCCAGTGCATGCCCTTCTGCGCCGTCTCGACGAGGTAGAGCCGCAGCTTCTCGTTGACCGTGAAGGAGAAACCGCCGACCTCGCCGATCGCCTCCGTGACGCCCTCGAAGAGGCCGGGGTGCTTGTCGACGAGGTAGCGGGCGCCGTACGTGCCACCCGCCTCCTCGTCGGCGAGGAAGGCCAGCACGATGTCGCGCGGGGGCTTGCGGCCGCTGCGCATCCGGTCGCGGACGACCGCGAGGGTCATCGCGTCCATGTCCTTCATGTCGACCGCGCCCCGGCCCCACACGCAGCCGTCCGCGACCTCGCCCGAGAACGGGTGGTGCGTCCAGTCGTGGGCATTGGCCGGGACCACGTCGGTGTGGCCGTGGATCAGCAGCGCGGGCCGGGACGGGTCCTCGCCCTCGATCCGCGCCACGGTCGAGGCACGACCCTTGTGGGACTCGAAGATCTGGGGTTCCAGTCCGACCTCGGCGAGCTTCTCCGCGACGTACTCGGCCGCGCGCCGCTCCCCCGGTCCCGAGTGGTCCCCGTAGTTGCTGGTGTCGATCCGGATCAGCTCACGACAGAGGTCCACGACCTCGTCCTCGCCGGAGCCGGCCCGAGCCGTGTTGGTCTCGCTCACGCTGCTTCCTTCCACCGTCGCTGTGGTGCTCCCCCTCATCCTCCCGCGCCGCTCCCGGACACCCAAGGGCACCCACCCCTCGTCATCCGCCCTTCACGCAGTCCGGGGCGTGATCGAGCACCCCCGGATGTTTGCTATTGTTTTCCACGTCGGAACGGGCAGGAGCCCGCGAGACAGACACCTTGTCCGGGTGGCGGAATGGCAGACGCGCTAGCTTGAGGTGCTAGTGCCCTTTATCGGGCGTGGGGGTTCAAGTCCCCCCTCGGACACCAGCAGAAACCCCAGTTGATCTGGGGTTTTTCTGTTTTTTCCGGCCCCGGGGACACCTCGGGCCGTCCGTCCGGTCCGCTCCCGGGGCGCGAGGGGCCACCCCGTACCATCGGCGCTTTACGCGATCTTGGTATGCGACGGGGGCATGCGGTGGACGGCAGGCGCAGGCGGCGCTGGGTGATATCGGGCGGGGTGGTCCTCGGGGCGGTGGTCGCCTGCGGGGTCGGGCTGTGGGCGACGGACAGTCCGCCGTTCCGGGACAGCTACTACTGGGGGGCGTGGCAGCAGGACAGCGGCCCGGACTTCCTGGGGGACGAGGGGCTCGCCAAGTCCGGATCGGTACGGAGCGCCACCGAGTCCGCCGCGCCCTCGGCCGGCGGCCCTCTCGTCCGTTGCACGGTGACGGTGGGCTCCACCGTCCCGGACGACGACTCCGACGGGCCTCTCACCTTCAAGGAGCAGGTCACCGCCGAGTACGGCCCGGTTCCGTCCGGGGCCAGGGAGCGCCACGACTGGATCGCCCGGTACTTCGGCGGTTCGGGGGCCCGGCTGCCGGACGGGCTCGACGGGCTGGTCGCCCCCGACCGGGCGATGCTGGTCCTGCCCGAGGGGTGCGACGTCGGCGGCAGGCCGTCCGCCGTGACGATCCACAGCGCGAGCACCGGCGACGGGCACCTGGGCAAGGTGGCCATGCCGTTCTCGATCGGCACCCGGTCCGAGGTGGTCCGGATGCTGGTGGACCTGGCCAACACCGGGATGCGGACGGCCGGTTGCGCCCCGGCCGAGCCGCTGCGCACGTCGTCGCCCGTCGTAACGGTCCCGGAGGACGACGAGAGCGCCCAGGACCCGCTGTGCCGGATCCCCGGGGTGCGGGTGAAGCTCGGCAAGGGCTCCGGTTACCGGCAGCAGGTGGGGGTGGTCGACGGCCGGCTCCAGACGTGTTCGGTGGTGTGGCGGGCGCGAGGGGTGCCGGACGAACCGGCGGCGCAGTACGTGATGACGTCCGAGCCACGGCTGGCCGCGCTCTTCGACGGTCTTCCGGAAGGGGCCGGCGAGGGGCTGACCCGCACCGACTGCGCGGGGCGGCGGACGGTGTTCTACGCGCACCCCGGCACCTCGCTGGAGGGGGCGGGCGTGCCCGACGACCGGACGGTGTTCGGCCGGTTCGCCGCGTCGGTGGGCGACCGCATCGGCTGCGGGCCGGGTGAGGACGCGTGAGCGAGGAGAGCGGCATCGGAGAGGACCGGGTGGCGGCGGTGGAGGACCAGGACACGGCGGCCGCGGGGCGGGAGGCGTCCACCGAGGGCGGCCCGGAGCGGGTGCCGGGGTTCCGGCGGCTGCTGCGGCACCGTACGGCGCTGGCCGTCACCGCCGCCGGGCTGGTCGGGGCGCTCCTCGGCGCGGGCGCGGTGGCCTGGCGCACGGACACGCTTCCGCTGGTCGGTCCCGCGCCGTGCTGGGACTCGCTGAGCGGCACCACGCTGTCGGAACTCTTCGGCGACCGCCGGACGGAGGTCGAGGAGCAGGTGCTCCAGGGCGATCCGCTGGGCAGGGGCGGCGCGTACGGGCAGTGCCGGATCACGAGCTACCGGGACGACCGGGCCCGTCGGCAGGTCACGGTGCGGGTGCACCAGCTGGACGGGTTGCGGGGCACCGACGAGGGGGACTGGCCCCGGGAGTTCCTCACGGCGGGCATGGTGCCGCCGGGCGAGGGGCTGCCCGGCCTGGTCTCGCCCTCGCGCGCCTGGCTGGCGCTCCCGCAGAGCTGTGTCGGGCGCCACGAGTTCACCGGGCCCACGGTGGTGGACGTCGCGATGGGCCCGGCCGGGTACGACGGTGCGACCGACTACGACCGGGAGGACCTCGCTGCGCTGACCCGGACCGTGGTGGAGGCCGCCAACGGGGTCGTCCGCGACTTCGGGTGCTCCGGCGCGTACCGGATGCCGGACCCGGTGCCGGGCCCGGTGGCGCGGCAGGACACCCGGGCCGACGCCTTCTGCGGCATCGAGGGGTTCACACTGCCCGCGGCATACCGCAAGGAGCTGCCCCGGACGCGGGTCGGCGGGGACGGTGGACCCGCCCGGGTCTGCGAGGCGGGCGGGTCCTTCGATCCGGCGGTGCGGCTGACGACGGTGACGGACCCGGTGCTGTCCGAGGTCTTCGCCTCGCGGATGCTGAAGGCCGGGCGGACCGTCAAGGGCACCAAGGGGTCCGGGAGCGTGGACGGCTCCCGGGCGGTCTACCGGGCGCGTTGCCAGACCGGGCCGGTGGTCTTCGTGGTGGATCAGCTGGACCGGATCGAGCACGCCTCCGCGGACCTCGCCGGCCGGCTGCTGCCCGGCTACGTGGCCGCCGAGGCCGAGCGGATCGGCTGCGGCCCGGAGCGGGTGGCCGGGCAGGAGGCGTAGGGGCCGCCTCGGAGTGCCGGTGTCCGGTGCGAGCGGTCGCGGGGCGGCTCCGACCGCGCGGCGAGCGCGCCGGACCATCCGGCGGGCGGCGGTTCGCGGGCCGGGGCCACGGTCTTCGCTTCCCGGTCCGGCGTTACGCTGCGGGTTCGGTACGGCGGAGCGAGGAACGGAGAGTCATGGGCGGCGCGGCGGGCGGTGCGGGCCGGTGAGGGGGCGCGGGCGGCCCCCGGCGGCGCCGTTGCCCCAGCGGGCCGGGATCGATCCGGTCCGGCTGCGGCTGCCCGAGGACCCGGACGGCGCGTGGGCGACGGTGCGGGACCATCTGGTGGCGCGGTTCGCGGGGGCGATCGGGGCGGCCCGGGTGGACGCCATGGTCGCCGAGGGCCGGTTCGTGTCGCTGCGGGGCCCGGTCGCGGCCGGTGACCGTTACGAGCCGGGCCGGTACGTCTGGTTCCACCGGGACTTCGCGCCGGAGGAGCCGGTGCCGTTCCCGGTCGGGGTGGTCCACCGCGACGAGCACCTCGTCGTCGCCGACAAGCCGCACTTCCTGGCGACGACCCCGCGCGGCCGGCACATCACCGAGACGGCGGTGGCCCGGCTCCGCCGGGAGCTGGACCTGCCGGAGCTCCAGCCCGCGCACCGGCTGGACCGGCTGACGGCGGGGCTCGTCCTGTTCGTGGTGCGGCCCGGGGAGCGGGGCGCGTACCAGACGATGTTCCGGGACCGCCGGGTGCGCAAGGAGTACGAGGCGGTGGCCCCGTACGATCCGGGGCTGGTGCTGCCGCGCACGGTGCGCAGCAGGATCGTCAAGGAGCGCGGGGTCGTCGCCGCCCGCGAGGAGCCCGGCGAGCCGAACAGCGAGAGCCGGATCGAACTGCTGGAGCACCGGGCGGGCCTCGGCCGCTACCGGCTGCTGCCCGCCACCGGGCGGACCCACCAGCTGCGGGTCCATATGAACGCCCTGGGACTGCCGCTCGTGAACGACCCGGTCTATCCGGTGGTCGAGGCGGAGGGGGCGCCGGACGACTTCTCGCGCCCGCTCCAACTGCTCGCCCGGGTACTGGAGTTCACCGATCCGGTCACGGGCGGGCCGCGCCGCTTCGAGAGCGGCCTGCGGCTTTCCGCGTGGCCGGACCGGTGAAACCCCGGGGGCGTGCTCAGTGGCCCCGGGCGATCCACTCGTCCAGGTGCGGGGCCTCCGCGCCGATGGTGGTGGAGTCGCCGTGCCCGGTGCGGACGGCGGTCTCCGCGGGGAGCGTCAGGAGCCGGTCCCGGATCGATTCGACGATGGTCGGGAAGTGCGAGAAGGACCGTCCGGTGGCGCCGGGGCCGCCCTGGAAGAGGGTGTCCCCGGTGAAGACGGTGGACAGCTCGGGGGCGTAGAGGCAGACGGCGCCCGGGGCGTGGCCCGGGGTGTGCAGGACCTGGAGGGTCGTACCGGCGACCTCCAGCGTTCCGCCGTCGGCCAGTTCGCCGTCCGGGGTGCGGTCCGGGTGGGTCTGCCGCCACAGCGGCAGGTCGTCCGGGTGCAGCAGGACGGGGGCGCCGGTCGCGTCGGCGAGGGCCGGGGCGGCGTCGATGTGGTCGTTGTGCGCGTGGGTGCAGACGATGGCGCGCAGCGTACGGCCGCCGAGGGCGGCCTCGATGGCGGCGGCGTCGTGGGCGGCGTCGATGACGATCGCCTCGGTGTCGTCGCCGACGATCCAGACGTTGTTGTCGACCTCCCACTCGCCGCCGTCGAGGGCGAAGGTGCCGGAGGTGACCAGGTGGTCGATGCGGGCGGCCATCAGAGGATCACCACCGAGCGCAGCACGTCGCCGTCGTGCATCCGGGCGAACGCCTGCTCGACGTCGCCGAGTCCGATGGTCTCGGTGACGAAGGCACCGAGGTCGAGCCGCCCCTGCTGGTGCAGGTCGATCAGCATCGGGAAGTCGCGCGAGGGCAGGCAGTCGCCGTACCAGGAGGACTTGAGCGAGCCGCCGCGGCCGAAGACGTCGAGGAGCGGGAGCTCCAGCTTCATCTCCGGGGTGGGGACGCCGACCAGGACGACGGTGCCCGCGAGGTCCCGGGCGTAGAACGCCTGCTGGTACGTCTCCGGGCGGCCGACCGCCTCGATGACGACATCGGCGCCGTTTCCGCCGGTCAGGGCGCGGATCGCCTCGACCGGGTCGGTGGAGCGGGAGTTGACGGTGTGCGTGGCGCCCATCGTCTTCGCGGTCTCCAGCTTCCGGTCGTCGATGTCGACCGCGATGATCTTCGACGCGCCGGCCAGCCGGGCCCCGGCGATCGCGGCGTCGCCGACGCCGCCGCAGCCGATCACGGCGACCGAGTCGCCCCGGCCGACCTGGCCGGTGTTGATGGCGGCGCCGATGCCCGCCATGACGCCGCAGCCGAGGAGTCCGGCGACGGCCGGGGAGACCTCGGGGTCGACCTTGGTGCACTGGCCGGCGGCGACCAGGGTCTTCTCGGCGAACGCGCCGATGCCGAGGGCCGGGGACAGCTCCGTGCCGTCGAGGAGGGTCATCCGCTGCTTCGCGTTGTGGGTGTCGAAGCAGTACCAGGGGCGGCCGCGCAGACAGGCGCGGCACTGCCCGCACACGGCACGCCAGTTGAGGACGACGAAGTCGCCCGGGGCGACGTCGGTGACACCCTCGCCGACGGACTCCACGACCCCGGCGGCCTCGTGGCCGAGGAGGAAGGGGAACTCGTCGTTGATGCCGCCCTGCTTGTAGTGCAGGTCCGTGTGGCAGACACCGCATGCCTGGATCTTGACCACGGCCTCGCCGGGCCCGGGATCCGGGATCACGATCGTCTCGACCCGTACCGGCTCGTTCTTCCCCGGTGCGATGACCCCTTGCACCTGCTGCGCCATACCGTGGTCTCCTCTTTCCGTCGTTTCGCGAAGATCGAACGCGAACAACCGTACGCCCCCGTGAGGGTGTCACGGCGGCGCGCCGCGTTGGCGGGAAACGACTGCCGCTCCCCCGGCGGGATGTACCGGTTCCAGTCAGATGGTGTGCGATGCAGAACCTTGTCGGATTCTCCGCGGTCCTTTGATACGTAGGGGGAGATCGGCCGGTACCTGCGGGGGCAGGGGTCGTTCTCCCCCCGCGACAGGGGAATCACTGATCATGGGGGAAGTACCTTGACCGAGATCATCGAGGCCACGGAGAAGATCAGTCAATCGGGGGACGAGCCTGCCGTGCTGGCGGCACCGGTCGGCGGGCTCGTGCCGTACGTCGACGCGCTGCCCGTTCCGCCGGTGCTCCGTCCGCGGAGCGGCGACGTGCTGCGGGAGACCGAGATCGCCGTGTCACCCACCTGGGTGCGGCTGCACGCGCAACTGCCGCCGACCCTGATGTGGGGGTACGACGGCATGGTGCCCGGGCCCACCATCGAGGTGCGGCGCGGGGAGCGGGTCCGGATCGCGTGGACCAACCGGGTCCCGAAGGGGAGCGAGTACCCGGTCACGGCGGTGGAGGTCGGCCCGGTCGCGCCGGGCGAGCCCGCCCCGCACAACAGCCCCGGCCGGGACGGGGTGGAGCCGAACCCGGACGTCGCCGCGCTGCCCGCCTGGACGGTGACGCATCTGCACGGCGCCCAGACCGGTGGCGGCAACGACGGCTGGGCGGACAACGCGGTCGGCTTCGGCGACGCGCAGCTGTCGGAGTACCCGAACGACCACCAGGCGGCGCAGTGGTGGTACCACGACCACGCGATGAACATCACCCGGTGGAACGTGTACGCCGGGCTGGTCGGCACGTATCTGGTCCGGGACCACGAGGAGGACGCGCTCGGCCTGCCGTCCGGCGACCGGGAGCTGCCGCTGATCCTCGCCGACCGCAATCTCGACACCGACGAGGACGGCCGGCTCAACGGGCGGCTGCTGCACAAGACGACGGTGCTCACCAAGGCCCACCCGGAGACCGGGAAGCCGGTGTCGCTGCCGTTCCTCGGCCCGTACACGACGGTCAACGGGCGGATCTGGCCGCATCTGGACGTGGACGACGCCTGGTACCGGTTCCGGCTGGTCAACGCGTCCAACGCGCGGATCTACGACCTGGTGCTGGTGGACGACGGGAACAACCCGGTGCCGGGGGTGATCCGGCAGATCGGCAGCGACGGCGGCCTGCTGCCGCGCCCGGTGCCGGTCGACTTCGACGCCTCGCTGCCGCAGCTGACGATCGCCCCGGCCGAGCGGATGGACCTGCTGGTCGACTTCTCGGCGCTGGCGGGCCGCCGGGTCCGGCTGGTCAACCGCGGCAAGCTCGCCCCCGGGGTCGCGGACCCGGCGTCGAACGTGCCGTTCCCGCAGGTGATGGAGTTCCGGGTGCGGGAGACCGGGCGGCGGGACACCTTCGAGCTGCCCGAGGTGCTGTCGGGTTCCTTCCGGCGGTACGAGCACGGCCTGGTGGAGCACGGGCACCGGCTCGTGGTGCTGACGGTGCCGGGGACGGTCGGCGGCGGCGGCCATCCGGAGATCTGGGAGATGGCGGAGGTCGAGGACCCGTCGACGGTGACGGTGCCCTCGGACGGGGTCCTCCAGGTCCGGGGCGAGGACGGCACGGTGCGTACGTACCGCAGGATCTCGCGGACCTTCAACGACGGTCTCGGCTTCACGATCGGCGAGGGCACGTTCGAGCAGTGGTCGTTCCTCAACCTGGGCGGCCCGACGCATCCGATGCACATCCATCTGACCGACTTCCAGGTGATGGGCCGGGAGGCGTACGTGCTCGACGGCTTCGACCCGGCGCTCGGCGGGACCCGCTCCCCGGTGGAGTTCGACCACGGAACCAAGATCCCGGCCGCCCCCAACGAGCACGGCTGGAAGGACGTCTTCCGGGTGCCCGCCGGGCAGCTGGTGAAGGTGCTCGGGACGTTCGACGGGGCGTACGGGCGGTTCATGTACCACTGCCATCTGCTGGAGCACGAGGACATGGGCATGATGCGGCCGTTCGTCGTGATGCCGTCCGAGGCGATGAGGTTCGACCACGGCGCCGGGCATGGCGGTGGCCACCAGGGACACGGCGGCTGACCCGGACACACACCCGCACGCACGGCGGCCCCCGCGGAGGGACTTCCGCGGGGGCCGTCGCGCGTGCGGGCGGGGCTCAGGGGGCGAGGACGTCCAGTTCGTGCAGGGCGCCCACGGCGATCTCCCTGGTGAGCCGCTCCGCCGCCGCCGCGTCGCCCTCGCGGACCGCTTCGGCGAGCCGGACGTGCAGGGTGACGGCGGCCGGGTCGGGGTCCTCGAACATGACCTGGTGGTGCGTACGGCCCGCCAGCACCTCGGCGACCACGTCGCCGAGGCGCGCGAACATCTCGTTGCCGGAGGCGTCGAGCACGATCCGGTGGAACGCGATGTCGTGCTCCAGGTAGCCCTCCAGCTGCTGGCCGCGCGAGGTGGCGACCATGCCGAGGGCGCGCTCGGTGAGGGCGGCGCACTGCTCCGGGGTGGCGTTGCGGGCGGCGAGACCGGCCGCCACGGGCTCGATCGCCGAACGCAGCACGGTCAGCGAGCGCAACTGGCGCGGGCGGTCCGCCCCGGCCAGCCGCCACCGGATGACCTGCGGGTCGTACACGTTCCACGCCCCGGTCGGCCGTACGGTCACGCCGACCCGGCGCCGGGACTCGACCAGGTGCATGGACTCCAGGACCCGGACCACCTCGCGCACGACGGTGCGCGAGACGTCGAAGCGCCGGGCGAGCTCGTCGGTCCGCAGGACCGCCCCCGGCGGATGCGTGCCGGCGGCGATCTCCAGTCCCAGGGTGTCCAGCACATGGGTATGGAGCCCGGGGCCCTGTGTGGTCATGGGCAAAGCCTACGGGGCGTCCTTCGACGACGAAAAGTACGACGTTTACGTCACAACATCTTGAATAAGTCGTACGTATGGGTTTCAGTAGCGCGACGGACCGATGTCGAGGAAGACATCGCGGAAGACTGCGAGGCACCCCCATGAGCACTCCCCACGTCGTCGTGGTGATGGGCGTTGCAGGGACCGGCAAGACCACGATCGGCCCCCTGCTCGCCGCCGGACTCGGCGTTCCGTACGCGGAGGGCGACGACTTCCACCCCGCGGCCAACATCGCCAAGATGTCGGCCGGCGTCCCGCTGGACGACGCGGACCGGTGGCCCTGGCTCGACGCGATCGGCCGCTGGGCGCACGGCCGGGCGGGGCTCGGCGGGGTGGTGAGCAGCTCGGCGCTGAAGCGGTCGTACCGCGACCGGCTGCGCGCCGAGGCGCCCGGGGTCCTCTTCCTCCATCTGACCGGCGACCGGGCGCTGATCGAGGCCCGGATGGCGGGGCGTACGGGCCATTTCATGCCCACCGCCCTGCTCGACTCGCAGTTCGCCACCCTGCAGCCCCTGCAGGAGGACGAGGCCGGCGTCTCCGTCGACGTGTCCGGCACCCCTGAAGAAATCACCCAGCGAGCCGTCGCGGCCCTGCGCCGGCTCGAGGACTAAGGACCTCCACCGTGACCAGTCTCAGCGTCGAGATGTTGGCAGCGGACGCCGTCGAACCGATCACCTCGGCCGGCAACGCCCAGTTGGGCATCGCCGTCCTGGCGGGCATCGCCGTCATCGTCCTGCTCATCACCAAGTTCAAGATGCACGCGTTCCTCGCGCTGACCATCGGGTCGCTGGCGCTCGGTTCCTTCGCCGGGGCGGCCCCGGCGAAGACGATCGCCAGCTTCACCGCCGGTCTCGGCTCGACCGTCGCGGGCGTCGGCGTGCTGATCGCGCTCGGCGCGATCCTCGGGAAGCTGCTGGCCGACTCCGGCGGCGCGGACCAGATCGTCGACACCATCCTCGCCCGGGCGAGGGGGCGCTCCATGCCGTGGGCGATGGTGCTGATCGCCTCGGTGATCGGCCTGCCGCTCTTCTTCGAGGTCGGCATCGTGCTGCTGATCCCGGTGGTGCTGCTGGTCGCCAAGCGCGGCAACCAGTCGCTGATGCGGATCGGCATCCCGGCCCTGGCCGGCCTCTCCGTGATGCACGGGCTGATCCCGCCGCACCCCGGACCGCTGGTGGCGATCGACGCCCTCGGCGCCAACCTCGGGGTCACCCTGGCGCTGGGCGTCCTGGTGGCGATCCCCACCGTGGTCATCGCGGGGCCGCTCTTCTCGCGGGTCGCGGCGCGCTGGGTGGACGTCCCGGTGCCGGAGCGGATGGTCCCGCAGCGGCCCTCGGAGGATCTCGACCGCCGTCCCGGCTTCGGCGCCACGCTGGCGACGATCCTGCTGCCGGTGGTGCTGATGCTGGTCAAGGCCCTGGTCGACATCGTCGTGGACGATCCGGAACAGGGTCTCCAGAAGATCACCGACGTGATCGGCTCGCCGCTGATCGCGCTGCTGGCGGCGGTCGTGGTCGGCATGTTCACACTGGGCCGGGCGGCCGGATTCTCGAAGGGCCGGCTCTCCACCACGGTCGAGAAGTCGCTCGCGCCGATCGCCGGTGTGCTGCTGATCGTGGGCGCGGGCGGTGGCTTCAAGCAGACCCTCATCGACGCGGGCGTGGGCCAGATGGTCCTGGACTTCTCCAGGAACTGGTCGATCCCGGCGCTGCTGCTGGGCTGGCTGATCGCGGTGGCGATCCGGCTGGCGACCGGCTCGGCGACGGTGGCCACCATCTCGGCGGCCGGTCTGGTCGCCCCGCTGGCGGCCGACATGTCGACCTCCCACGCCGCGCTGCTGGTGCTGGCGGTCGGCGCGGGCTCGCTCTTCTTCAGCCATGTCAACGACGCCGGGTTCTGGCTGGTGAAGGAGTACTTCGGAATGAGCGTCGGCCAGACGGTGAAGACCTGGTCGGTGATGGAGACGATCATCTCCGTGGTCTCGCTGGTCTTCGTCCTGCTGCTGTCACTGATCATCTAGGTCCCGCCCGGGGACCCGCCCCGACGGCGCCCGCCGGCCCGGCTCACGCCCGGCCCGGCGGGCGCCGTCGTCGTACCGGCCGGAACCGGTGTCCAACTGCCTTACGTTCGGCACCTGTTGACCAAACAGCGGCTTTTCGACCGTTTCGCCGCCGGACCGGACGGTCCGTGCCAGACTTGCCGCCATGGGAAATCACGAGCCTCTTGACGAAACCCTCGGGGCGCGGCCCGAAGGCCCCGCCAGCACCCCCCTCAAACCCTTTCTGCTCGCCTTCCCGGGACCGCTGCGCGATCAGCTGGTCGAGGCGGTCCTCACCGGCGCGAAGGTCTCGACGACCGGGCTGCTCGCCGAGTACGAGGCGGAGGACGAGGAGCTGCCGCCGGTGGGCGAGCGGTCCGCGCTGATCGACTCGGACGGCCGGGAGGTCGCCGTACTGGAGGTGACGGAGGTACGGGTGCTGCGCCTGGGCGACGTCGGTCTCCAGCACGCGATCGACGAGGGCGAGGGCTACTCCTCGGTCGCCGAGTGGCGTGCGGCGCACGAGCGTTTCTGGCACGGCGACGAGATGCGGGAGGCGCTCGGCGACCCGGGCTTCACCGTCGACGACGACACGATGGTCGTCGCCGAGCGGTTCCGCGTCGTCGAACGGCTCACCCCGCCCGCGGAGGCGCGGGAGCGGTAGCCGGGCGCCTCAGCCGACCGCCTTCGCGGCCGCCCGGCCCGCCGCCCGGCCGGAGAAGATGCAGCCGCCGAGGAAGGTCCCCTCCAGCGAGCGGTAGCCGTGCACCCCGCCACCGCCGAAGCCGGCCGCCTCGCCCGCCGCGTACACCCCGGCCAGCGGGGTGCCGTCCTCGGTCAGCACCCGGGAGGACAGGTCCGTCTCCAGTCCGCCGAGCGACTTGCGGGTGAGGATGTTCAGCCGTACGGCGATCAGCGGACCGGCCTTGGGGTCGAGGATGCGGTGCGGTGCGGCGGTCCGGATCAGCTTGTCGCCGAGGTAGGCGCGGGCGCCGTGGATCGCGGTGATCTGGAGGTCCTTGGTGAAGGGGTTGGCGATCTCGCGGTCCCGGGCGACGATCTCGCGGCGCAGCTCGGCCTCGTCGATCAGCTCCTGGCCGGTCAGCTTGTTCATGCCCCGGACGAGCGCGGAGAGGTCCTTCTCCACGACGAAGTCGACCCCGTTGTCCATGAACGCCTTCACCGGCGCCGGTACGTCGGCGCGGGCCCGGCCGATCACGTCCCGGATCGACTTGCCGGTGAGGTCCGGGTTCTGCTCCGAGCCGGAGAGCGCGAACTCCTTCCCGATGATCCTCCGGTCGAGGACGAACCAGGTGTACTCGTGGCCGGACCGCATGATGTGTTCGAGGGTGCCGAGGGTGTCGAAGCCCGGGAAGAGCGGGACCGGGAGCCGCTTGCCGCGGGCGTCCAGCCAGAGCGAGGACGGTCCGGGCAGGATGCGGATGGCGTGCTTGGCCCAGATCGGGTTCCAGTTCTCGATGCCCTCGGTGTAGTGCCACATCCGGTCGCGGTTGATGTGGTGGGCGCCCGCCTCCTCGGCGATGCCGAGCATCAGTCCGTCCACGTGGGCGGGGACGCCGGAGAGCAGTTTCGCGGGCGGCGTGCCGAGCCGGGCGGGCCACTGCTTGCGGACCAGGTCGTGGTTGCCGCCGATGCCGCCGGAGGTGACGATCACCGCCTGGGCCCGCAGTTCGAAGGAACCGGCCACCACCCGGCTGCTCGCGGTGCCCCGGGCCGCGGCGCTCGGCTCCAGCACCTCGCCGGTCACGGTGTCGACGGTGCCCCCGGTGCGGCCGAGGCCGGTGACCCGGTGCCGGAACGCGAAGCGCACGAGCCCCTTGGCGACGCCCGCGCGGACCCGGCGCTCGAAGGGGGCGACGACGCCGGGGCCGGTGCCCCAGGTGATGTGGAAGCGGGGTACGGAGTTGCCGTGGCCCGTGGCGTCGTAGCCGCCGCGTTCGGCCCAGCCGACCACGGGGAAGAGCCGCAGCCCCTGGGCGCGCAGCCAGGAGCGCTTCTCGCCGGCCGCGAAGTCGACGTACGCCTCGGCCCACTTGCGCGGCCAGTGGTCCTCCTCGCGGTCGAAGCCCGCCGTGCCGAACCAGTCCTGGAGCGCCAGCTCGTGGCTGTCCCTGACCCGCATCCGGCGCTGCTCGGGCGAGTCGACCAGGAAGAGGCCGCCGAAGGACCAGTGCGCCTGGCCGCCGATCGACTGCTCGGGCTCCTGGTCGAGCAGGATCACCGAGCGCCCCGCCTCGGCCAGTTCGGCGGTGGCCACCAGCCCGGCCAGCCCCGCCCCGATCACGATCACATCAGCGTCGTACGCCATGGGTTCCATCCTTGTCGGGGCGGTCCGGTACCGGGGCATGCGGTCCTGCCGGAGCCGGAAGTTACTCGTGCGTCAGATCTTCTGCACCGGCCGCCACGGCGTCAACCGCCCGGTCGGCCCCGTTCCGGCCGCACCCGGGGCACACCGGCGCTATCGTCGGTACACATCACCCCATTTCCGGCCCTGTACGAGGTAGCGGCATGTCGGTGCTGGTCGTCGCGCTCGCCATGAGTGCCGCCTGCTGCCTGGGATTCGGCTTCGTCCTCCAGCAGGCCGCCGCCTCGCACGCCCCGAGGAGCGACTACCTCTCGCCCCGGCTGCTGCTCGACCTGATGCGGGTGCGGAGCTGGCTGGCCGGGGTCGGGCTGATGGTCTGCGGAATGGTGCTGGGCGCCCTGGCCCTGGCCAACGGCGAGGTCTCCGTCGTCGAACCGCTCCTGGCCACCAATCTGCTCTTCGCGATGACCCTGTCCCGCCACCGCACCGGCCAGCGGCTCGGCCGCCAGGGCTGGGCCGGGCTCTGGCTGCTGGCCGGCGGGGTCGCGGCCTTCCTGCTGGCGGGGCGGCCCGAGGGCGGCGAGGCGGTGACCGGCGTACTGCGGCACTGGCTGGTGGTCGGGGTGGTGGTGGGGTCCGCGCTGCTGCTGACCACCGTCGCCAAACGCGCCGTCACCGCCGCCTCCCCCGCGCTGCTCGCGGTGGCGGCCGGGCTGCTCTACGGGCTCCAGGACGCGCTCACCCGGGTCAGCGGCCAGCTCATCACGGGGGGCGGGTGGACGGCGCTGCTCACGGCGTGGCAGCCGTACGCCGTCGTCCTGCTGGGGGTGACGGGACTGCTGCTGGTGCAGAGCGCGTTCGAGACCGGGCCGCTCAGGGTCTCGCTGCCCCCGCTGACCGCCGCCCAGCCGCTGGCCGGGATCGCCTGCGGGATCGGCTTCCTCGGCGACCGGCTGCGCACCGACGCCGGGGCGCTGGCCTGGCAGGCCGTCGGGCTCGCCGCGATCGTCGTCGGGATCGTGCTGCTCGGGCTCCATCCGGCGATGCCGGAGGGGCCGGTCGGCGGGCGCCGGGAGAAGAGCCTCCAGCCCAACTGAGCCGCTCCGGACGCCCCTCCACTGGTTTTTAATAATGGCCAGTATTACAGTGCGGGTATGGCGCGAACGTCCGGTCCCGAGACCCGGGAGAAGCTGATCCGCGCGGCCGAGGAGATCTTCGCCGCCCAGGGTCCGGACGGCGCACAGCTACGCGACATCGTCCGGCTCGCCGGCCAGAGCAACCCCTCCGCCGTCCAGTACCACTTCGGCTCCCGGGCCGGGCTGCTGGACGCGGTGATGGCGGGCCGCCAGGACCGCACCGAGCGGGTGATGGCCCGGCTGCTGGACGCGCTGGACGCGGACTGCGGCGTACGGGAGCTGGTCGCCGCGCTGGTGACGGCCGAGGCGAGCCTGCTCGCCGACGACCGGGGCTGCCGCTGCCTGCGGATCTCGGTCCGGCTCACCCATGAGACCGGGCTGCGGACCGGCACCCCGCATCCCGTCCTGGACGACACCCACTACGGGCGGCTGATCGCCCTGCTCAAGGACCGTCTGGGCGCGTTGCCCGCCCCGGTCCGCCTGGAGCGCCTGGACCTGGCGCTCACCCTGATCGGCGCGGCGTTCGCCGACCGCGCGCGCCAGCGGCTCGACGGGATCGAGCCGCTGACCGGCGAGGCGTTCTTCCTCGCCGATCTCGTCGAAACCACCACCGCGTTCCTGCGCGCCCCGGTGCCGGGCACCCCCTGAGGGGCCCGTACCGCCGGGGCCACCGCATCACGCACCCTTCCGTACCGCACAGAGGAAACACCATGACTGACACGAGCAACCTCAGCGACAAGACCGTCATCATCACCGGCGGCGCCCGGGGCCTGGGCGCCGAGGCCGCGCGCCTCGCGGTGGCGGGCGGCGCCAACGTGGTGATCACCGACCTGCTCGACGAGGAGGGTGCGGCCACCGCCGCCGAGCTGGGCGGGAAGGCCCGCTTCGTCCACCACGACGTGACCTCCGAGGAGGACTGGCAGCGGGTCGCCGAGTTCGCCGTCGCCGAGTTCGGCCGAATAGACGGCCTGGTCAACAACGCCGGGGTGTCGACCGGGATGCCGCTGGAGACCGAGAGCGTCGAGCACTTCCGCAAGGTCATCGACATCAACCTGACCGCCGTCTTCATCGGCATGAAGACGGTGATCCCGCTGATGAAGGAGAACGGCGGCGGCTCGATCGTCAACATCTCCTCGGCGGCCGGCCTGATGGGCCTCGCCCTGACCTCCAGCTACGGCGCCTCGAAGTGGGCCGTGCGCGGGCTGACGAAGGTCGGCGCGGTGGAGCTCGGCACGTCCCGGATCCGGGTCAACTCGGTGCACCCCGGCATGACGTACACCCCGATGACCGCCTCCGTCGGCATCCAGCAGGGCGAGGGCAACTACCCGAACACCCCGATGGGCCGGGTCGGCGAGGCCCCGGAGATCGCCGCCGCGGTCACCTTCCTGCTCTCGGACGCCGCCTCGTACATCACCGGTGCCGAGCTGGCCGTGGACGGCGGCTGGACCACCGGTCCGACCGTCAAGTACGTCATGGGCCAGTGATCCCGCGGCGGTGTCCTGATGTTGGATGGGGAGCATGACTCCTTCTGACGAGATCCTGGACATCGTCGACGAGAACGACCAGGTCGTGGGGCAGGCCCCGCGCGGTGAGGCGACCGCGCGGGGCCTTCGCCATCGCTGCGTCTTCATCGAGGCCCGGGACGCGGAGGGGCGGCTCTTCGTCCACCGCAGGACCCCGGGGAAGCTGGTCTTCCCGTCCCACTACGACATGTTCGTCGGCGGGGTGGTCGGTGCCGGGGAGTCGTACGACGAGGCCGCGCTGCGGGAGGCCGAGGAGGAGCTGGGGGTGTCCGGACTCCCCCGGCCCGAGCCGCTCTTCAAGTTCCTCTACGAGAGCGCCGCGCACTCCTGGTGGTCGTACGTCTACCGGGTGCGGTGCGAGCTGCCGGTCAGCCCGCAGGTGGAGGAGGTGGCCTGGCACACCTTCCTCACCGACGACGAGCTGGACGCGCGGATCGACGACTGGCCGTGGGTGCCGGACGGGCTGGCGGCCTACCGGCGGCTGCGCGCCTTCCGGGCGGCCGGGGCGGGCTCCTGAGTCCGGTCGGCGCCCGTCCCGGGGAAGCGGCGGATAGGGTCCGGACGTGATCGAATTCGTGCGGGGCCTGCGGCTGTGGTTCGCGCCGGAACGCGTCCGCGAGGAGGGCGCGACGCCCGACTACCGGTTCTCGCTCGCCAACGAACGCACCTTCCTCGCCTGGATCCGGACGGCCCTGGCGCTGATCGGCGGCGGTTTCGCGGTCGACCAGTTCCTGCCGGAGCTGGCCTGGGGCGTGCGCGCGGGGCTGGCGCTGGCCCTGCTGGCGGCCGGGGTGCTGTGCGCGCTGCGGGCCGTCAACCACTGGGTGCGGTGCGAGCGGGCGATGCGGCGCGGGGAGGACCTGCCGGTCTCGCGGTTCCCGACGCTGCTCGGTCTGGCGGTCGCCGTGGTGGCGGTGGCGATGGTGGTGGTGGTCCTCTTCGGCTGGGAGGGCCGGTGAGCGGCGTGCCGCGCGATCCCGGGCTCCAGCCCGAGCGGACCCGGCTGGCCTGGCGGCGGACCACGCTGTCCTGCACGGTGGTGCTGGCGCTGGCGGCGAAGCAGGCGCTGCACGCCGGGGCGGGCCCGGCCGCGGTGGTGGCGGTGGCGGTGGGCGCGCTGGCCTGGCTGGGGATGCTGGTGGTGGCGCACCGGCGGGTGCTGCGGATGCGGAGCGCCCGGCCCCGGCCGATGACAGTGCGCGGGGCGCTGGCGGTGGCCGGGTGTGCGGTGGTGCTCGCGGGGTGCGCGACGGCCATGCTGTTCTGAGCGGGCCGCCGCACTCCTCGCGCGCCGGTCACCAGCGGGGGATCGCCGGGGTCCGCCACTCCGGTTCGGCCTTGCGCATCGCGGCCGCGTCGTCGCGCTCGCGCATCGTGCCGTCGTCGTCGAGCCAGCGCCGGTGCAGCGCGGCGAGCCGCTCACGGTCGAGTTCGACGCCGAGGCCGGGGGTGTCGGAGACGGTGAGGTGTCCGTCCTCGAAGACATGGCGGGTGGTGATGACGTCCTCGGTCTGCCAGGGGTAGTGGCTGTCGCAGGCGTAGTCGAGGTTGGCGACGGTGGCGGCGACGTGGGTCATCGCGGCGAGGCTGATGCCGAGGTGGGTGTTGGAGTGCATGGAGAGGCCGACGCCGAAGGTGCGGCAGATCGCGGCCAGTTCCCGGGTCCGGTGCAGCCCGCCCCAGTAGTGGTGGTCGGAGAGGACGACCTGCACGGCACCCCGGGCGAAGGCCTCCGGCACCTCGGCGAGGGTGGTCACGCACATGTTGGTGGCCAGCGGTACGTCGGTGCCCGCGGCGACCTCTGCCATCGGCCCCGTACCGGTCGCCGGGTCCTCCAGGTATTCGAGTACGTCCTTGAGCTGGTCGGCGACGTACAGCGAGGTCTCCACGGACCAGGCGCCGTTGGGATCCAGGCGCAGCGGCCGGCCGGGGAACTCCTCGGCCAGTGCGCGGATCGCGGCGATCTCCCGGTCGGGCTCGAAGACGCCCCCCTTCAGCTTGAAGGACGAGAAACCGTACGCGCGGGCGAAGCGGCGGGCCTGGGCGACGACGCCGGCCGGGTCGAGGGCGGCGCCCCAGTCGTCCCGTTCGCCGCCCTCGGGGTGGGCGGCCCAGCGGTGGAAGAGATAGGCGCTGTACTCGACCCGGTCGCGGACCTTTCCACCGAGCAGGGCGTGCACGGGCAGGCCGAGGGACTTGCCCAGCGCGTCCAGGCAGGCGACCTCGAAGCCGGAGACGACGGAGAGCCGGAGCTTGTCGGCGGTCTGGACACCGCGCAGGCCACCGGCCTCGATCCGGTCGTCGGCCGCGCCCGAATCGCCGCACACCGCGTCGGCCAGCGCGAAGAGGCCGTTCAGATCGCTGACCGGGCGGCCCCGGAGCGCCTCGGCGAGCGGCCGGGCGAGCTCCAGGTACTTCCCGTCCCCGTACGTCTCGCCGACACCGGTGACCCCACCACGGGTGACGACCTCCACGACGAGCCGCGGGGTGTACGGCTGGTGGACGCCCTGGGTGTTGAGCAGGGGCGGGTCGGCTATCAGGATCGGGGTCAGCCGGACATCGTCGATCAGCAGCTCTGTATTCATACGTGAACTCTATTCAGGGATACGACTGAGCACCAGACTCCGGAGGGGGCGGGAACACCGCCCCGCCCCAGGGATCACGGACGACCCGCCGCCGGACACTGGACGACATACCGACTGGTCGGCATGATGGTTCCCGTCTTTCTTCCCCTCCGGAGGTGCGCACGATGAGCTCAGTCCCCCCGCCGGGCACCGGCCCCGACGTCTCCCCGCCGGGTCTCGACCTCGACCGGCTGCGCGGGCATCTCGACCGGGAACGGCCGGGGCTGGTGGGCGGACCGCTGCGGGCCCGGCTGATCGAGGGCGGCCGCTCGAACCTCACGTACGTCGTCACGGACGGCACCGGCCGGTGGGTGGTCCGCAGGCCCCCGCTGGGTCATGTGCTGGCCACCGCGCACGACATGCGGCGGGAGCACCGGGTGATCAGCGCCCTGCACCCGACGGGTGTGCCGGTGCCCGAGCCGGTGCTGCTCTGCGAGGACGAGTCGGTGAACGGTGCGCCGTTCTACGTCATGGAGTACGTGGCGGGCACCCCGTACCGCACGGTCGAGCAGCTCGCCCCGCTGGGCCCCGGGCGCACCCGGGAGGCGGTCCTCGGGCTCGTCGACACCCTGGTCGACCTGCACGCGGTGGACCCGCAAGCCGTCGGGCTCGGCGACTTCGGGCGTCCCGAGGGCTTCCTGGAGCGGCAGCTGCGCCGCTGGGGCAAACAGCTGGACGCCTCGCGCAACCGCGAACTGCCCGGCATCGACGCGCTGCACACCGCGCTCGGCCGCGCGCTGCCCGCCTCGCCCGCGCCCACCGTCGTCCACGGCGACTACCGGCTGGACAACGTGCTGATCGGCGACGACGACCGGATCAAGGCCGTACTGGACTGGGAGATGTCCACGCTCGGCGACCCGCTCACCGACCTCGGGCTGCTGGTCATGTACAGCTCGGACCTCGGCCTGGCCGAGTCACCGGTCTCCACCACCAGCGGTGCCCCCGGCCATCCCTCCCCCGCCGAGCTGATCGAGCGCTACGCCGCCCGCTCCGGCCGGGACACCTCCGCCCTCTCCTGGTACACCGCGTTCGCCTGGTTCAAGCTGGCCGTGATCCTGGAGGGCATCCACTACCGCTACACCCTGGGCCAGACCGTCGGAACCGGCTTCGACCGGATCGGCGGCCTCGTCCCCGTCTTCATCGAGCACGGCCTCACCACCCTCCAGGAAGGCTGACCCATGGACTTCGCGTTCGACGCCCGCACCGAGGAGCTGCGCGCCCGGCTGCTCGCCTTCATGGACGAGCACGTGTACCCCGCCGAGGCGACGGCCGAGGAACAGCGCGCGCTGCTGGCCTCGCCCTGGGACACCCCGCGGGTCGTGGAGGAGCTGAAGGCGGAGGCCCGGCGGCAGGGGCTGTGGAACCTCTTCCTCCCCGATCCCGCGTACGGGGCCGGGCTGACCAATCTCCAGTACGCCCCGCTGGCCGAGATCACCGGCCGCTCCCCGCAGCTGGCGCCCACGGCGGTCAACTGCGCCGCCCCGGACACCGGGAACATGGAGGTGCTCCACCAGTTCGGCACCGAGGAGCAGAAGAAGCGGTGGCTGGAGCCGCTGCTCGCCGGGGAGATCCGCTCGGCGTTCGCGATGACGGAGCCCGAGGTGGCCTCCTCGGACGCGACGAACATCGAGACCCGGATCGCGCGCGAGGGCGACGAGTACGTCATCAACGGGCGCAAGTGGTACATCTCCGGGGCGATGAACCCTGACTGCGCGGTCTTCATCGTGATGGGCAAGACCGACCCCGAGAGCGCCGACATGAGGCGTCAGCAGTCGATGGTCCTGGTCCCGCGCGACACCCCGGGCGTCGAGGTCCGCCGCGCCATGCGGGTCTACGGGTACGAGGACCACTACCACGGCGGCCACGCCGAGGTGGACTTCACCGACGTCCGGGTCCCCGTCACGAACCTGGTCGGCGAGGAGGGCGGCGGCTTCGCCATCGCCCAGGCGCGGCTGGGCCCGGGCCGCATCCACCACTGCATGCGGCTGATCGGGATGGCGGAGCGGGCGATCGAGCTGATGTGCCGGCGGGCGGTGTCCCGTACCGCCTTCGGCAAGCCGCTCGCCCAGCAGGGCGTCGTGCAGAACTGGATCGCGGACGCCCGGGTCACGGTGGAGCAGCTGCGTCTGCTGGTGCTGAAGACCGCGTGGCTGATGGACACGGTGGGCAACCGGGGCGCGCACACCGAGATCCAGGCCATCAAGATCGCCACCCCGCGTGCCGTGGTCGCCATCCTCGACCAGGCCGTGCAGCTCCACGGCGCGGGCGGCGTCGGCCAGGACTTCCCGCTGGCCGAGTTGTGGGCGGCGGCCCGGACGCTGCGGCTGGCGGACGGCCCGGACGAGGTGCACCAGCGGTCGCTGGCCCGGCGCGAGATCAAGCGGTACGTGTGACGGCTGCCCGGTAGTCCCTGGACCGGCGTCCGGCGCCTGACGCGGTGCGCCGCGAGGCGGAGGGACGCCCGGACACGTCCGCGTACCCGGGGATCACCGGACGTCTCGCGGCGCACCGGGTCGGCTTCCGCCCGCCCCGATCCGGTCCAGTACGTCGGTGTAGCGGGCGCGCCGGTCGGGGCGGGCTCGGGCGGCGGCGGCGCGCAGGGCGGGGACGGCCGTCGTGCCCAGGGCGGCCAGCCCCTCGGCCGCCGCGTCGCGGACCGCCGGGTGCGGGTGGCCGAGCAGCCCGGTCACGGCGGGCAGGGCGGGTGTCCAGGCCGCGCGGCAGAGGGTGCGGACCGCCATGCGCACCACGTCGGGGCTGGGGTCGTCCAGCAGGGTCCGGGTGTGGTCGAGGTGGGCCGGCCGGTCGAGCATCGCCCGTGAGGTGCGGTGGGCGCGCAGCCGGACCCGGGCGCGGGGGTGGGTGAGCAGCCCGGCCAGCAGGCCGGACAGGCGCGGGTCGTCGTCGGGTGCGGGGCCGGGGTGCGCCTCGGCCAGTGCGGTGAGCGCCCGGCAGATCTGTTCCGGTGTGCCGGTGGCGGCCAGTTCCAGCAGCTCCTGGCGGGACGGGCCGGCACCGCTCGCGGCGGGTGCGGGTTCCCGGCGCTCGCGGAGCGCTGCCAGGGCGGCCGCGTCGTGCCGGGCCGCGTCCGGGCCGCGCAGGGGGCCGTCGACGAGCAGCAGCCGGTCCGCCAGGTCGCCGTGGCCCTCTTCGCGCAGCCGTCGCCGGGCCCGCTCCAGGGCCCTGGTGCGCAGCAGCGGGCGGCCGGCGAGCAGTTCCAGGGAGCCGCGGTCGCCGCCGTCCGGCCGGTCGGCGAGGAGCGTGGCGAGGGCGTCGGCCGGGCAGGCGCGCAGGGCGTCGCGGATCGCCCCGGCCCCCGCGGGCGGAGCCGTTCGCCACCACTCCAGCAGCAGCGGCACCAGCCGCTCCAGGTCCTGGGGGCCGAGCCGGGCGGCGGTGTGCGCGACCCGGTCGCGCAGGACGTCTCCGGCGCGCAGTTCGGCGGGGTCGAGCAGGGGCAGCGCGCGGGCCAGGCCGGTGTCGACGGGCAGGTCGACCCGGCCGCGCAGATACGCGCGGAGCACCGGCAGCCGGGCCCCCGGCTCGGGCCAGCGGGCCAGGGTCAGGGCGGCGGTGCGGCGGCGGTCCTCGCCGGGCGCGTCCAGCAGGGCCAGCAGCCGCTCCCGCTGGGCCGCCGAGCGGGGCTGGTCGAGGTCGTCCCCGCGTATCCGGCGTGGGGGCGGGGCCGGGACACGGGCGGTCTCGGCGAGGGTCCAGGGCGGTGCGTCGAGGGGCTGGAGGAGCGTCATCCAGTCGACGAGCGCGGTCCGGACCCCGGGACCGGCGGTCTGGTGGGCCTCGGCGAGCGCGGCCAGCCGGTCCCTGGAGGGGACCGTTCCGTCGTCCCGGGCACGGAACCGGGCCAGCTCCTCCGGGGTGCGGGCCGCCTCCTCCAGCGCCTCCCGCCAGGCCCGGGCCCCGGCCGGGAGCGGCGCGTCGTCCTCCGGTACGGCGAAGGCGGCCCGGAGCACGGTGGTCGCTCCCCGCCAGGGGTCGGCGCCGAGCCGGGCGGCGGCGAGGTCCCGGTCGAGGTCGGCGCGGACCGGGACCGCGCCGAGCAGGCGCAGCAGCGGCACCGTGGAGCGGGCGGGGGCGGCCGGGGCGGGGCGCAGGGCCCGGACGGCGATGGTCGCGGCGGTCCGGGCGGAGGCCGTCAGCAGCGGCGCGGCGGCTTCGAGTACGGCGACGAGGTCGTGCCGGTCCCGGTCGCGGGCGTCGGCCAGCGCGGCCAGCAGGACCGGGGCGAAGCGCGCGTACACGCCGAGTTCCGCCGTGCTCCGGGGCCCGGGGCAGATCCGCAGCGCGTACCGCACCACCCGGTTCCGCAGCGCCGGGTCCCGGCGCACCGGCGGGGACGCGGCGAGCCGGAGCCAGTCGGCCAGCAGCGGCCGCAGCGCCTCGGTCCGGCCCGGGGCGGGCATCTCGTCCCGCCCGGCCAGGCGCAGCGCGACGGCCGCGTCCCAGCCGCCGGCCAGCAGGGTCCCGGCGTCCCGGTCGGCCGCCCGGGGCGCGGGCGGGGGCGGCCCGGCGGAGGGGACGGTGATGCCGTGGCGGGCCAGGGCCGCGGCGAGGTCGTCCAGGGTGCCGGTGGCCGGGCGGACCCGGCCGGACGCCAGCAGGGCGAGCAGCGGGGGCGCCACCGGCGACTCCTGTTCGGCCAGGGCGCGGATTGCGCGGGTGCCGAGGGCGCCGGAGAGGCCGAGGAGGAGGCGCTCGCGGACGGAGGCGGGGCGGGCGTGCTCGGCGGCGGCCAGCAGGGTGGCGGCGTGGGCCTCGCCGAGTACCGTGCGCAGCGCTTCGACGAGGGTGTCGCGCAGGGCGGGGTTGTCCTCGCGGCCGAGCCGGTCGAGGAGTCCGGGGACCGCCGCCCGGCCGCCGGTGCGGACCAGGGCCGCGGCCGCCGTCTTGCGGATGTTCATGTTCGGGTGGTCCAGGCGGTCGGCGATCGCGGCGCCCGCCCAGTGGGCCCGGGCGTGGCCCAGGGCGAGGAGGGCCTGCCGTACGGTCTGGACGTCCCGGGCCCGGGTCAGCGCGATCAGGGTCGCCGAGAGGGCCTGGGCGTCCTCTCCCGTGGCGTCGCGGGCGAGGAGGGCGATGGCGTGCTTGCGGACGTGCCGGTCCCGGTGGCGGGTCAGCCGGTGCACCCGGGCCCGGGTGCCCGTCCAGGGGGTCCTGAGCAGCAGTTCGAGCAGGATCACCCGCTCGTGGTCGAGGAGTCCGGGGCGGTCCAGCAGCTCCAGGGCGAGGTTCGCGACGAGGGCGTGCCCGGCTCCGTCGGCGTCCGTGGCGGTGAGCAGGCAGACCGGTCTGATCGCGCCCCGCCCGTGGAGCCGGCGGCCGAGGCCGTGGAGCGCGTCCAGGACCTCCTGGGGCACCACGGGTTCCCCGGCGGGCCGCCCGTGTTCGCCGGTCCGGTCGGGGGCGCCCGGCTCCCGCGCGGTGGCCAGTGCGGAGACGACGCGCAGCAGCAGGTCGGCGAGGGCCGGGAGGGTGTCGGCGTCGCCGTGGGCCGCCAGCCGGCACAGTGCGGCGTCCGGCCGGTCCGGGTCGAGGTGGGAACGGAGCAGCGCCAGCTCCCCGGGGTCCGGGCGGCCGAGGCCGGCCGCGATGCGCGGGGGCAGGTCGACGGGGTCGAGCCGGGCGAGCAGGGCGCGGCGGCGCTCCGGGTCGCGGTCGAGCTGCCAGAGCAGTTCGAGGGCGCGGTGGCGTACCGGGCGCAGCGGGGGTGCCACCTGGCCGCCGGTCGCCGTGTCGAGGCCCAGGCCTTCGCGCAGGGCCAGGACCGTCCGGTCGCCGCCGATCGCCTCCAGGGTCTCCAGGGCCGCGTCCGGTGCCGAGGGCAGCAGGGCGAGCACCGCCTCCTCGGCGTCCGTGTGGCGCAGTTCCCGGATCGCGTCGAGGAACGGGCCGGGTGCGGGGGCGGCGGGCAGCAGCCGGGTGACGGCGGCCCCGACCGGGAGGTCCCCGGCGCCCTGGGCGGCGAGGGCGGTCAGCAGGGCGAGCCGGCGCGGCCAGTCCGGGTCGTCGGCGGGGGCGCCGGTGAGGACCCGGATCGCGTCCCGGCGGACGGTGAAGAGGACCGTCGCCACGTCGTGGGGTGCGATGGAGTGGTCCGTGAGGGCGAGGCCGACGACGACGGGGACGTCCGGCCCGTCCGGGAAGTGGCCGCGCCGGTGGAGGCCGCGCAGGCAGGCCACGGCCGGGGCGCCGAGCAGCAGCGGATCGCGCGCGGCGAGGGCGGTCAGGGCGCCGATGTCCGCGCGTCCGGCGAGATCCCCGAGGAGTTCCATCGCCCGCCGCCGCAGCGCGGGCGCCAGGGCCGGGTCCTCGGCGGCCCGGCGCAGCAGGTCCCGGTGGCCGTGGCGGGCGGCGACCGTGAGCGCGGCACCGGCCACGGACTCGGGTACGGGTGCGGGCTCCGTGCCGGGATCGGCCCCGGCGGCGGGATCGGGTCGCGCACCGGTACGGAGGAACGGGGCGAGGAGGCCGGGCGGCAGTGGGTCGAGCGCCGCCCACGGCTCGGCCAGCCCGTCCAGTGCGGCGGTGACGGCCTCGGCGCCGCCGGTGCCCAGCAGTCCGGTCAGGGCGGCCCGGGCCTGGGCGGGGGCCAGGAGTCCGGCGTACAGCCCCTGCCGGGCCAGCCGCACGGCCTCGGCCCGGAGCACCGGGTCGGTGCCGGCCGCCAGCTCCGCCACCAGCCGGGCCGGGTGGCGGGCGGCGGTGATGTCCGCGCCCCGGACCGCCTGGTACAGCGGCTCGCCCGGGGGTTCCTCGCGCAGCGCCGCCGCCGGGTCGTGCAGCAGATCGGCGCGCAGCCAGGCGGTGCGTACCGAGGCGGGCAGCGTTCCGGCGGCGCGCCAGGGCGGGCGGGGGCGGCCCTCCAGGGCGCGGGCGAACCGTTCGTCGTGCCCGGCCCTTTCGTGGAGTCCGGCCAGCAGGAGGTCCGCCTCCGGCGGTCCGGTGAGCGTCGTGGGCAGCAGCGCGGCGAGTCCGGCCGCCTCCGCGTCGTCCGACGGCGGGCGGGCGGCGAGGCGCTCGGTGAGCAGGGCGAGGCCCAGGTGGCGCGAGGCGGGGTCGTGATGGCGGATCAGCCGCCCCAGCTCCCGGGGCGGGAGTTCCACGAGGTCCGTGATGGTGGGGAACTGGTCGTCGGCCGGGGTCCGCATCGTCGGATGCTAACGGGACGGGCACCGGCCCCACCAACGGATTCGGGCCCGGCAGCGGTGCGGGCGCTCAGTAGCCGCCGGAGCCCACGTGGTCCGCCAGCGCCAGTTCGCGGGCGAAGGCACGGACCCGCAGCAGGCAGCGGGCGAACAGCCGGACGGCCGCCGGGTGGTGCGGGCCGTGGGCCGCCGTCCAGAGCACGGGGACGTGCGCGGACCGCTGGGGCGCGGACTGCTGGATCTGGGTCATGGGACCAGCTTCGGACCGCCCGCGCGATCGGTCCAACAGATGATTCAGCTACCTCCCATCGCTATCGTGGATGGATGGAGCTTCGCCAACTCCGCCATTTCATGGCGGTGGTCACCCATGGCAGTTTCACCGCCGCCGCCCGTGCCGAGCCGATCGCGCAGTCCGCGCTGAGCACCTCCGTACGGAATCTGGAGCGGGAGCTGGGGGCCGAGCTGTTCGACCGGACCGGCCGCCGGGTGGTGCTGACCGAGGCGGGCCGGGCGCTGCTGCCGTCGGCCCGGTCGGTGCTGGCCGGTACGGAGGCGGCGCGGGACGCGGTGGCGGCCGTCTCGGGGCTGGTGACCGGCCGGGTCAGGATCGGCACGATCCAGACGCTGACCTGCGTGGACCTGGCGGCCGAGCTGGCCGCTTACCACCGTGCCTGGCCGGGGGTGCAGATCTCGCTGCGCGAGGCGACGACGCCGGAGCTGGTGGCGGGGCTGCGCGCCGGCGAGCTGGACCTGGCCTTCCTCGCGCCGGACGCCGCCGAACTCCCGGACGGCATCGCCGCCTTCGCGACCTGGCACGAGGACCTGGTGCTGATCACCGCGCCGGGCCACCGGCTGGCGGACGCCGGGCGCACCCTGATCACGGACCTCGCCGACGAGCCGTTCGTGGACTTCCGGGCGGGTACGGGCCTGGAGACCGCGGTGCGCAGACTGGCCGCGCACTGCGGTCTGGAGCGCCGGATCACCTGCGACGTCACCCAGATCCGGCTGCTCGTGGACCTCGTACGGGCCGGGATCGGGGTGGCGATCGTGCCCCGGCGGATCGGCACGGAGGCGGGGCTGCCGTGCGTGAGCATCCGTCAGCCGGAGCCCGGCCGGACGGTGGTCCTCGCCGGCCGGGCGCCCCGGCCGCGCAACCCGGCCGCCACGGCGCTCCTCGACCGGCTGACGACTACTACGGGCGGAGCGCCCGCAGCAGCAGATCGGCCAGGTGGTCGGCGACCTCCTGCTGGCTGAGCGGGCCGTCCGGCCGGTACCAGGTGGAGAGGTGGTGGACCGAGCCGAAGTGGTAGTCGACGATCAGGTCGGCCGGGGTGGCGGTGGAGAACACCCCGCTGCGCTGCCCCTCCTCCACCAGCGCCCGGAAGCGCTCGTGGTAGCGGCGGCGCTCCGCCCGGACGCGCTTGTTCTTCTCCGGGCTGAGGTGGTGCATCGACCGGAAGAAGATCGAGGCGTCGTCCAGGTTCTCGATGGTGGTGACGACCACGTCGGCGGCCGCGTCGCGCAGCCGCTGCTCGACGGGGGCGTCCGCGCCGGCGAAGGCGTCCAGGCGCTCCTGCTGGAGGCGGAGCACCCGGGAGTAGACCTCCTGGAGGAGGTCCTCCTTGGAGCCGAAGTAGTGGTAGAGCGCGCCCTTGGTGACACCTGCGGCCTCGACGATGTCCTGGACCGAGGTGCGGTCGTAGCCCCGCTCGGCGAAGAGCCGGGTGGCGGCGGCCAGCAGTCGCCGGGGGACGGGGGCCTGCTCCCCGTCCGTCGCCTTGGCCATTGCCGCCACCTGCCTTCCGCGTGGATCCGTCATCGGGGGGAACGCAGTTCCCTCCGGAGGATCTTCCCACTCGCCGTCTTCGGCAGTTCCGCGAGGATCTCCACCTCCCGGGGGTATTTGTACGCCGCGAGCCGCTCGGCGCAGTACGCCGTCAACTCCTCGGGCGCCACCGTGGCTCCGGGACGCAGGCTGACGCAGGCGCGGACGGTCTCGCCCCGGTAGGGGTCGGGGACGCCGACGACGGCCGCCTCGCGGACCGCCGGGTGGGTGTAGAGGACGTCCTCCACCTCGCGCGGCCAGACCTTGAAGCCGGAGGCGTTGATCATGTCCTTCTTGCGGTCGACGACGTAGAGCCAGCCCGCCTCGTCCATGAACCCGATGTCGCCGGTGCGCAGTTCGCCGTCCGGGAAGGCGGCGGCGGTGGCCTCGGGCAGGCCCCAGTAGCCGGGGACCACCTGTGGACCCCGCACGGCGATCTCGCCGTGCGTGCCGAAGGGGACCTCCGCGCCGTTCTCGTCGAGGATCCGGACCACCGTGTCCGGGCCGGGGACGCCGACGGACAGCGTCCCGGAGGCCGGGTCCACGGGGGCCTCGCGCTCCGGTGGTACGGCGGCGCAGGGGGCGGTGCACTCGGTGAGCCCGTAGCCGTTGTGGAGGTAGGGGCCGAACTCCGTGCGGAACTTCTCGATCAGGGCGGGCGGTACCGGTGCGCCGCCCGAGGAGATGATCCGGAAGGAGGCGAAGTGCCCGGGGGTGGCGCCGGGGTGGGCGGCCAGCGCCATGAAGGCGGTGGACGGGCCGACGGTGTAGGCGGGGCGGTGCTCGGCGAAGGCGTCGAGGACGACGCCGGGGTGGAAGCGGTGGGCGAGGACGAGGGTGCCCGCGTTGGCGAGGCAGGCGGCGAGCTGGCACACCACGCCGGTGATGTGGAAGAGCGGCGCGAGCGCGAAGTAGGCGGAGCCCTCGGGGACCGGGTGGCCGGCGCGCTGGCGCTCGGCGTTGACCATGATGTTGCGGTGCGTGTTCATGGCGCCCTTGGGGGTGCCGCTGGTTCCGGAGGTGTAGCTGATCAGCGCCACGTCGTCGGCGCCGGGCAGCCGCCCCTCGGGGGCCCCGCCGCCCCGGCGGGCGACGGCGACCAGGTCCTCGGTGTCCCGGGGCACCGGCAGCCGTTCGGGGGCGAGGACCCGTTCGTCGTTCCGGGTCTGGAGGTCGAGCTCGCTGGTGGTGAGGGCGATCCGTACGGACGGGGCCCCGGCGGCGGTCTCCCGCAGGAACGCCTCCCAGATCCGGTCCGCGCAGATCACCGCCGTGACCCCGGCGTCCTTCAGGACGTGGCCGACCTCGGCCGATTTGTACATCGGGTTGAGCGGGACGACGACGGCCCCGGCCTTCCAGGCGCCGAGCAGCGCGAGGACGAACTGCGGGCTGTTCTGGAGCATGAGCGCGACCCGGTCGCCGGGCTCCAGCCCCTTCGCGGCGAGGTGGCCGGCGACCGCGTCGGAGAGGGCGTCGGTCCCGTGGTAGCCCAGGCGGCCGTCGAAGTAGGCGAGGGCGGGCCGGTCGGGAGCGCGGGCGGCGGACTCCCGGAAGGCGTGGACCAGGGTCGGGGCGGGGTGGACGGGGGCCCGCTGGGCCTCGCTGAGGAGGGCGAGCCAGGGCCTGGCGGCGTAGATCGATCCGGTCATGCGCCGGTCCCCTCCCAGGTGCGCTGGAGGTGGTTCATGCCGTCGAGCCAGTGGTCGGTGTCCTTGGCGCGGGCCCGGTAGTAGCCGGCGACCTCGGGGTGCGGCAGGACCAGGAAGCGGTCCTGGGCCATGGCGTCGAGGAGGGCGTCGGCGACCGTCTCCGGCTCGATGGCGCTGGGGGCGAGGACCAGTTCCCCGGCCGATCCGGCGGCGGTGAGCATGTCCGTCCGCACCCCTTGCGGGCAGATGGCGTGCACCTTGATGCCGCGGTGGCGGTAGGTGAGCGAGAGCCATTCGGCGAAGGCGACGGCCCCGTGCTTGGTGACGCTGTACGGGGCGGCGCCGATCATCGTGAGCAGCCCGGCGGCGGAGGCGGTCGAGACGAACCGGCCGCTGCCGCGCTCCAGCCAGTCGGGCAGCAGTTCCCGGGCCGCGCGCACGTGGGCCATCACGTTGACGTCCCAGGCCGCGGCCCAGACCTCTTCGCCGGCGAGGGCGTCGCCGGGCGAGGCCAGTCCGGCGTTGGCGCAGTAGATGTCGACCGTGCCGTCCAGCGCGTCGCGCGCCTCGGCCACGATCCCGGAGGCATCACCGGCGACGGCGGTGGCACCGATCTCCCCGGCCAGCACCTCGATCCGCGCCCCGTCGAGGTCGTTGACCACGACCCGGGCGCCCTCGGCGGCGAACCGGCGGGCCAGCGCGGCCCCGATCCCGCCGCCGGCCCCGGTGACCACCACGCCCGCACCCTTGACCACGCCCATCGGTTCCGCCTCTCTCAGCCGACTCCACCGGCAGACTAACCAGTCGGTATGCCGGAGCGGAAGGGACCGGACCCAGGTGGCGGACACTCCTGTCGCACCAGTCCCGTCCGGCTCGTTCCGTACGGCCGGAACCCGCGCTACCGTGCGTGGCCATGACATGCTTCGCGATCATGGAGGTTGCCGGATGAGCCTGTCCAGACGTGGTTTGCTGGCCGCGGGCGGCGCGGTGGGGGCCCTCGCCGCGACGGCCTCCGGGGCCGGGACGGCGGCCGCCTCACCCCCTCCGGGCAAGGGGCGCAGGGTCCGGACCGGCTTCGACCGGCTGGCGGCGGACGGCTACGCCCTGCTGAAGGGCGAGAAGGTCGGCATCGTCACCAACCCGACGGGGGTCACCTCCGACGTACGCCACATCGTCGATGTGATGCACCCGGACGAACGGGTGGACCTGATCGCCGTCTTCGGCCCGGAGCACGGCTTCCGCGGCACCGCGCAGGCGGGCGGCTCGGAGGGCCGGTACGACGACCCGGCGACCGGACTCCCGGTCTACGACACGTACCTGAAGAGCGGTCAACCGCTCGCCGACGTCTTCACCGCCTCCGGCGTCGACACCGTGGTCTTCGACATCCAGGACGCGGGCGCCCGCTTCTACACGTACATCTGGACGCTGTACGACTGCATGGAGGCCGCGGCGCTGGCGGGCAAGCGGTTCGTCGTCCTGGACCGGCCGAACCCGGTGACCGGGCGGGCGGCGCTCGGCCCGGTCCTCGATCCGGCCTTCGGCACCTTCGTGGGCCGCCGGGAGATCGCCCAGGCGCACGGCATGACCGTCACCGAGCTGGCGCTGCTCTTCAACGCGCGCTTCCTCGCCGACCGTCCGATCGATCTGCGCATCGTGAAGATGTCCGGCTGGAAGCGCACGGACTTCTTCGACGCGACCGGGCTGCCGTGGGTGCCGCCGAGCCCCAACATGCCGACCCCGGACACCGCGCTGGTCTACGCCGGCACCTGCCTGTTCGAGGGCACCAACCTCTCCGAGGGGCGCGGCACCACCCGCCCGTTCGAGCTGCTGGGCGCGGAGGGCATCGGCCACCGCTGGGCGGAGGCGGCGAACGCGCTCGGCCTGCCCGGGGTCGCGTTCCGGGAGGCGTACTTCGCGCCGACGTTCTCCAAGTTCCAGGGGAAGACGGTCGGCGGGGTGCAGCTGCACGTCCAGGACCGCGAGGTCTTCGACCCGGTGCGCACCGGCATCGGGCTGCTGGTGACGGCGAAGCGGAGCTGGGACGGCTTCGCCTGGCGCTCGGACAACTGGATCGACAAGCTCACCGGCAACACCCGGGTCCGCACCATGATCGACGCGGGTGCGGACACCGACGAGGTGGTGGGGGCGTGGTCGGCCGACCTCGCCGCGTTCCGGGCGGTCCGCAAGCGGTACCTCCAGTACTGACCGGCGATACCGCTCACGGCTGACGGAGCCGGGCGGGTCCACGCGTGCGGACCCGCCCGGTTCGGGCCTACCGGTGGGCGGGGAACTCCACCACCTGCTGGTAGGTCGGGCGGTTCTGCCAGTGGATCGCCTTCTGGGTGATCCCGCCGAGCGCCCGGTGGATGATCGAGTCGGTGCACCACTGGTCGCCGGCCTTGCAGCTTCCGTCGCCCGGGTAGACCGCCGTGGCCGGTTCGGCCACCGCCTGCTTCAGGGCGCCGAGCAGGGCGTCGCGGCAGCTGTCCGCGTCACCGCCGCCGCAGTACGTCCGGGCCAGCGGCCCCTTGACCGACTGGCCCAGGACCTGGCGCAGGTCCTTGTCGACAAAGCCCCACCAGCCGTACTGGAAGGCGGAGCCGCTGTGCGCCCCGCTCGGCCCGTGGCTGGCGGCCGGGGACTCGTCGGTGGCCAGGCTCGCGGTGAGCGCCCCGTACAGGTCGTCGCCGAGCCCCGGCCGGAACTCGGCCTCGACCAGCTTCGGCCACCACGCGTCCATGATCCGCACCGCGTCGGCGTGGGTGTAGGTGTGCGAGCCGGGGCCGGTCTCCTTGCGCTGCGAACCGGCCGCCCGCCACGAGTCCAGCTGCTGGACGGCGGCGTTCAGCGCGGGGTCGGTGACGGGCTTGGCGCGGATCACCTTCAGCAGTTCGGGCAGCAGCTGCTCGCCCCGCAGATCGGTGACGGCCGCCTCGGCCATGGCGCGGGTCAGCGAGGCCCGCGTCACCCCGCCGTCCTCGACCAGCTTCGCCACCCGCTGGTCCAGCAGATCGCCCCGGTGCACGGCGCTGAGACCGAAGCCCGCCGCCGCGTACCCCTTGGCCTGCCGGTTGTTCCAGGAGACGTAGTAGTCCTGGCCGCTGGAGTTCGGGTGCGCGGCGAAGGCGGTGTACGCGGCGGTGTTGGCCGCCGGGTCGAAGTCCTGCCACTCGTAGGCCCGTTCGGCCCTGATCGGCAGGGCCGGGTCGACGTCCGCCGGACGGACCGGGTTCAGCCCGCTGTTGTAGTACGCGGCGGTGCGGGAGTCGGCGTAGAACCAGTTGAAGGCGTAGTCGATGTTGCTCGCCGCCCGCTGGAAGGAAGCGGCGTCCGTGACGTACGAGGGGTCGTTGAGCATCTGGAAGCCGATGATCGAGTCCGCCTCGTGGCGGTAGGTGGAGCGCAGCGAGGTGTACGCGACGGGCCTGCCGTCCACCGTGGCGCGGTGGGTGACGATGCCGTAGTTGGTGCGCCGCGCCTGCATCCGGTAGGAGCCGGCCGCGGTGGAGTCGGCGACGGTCGGCTTCCAGGAGTTGGTGCGCTCCAGCGTCTCCATGGCGGTGCAGGTGCCCCGGTAGAGGTAGTGCGTGGAGTCCTTGGTGGGCGTGGAGCCGTCGGGTTCGCACAGGTCGACGGTGTAGGTGTCGGTGATGTCCTGGGCGGCCGAGGTGGCGCTCCAGGCGTAGTCCTGGCCCCGCCCCATCTGGATGTACATGCCGACCCCGGCGAAGGAGACGCCGCGGGCGCTGATGCCGGGCCCCTGGAGCTCCTGGAGCATCATCAGCTGCGGGGCGAAGTAGCCGGTCTGCGGACCGAAGACGGCGATCGGGTTGCCGCTCGCGGTGTGCTTGCCGGAGACCAGCAGGGCGTTGGACATGCCGCGCTTCTGGGCGCCGGAGCCGGAGCCGGGCAGCGAGCCCTCGGGGATGACGCCGTCGTCGTAGATGCCCTGGGCCTTCTTGAGCCGGGCCGGGGCCTTGACGGGGGCCTTGCGGTCGGTGCCCGCGGAGCCGGTGCGGTCGTAGATGAGGGGTTCGGCGGTGACGGAGCCGGGGTCGGGCAGGGCGGTGCCGTGCGCCTGGCCGGGCTTGCCGGCGTAGGGGAAGGCGGTGCCGTCGTGGATGGTCAGCACGGCCTCGGGGTCCTCGCGCTGGCGGAAGGACTCCCAGACCTTCGTGCCCTCGACGACCCCGTACTTCTGCTGGGCGGCCAGCAGCGAGAGCGCCGCCTGCACCTCGCCGCCACCGCCGCCGCCGAACTGGCCGCCGACGACCGAGGCGATGGAGATCAGGTCGGTCAGCTTGAAGGGCTGGATCTCACCGATGTTGGTGATGGCGTCGATCTTTCCGGTGAGCACGTACTCGCCGGGGAAGTAGCGGCCCTTCTTGGACTTCTCGCGGTAGGCGTTGATGCCGTCGACGTACGCCTGCGCGTCCGCCATGGCCTGCTCTCCGCGCTCGCCCTCGTGGGTCCGGATGTATTCGACCTGGGCTTCGAGATCCGCCTCGGTGTACGGGGCCTGTGGCCAGAACTGTTGCTCCAGACCCTGGTTGGCCAACGCGCCGCCGGCGAACGAGGTCAGTTCGCCGCGCCCGATGTGCCGGAAGAGGTCCATCAGCCAGAGCCGGTCCTGCCCGGCCGCGTATCCGGCGCCGAACTCGGTGCCGTAGCGGGTGGTGCCCTTGATGTGCGGGACGCCGGACGCCTTGTCGCGGGTGATGGTGACGTCGTCGCGCGGCGAGGTCACGGACTCGACCTGGTCCGCGGGGACCCCGAAGGAGGCGTCGTTGAAGAAGTCGGTCAGCTTCTGGTCGGTGAGTCCGGAGTACCCGGCCACCAGCCCGTTGTAGCGGTCGAGTTGGTCGTCGCTGTGGGCGGGGTGCGTGCCGACCGTCTTGTTGCCGAGGATCTCGACCAGGGTGGCGTTGCCGTTCTCGCCGGGCGGCAGGATGTCGTCGCACTGCCCTCGGCAGTAGTCGGTGACGGGGGCGGGTTCCGCCGCGGCGGCGGTGGACGCCTGCGGCGCGGCCGCCAGCAGGGTGGCGCCGAGCGCGAGGACCGCCGCGGCGGTGGCGGCTCTGGACAGGACGGTGCGTGGGGGCATGGATGCTCCTCGGGGAGGCCGGTGCGCCGGAGGTTACTGGCGGTAGGACTCCTCGGTAAGATGAACATCCGTCACTTTTTCCGAATCATCACATGAGCAGGTTCGCGACGGCTGTACCGACCGGCGGACGGTCTAATTCCGGACAACGTCCCGCCTCACGGGATCCTCTGGAGGCGGCCGTACGTCCCTTTCATGACGCCGAAGTACGAGCGACGGAGGTGACGGAGCGGTGGCAGGATTCCGGAGTCTTGCGAGACAGGTGCGCGATCCGAGGAACGATCTGGCGCTGCGGCGGTATTCGCTGCGCAAGTGTTTGGAGAGGTTCGCCCCCTACGGCCATCGGGCGACCTGGGACCATCTGTGCGTCCGGCACGGACTGGACCCCGAGGACCGGTCCCCCGACCCGGCGCGCCTGGTGCGCGCGCTGGAGGAGCTGGAGGCGGCACGGGCTGTCTGGCTCGGCTACGAGGCCGGGTTCGCCGAGCGCCGCAGGCGGGAGAAGCACGGCGGCCGACGCCGTCCCGGCAGCTTCGACGACTGGCACCGGCTCACCTGGGGCGGCAACGGGGTGGCCCGGTGCGAGGACCCGGCGGTGCATCCGTCGGCCCCGCTCGCCGAGGTGCTGCACCGGCTGATCACGGCACTGGAGTCGGCGCCCGGCACGGCCTGCCCGGTGTGCGCGGGCACCGAGGTCCACTGGCGGCGGGACCTGTCGCACGAACCCTGGACGGGCCCGGTCTGCGCGGAGTGCGGGATCGTGGTGCCCCGACCGGTGCTCACCCCGGAGGCACTGGCCAGGGCGCGGGGAGCGCGGCGGCGGGACCTCGCCCCGGTGGGCTGAGCGACGCCACCGGCCTCACCGCGCCCGCACGGACCGGGGCGCCCCGGCTAGGTACGCTCGGACCGCGGCCGCTCCGGCATCAGGCGCGAACCGCTGCTCCGCCGGCCGGAGACATCGTCCGGGTTGGAGAGCACACAGGTCTCCAGGGAGAGGCAGCCGCAGCCGATGCAGTCGGTGAGGTGGTCCCGCAACCGCCCCAACTGCTCGATGCGCTCGTCGAGTTCGGAGCGCCAGGCGGCGGAGAGCCGTGCCCAGTCCTCCCGGTTCGGGGTGCGCTCCTCGGGCAGTTCCGCGAGGGCCTCCCGGATGGTGGCGAGGGGGATGCCGACCCGCTGCGCCGCGCGGATGAAGGCGACCCGGCGCAGGGCGTCCCTGGTGTAGCGGCGCTGGTTGCCACTGGTGCGACGGCTGCTGATCAGGCCCTTGGCCTCGTAGAAGTGCAGGGCCGAGACCGCCGCGCCGCTGCGCGCGGAGAGCTGCCCGACCGTGAGCTCATGGAGTGTCTGTGGGATCTGGGGCACCCCTCCCACCCTACTGGCCCGCACCCCGGCCGATCCATCGTTGACAGGAACCGCACCGCCGACCATCCTGAGCAAGCGCTTAGACAGGATGCGCCGAGAGACGGGCCGGAGCGGAAGGCAGGGACCAGGGACATGGCGGAGCCGAGGATCTTCACGTCCGCGCAGGAGCTGCGCGACGGAGTGGGCGAGCAGCTGGGGCACAGCGACTGGCTGGAGGTCGAGCAGAAGCGGATCGACCTGTTCGCGGAGGCCACCGGCGACCACCAGTGGATCCATGTGGACCCGGAGCGGGCCGCCGCCGGACCCTTCGGCACGACGATCGCGCACGGCTATCTGACGCTGTCGCTGCTGCCCACGTTCGTACCGCAGATCATGCGGGTCGAGGGCATGCGGATGGGCATCAACTACGGGACGAACAAGGTGCGTTTCCCCGCCACCGTGCCGGTGGGCTCACGGCTGCGGGCGACGGCCGTGCTGAAGAGCGTCGAGGAGGCCGGGGGCGGGGTGCAGGTCACCGCCGTCGTCACGGTCGAGCGGGAGGGCGGCGACAAGCCTGTGTGCGTGGCGGAGTCGGTGTCCCGCTACTACTTCTGACCGCGCGCCGCCGGCGGCCCCTCATCGCCTCCGGCGGCCCGTCACGCGCACGGGTCCGCCCCGACCATGCGCAGGACGAGACCGGCGTAGAGTTCGCCGACCTCGTCCGGCGTCCGGCTGCCCCGGGTGTTGAACCAGCGCGCCACGTCGATGCAGAGCGAGAGCACCGCGAGCGTCGTGCCCGGGACGTCGGGCACGTCGAACTCCCCCGCCCGCACCCCTTCGCCGATGATCCGCCGGACCACCGCGTCGCTCCGGCGGCGCAGTTCGACGATCTCGGCGCGGTGCTCCTCGCCGAGGGCGTCGAGCTCGTACTGGACCACGCGGGCGGTGGTGTGCCGCTCGGCGTGCCAGCGGACGAAGGACCGGACGGCCTCGGCCAGCCGCTCCCCCGCCGTGCCGTCGCCGTCGGCGGCCGCCTCCAGGACGGACAGGGCGCGGTCGTGGCCGATCCGGCTGATCCGGTGGAGCAGCTCTTCCTTCGTCTTGTAGTGGATGTAGAGGGCGGCGGGGCTCATGCCCGCCCGGCCCGCGATGTCACGGGTGGTGGTGGCGTGGTAGCCCCGCTCGGCGAAGGCGTCGACGGCGGCGACGAGCAGCCGCCGGGCGGCCTCGGGCGTCACTTCGGCCCACGGCGCGCCGTCGTCGCTCTCCTCCGCCGTGCTCATCGTCGCTCGCCCCTCTCCTCGGCAGGACGAACACCATACCCCGAACCTGAGCAAGCGCTTAGGGTGCGTCCGGCGGTCGGGCCGGGGCCGTCAGAGCTTCTGGAAGGGGTCGTGCTCGGCGAGGATCTTCTCCAGTCTGGCCTGGTCGACCCGGCTGACGAGCTGCCCGGCCTCCTGCCGGTCGCGGACGACCTTGGCCAGGGTGAAGCAGGAGGTGACGAGGTAGAGGACGCCGATCGCGAGGAATCCGCGGACCCAGGCGTCGGCGTCCAGACAGTAGATGCCGAGGGTCACCGCGCCGATCGCCACCCCGAAGGAGGCGACGGCCTGGCCGTAGAAGGCCGCGGTGCCCTGCTGCTTGACCGATGGTGTCTCACTCATGGCGCCCAGCATCGCGGGGACGTGGCGCACACCACATCCGTTCGCATACTCAGCAGGTACTCATACGCCCGTTCGAGCGACGCCGCACCCGTCCGGGCTCAGAAGGCGGAGACCCCCGTCAGCGCGCGGCCGATGATCAGCTTCTGGATCTGGCTGGTGCCCTCGTAGAGCGTCATCACCCGGGCGTCCCGCAGCAGCTTGCCGACCGGGTACTCGTCTATGTAGCCGTAGCCGCCGAAGACCTGGAGGGCGTTGTTGGCGGCGCGGACGGCGGCCTCGGAGGCGAAGAGCTTCGCCTGGGAGGCGGCGGTGGCGAAGTCCCGGCCCCGGTCGATCAGGTCGGCCACCCGCCAGGTCAGCAGCCGGGCGGCGTCGACGTCCACGGCGATGTCGCTGATCAGCTCCTGGACGAGCTGGTGGCCGGCGATGGGCCTGCCGAACTGCTCGCGCTCGGTCGCGTGGCCCACGGCGGCGTCCAGCGCGGCCTGCGCGATGCCGACGCAGCCGGCCGCGACCGACATCCGCCCCTTGGCCAGGGCGGACATGGCGACGGAGAAGCCCTTGCCGGGCGGCCCCATGAGGGCCGACGCGGGCACCCGGACGCCCTGGAGGACGAGTTCGGCGGTGGCCTGGCCGCGCAGGCCGAGCTTGCCGTGGATGGGGCGGCGGGTGAGGCCGGGGGTGTCGGCGGGGACCAGGAAGGCCGATATGCCCCGGTGGCCCGGGGCCTCGCCGGTGCGGGCGAAGAGGAGCACCACATCGGCCCAGGTGCCGTTGGTGATGAACATCTTGCTGCCGTCGATGACGTACGCGTCGCCGTCGCGGACCGCCCTCGTCGTCAGGTTCCCGGCGTCCGAGCCGGTGCCGGGCTCGGTGAGGCCGAAGCAGCCGACCGCCTCGCCGGAGGTGAGCGCGGGCAGCCAGCGGCGCTTCTGCCGCTCGTCGCCCCAGGCGGCGATCGTCTTGGCGACCAGGCCGAGGGAGACGGAGACGATGCCGCGCACCGAGGAGTCTCCGCGCCCCAGCTCCTCGGTGACCAGGCAGTACGCGAGGTGGTCGCCGCCCGAGCCGCCGTACTCCTCGTCCACGGTCAGCCCGAGGAACCCGACGGAACCGAGCTTCCTCACGATCGACCGGTCGACGCTCTCCGCGCGGTCCCAGGCCACCACGTGCGGGGAGATCTCCCGGGCGACGAAGTCCCTGGCGAGCCGCCGGACGGCTTCCTGCTCCTCACCGAGTTCCAGGTTCATCCTTCGGCTCCCCGCATTAATTAGCACTGCTAGTTTTCAGTTCGCAGGCCCTACTATGTGCCGCATGGCCCGACCGCGCAAGCCCCTCCTCAGCAGAGACCGCATCGTCGAGGCGGCGGGCGCGCTCGTGGACGCCGAGGGACTCGGCGCCGTCTCCACCCGCCGTCTCGCGGCCGAGCTCGGGGTCAGCGGCCCCTCCCTCTACAACCACTTCCGCAACAAGGACGAGATCCTGGACGCGGTCGCGGACGCGGTCTCCGCCCAGGTCGACCTGTCGATGTTCGAGGAGTCGGACACCCGGGACTGGCGGGCCGCCCTGCACGACTGGGCCGTCTCCTACCGTGCGGCACTCACCGAGCACCCGCACATCGTCCCGGTGCTCGCCCGGGGACCGGGCCGCAGACCGGCCGGGCTCCGGGTCGCCGACGCGGTGTTCGGCGCGATGGTCCGGGCCGGCTGGCCGCCCGCCCAGGCGACGTACATCGGGGCCCTGATGCGGTACTTCATCACCGGTTCGGCGCTGGGCTCCTTCGCCCGCGGCTTCGTGGACGACGAGACGGCGTACGACCCGGCCGACTACCCGCACCTCGGCCAGGCCCATCTGCTGGCCGAGCGCGGGCGGCGGATCGACGACGGGGCCTTCGAGACCGGGCTGCGGGCCCTGGTGGACGGCCTGTCGGCCCAGTACGAGCTGCTGGCGTCCGACCGGACGGTTCGGCGGGGGCCGAACCGTCCCTGACGCATCCTGGGTGCATGGCACGCATGGCACACCCCGATCCGGCCGCGCCCCGGCTGGCCGCCCTGGCGGCGCTCCTCGCCGACGAGACCCGCGCCGCCTTCTGCCTGGCCCTGCTCGACGGCCGCGCCTGGACCGCCGGGGAGCTGGCCCGGTACGCCTCCGTGGCCCCGTCGACCGCCAGCGAGCATCTGGGCAGGCTCGTCGCCGGCGGGCTGCTCGCCGAGGAGCGGCAGGGCCGCCACCGCTATCTGCGGCTCGCCGACGCACGGGCCGCGCAACTGGTCGAGGACCTGGCGGCGCACGCCGTCCCCGGCCCCGTACCGGTGCGCCCCCGGAGCCTGGGCGCGTCGGGCGCCGACCGCGCGACGGCCCGCGGCCGCACCTGCTACGACCACCTCGCCGGGCGGCTCGGCCTGGCCGTCACCGACGCGATGACCGCGCGGGGGCTGCTCCGGCAGGACACCGGATTCGCCCTGACCGAGGACGGGCTGAGCTGGTTCGCCGGGCTGGGCATCGCCCTGGAGCCGTCGTCGCGGCGTCCGCTGGCGCGGGGCTGCCTGGACTGGACGGAACGCCGGCCGCATCTGGCGGGCACGGCGGGCGCCGCGCTGTGCCGGCACGTGCTGGAGTCGGGGTGGTGCGTGCGGATCGGCTCCGGGCGCGCGGTGAAGGCGACCGGGCAGGGCGAACGGGAGTTGCGCGCGCACCTCGGCATCGAGCCGGAGGCCCTGCGGTGACCGGGACCGTTCGGCGGGCGCCGAACGGTCCCGGCCCTACGGTCGACGCATGACGACGACACCCGCCCCCGCGGCGGCCCGTGACTGGCGGACACCCGCCGCGGCCTGCACCAGCGTCCTGCTGTGGGCCTCCGCCTTCGTGTCCATCCGCAGCGCCGGGGACGCCTACTCCCCCGGGGCGCTCGCCCTCGGCCGGCTGCTGGCGGGCGGCCTGGCGCTGGGCGCCCTGCTGGTGCTGCGGCGGGAGGGGCTGCCGCCGCGGGCCGCGTGGCCGGGCATCCTGTGGTCCGGGCTGCTCTGGTTCGGGCTCTACATGGTGGTCCTCAACTGGGGCGAGCGGGAGGTGGACGCGGGTACGGCCGCGATGGTGGTGAACATCGGCCCCCTGCTGATCGCGCTGCTCGGGGCCCGGATGCTGGGCGAGGTGCTGCCCGGCCGGCTGGTCGCGGGGATGACGGTGTCGTTCGCGGGCGCCGTCGTGGTGGGGCTCTCGCTGTCGGGGCAGGGGGACGCCTCGGTGCTCGGGGTGGCGCTGTGCGTACTGGCCGCGGCGGCGTACGCGGCGGGGGTGGTCTCCCAGAAGCCGGCGCTGCGGCACGGCTCGGCGCTCCAGGTCACGGCCTTCGGCTGCCTGATCGGCGCGGCGGCCTGTCTGCCGTTCGCCGGAACGCTGGTCTCCGAGGCCGCCGAGGCCCCCCTGTCCGCCACCCTGAACATGGTCTACCTGGGGCTCTTCCCGACCGCGCTGGCCTTCACCACCTGGGCCTACGCACTCGCCCGGACGACCGCCGGGCGGCTGGGGGCCACCACGTACGCCGTGCCCGCGCTGGTCGTGGTGATGTCCTGGCTGCTGCTGGACGAGGTGCCCGCGCCGCTCGCGGTGGGCGGGGGGCTGCTCTGCCTGGCCGGGGTGGCGGTCTCCCGGTCGGGTGAGCAGACTGGGCGGACACGCGGGGGTCGGGCACAGCCGGTGGAAGGACGCCGAGATGACACGGAGCGCCAGGCGGGCGAGCGGTCGCGGTAGCGCGAAGCGGGCGGCGACCGGGGCCGACGCGTCCGGGCTCGAAGGGTTCCGCGTGACCGACAGCGGCGACGACGACCCGGTCCTGGTGACGCCCGAGGGGCGGCCCCGGGACGCCTGGCGCGAGGACTACCCGTACTCGGTCAAGCTCGGCCGGCGGGCGTACGAGAAGTCCAAGCGCTCCCTCCAGATCGAGCTGCTCAAGCTCCAGTACTGGGTGAAGGAGCGCGGCGAGCGCATCGTGATCCTCTTCGAGGGGCGCGACGCCGCGGGCAAGGGCGGCACGATCAAGCGGTTCACCGAGCACCTCAACCCCCGTGGCGCCCGGGTGGTGGCCCTGGAGAAGCCGACCGAACGCGAGCGCACCCAGTGGTACTTCCAGCGGTACACGGCCCATCTGCCGTCCGCCGGGGAGATCGTGCTGTTCGACCGGTCCTGGTACAACCGGGCGGGCGTGGAGCGGGTGATGGGCTTCTGCACCACCCGCGAGTACCTCGAATTCATGCACCAGGCGCCGGGGTTCGAGCGGATGCTGGCCCGGGACGGCATCCACCTGGTGAAGTTCTGGTTCTCGGTCTCGCGCAACGAGCAGCGCAACCGGTTCATGATCCGGCAGATCGACCCGGTGCGGCAGTGGAAGCTGAGCCCGGTGGACCTCGCCTCGCTGGACAAGTGGGACGCGTACACCGAGGCCAAGGAGCTGATGCTGTTCCACACCGACACGGCGGACGCGCCCTGGACGGTGGTGAAGAGCAACGACAAGAAGCGGGCCCGGCTGGAGGCGATCCGGCACGTGCTGCACCGCTTCGACTACCCGGACAAGGACGTGGACGTGGCGGGCGAGCCCGACCCGCTGATCGTCGGCCCGGCCTCCCGGCTCTTCGAGCGGGGCGAGATGGATGCCCGGCTGCTCACCACGGAGCGGGCGGAGCCGGGGCCGACGACGGGCTGAGAACCGTACGGACGTCAGTCGAAGACGACGAGCGCGCGGCCGCCCCGGCCCGCGAGCATGGCGTCGAAGGCGGCCGGGATGTCCTCCAGGCCGATCCGGCCGGTGACCATCGCGGAGAGGTCGAACGCGCCGGAGCGGATGTGTCCGGCGATGACCGGGAGGTCCCGGGCCGGGTCGCTGTTGCCGTAGACGCAGCCGGTCAGCGAGCGGCCCCAGTGGAAGATCTCCAGGGCGTTGAAGGAGACCGTCTGGTCCTTGCCGCCGATGCCGACGACCGTGGTGCGGCCGCCGCGGCGGGTGGACTCCCAGGCGCCCCGGATGGTGACCGGCCGGCCGACGCATTCGATCGCCACGTCGGCGCCCTGGCCGCCGGTGAGCCTGCGGATCGCGCGCGGGGTGGTGTCGGAGGCGACGACGTAGTCCGTGGCACCGGCCCGCCGGGCCAGCTCCTCCTTCTCCGGCGACACGTCCACCGCGATGACCTTTCCGGCGCCCGCGATCCGGGCCGACTGGAGCACCGCGAGGCCGACGCCCCCGACGCCGAACACGACGACGGACTCCCCGGCGCGCACCCGGGCGCTGTGGTGGACCGCGCCGTATCCGGTGAGGACGGCGCAGCCGAGCAGGGCGGCGTCGGTGAGCGGGATGCCGTCCGGGGCGGGCAGGACGCAGTCGGCGGGGACGACGGTCTCCTCGGCGAACGCGGCCACGTTCAGCCCGGGGTGGAGCTGGGTGCCGTCGTCCGCGCGCCGGGCGTGCACGGATCCCGCGCCGGTCAGCGCGTGGGCGCACAGCCAGACCTCGCCGATCCCGCAGTGGTGGCAACTTCCGCAGGAGGGAGCCCAGTTGAGGACGACGCCGTCGCCGGGTGCGACATGGCCGACGCCCTCGCCGACCGCGAGGACGGTGCCCGCGCCCTCGTGGCCGAGGACGGCCGGCACGGGCACCCGCATGGTGCCGTCGCTGAGCGAGAGGTCGGAGTGGCAGACCCCGGCGGCGGCGAGGGCGACCCGCACCCGGCCGGGGCCGGGCTCGGGAAGCTCGATGCCGGTGATCTCCAGCGGGGCTCCGACGGCGGGCAGTACGGCGGCGCGGACCACGAGCGGACTCCTTGACGGACGACGGCGGGGGCGGGGCGGGGCGGGGCGTGGGGCTTCGGAGGGGGGAAGCGGGTTCAGAACTGGAGGGACTTGGTCTGGAGGTACTCCGCGAGCCCGTGCGCGCCGAGTTCCCGGCCGACGCCGGACCGCTTGTAGCCGCCGAACGGGGCGAGCGGGTTGAACCGGCCGCCGTTGATGTCGACCTGGCCGGTCTCCATCCGCCGGGCGAACGCCACCGCCTCCGCCTCGTCGCCCGCCCAGACCGCCCCGGCCAGGCCGTACACGGTGCCGTTGGCGATGCGCAGGGCGTCCTCCTCGTCCTCGTAGCGGAGGATCGAGAGGACCGGGCCGAAGATCTCCTCCTGGGCGACGGTCATCTCCGGGGTGACGTCGGCGAGGACCGTGGGGCTGACGAAGTAACCGTGTTCGCGCGGGGCCCCAGGACCGCCCGCGACGAGCCGGGCGCCCTCGGCGATCCCCCGCTCGATGTAGCCGCGCACCCGGTCCCGCTGCCTGGCGCTGACCAGCGGGCCGATGCGGTCGGCGTACGTGGCGGCGGCCTCGGCGGCGAGCGCGACCGCCTCGTCGTACCGGGAGGTGTGCACCAGCATCCGGGTCCAGGCGCTGCACGTCTGGCCGGAGTTGCCCATCACATTGGCCACGCCGACCGCGACGGCCCGGGCCAGGTCCGCGCTCTCCAGGATGACGTTGGCGGACTTGCCGCCCAGTTCGAGGGCGACGCGCTTGACGGCGGCCCCGGCCACGGCGCCGATCCGGCTGCCGACGGCGGTGGAGCCGGTGAACGAGACCAGGTCGACGCCCTCGTGCTCGGCCAGGGCCTGTCCGGCGACCGGCCCGAGACCGGTCACCAGGTTGAAGACGCCCGCGGGGGCGCCCGCCGCGTGGACCGCCTCCGCGAAGAGCTGGGCGGTCAGCGGGGTGTCCTCGGCGGGTTTGAGGACGACGGTGCAGCCCGCCGCGAGGGCCGGGGCGACCTTCGCGACGATCTGGTGCAGCGGGTAGTTCCACGGGGTGATCGCACCGACGACGCCGACCGGCTCGGCGTAGACCGTGGAGTTGCCGACCCGCTCCTCGAAGGGGTGGCTCGCGGCCAGCTCGGCGTACGAGCCCGCGACCACGATCGGCAGGCCCGTGTGCACCGCCCGGGCGAAGCGCGGCGGCGCGCCCAGCTCGGCGGTGACGGTCTCGGCGATCTCGTCCTCGCGGGCCGCCAGCGCGTCGCGCAGGGCGGCGATCCTGGCCGCCCTCTCGCCGGGCGCGGTGGCGGCCCAGCCGGGGAGGGCGGCGCGGGCGGCCCGTACCGCGGCGTCGACGTCCTCGGCGGTGCCCGCCGGGACCTCGGCGATGACCTGCTCGTCCGCCGGGTTCACGACCGCGATCGTGTCCTTCCCGACGGCGGGCCGCCAGGCCCCGTCGAGGTACATGCCGTCGTGCGCCTTCATCGCTGTGCCTCCCGAACGCCGTTGCGGACGGGGGTCGCCGCCGTCCGCGACCAAACTAGCGCTGTTAGTTTTCGGGCGCCAGGGAGACCTGTCGCTCCAGAGGCCGGGGGTCGGGTTCCCCGCCCTCCGGGTCCGCGAACTGGGTGCGGTACAGCTCCTCGTACCGGCCGCCGGCGGCGAGGAGTTCGTCGTGGGTGCCGCGCTGGACGATCCGGCCGTCCTCCACCACCAGGATGAGGTCGGCGGTGCGCACCGTGGAGAGCCGGTGGGCGATGACGACGGCGGTGCGTCCGGCGAGGGCCTCGGTGAGGGCTTCCTGGACGGCCGCCTCGGAGGTGTTGTCGAGGTGGGCGGTGGCCTCGTCGAGGATGACGACGCGCTGCCGGGCCAGGAGCAGCCGGGCGATGGTCAGCCGCTGGCGCTCGCCGCCGGAGAGCCGGTAGCCGCGTTCGCCGACGACGGTGTCGAGCCCGTCGGGCAGCGAGGCGACGAGGCCGTCCAGCCGGGAGCGGCGCAGCGCGTCCCAGAGTTCCTCCTCGCCGGCCCCGGGGCGGGCGAGCAGCAGGTTGGCGCGGACCGACTCGTGGAAGAGGTGGCCGTCCTGGGTGACCATGCCCAGGGTGTCGCGCAGGGTGTCGGCGGTCAGGTCGCGTACGTCGACGCCGCCGACGCGTACCGCGCCCTCGTCGGCGTCGTACAGCCGGGGCAGGAGCTGGGCGATGGTCGACTTCCCGGCGCCGGAGGAGCCGACGAGGGCGACCGTCTGACCGGGTTCGGCGCGGAAGGAGATGCCGCGCAGCACCTCGTCGCCGCCCCGGGTGTCCAGGCTCGCGACGTCCTCCAGGGAGGCGAGGGAGACCTTGTCGGCGGACGGGTAGCCGAACCGGACCCCGTCGAACTCGACGGAGACCGGGCCGTCCGGGACGGTCCGCGCGTCCGGCTTCTGGGCGATGAGCGGTTCGAGGTCGAGGACCTCGAAGACCCGCTCGAAGCTGACCAGGGCGCTCATCACCTCGACGCGCGCCCCGGCGAGCGCGGTGAGCGGGGCGTAGAGCCGGGTGAGCAGGAGGGCCAGGGCGACGACCGCGCCCGCGTCCAGCCTCCCGTGCAGCGCGTAGTAGCCGCCGAGTCCGTAGACCAGGGCGAGGGCCAGCGCGGAGACCAGGGTGAGGGCGGTGATGAACGTGGACTGGGCCATGGCGGTACGGACACCGATGTCGCGCACCCGCCCGGCCCGGACGGCGAATTCGGCGGACTCGTCGGCGGGGCGGCCGAAGAGCTTGATCAGGGTGGCGCCGGGGGCGGAGAAGCGTTCGGTCATCCGGTTGCCCATCGCGGCGTTGTGGGCCGCGGCCTCCCGCTGGAGCCGTGCCATCCGGGCGCCCGTGCGCCGGGCCGGCAGGACGAAGACCGGCAGCAGCACCAGGGCGAGCACGGTGATCTGCCAGGAGATGGAGAGCATGACCACGAGGGTCAGCAGCAGGGTCACCACATTGCTGACGACGCCGGACAGGGTGTTGCTGAAGGCGCGCTGGGCGCCGATCACGTCGTTGTTGAGGCGGCTGACGAGCGCGCCGGTGCGGGTCCGGGTGAAGAAGGCGACCGGCATCCGCTGCACATGGTCGAAGACGGCGGTCCGCAGGTCGAGGATGAGGCCCTCGCCGAGGTTGGCCGAGAGCCAGCGGCCGACCAGCCCGAGGGCGGCCTCCGCGACGGCGATGACGGCGATGAGGAGGGAGAGCCGGGTGACGGCGCCCGGGTCCCGGCCGGCCACGATCGCGTTCACCACCCGTCCGGCGAGGACGGGGGTGGCGACGGCGAGGAGCGCCGTCACCACGCCGACCAGCAGGAAGAGGGCGACCCTGCGGCGGTGCGGGCGGGCGAAGGCCGCGATGCGCCGCAGGGTGTTCCGGTCGAAGGGACGTCTGTCCGCCTGGGCGTTCATGACGTTGTGGAGCTGCGTCCATGCCGTGGTTTCCATGCTCATGCGAGGAACGTACGACCTCCAGTGGGCTTGAGGTCAACGGCCGGTCGGCGCGGTGCCACGACTCCGGGACGGTTCAGGTTCCGTCCAGGGCGCGGGCCAGGTAGGCGCGGAGCAGGACGCGGGTCTCGTCGACGATGGCCCGGTCGCCGGCCGGGTCGGTGCGGAAGGCGAGCCGCAGGAGGGCGTCGGCGGCCTCGACGCAGACCAGGACGGTGCGGGTCAGGGCCTCGTCGGAGGTGCGGCCGAGGTGGCCGCAGAGCAGTTCGGTGAGCCGGCCGGCGACCCGCAGGTTGGGGTCGTCGTCCTGGTCGTCGGGGGGCGGGGCACCGAAGTCCACCAGGGCGAAGCCGGCCACGGAGCCCTTCATCGCCAGGTACTCGTCCAGGACGGCGTCGATGGCGCTGCGCCAGTCGTCCCCCGGGATCTCGGCGAGCCGGGCGGTGATGCGTTCGGCATAGCTGTCCAGGTTGCGCCGGGCCAGGGCGTCGGCCAGGGCGCGCTTGTTGGAGAAGAAGCGGTAGACGGAGCCGATGGGCACCCCGGCGCGCAGCGCCACGGCCCGGGTGGACAGCTGGTCGTAGCCGGTCTCGTCGAGGAGTTCGGCGCAGGCGTCGAGTATCCGGGCGAGCCGTTCGGCGCTGCGTTGCTGTACCGGGGCGCGGCGGAGGTTCGTGTTCGCATGGGGCACGGGCTCCATGATGCCGTGGGCCTCCTCCGCGGCGGTCGGCCGGTGGTCGTGGCGCGGTGGTCAGGCGATGAGCAGCGACAGCCCGCCGATGGTGTACGTGACCATCAGGACCAGCAGCGGGAGCTGGCCGGCGACGGCGCGGCCGGGCGGGAAGAGCCGTACGGACCGGTCGTGGGCGGCGACGACGCCGAGGACGTGTCCGACGACGATCGAGGCGACCTGGAGGGTGGCGACGCCGCCGGGGCCGAGCAGCGGTTCGGGCGGGGCGGGGCCGTCGGCGCCGGCCGCCACCATGAGGGTCCGGGGGCCCTCGGTGACGAAGAGCGTGAAGTAGTGGGCGACGAGGTAGCCGAGGGCGATCGGGACGAGGGAGTGGGCGAAGGCGGTGAGCGGGTGGTCGATCCGCCCGGAGATCAGCCGGACGGCCCCGGCGCACAGGGCGTAGAGGGCGGCGACGAGCGCGACGGCGCCGAGGAGTCCGAGGGTGGCCGCGGTGGTGCGGCCCAGGGGCGAGGTCTGGACGGTGGTGATCCAGGACGGGGAGTCGGAGAAGCCGTCGTAGGCGGTGGAGCCGAGCATGACGCAGACGGTGGCGACGAGTCCGGGGGTCTGCGGGGTGGCGTCGAGTCCGTTGAACGGTGAGCGGAGCACGAGGCGGTGGTCGGCGGGGCGGCGGCCGAGCGGGGAGAGCCGGGCGAGCAGCGCGGAGTAGACCTCGAAGGCGTCGGCCCGGTCGAACCATCCGGCGCCGTGGCGGGCGGCGCCCGCGAGGTGCAGTGCGGCGTAGAGGGCGAGGAAGAGCAGCAGGTGGCCGGTGGACGCGGGGTCGGGCGAGACGAGTTCGAGCCAGGTGAAGGCGAGGAGTCCGGCGGCCGCGGGCCACAGGCCGAGCCGGGCGGGCAGCGGGCGGCCCTCGGCGGGGTCGCGCCGCAGCGCCCGGCAGGCGAGGAGGTGGACGGTGCGCAGCGGGTTGAGGGCCCGCCAGACGGGCCCGAGCAGCAGCGAGGCGGGGACGAGCCCCACCCACAGCAGTACGTAGACGGCTCCGGGCCCCGGGTTGCGGTCCGGGTCGTCGGGGCCGAGGAGGAGGAAGAGCGCGACGTACAGGGCGGCGGCGAGCCCGAGGGCGCGCAGCGCGGTCCGGGTGGGGCGGGCGTCGGCGAGGCGCTGGAGGGCGTGCGGCAGCGGGCGTCCGGCCGCGTCGCCGCGGAACCGGGAGGCGGACCAGAGCAGTCCGAGCGCCAGGAAGGAGACGAAGAGCGCCGCGAAGGCCCCGGCGAAGGCGTAGAAGGGGGACAGCGGCAGGTCGTGCTGGGCACCGATGCCGTGGGCGAGGGCGGTCACCGTACGACGAGCTGGGTCAGGAGCAGGTCGGACTCGTGGGTCTCGACCTCGAAGAGCCCGGTCCGGTCGGCGGTGAAGGCGAGGGTGACGGTCTTTCCGGCGGGGAGCCGGGCCTCCTTGTCGTAGCCGTGGACGTGGAGGGTGTCGGCGCGGTCGCTGCGGACGCGGAGTTCGACGGTGGTGCCCTTGTCGACCTCGGTGCGGCCGGGGCGGGGGCTGACCCTGCCCTCGTCGACCTCGATCGTGACCGTGGTGCCGGGCCGGGGGCTCGGGCTCCGGTCGGGTGCGGGGCTGCCGGCCGGGGCGGCGAGGGAGGCGGTGGCCTGGACGGGGGCGGCGTCCACGGCCCAGGCGGTGTGGTCGTCGGCGTAGAGGCGGGCGGTGAGCCCGTCGCCGCCGCCGGCGGCGCGGACGAGGGCGGCGGGGAGGTGGTACCAGGGTCCGTAGAGGCGGGCGAGCGGGCGGCCGTCCAGGAACAGCCGGGCGTGACCGCGCCCGAGGAGGGCGGCGCCGCCGACGCTGTCCGGGGTGAACCGGAAGTTCCGTACGGCGAGGTGGACGTTCCAGCCGTCCTCCGAGTCGGGTCGCACGGCGAGGGTCAGCGAGGGGGCGCCGTCGGCGTCGACCTGGCGCAGGCGGCTGCCGGAGCCGTCGTCGGCGGTGAGCAGCCGGCCGACGCTGCCGCCGGCCTGTTCGTGGCTGGTGCCGGGCTTGTGGTGGGTGGTGGCCCGCCCGCCGCAGGCGCCCGCGCCGAGGGCGAGGGCGGCCGCGGTGAGCAGGGCGAGGGCGGGCCGGGTGCGGGCGCGGGTCATGCCGTGCCTCCTTGCGGGGCGACGGGGACGGGGGACGGGGCGGCGGCCGGTGCCGGGTCCTCGCGGTCCCCGTGGCGGGCGGCGGCGATCACCGCCCACACCACCCAGACCACGCCGAGCAGTCCGCGTATCCAGGCCGGGCCGACCGGTGTCCACGGGATCATGTACACGGCCTTGTCCACGGCGTCGAGCAGGGTCAGCGCCCCCAGCACCACCGTGGTCCGGCCGAGCCACGGGCGCTCCCCGCGGAGCACGAGCCCGGTGCCGATCCACCACAGCCCCGTCAGCAGCAGCGCCAGCGCGGGCACATGGGTCGGGGTGAGCCCCGTCGTCGCCCCGGCCACGTCGAGCCCGAGCCCGGTCACGCCGAGGAGCGCGGCCGCGGTGGCGAGCCGGCTGCCGCGCAGTCGGCGCCACCACAGCACCCCGCCGACCAGCACGAGCACCACCGCGACGACCAGGGCCGCCTGCATCTCGATCCGTTCGATGCCCGTGGCCCCGTACCAGTCGCAGCCGGCCGGGAGGCGGCGCGCCTGGACGTTGTAGTCGGCGCAGACCAGGAGTTGGGCGAGTTTGACGGGTTCGCCGATCAGCCGGTCGGTGCGGACGGAGACGTCGCCGCGTTCGTCGCCGCAGACGGGCAGGGTGCGCGGGGTGGAGGCCTTGGTGTCGCCCTGCCAGCAGTTGGCCTCGCCCTGGCCGTCCCACCAGACGTCGGTGCGGTTGGGGCGGGGGTTGCCGGCCTTGTCGACGCCGAGGTGGTTGCCCGCGTAGCGGTTGTGGTGGGAGGTGTCGGCCTGCTTGGCGAGCGCGCCCTCGCCGCGGATGAAGGCGGGGACGGCGGTCAGGACGAAGGCGGCGCGCTTCTGGCCGTAGATCCAGTTGTTCTCGTACAGGTTCCAGTTGCCGCCGGCGGTGATGATGCCGGAGCCGGGGGGCATGGAGATCTGCGGGCAGACGACGCCCTGTTCGTAGCCCCGGTCCACGGGCGGCTTGGCGCAGGTGCCGTCGGCGACGTTGGGGTAGTAGTCGGCGTTGTTGTCGTGGATCAGGTTGCGTTCGAAGCGGGCGTGGTTCTGCGGCAGTCCGGGGTGGCCGGGGAAGGCGCTGTCCATCGAGGCGCCGCCCATGTTGTGGTCGAACTCGTTGTCGTGGACGTAGACGGAGTCGCCCGCCGTGCCGGAGTAGCCGACCATGCTGTGGTGGCTGCGGCAGCCGGTGATCTCGATGGAGTAGCGCGGTACGTCGTAGCCGTAGCGGTCGTTGATGTTGGAGGCGCTGCCGGGGTAGATGCCGGAGTCGCCGTTGCCGTACGACTCGCAGTTCTTGTACAGGCCGTGGTCGCTGGCGAAGGTCAGGAAGCCGTACTCGTCGTTCCACCGGGTGAGGACGTCGTCGATGACGAAGCCGTCCTGGGCGAGGACGTAGAGGGAGTTGAAGGTGGTGCGCTGGGCGGTGAAGTTCTTGAAGTAGATGCCGTCGGAGGCGTCCGAGCGGATCGCGTTGAGCTTCTGGTACTTGGCGTCGATGATCACGTCGGTGCGTTCGGCGCCGGTGCCCTCGATCTGGAGGTCCTTCTTGCCGAGGATCGCCACCAGGTTCTGGTTGTGCGGGCAGCGCTTCTGCTGCGCGTACGTGAGGATCTGGTAGCCGAGCTGGGAGTTGGGGGCCTTCAGCCGGGCGCACTCCCCCGTCGGCTTCGGCAGCGAGGGCTCCTCCTCGTACAGGCCGGGCAGGACGGCGATGTTCATGCCGGGCCGGTCGACGGCGTCGACGGCCTGCTGCAGGTGGCGGTAGCCGGAGGCGCGGCACCGGTCGAAGAGCTTCAGGTTGCGGGCGCGCAGGGGGGCCGGGAAGCCCGACACGCGGCGCTCGAAGTCCGCCCGGTCGGTCTTGCAGACCAGGAGATCGGGCTCGCCGGTGCGGTACACCGGCACGCTGCCCTTCCCGTCGGGGAGGGCGACCGGACGCTCCTCGTGCGCCTGGGCGCCCGGTGCCGCGAGGAGGGCGGCCGCGAGCGCCGCCAGAAGCACCAAAAGTCTGCGTGTCCACGACATAGACGCGAGAGTAGAGCAATGTTCATCTTTTTGGACCCCCCGTGCACCGCCCTTCCGCGCCTCAGGCGCGGCGCACCTCCGGAACCGGCGGACAAAGCGCACATCCGAAACCGGCGGCGCACGAATGCCGTTGACTCTCCACGACTCGATTCCTACGGTTACCCATAGGATTTCTTCGGCACCGGGAGCACACTTGAGTGGCATCGAGCAGGCGAGGAAGACGGCGGAGACGCTGGAGTACTCCGCCGGTTTCGGCAATGAGCACGGCTCGGAGGCGGTCGCGGGAGCGCTGCCGCACGGCCGCAACTCCCCCCAGCGCGCCCCACTGGGCCTGTACGCGGAGCAGCTGAGCGGCTCGGCCTTCACCGAGCCGCGGGCCCACAACCGCCGCTCCTGGCTCTACCGGATCCGCCCGTCGGCGGCCCATCCGCCGTTCGTCCGGATCGACAACGGCGCCCTGCGCACCGCCCCGTTCACCGAGTCGGTGCCCGACCCCAACCGGCGGCGCTGGGACCCGCTCCCCGACCCCGCCCCCGGCACCGACTTCCTGGCGGGCCTGTGGACCCTCGGCGGCAACGGCGACGCCACCCAGCGCACCGGCATGGCCGTGCACCTCTACCACGCCAACGCCTCCATGACCGACCGGGTCTTCGGCGACTCGGACGGCGAGCTGCTGATCGTCCCGGAACGCGGCGGCCTGCTGCTCCGCACCGAGCTGGGCCTGCTGCGCGCCGAGCCGGGCCATGTCGCGCTGATCCCGCGCGGCGTCCGGTTCCGCGTGGAACTGCTCGACGCCACCGCCCGGGGCTATGTCTGCGAGAACTACGGACAGCCCTTCACCCTCCCCGACCTCGGCCCCATCGGCGCCAACGGCCTGGCCAACGCCCGCGACTTCCTCGCCCCGGTGGCGGCGTACGAGGACGAGGACCGCCCGGTCGAGGTGGTCAACAAGTTCTGCGGGAACCTCTGGTCGGCGACGTACGACCACTCGCCGCTCGACGTGGTCGCCTGGCACGGCAACCACACCCCGTACGTCTACGACCTGCACCGCTTCAACGTCATCGGCTCGATCAGCTACGACCACCCGGACCCGTCGATCTTCACGGTGCTGACCTCTCCGTCCGACACCCCGGGGCTGGCCGGGGTCGACTTCGTGGTCTTCGCGCCGCGCTGGCTGGTCGGCGAGGACACCTTCCGGCCGCCGTACTTCCACCGCAATGTGATGAGCGAGTACATGGGGCTGATCGAGGGCGCGTACGACGCCAAGACGGCCGGAAAGGGCGGCTTCGTCCCCGGCGGCGGCTCGCTCCACAACATGATGTCGGCGCACGGCCCGGACCGGACGACCTTCGACCGGGCGAGCGAGGCGGAGCTGAGGCCGCAGAAGATCGACGACGGCCTCGCCTTCATGTTCGAGACCCGCTGGCCGGTGACGGCGACCGGGCAGGCGGCCACCGCCGACCATCTGCAGCACGGCTACGACGACGTGTGGCAGGGTCTGAGCCGCAACTTCCGCCCGTAGCCGACGACGGTCGCGGTCCACCAGAAGACGACGCCCGCTCCCGACGGGGAGCGGGCCGCCCCGGACGAAAGGCCCCAGGTGCCCCAGACGCCCAAGATCCCCCCGGGGCCCGCCTTCGCCCCCGACTCGCTGGTCCTGAACCGCAAGCTCCCCCTGTGGTACCAGGTCTCGCAGTCGCTGCGCGCCTCGATACTGGGCCGCGCCCGGGACGCCTCGGCACGGCTGCCGACCGAGGAGCAGCTCGCCGCGCACTACGGGGTCAGCGTCCTGACCATGCGCCAGGCGCTCAAGGAGCTGGAGACCGAGGGGCTGATCAGCCGGCACCGCAGGCGGGGCACCTTCATCGAGCCGCGCGCCCGGCGGGTCTCCCCGGTCCGGCTGCTGGGGTCGATCGACGCGATCGTGGCCCAGCAGTCCGGCGAGCGGACCTCGGTGCTCGGCCACGGCCCTGTCGCCGTGCCGGGCGAGCTCGGCCCGTACTTCCCCGACTGCCCGGAGGTGGTCGGCTACCGCAGGCTGCGCCACGACGGGGAGAGCGACGAGCCCACCAACTGGGCGGAGAACCTGGTGCGCCCCGAGATCGCGGACCGGCTGGACGTCGCCGACCTGGAGCGCTGGCCGATGACGAAGGTGCTGCGCGACCGGGTCGGCGTACGGATCGCACGCATCACCGACACGGTCGAGGCGCGGCTGGCCGACCCGGTCACCGCGGAACTCCTCCAGGTCCCGCTGCTGAGCCCGATCCTCTTCTACACGGGCGTGACGTACGACGAGAGCGGGCAGGTGGTCGACGTGGCCCTGATCCGCTACCGGGGCGACCGGTTCTCCTTCTCGGTCACCGTCGAGGCGCACTGACGGCCCCGCCGGTACCCGGCCGGTGTGCGGCCGCGGGGCCCGGGAGAGCCCTTACGATGCCCACGGACGGGGCGACGGGGAGGACGACGCGGTGGCAGCACGGCCGACGGGCGGCCCGGATGACGGCCGGGACGCGGGTGCCCCGCTCCTCGACGACCTCATGCCCTGGTCCGTACGGCCGCTGCGCACCGGCCGCCCCTGGGTGGTCGCCCCGGACGCCGACTGGCTCCGGGCGCGCTGGGAGCGGCTGACCGGGGCTCCGGCCGAGGAGCGTGAGCGGCTCTTCGGGGCGACCCGGGCCCGCACCACGCGTACGGCGGTGCCGGCGCTGCCCGGACAGGCCACCGGGACCGGCCGGTTCGCCCGCGAGGCGGGGCCCTGCCCCGAGCCGCTGCGCATCGCGCACGGGCCGTTCGACGAACAGTGGCTGCTCCCCGACCACCGGCTGATCGACGCCGCCCGCCCCGAGCTGTGGCGGGTCGCCGACGAACACCAGCTCTTCGCCGTGGAGCACGGGTACGTGCCCCAGGAGACCGGGCCCGCCCTCTCCGTGACGGCGCTGCTGCCGGACGGCCACTCCCCCGCGGGCCGGCCCGGCCGGATCCGGCCGCTGTTCCGGCGCCCCGGGGCGAGGAACCCAATCTGGCCCCCGGGCTGCTCGCCCTGTTGCGGGGCCGCCACGGGGCGGCGGTGACCCCCCGGTCGGTGCTGGCGTGGGTGCTGGCGGCGGCCCGTCCCTCGCCCGCCGGCTGCGTGGTGCCGCTGCCCGCCGACACCGCGCGCTGGACGGCCGGGGTGGAACTGGGCGAGGAGCTGCTCCGGCTCCAGCTGCGCGGGGCCCGGGGCGGGGAGCGTCCCCGGCTGCCCGGCGGGCGGCGGCCGTACGTCCGGGCGGCGGTGCCCCCGGTGCCGGACGCGATGGAGTACGACGCCGGAACCGAAACGCTCGGCCTGGGCACGGGGCGCATCGCACCGGTTCCGGCCGGGGCGTGGGAGTTCCGGGTGGGCGGGGTCCGGATGCTGGAACTCTGGTTCGGGCGCCGTTCGGCGGCCGGGGCCGAGGGTGCGGAGGGCCTGGCGGCGCTCCGGCCCGGGAGCTGGCCCCAGGCGTGGACCTCGGAGCTGCTGGAGCTGATCACCCTGCTCGCCCTGCTGGACGGGCTCCGGCCCCGGCAGGCGGCCCTCGCCGACGGCCCCCTCATCACCGCCGACGAGCTGCGGGCGGCCGGGGTCCTGCCCGTACCGGCCCCGGCCCGGCGGCCCGCGTCGGTCCTGGGCCACCGGGAGGAGGGCCCGGACGGGCAGTTCGCCCTGCTCTGAGGCCCGGGGTCTCAGCCGCCGAAGGAGTCCAGCACCCTGCGCAGCGCCCGCTCGAAGACCCCGTCCAGATCGATCGGCCCGGGGTCCTCGGCGAAGCCCGCCGCCATCCTCGGGTACTTCCCGGTCGCTATCTGGCTGATCAGATAGCCGGTGCGCACGGCCTGCTCCTGCTCCTCGGACCAGGGGAGCGAGCGGCTGCGTTCGGCCGTGGCGATCTCGTTGGCCACGTAGGTGGTGACCACGCCGTTGACCATGGCGATGAGCTCCATCTTCTCGCCGAACCGCGCGTCGACCCCGTCCAGGCAGCTGAGCGCGTACTCCAGGTACCGCAGCGCGTTGGGGCTGAAGCCGTACACCGGCGACATCAGCCGGGGCACCCAGGTGTGGCGGTGCATCATCGCGCGGGTCTGGTGGGCGAGCGCGACGAGATCGGCGCGCCAGTCACCGGTCGGTTCGGAGAACTCGTAGCCGGCGCTGACCGCGTCGAGCATCAGCTCGTACAGGTCCTCCTTGCGCGGCACGTAGTTGTAGAGCGACATCGTGCCGCAGCCCAGCTCGGCCGCGACCTTGCGCATGGAGACCGCGTCGAGCCCCTCCGCGTCGGCGATCCGGACGGCCGCCGCCGCGATGTCCGCCCTGCTGAACGCGGGTCTGGGGCCCCGGCCGGCGCGCTCGGGGCGCGCCCAGATCACTTCGGGTACAGCGGGTCGCCCCACCATCGATCATCACCTCGCCCCCCATCGTAGTTACGTACACCGTACGTAGTGCGCTACGGTGACCCCATGAAAACTACGTACGCTGTACTCAGTGAAGGTCTGGAGAAGAGGTACGGCGAGGTCCACGCCCTGCGCGGCCTGGATCTCGCGGTGGCCGAGGGCACCGTCTGCGGGGTGCTGGGGCCGAACGGCGCGGGGAAGACCACCGCAGTCCGGGTGCTCACGACGCTGACGGCGCCGGACGGCGGCAGCGCCCGGGTCGCGGGCCACGACGTGAGGCGCGAGGCGGCCGCCGTGCGCGCGGCGATCGGGGTCACCGGGCAGGACGCCTCGGTCGACGGCGAGCTGACCGGCCGGCAGAACCTGCGGCTCTTCGCGAAGCTGCAGCGACTGCGCGGCACGGCGGCCCGCACCCGCGCCGACGAGCTGCTGGAGCGCTTCGGGCTGATCGAGGCGGCCGACCGCCCGGCCCGGACCTACTCGGGCGGGATGCGCCGCCGGCTCGACCTGGCCGCCAGCCTGCTGACCACCCCCCGGGTGCTCTTCCTGGACGAGCCGACCACCGGCCTCGACCCGCACAGCCGCAACCGGATCTGGGCGGCGGTACGGGAGCTGGCCGACCGCGGCACCACCGTCCTGCTCACCACGCAGTATCTGGAGGAGGCGGACCGGCTGGCCGACGACATCGTGCTGATCGACCGGGGCCGGGCCGCCCACCGGGGCACCCCCGCCGAGCTGAAGGCCCGGATCGGCAGCTACGCCGAGGTGGTCGTCGCCGACGGCTCCGCCGTGGTCCCGGCGGCCGGGGTGCTCGACCAGCTCACCGGCTCCGCACCGGTGCTGGACCACGAGCACCGCACGGTGGGCGCCGTCACGACCGACACCACGCTCACCCTCCCCCGGCTCGTCCGGGAACTCGACGCGGCGGGGGTGCCGGTGGTCGACGTCGGCCTGCGCCCGCCGACGCTCGACGAGGTGTTCCTCCGCCTGACCGGCCGCGACGACGGCCGCCCCGCCCCCGCACCGAAGGAGACAGCGGCATGAACGGCACCGCGACGGTCCACGCCCCGCCCACCGCGACGAGCACCCCCGTCGCCGACGCCCTGGCCGTGCTGGGCCGCCATCTCCGGCGCATCAAGGCCGCCCCGGGCGTGATGATCCTGACCCAGACCATGCCGATCACGATGCTGCTCTTCTTCGGCTACGTCTTCGGCAGCGCGCTGGCCGTGCCCGGCCGGGAGTACCGCGCGTTCCTGGTGCCGGGCCTGCTGGCGGCGACGGCGGCCAACGGCCTGATGGTCGGCATGTTCCAGTCGTCGCAGGACTGCCACCGCGGGGTGATGGACCGGTTCCGCACGCTGCCGATGAGCCGGGCCGCCGTGCCGTTCGGCCAGGCCGCCGCCGACCTGCTGACCACAGCCGTCGGCATGGTGCCGCTGATCCTGGTCGGGCTCGCGGTCGGCTGGCGGATCGAGGGCGGACCGCTCGCCGTCCTGGGCGGCTTCGCGCTGCTGCTGCTCTTCCGGTTCGCCATGGCGTGGCTGGGCTGCTGGCTCGGCCTGCTGATCCGCAACGAGGAGATCGCCGGACAGTTGGGCAGCGCCACCTTCGTGCTGCCGCTGCTGTCGAGCGCGTACATCCCGACCGGGAACCTGCCGGGCTGGCTGCGGACGGTCGCGGAGTGGAACCCGATCAGCGCCATGGCGTCGGCCGCCCGCGACCTGTTCGGCGGCGCCGCTCCCGAGGCCGGTGCCGCCTGGCCGGTCGCCCATCCGGTGGCCGGGACGCTGGCCTGGTCGGCGGTGCTGCTCGCGGTGTTCGTCCCGCTGGCCGTACGGAGTTGTGCCCGCGGCGCGAAGTGACCGCCCGCCCGGCCCGGGGATCCCCGGTCGCCCGGTTCAGCCGGGCAGCGCGCAGGGCCGGTCCAGGTCGCCGAGCAGCCTGACGAAGCCCGACTCCAGGAACTCCGCGAGCCGCGCCGCCGCGTCCGGGTCCTCGCGCGGCCAGCTGATCACGGCCTCCTCCGCGAACGCCGTCCAGGCGCGGGCGGCGACGGCCAGCCGCGGCGAGTCGGGCAGGCCGAGCCGACGCCGCCCCTCCGCCACCCGCCGGGCGAGGGCGGCCCTGGCCCCGTCGACGATGTCCTCCACCGCGGGGTGGCCGCCCGCGGCGCCCCGCACCAGGGCGAGGTGGACCCGGCGGTGCTCCAGCACGTACCGCACGAAGCCGGCGATGAACGCCCGGAGCCAGGCGACCGGTCCGAGCGAGGGATCCGGTTCCGTGGCGGCGACGAACGCGTCGCACTCCCGCTGCACCACGGCGCGGTAGAAGTCGCGCTTGGAGTCGAAGTAGTGGAAGAGCAGCCCGCGCGAGATGCCCGCCCGCCGCGCCACCTCGTCCGTGGAGAGCTCGTCCAGCGTCAGCTCGGCGAGCATGTCCCGGCCGATGGCGACCAACTGGGCCCGCCGTTCACCGGGGCTCAGCCGCCCGCCTCGCTTTTCGGACATACACACAGTCTAGGAGCGCTTCGGTTGCGCCGTACCGCGCCCCCGAACACAGCGAAACGCTGCCGTGCGCCCCGGGGATGACGGGAGGGCGGACGGCAGCGCGGCGCCGGGGTCGGTGGACCACCGGCAGACGGGCGTGACGGGACGTCGGGTCAGTGGCGGCTGCCGAAGAGCGAACGCCGCAGCCGCCGCAGCGGCGCGAAGAGCGAGACCCGCGCGCTCTTGCTCCGGTGGTGGTGGGCGGCGTCGCGCGAGGTGAGCTCGCGCATCAGCAACGTCGCCTCCGCGGCCTCCCGCTGCGGCACGGCGGGGCCGCCGAGCACCGCGAGATGGCGGTCGAGGCGCGAACTCGTCGCACCGCTCCCGCAGGTGATGGCAGGCACACGCGGCCTGCTCCGCATCGCTATCTGTTCCATGTCACTCCCCACCCGTACGAGGGCACCCGACCCGGGCAGGTTAACCCTATCGTCCCGCGCCGACACCTGCGCATCCCGGTGGCGGGATTACGCACACGCATACGGAGGTTGACCCCGTTCAGGGATCCATCCGATTTCCGGGCGGTCCGGACGGAACGGAAACGGATGACACCATTCCGGCCGCCCGTCCACACCTGTTCGGAGCGACGGACAAGGGCCCGCGACCCACGGGGCCCTCATCCGTCGGGCGGATCAGGCAGCCGACTTGAAGGCGGGCAGATAGCCGCTGGCCTGGCCGGTGGCGGTGGGGTGGTAGGACTCGCCGATGTTCAGCCAGTTGACGCTGTGCAGCCAGGCACTCCCGGAGCAGATCTCGTGGCCGCTGAACTTCCCCGCGACGTCGACGAAGGTGAAGCCGTAGTTGGCGGCGCGCTTGGCGGTGGCCGCGTTGAGGTAGTCCGACGCCGAGTTGATCGCGGTGCGCACCTTGTCGCTCAGGCCGACGACGCAGCTGCCGCCGATCTGGTAGAAGCGCGGGTAGCCGAGGACGACGACCCGGGCGGACGGCGCCTTGGCGCGGATCGCCGAGTACACCGAGTCGAGGTTGCCGGGCAGGGTGGTGTCGACGAAGCTGCGGGCGGTGTTGACCCGGCTGAGACAGGTGGCCTCGGACTGGAGCACACAGGTCGTCATGACGTCCGCGAAGCCCGCGTCGTTGCCCCCGATGGAGATCGACACCAGATCGGTCGCGGAGCTGAGCGGGCCGAGCTGACCGGATTTCACATCGCCGGTCCGGGCACCGGAACAGGCGACGAAGGAGAACGAGGCGGGCGCGTTGGCCGCGGCCCAGAGGGCGGGGTACGCCTTGCTGCTGCGCTTGCAGCTGCCGCTGGCACTGTCGTAGCTGCCCGAGCCGACACCGGAGGAGTACGAGTCGCCGAGGGCGACGTAGTCGACGCCCTGGACGGACGTCGCGGCACTCGCGGTGGCGGCGCCGGTCAGCGCGAGCACGGCGCCGAGCAGCAGCGAGGACGAGAACGCCGCGAGTCTGGACAGCTTCATGGGACCTCCCAGGGACCGACCGGGAGACGTCCGCCCGGTCTACACGAGTACGTGGTAGCAGCCCCGTCCCCCTCACCGGAAGTGTGCATGCCAAGTTCGTTCCATCAATTCACATGCGCCGGGCGGCTCTTCGGACCCGTATGTGCTCCTCGCGCGCCGTCGGCCGGGAGGAAACGGCACGAAACCCTGGTGCGCCGGACCCCCCGGTGGCCGATCATGGGGCCATGTCCGCCAACCCCGAGTCCGCGCTGCCGATCCGGCTCACCGTCGACGACAGCGATTCCCCGTTGGACGTGGTCGACGCGCTGTTCCTCGGCCGCTTCGCCAACGGCGAGCAGCCGCACTCGCACAACACCACCCTGGAGCGCGTCAGGAAGGGCGCGAGCCTGCTGCCCCCGGACGCCTCGGTGCTCCGCACCGCCCGCGACGACGACCGCAGTGCCACGCTCGCCGAGGGCGACGGCTGGACCCTGCTCGTCTCGCGGTGGAACCGGGGCGCCGACGTCACGGTCACCGCCACCACCCCCGAGCTGGCCCGGAAGATCCTCGACCAGGCCACCGACAAGGCCGTGGACGAGCCCGAACCGCAGCCCGAGAGCGTGACGATGGGCTTCTGGTACGTCTCCCCGCGCCGCGGCCCGCACCGCACCACCCGGCAGATCAACGCCGGCACCTGGGACGAGGTCCGGGGCAACTACACGGCGCCGGTGGCCACCGCCATGGACCGGCTGATGAAGGTCACCCCGGACGACATCTCGGGCCGGCTGCTCCTGCTGCACGGGCCGCCGGGCACCGGCAAGACCTCCGCCCTGCGCACGCTGGCCCGCTCCTGGCAGGACTGGTGCCAGGTCGACTGCGTACTCGATCCGGAGCGGCTCTTCAACGACGTCGGCTACTTGATGGACATCGCGATCGGCGAGGACGACGGCACGGCCAAGGGCCGCTGGCGACTGCTCCTCCTGGAGGACTGCGACGAGCTGATCCGCGGCGAGGCCAAGCACGCCGCGGGCCAGGCCCTGTCCCGGCTGCTGAACCTCACCGACGGGCTGCTCGGTCAGGGCCGCAACGTCCTGGTGGGCGTCACCACCAACGAGGACCTGGAGCGGCTCCACCCGGCCGTGGTCCGGCCCGGCCGCTGCCTCGCCAGGATCGAGGTGGGCCGGCTGACCCGCGAGGAGGCGGTGGGCTGGCTGGGCGCGGAGGACGAGATCGGCCGCGAGGGCGCGACGCTGGCCGAGCTGTACGCGCTACGGCGCGGCGGCGGCCCCGCCTCGGTGCCCCGGCAGGACTCCGGGGCCGACGCGGGCCTGTACCTCTGAGCACCCCGGAGCGCGCCCGGCACGCCCAGGCTCACTCCGGTTCGTACGCCGCCCGCAGCGCGTCCCGGGCCAGGGACAGCGCCTCCTCGTGGGCGAGGCCGAGCCGCCGCGCCTGTTCCGCGTAGGCCCGGGCGGCGGAGGCCGCGTGGCGGTCCGCCGCGTCGCCGGCGGCGGCGACGAAGGTGCCGTTGCGGCCCCGGGTCTCGATCACCCCGTCGGCCTCCAGGGCACGGTACGCCTTGGCGACGGTGTTGGCGGCGAGGCCCAGCTCCTCGGCGAAGCCGCGTACCGTCGGCAGTCTGAAGCCGACGGGCAGCTCGCCGGAGCGGGCCAGTTCGGAGATCCGCGTGCGCAGTTGCTCGTACGGGGCGATACCGGCGTCGGGGTCGAGAACGATCTTCAGGGTCACCTCCTGATTGTCCCTCACCTCTGCCCCGCCACCGGAAAAATTCGAGGGCGCCGATGGATTCCTCCCCGTACCGTCCGGCGCATGACTGTCATCGTTCGCGATTTTCTCCCCACCGACGCGGAGGACTGGGTACGGGTCCGGCGGGCCGCTCTCCCCTTCATCGTGACGACGCCCGAGCGCGTCGCCTTCGACCTGGCCTCGGCCCACCCGGACAAGCGCTACCGGCTGCTGGTAGCGGAGGAGGACGGGGAGGTGATAGGGACGGCGCAGACCGGCCTCGCCCACGACAGCCCCGAACCCGGCCAGGGATTCTGCAACACGTACACGCACCCGGAACGCACCGGGCGCGGCGCGGGCGGGCTGCTGCTGCGCACCGCCGAGGAGCATCTGGCCCGGGAGGGCGCGGTCTCGGTCCACGCCTGGGTGCTCGACACCCCCTCGGACCGGGCCTTCGCCGAGAAGCGCGGCTACACGCCGAGCCGTCCGGCCCACTTCCTCCACCTCGACCTGGCGGGCGGTCCGCTGCCGCCCCGCCAGGAGGTCCCGGCCGGGGTCGAGCTGCGGACCGCCGCGGACTTCGCGGACGACCCCCGTCCGCTCTTCGAGGCGGACGCCGAGACCACGGCCGACGAACCGTCCGACACCCCGGCCGAGCTGTCGGACTACGAGGACTGGCTGAACCACACCTGGCGCAGCCCGGGACTCGACCACGGGCTGACCTCGGTGGCGGTGGTGGACGGCGAGGTGGTGGCGTTCAGCGCCGCCGAGACCGACGGGCAGACCCGGTACATGTCGGGGATGACCGGCACCCGCCGGGCCCACCGCGGCCGGGGCCTGGCCAAGCTCGTCAAGAACGACTCGCTGCACCGGGCGCGCGCCGCCGGCTACACGGACGCGTACACCGGGAACGACGCGGGCAACGGCCCGATGCTGGCGATCAACCGCTGGTTCGGCTACCGGATCTGCGCGACGGAGGTGCGCCATGTCCGCAGGCTCGGCTGAGGCCGCGCTGGTCGTCGCCCTGGTGAAGGCCGGCCGGACCAAGATCAGGTATCCGGCGGAGCCGGTCCGCGACGACGGTACCCGGATCACGGTGCGCGCGCCGTGGGCGGCGCCGGGGGTGCGGGACTTCGGCTTCGTCCGCTTCGAGCCGGGTGACGTGTTCACCGAGCACTACTGGCGGGACCGCTGGTTCGCGGTGAAGGAGGTCCGCACGGGCGCGGGCGTGCTCAAGGGCTGGTACTGCGACATCACCCGCCCCGCGGTGCTGCGGGACGGGGAGCTGCGGGTGGAGGACCTGGACCTCGACCTGTGGGTGTCGGCCGACGGCTCGTCCGTCCTGCGACTGGACGAGGACGAGTTCACCGAGAGCGGGTTGGCCGGGCACGATCCGGCGGCGGCCGACGCCGCGGTCTCCGCGCTGGACGAACTGGAGCGCCTGGCCCGCGCCGGGAAGCTCGCGGCGCTGCTGGCCTGAGAACGCGGCACGGGTCGCCTTCCGGAGCCGGTCCGGGCCGGTCGATGCCCTCGAGCCCCTAGGGCTCCTCGGGCCCCATGAGCCGGGGCCGTGCCGCCCCGCCCGCCGTCCGGCGCGGGAGGCGATCCGTACCCGGTAGCCGCCGCCATCAGAACGCCACCTCCGCCCCGAAGTCAACATCGTTGACGTAACTCTTCACCTTCCCCGGGTCCCTCGCGCGTACCCCTCCGCCCTCTTACGACAACACCATTGACGTGTAACGGGGACGGGAGTTTCATGACGTGCCGGCCGGGCTCTCCGGCCACCTCTCCCCCCGGGCTCCATCCCCCGGGCCCGTCACCGGGCCCGGCCTTCCGTGAGCCCTCCTCCCGAGCAAGGCGACGTTCATTGGCGGCATCAGTGAAGAACGCGAGAATCACGCCAGACCCTGGCGACCAGGCCTCCCGGGCGGCCATGCGCCAGTCCATCGGCGTCGTGGACGGCATCGTCCTCGCCGCGTCGAGCACCGCGGCCACCAGCAGCATCGGAATCGGCCTCGGTCTGATGGCGGCCATCGTCGGCCTCCATCTCCCGGCCATCATGCTGCTCGCCTTCCTGCCCGTGCTCGGCATCGCGGGCGGCTACGGCCGGCTCAACCGCGTCGAGCCGAGCGCGGGCAGCAGCTACCAGTGGGTCGGCCGCGTCCTCAGCCCCTGGTTGGGCTTCCTGGTCGGCTGGGTCAACGTCGTCGGCACCATCGTGTTCATGGCCTACACGACCACGGTCACCGGCTCGGCGGTCATCCAACTGCTGGGCCAGGCCGGGCTCCACCGCGTCGCCGGACTGGACCTCGACGCGAACTCCACCTTCCAGTCCACCCTGCTCGGCATGGCCGTCCTGATCGCCGCCGCGCTGGTGGCCGTCCGCGGGCTGGACCTCGCGGCGCGGCTCCAGAAGTACCTGCTGGTCTTCGAGTACGGGGTGCTGCTCGCCTTCTGCGGCTACGGGCTGTTCGCCGGTGACCAGCCCTTCTCCTTGCAGTGGTTCAACCCCTTCGACATCCCCTCGGCGGCGGCCCTCGCCCAGGGGATGGTGCTCGCGGTCTTCTGCTACTGGGGCTTCGAGTCGGTCTTCAGCGTCGGCGAGGAGGTAGGCGACCCGAGGGACGCCTCGCGCGGCGGGTTCATCGCGCTCACCGTCATGCTGCTCCTCTTCCTGCTCGCCGGCACCGCCTTCCAGCGCGTCCTGCCGCTGGACGAACTGGCCGACAACGGCGCGCAGGGGCTGGCCTACTTCGGTACGAAGCTCGCCGAACAGCCGCTGGCCGCCCTCCCGCTCATCGCCCTGATGTTCTCCGCCGTGGCGTCGCTCCAGGCGTCGGTCATCCCGACCGCCCGGGGGATGTACGCGATGGGCCGCGACGGTGTGCTCGGCCCCGTCTGGACCCGGCTGCACCCCAGGCACGGCACACCAGCCGCCGGCACCCTGCTGATCACCGCGATCGCCCTGGCCCTCGCCGCGCTGGCGCTGATCATCCCCACCGTCAACGACCTGATCTTCGCCTCGGTCAACGCGATCGGCATCGTCGTCGCCCTGTACTACGCCCTCACCGCCACGGCCGCCGCGGTGCGCTTCCGCCATCTGCTGCGCTCCGCACCGCTGGAGGCCCTGCGCGCCGTCGTCGGTCCGGTGCTGGGCGCGCTCGCGCTGCTCGCCACCGGCGGCTACCTCGCCTGGACCTTCTACCGGTCCACCGACCACTTCGAGGTCTCCGCCGACAACGGCTGGTTCGCCCTGCTCGTCCCGGTCCTGATGATCGGCTCCGGGCTGGTGGCGGCCGCGTGGGCCCGCCGACACCACCGGTCGCCGTACTTCACGGCCGGCCGTACCCCCGCCGCGGGCGACGGCTGACCGGCCTCGCCCACCCCTCGGCGCCGAGACCCCGTCCGGTCCCAACCCCGTCCGGTTCCGGCGCCCTTCAGTCCCGGCGTCGTTCAGTCCCTGCGCCGTTCAGTCCCTGCGCCGGGCCCAGGCGTCGGCGTACGGTGCCGGTTCCTCGGGGGCCGGGCGGGGGCTGCGGGCCCCGGCGACCAGTTCGACCTCGTACCCCGCGGCGTCCTCCAGGTAGGCGGCGGTGTGCTCCTCGCCGCCCGCGTGCGGGTAGCGGTCGGCGAAGAGCGGCCGCCAGCCGTGCTCCGGGGCCCCGGCCACCAGGGCGTCGAGGGCGGCCCGGTCCCGGACGTGGAAGGCGAGGTGGTTGAGGCCGGGACGGTGGCGGTCGTACGGGCCGGGCACCAGGTCGGGCGACCGCTCGACCACCACATAGCTCTCGCCGCGCCGCCAGCTCCGCCCGTTCTCCCAGTGCTGGTACGGGACATGGCCCAGCTCGCCGAGGAGCCAGCCCCAGCTCCGTACGGCCGCCGCCAGATCGGGCACCCACAGCTCGATGTGGTGCACCGCGCCACTGCCCGCGCCGCCGGCCGGCAGCGGAACGGCCCGGCGGACGCCGTCCGGCCGGTACGCCACGGGGTCGCCGTCCTCGTGCCAGTGGATCAGGAAGTGCTCGCCCGCCCGGTAGCCGTCGAGCCCCGCCCGGCAGTAGGCGACCATGTCGTCCGGGAGGGCGTGCAGCGGGAACCAGCCCAGCTCGGAGCACTTGTCCGGCTCACGGTTGTCCGGCGGGCGGGCGGGGTCGTACTCCGCCTCGAAGAACCAGCCGGTGCGGGGCGCGCCGCCGGGCCCCCGGTGCTGCATGACCAGGGCGACCCGCAGCTCCTCGGGCCCCAGCTCCACCCCGATCTCCTCGGCGGCCTCGCGGATCATCGCCTCGCGGACGTCCTCGCCGTCCTCGACGTGCCCGGACGGGGCGTGGAGCAGCCCGTCCGCGTATCCCGTGCCGGCGCGGCGGGCGAGCAGCACCTCGGGGCCCCGGCGCAGGATCAGATGGACGTCGACGACCTCGGTGTGCCGGTGCGGCGGCTGGGCGCGGGCCACCAGGGCGTACCGCTCGTCGTCGACCCGCTTGCCCCACAGGTGCGGGTCGTCGGAGAGCGGCTCGTGGTGGACGCGTTCGGTGCAGGACGCGAGGAGCCCGGTCAGCCGCTCGGCGGAGAGGCCGACCCCGCCCCAGACGCCTTCGATCAGGATCAGCCGGCCGCCGGGCCGCAGCAGGGCGAACCAGTGCCGCAGCACCGCCTCCGGGTCGGGCAGCAGCCACATCACATGTCTGACCATGATCACGTCGAACCGCTGGCCGCCCACGGGCGGGCGGGCCGCGTCGCCGACGTGCACCTCGGTGTCCGTGCCGGCGAGCTTGGCCCGCGCCAGCTCGGCCATGCGCGGGGAGCGGTCGACGGCGGTGACCCGGTGGCCCTGGTCCGTGGCGAGCAGGGCCAGACTGCCGGTCCCGCAGCCCAGGTCGAGGATGTCGGAGCGGCCGCCGGGCAGCCAGCTCTCCAGCCGCCGCGCCCAGGCGTCCCGGACCACCGGGTCGAGCAGCCCGTGGTCGGGTTCCTCGTCGAAGGAGTCGGCCGCGGAGTCCCAGTCGATGGTCGTCATGCGTCGATCGTGCCAGTCACCCCCGCCTGCCGCGCCCTCCGATGCGGCGCACGCCGGTGCGGGGAAGCCCGTTCCCCCGCACCGGAGTTGCCGTCATCCGACGGCGGAGGCGCAGGTGGTGGGGGTGGCGTGCGCCGGATCGAGGGCGTTGGCGACTTCGTGGTACGCGATCCGGTCGACGGTGCCGATCGCCACGTGCTCGGAGAGGTCGACCGGGCAGAGGTCCTGGAGCAGGACGTTGCGCACGTCGGGTCCGTCCAGGAACTGGCTGCGGTACGGGGTCACGACCTCGTCGTACCGGGTCGCGATGACGGTGTAGCGCACCCCCGGCACGGTGTCCGGGAGGGAGTTGAGCTTCTTGATGAACGGGGAGCCCGCCACCTGGTCGGCGAGACCGGGGGTGTTGGCGTTCAGCAGGTCCTCGGCCCCGGGGAAGTACGGGAGCAGCTTCGTCAGGCCGAGCAGGGTGGTGCCGTGGTTGTCGGGGGCGATCCCGACCATGGCGTTGACCTTGGCGGCGCCGCCGAGGAACTTCAGGTAGTAGTTCGGCATCATGCCGCCCTGCGAGTGGCCCACCAGGTCCGCCTTGGCCGCGCCGGTGGAGGCGAGCACCTTGTCGACGAAGACGGCGAGCTGTCCGGCCGACTTGTCGACCGGGCCGAGGCCGTTGAAGACCGGTACACCGGGCAGTTGTCCGTAGTCCAGCGAGAAGACGCAGTAGCCCCGGTTCACGAGATAGGGGGCGAGGACCAGCCAGTTGTCGACCGAGTTCCCGAAGGTGCCGTGGACGAGGACGACGGGGCGCGGGTGGGCCGCGGAGGGCTTGCAGGAGTAGTCGTTCCAGCCGCGCGAGGGGGCCGTGGCGGTGGGGGTGGCCGCGGCGGCAGCGGCGGTGGGGGTGGCGACAGCGGCGACGGCGAGGAGCAGTGCGGCGAGGGTCCTTCGCGTACGTGGGGTGCGCGGCGCACGTTTCCGGGGCAGCATCGTGTGGTCTCCTTGCGGCTTTGGGGAGGTTGCGATGTCTGTACGCCCTGCGGCCCGGACCACAAGATCTGACGCTGGTTCCGTGGTGCTTCCGAGCCAAATTACGCGCGGGTAGGGTGGCGTGGGAAGTTACGCGTCGGTAAAAAATGCGGGCCGCGCGGAGCCCGTCCGTACGGCGTACCAACCGCCCCGGGACCGACCGCACGGGCCGTTCCGTCGGCTCCGGGGGCGGTACGGCCGCACGTCACTCGCAGAAGATTCGCACCTTCGCCTCGGGGTCCTCGACGTCGACGCTGACCTCGTCGAGCTGGTCGACGAGCTCCTCCAGATCCTTCGGCTTGAGCTCTGCGAGATCGATCGGCACACCGGACCTGCGCAGTTCCTCGTTGGCCCGGGCGACCGCCCTCGGCGGGAGCAGGCTCGTGAGCCGGACCCCGGCGCGCAGCAGTTGGAGCGGCACCCGTATGTCGACCCGGCTCGGCCCCTCCCCGGCGGTGTCCGCCGCGTCCACCACCATCACGCGCAGGTACCTGCGCCGGTTCCCCTGCCGGGAGGCGGTCTCCTGGCGCTCCCGGGGCAGGTCCCGTTCGAGGGCGTCGATCAGCCGCTCGGCCTCGTCCGCGGTGATCTTTCCGTCGGCCAGCATCCGCAGGACCTGGCGGCGTTGCTCGTCCATGACTACCCCTTCGTTCTTCCGTGTCATCTGATGGTCACCAGCAGGGCCGCGCGGCCCTGTTCGATCTCGAACCGGGTGCCGGGGAGCGCCCACAGCAGCCGCCCGGCGCCGAGCAGCGCCCCCACCGGGCTCACCCGGAGGACGAGGCAGCCGACCAGCGCGGCCACCGCGGCGAGCAGGAGCAGGGGCGCCAGCAGCAGCACCACCGGCAGGACGGGTACGTACAGTCGTCGGCGGCGGCCGTCGGAGCGGCGCAGACCCACCGTCACCAGCTGCGGGATCACCGGGACCGCTCCAACTCGTCCAGCGCCTCCCGGGCGCTGATCTCCCCGCGCTGCAGCCGGTCGACGACCTCGGCGGCACCGGTGGGTGCCGGGTCGGTGTCGACGAAGTCGAGCTGCCCGGCGATCCGGTTCAGCCGGGACTTGACCGTCGGATAGCTGACTCCGAAGATCCGCTCCATCTCCTTGATCGAACCGTGCGCCCGGACGAACGCGGCGACGAACACCTGGTCGTCGACGCCGAGCCGGGCCAGCTGGGGCGGCTCGAAGTCCCCCTCGATCGCGACGCCGTTGTCGGCGAGACGGACCCGCTCGACCACGAAGGGCCGACCCTGCGTCAGGTCCGTCAGCTCCTGCCAGTCCATCCCCGACTCCCTCACTCCTCCGCGCCACACCGACCACTCATTCTTACCTTGAGTTTTCTTATGTGGCAACGATGAAAACTTGATTTCATCAATCTTCATCTGAATTTTTCTCGCCGAAGGCGACTGTCGCACGGGCCCCGGAGGGATCCGTGCGGGGCCGCCCCGTACCCGGACCGACGGGGCGCTCAGCCGTTCGGCCCCGCCCCGCCTGCACGATCGGACGGCACCCTCCAGCGTGGGGACATGACGTTCGCTGACGAGGTGAAGAACGCCGTCACACCGCGGGCCGCGCTGCTCGTCATCGGTGTGCTCGCGCTGCAACTGCTGTTCATCGCGTCCTACGTCGGCGCCCTGCACCGCCCGACCCCGACGGACGTGCCGTTCGGTGTGGTCGCCCCCCGGCAGATGTCCGCCCGGCTCGTCACCGAACTGAAGGACCTCCCCGGCGGCCCGCTCGATCCTCGCGAGGTCGCCGACGCCGCCGAGGCGCGGGCGCGGATCCTCGACCGCGAGATCGACGGCGCCCTGATCGTCGACCCCCGGTCCACCACCGACACCGTGCTGGTCGCCTCCGGCGGCGGCGCCTCACTGTCGACCGCCCTGACCAGGATCCTCACCGAGGTCGACCAGAGCCGGCAGCGCACCGTGCGGTCCGTGGACGTGGCCCCGGCCTCCGTGCAGGACGCGGGCGGGATCTCGTCGTTCTACCTGGTGGTGGGGTGGTGCGTCGGCGGCTACCTCTGCGCCTCGATCCTGGCGATCAGCGCGGGCGCCAAACCCGCCAACCGGCGGCGCGCGGTGATCCGCACGGGCGTGATGGCGCTCTATGCAGTGCTGGGCGGGATCGGGGGCGCGGTCATCGTCGGGCCCGTCCTCGGCGCCCTGCCCGGGAGCTTCTGGGGGCTGTCCGGGCTGGGCGCGCTGACCGTCTTCGCCGTCGGCATGATCACCCTCGCCCTCCAGGCCCTCACCGGCATCGTCGGCATCGGCCTGGCGGTCCTGATCGTGGTGATCGCGGGCAACCCGAGCGCCGGCGGCGCCTACCCGCTGCCGATGGTCCCGGACTTCTGGCGGGCGATCGGCCCCGCGCTGCCACCCGGGGCGGGCACCTGGGTCGCCCGCTCGATCGCCTACTTCCGGGGCAACGCGGTCACCGGCCCGCTGCTGGTGCTGTCCGCGTGGGCGGTGGTGGGCACGGCGGTCACCCTTCTGACCGCCATCCGCCGCACCCCGGAGGAACTCAGCGGCGCACGACCGCCGTTCGGCTCGACGGTCGACTGACACCCGCCCGGCCCCGCCCCGAACGGCCCTCGGCCCCGTCCCGGAAAGAAAGGGGCTGGCGCACGGGGTGGCCGGAAGCTACGCTGCCCCGCGATGACTACTCACCTCCTCAGCGGATTGGGGGCTCCTACCACACAAGGTGCGTGCTGATGCGCACTTCTGACGTGGAAACGGATCCCCGACTGTCCTTCTGGCGGCGCGTGCGCGAGTTCGCCGTTCCGCCCTCCATGATCGAGACCGCGACCGCCCGCCGCCGCGCCGGTGACTGGGCGGGGGCCTGCGCCGCCGCGGGTATCGACATCGACCTCACCCCGCGCGCCGTGGCACGCGTCCACGGCCGGGAGTTCGCCGCCCGGCTCCGGGACGACCTCCGCCATCTCGCGCCCGACCTGCTCCGCTGGCACCTGCCGAGGACCGCTCCCCGCGGACTGCTGCGCCCGGGACTCACCCTCTCCCTGGCCCGGTACGCCACCGGGGGCCCCGGGCCGGTGCGCCCGGTCCATCTGGTGGTCCGGACCCCGCCCGCCTGGGCGGACGCCGGTCAGCGGATCTCCCTCGCGCTGTGGGACTCCGCCGCCCCCGGTACGGACGCCCGCCGCCACCCGCACCCCCGCCCGAACCCACGGTTCCGGCTCGACCTGCACCGCCATCTGTGGGACGCGCGCCGGGCCGGTGAGCTGCGGACCCGTTCCGGCACCGACGTGACGGAAGCGATTCCGGACCGTGTGCGGGCGGTGGTGCCGGACGAGCTGCACTGCGCCACCGGCCGGTGGGCGGCCGAGGCGGAGATCCTGCTCCGGGCCGAGGGCCGCTCCGCCGGGACGGTCGCCGTCCGGCTCGGGGCCCGGCAGCGGCTGCTCCTGGAGCTGGTCGCGGAACGGGACGGCACTGGTCCGCCCGTGCCGCGGATCGCCTCCGCCGCCCCGGACCCGGGGGGCGGCACCGGCCGTACACCGCCGGTGCTGCCCGACGCGGCGACCTGGGTGCTGCCCGACCTCGACCTGCTCCGTACCGGTGCGATCGAGGCCGACCGGCTGCATCCGCTGGTCCTCGCCGCCCTGCTGCCGGGGCGCCCGGCGGCCCCGCCCGCCCGACGCCCGGACCCGCCCGGGGCACCGCGCACCGTGGAGTGCCGGGGCGCCCTGCACCGGATCGGCCTGGTCGACGGGGTGCTCTCCCCGCTCGACCACGACCCGGTCGAGCTCCGCCGGGAGGAGCTGCTGGTCGCGCTGACCGGCACCCCGCTCCCCTGCCTCCGCGCCATCGACGAGGCCCACCGCCGCCCCGACTGCCTCCCCGGAGTACGCGAACGCCTGGACCACGGCGACATCACCGGTGCGCTGGCCGTCGTCGAGGGGCTGCTGGGCCCCGGCGCGGTGCTGCGCGGCGGCGAGCTGCGGGACGAGCTGGAGACGGCCGCGCGGCGGCGGATCACGTACGGGCTGTACCGGGCGGGCCTCGCCGAGGGCCCCCCTCGCGCCCCGTACCACCGCCCCGGCCGCCGTCGCCCGCGCCGCACGGCAGCGAACTGACCCCGAAACCTCCGGCACCACGGCTCCCCGCCGACCCGAAGACCACGCACGCGTCACAGACCCCAAAGGTGATCAGCCATGCCCGCACACCCTTCCGTCGCCCCGCCCCGCGCCCCCGTCGGCCCCGACCGGGGCTCCCAGCTCGACATCGCCCGCGAGCTCACGGCCCTGCTCCGCGACACCGCCACCGAGCCCCGTCCCGACGACCAGCTGGAGGCACTGACCCTGGCCGTCGCCGCCGACCTGCCCGTCCTCCTGCGGGGCGAGCCCGGCATCGGCAAGACCGCCGCCCTCACCCAGCTCGCCGAGTCCCTGGACCTTCCGCTGACCACGGTCGTCGCCAGCGTCCACGAACCGTCCGACTTCTCGGGGCTGCCGGTCATCGGGGAGGACCCCGCCGAACAGGGCGTCCCGATGGCCCCGCCGGACTGGGCGGTGCGCCTGGTACGGGCGGGCCGGGGCCTGCTCTTCCTGGACGAGCTGTCCACCGCCCCGCCCGCCGTCCAGGCCGCCCTGCTCCGGCTGGTGCTGGAGCGGAGGGTCGGTGCCCTGCGGCTGCCGCCGGGGGTACGGATCGTCGCCGCCGCCAATCCGCGGTCCTCGGCGGCCGACGGCTGGGAGCTGAGCCCGCCGCTGGCCAACCGCTTCGTCCACCTCCAGTGGACCCACGACCACGAGGTCGTGGTGCGCGGTCTCGGCGGCGTCTGGCCCCGGGCGGTCTTTCCCCGGCTCGATCCCGAACGGCTGCCGCAGGCGGTGGACTTCGCGCGGCGCGCGGTGTGCGGGCTGCTCGCCGCCCGCCCGACGCTCGTGCACCGGCTGCCCAGCGGCGAGACCCGGCGGGGCGGGCCCTGGCCGTCGCCCCGCAGCTGGGACATGACGCTCACCCTGGTCGCGTTCGCCACCGCCGCCGACTCCTCCCGGGACGTGCTCTCCCTCCTGGTCCGGGGCACCGTGGGGGACGGCCCCGGGCTGGAACTCCTGGCGAGCCTGGACCGGATGGACCTGCCCGACCCCGAGGCGGTGCTCGCCGACCCGGCCAACGCCGTCCTGCCCGAACGCGGCGATCTGCGTCAGGCCGTGCTCGACGGCGTGGTGGCGGCGGTCCGCAACCGCCCGGAACAGTCCCGCTGGGACGCGGCGTGGGCGCTCCTGGTCCGGGCGCTGGAGACCGGCGCCCCGGACGTGGTGGTCGTACCCGCGACCACGCTCGCCTCGCTGCGCCAGGAGGACTGGGACGTACCGGCCGCGATCGAACAGCTCGCCGGGGTGGTGTCGCTGTCCCGGCGGGCGGACCGGGCCGCGTCCCGCACCGCCGACCGGGAGGCCGTCGGCGCGAAGGCCGGCCGGTGACCCCCGTCCCGCCCCGTCCGCTGGACCTCGACAAGCTCTTCGCCGCCCGGCTCCAGGCCGTCCGGGCCCGGCCCTATCTCGCGACGGCCCTGTTCGCCCTGCACGTGGTGGAGGATCGGCGGGTGCCGACGATGGCCGTCGACCGGTACTGGCGGGTTTACGCCTCGCCCGGGTTCGTGGCCCGGACCCCGGTGGAGGAACTGGCCGGGGTCTGGGTCCACGAGGTGGCGCACCTGCTCCGCGACCACCCCGGACGCGGCGACCGGATCGCCCGGCTCCACGGGCTGACCGGCCCCGCGGGACGGCTGCGGATGAACATCGCCGCCGACTGCGAGATCAACGACGACGTGTACGGCGACGGGCTGCTCGCGCCGGAGGACGCCGTCGATCCGGGCTTCCTGGGACTTCCCGAGGGCCTGCTCATGGAGGAGTACGTCCGCCGGTTCCGGCTCGGGCCGCACACCGCGGGCCTGGCCTGGCTGGACTGCGGCAGCGGTGCGGACGGGCTGGGGCGGGAATGGGACCTGGGGCCGGACGGGGCGCACGGGCTCAGCGAACAGGAGCGGGACGCGGTGCGGTTCCGGGTGGCGCAGGGCATCACCGGCCATCCCGGGAACGCGCCGAAGAACTGGCGGCGGTGGGCCGAGGAGGCGTTCCACCCGCCGCAGCCGTGGCGGGAGCTGCTGGGCGCGGCGGTCCGCTCGGCCGTCTCCGGCTCGGGCGCGGGCGAGGACTACACGTACGGCAGGCCGTCCCGGCGTTCTGCCGGGGTGCCCGGTGCCGTACTGCCGAGCCTGCGGCGCCGACCGCCCCGGATCACGGTGATCGTCGACACGTCCGGCTCGGTCAGCGACGGCGAACTGGGCAGCGCCCTCCTGGAGATCACCGCGATCTGCCGTGCGGTCGGCGGCCGTCGCGACCTGGTCACGGTCCTCTCGTGCGACGCCGCCGTCGGGGTCGCGCACCCGCTGTGCCAGGCCGCCGGGATCCCGCTGGTCGGCGGCGGGGGAACGGATCTGCGCAGGGGGTTCGCCAGGGCCCTGCGGATGCGGCCGGGGCCCGATGTCGTCGTGGTCCTGACCGACGGCCAGACACCGTGGCCGGACGCCCGGCCCTCGTGCCGGACGGTGGTGGGCCTGTTCCCCCGGAGCTGGGACGAGGACGATCCGCGGGGCCGCTTCCCGAACACCCCGCCGGCCTGGGCGCGCACGGTCGTCATCGGTTCGGCCACCCCGGCCCGGTGACGCCCGACCCGGGTACGGCCGGTCCGACCGGCCCGGATACTGTCCGCTCGTTCGATTCGATCCCCCTGGTCAGGGGGGTGCCCTGGGGAGGATGTCATGAACGGTGCGGGCCGGGCCGGGGACGGGTGGAGACCGACCGCGGAGGAGGGCGGGGAACTCGCGGGGCGCTGGTGGCGGTGGGCCCTGTCGGCGCCCGACGACCGCAGCCCGGTCGCGGACACGACGGGCGAGCACGCCGCCTGGAATCAGCCGGACGACCTCTGGTTCCTGGCCGGCACGTACGGTGGCCGGGTGGTCCGGCGGTGCCCGATCCCCTCGGACCGGCCGGCCTTCTTCCCCGTCCTCAACATGCAGCACCCCCGGTCGTACTCCCGGGTGCCGCTGTCCCTGTCGGTGGTGGAGGCCACCGCCTCGCTCAACGGCGTCCCGCTGCCGCTCCACGAATTCTCCGCGCCGTTCCGCACAGGACTGACGCAACGGTACGCATGGGGTGTGTGGGGCGGTTTCCCCCCGCTGACGCCCGGCGAGTACGTGTTGGAGATCAAGGCCAGGGCCACGAGCGGCTTCTGGGTCGACACCACCTACCACTTGGAGTCGAGAGCCGTCTGAGCGTCGCCCGGCACCGCGCTCCCCCTTTACCGCCTCAGCTCCCCTCCCGCCCGTGGTTTCCCAACACCCCTGTCAGGTAAGTGCTCTGATGAGCCATCATCGAATCGGGCAGGAAAGTCGGGCACGCCTGTGCCTGCACCACGCGGAGGAGGCGTCAAGTGCGTAGTCGGGTGCGCGCGGCGGACGGGCGGCATCTGGTGGTGGAACGGCTCGGGGACCCGCGGGGCAGACCGGTCTTCCTGATGCACGGAATGCCGGGCAGCCGCCTCGGGCCGGCTCCGCGCGGCATGGTCCTCTACCAGCGCAAGACCCAGCTCATCACCTACGACCGGCCGGGATACGGCGACTCCGACCGGCTGCCGGGCCGCTGTGTCGCCGACGCCGTCCAGGACGTCCGGGCCATCGCGGACCACCTCGGGCTGGAACGATTCGCCGTGGTGGGCCGGTCCGGCGGTGCCCCGCACGCCCTGGCCTGCGCGGCGCTGATGCCCGAGCGGGTGACGAGGGCCGCCGCGCTGGTCGGGCTGGCACCGCGCGGCGCCGACGGGCTCGACTGGTTCGAGGGGATGGCGGCCTCCAACGTCCTGGCCTACTCCACCGCGTCCGCCGACCCGGACGGACTCGCGGAATCGTTCATCTCACGGTCCGCGGTGATCCGGAAGAACCCCGGCCGGCTCATCGACGACCTGCGCCAGGAACTGACCGATTCCGACCGGATGGTGGTGAACGACGCGGGCGTCCGCACCATGCTGCTGCGCAACTACCGTGAGGGGCTGCGCACATCCGCGTGGGGCTGGATCGACGACGCCCTCGCGTTCAGCAACCCCTGGGGGTTCGATCCGGCGGACATCCCGGGACCGGTGCTGCTGTGGCACGGCGAGAAGGACGTGTTCTCTCCGGTGGGCCACTCCCGCTGGCTGGCCGAACGCATCCCGAACTCCACCGTGGTGGTTGAGCCCGCCGCCGCGCACTTCGACGCGCTGCACGCCCTGCCCAGGATCCTGAACTGGCTGCTGGAGCCCGCCGCCTGCTGAGCGCCGGCGGGAAGGGAAGAGGACAGGGGAAGGGGGCGTCCGGCCTGCGGCCGGGCGCCCCCTTCTCTCACACCTGCATCGGCTCCAGCTCACGCTCGAACCGGTCGTCGTCCCGGGCGATCCTGGTCATCGGATGGTCGTCGCCGAGCTGACGGGCCAGCTCCTCGACGGTCTCGGACCGCACCCGGATGGCCTCGTCCTTGCGCCCCATCGCGTCGAGCGTGACCGCCATGTTCGACGTCATGGCCAGGGTCTCCGGATGGTGCGCTCCCAGGACCCTCCGGAGCTGCCCGGCCACCTTCTCCTCGGTCTCCAGGACCAGTTCGAGGTCGCCCCGCTCCGCCGTCGCGTTCGCCAGGTTCATCACACAGAGCAGCGTGTTGGGGTGCTCCGGCCCGTACACCTCCCGCATCGAGGCCACCACCCGGGTCAGGACCCGTACCGCCTCGTCCGAGGCACCGATCCCCGACTGGTAGACGCCGAGGTTGTTCAGGGCCGCCAGGGTGTACGGGTGCTTCTCCCCCGGCACGATCATGTACTGGTCGACGACCTCCTGCGCCGCGTCCCTCGCCTCGATCGTCTCACCGGCCGCGTACAGGTCGGCCGCCAGGTTGAGATCGCAGGCCAGCGACTCCGGGTTGGCGGCCGTGTACTTGGCGCGGTACCGGGCGCGGGTGGCCACCGTGAGCCTGCGGGCGTCCTCGAATCTGCCCGCCCGGCGCAGCGAGACCGCGAGGCTCTTGGCCGCGCTCAGGGTGCCCGGGAAGGCGCGGCCGAGCGTGGCCTTGTAGCTGTCGTACGTACGGCTGAGGAGGTTGACCGAATCCTCGTACCGGCCGACGTCCCGCAGGTCACGGGCGAGGTTCATCGCCGAGGAGAGGCTGTAGGGGTGCTCCGCGCCGAGCACCTCGACCCGCTTGTCGAAGACGTCCTGGTCGATCTCCCTGGCCCGTGCGTACTGACCGATGGACCGCAGGGTGAACGCCAGGTTGTTGGAGGCCGCCAGCGTCCTGGGGTGCCGGTCGAAGAAGATCTGGTTGAACCCTTCGGTGGCCTCGGTCGCCAGCTCGATCGCCCTGGTGTAGTCGCCGAGCACACCGAGGTCGGTCGCCAGGCTGCTGACACTCATGTACGTGTGCGGGTGCTCCGGGCCCAGGACCTCCTGCTGGATCGCCAGGGTGACCTCGTCGAGCTCCTTGGCCTCCACGTAGCGCCCGCGCGCGCGGTAGACGTTGGCGAGGTGGAAGCAGAGGTAGAGGTACTGGATGTCCCGCTCGCCCAGCGTCTCGCGCCAGATGTCGCGCAGCTCCTCGCCGAGCGTGGTGGCGGTCCGGAAGTCGCCGCGCTTCCAGAGGTAGCGGATCCGGTCGATCAGCAGCCTGCGGGCCTCGGGCTCCTTGCAGTTGCGCGCGTCGGACGGGCCGAGGTGCGGCCAGATCGTGGCGAACTGCTGCCAGGTGGACGGGTTGTCGATCGGCTCGTCGTCGTCGGGCCGGGCGCCCGCGAGGATGCGGTGCACGGCGTGCCGGGCTTCCCGCTGCTCCTGCTCGGTGAGCTGGGCCCGGATGACCGCCTGGACGAGCCGGTGCACCTGGATGGAGTTGGAGACCTGGTCGACCTTGGCGAGGGCGAACCGGCCGATCTCCCGGATGACCCGGCCCAGTACCAGCTTCTCCTGGAGCGAGGCGTCGTACGGCTTCAGTGCCTCGATCATCTCCTTGCTGTACAGCAGGTTCCCGGAGATGGGCTCGGGGGCGAAGAAGGCGCAGAGCTGGAGCAGCCGCACCGCGGCCGGCGACCGCTCCTTGAGCCGTTCGATGGAGATGTTCCAGGTTGCGGCGACCGGCAGCGGGTAGCCGGTCGGCTGGTTGAGCGCCAGGACCTCGGGGGCCTGCTGCGCCAACTGCTCCAGGTAGGCGTCGATCGGGGTGGCGGTCTCCGCGATCCAGGCCGCCGCCTGCTCGACGGCGAGCGGAAGGTCGCCCACCGCCGTGGCCACCTGGGCCGCGTCCTCCATGCTCAGCCCCGGCGCCCGGCGCTGGAGGTGCTCGATGGACTCCTCCCGCAGGAAGACGTCGACGGGCAGCGCGTCACCGTGCTGGGACCAGGCCTGGTTGCGCGAGGTGACCAGGATGTGTCCGGATCCGCCCTGCGGGAAGTAGCGCCGCAGCCGTTCCGGGTCGTCGGCGTTGTCGAAGACCAGCAGCCAGCGGTCCGACGGCACCCCGCGCCGCAGCAGGTCCACCGCCTCCGCGGAGGACGCCGCCATGTCGTCGCCGCCCTGAGCACCCAGCCGGACCGCGAGCTCGGCCAGCGAGGCCACCACGTCGTCGGTCTGCTCGGAAGATATCCACCAGACCAGGTCGTAGTCGGCCATGAAGCGGTGCACGTACTCCAGGGCCACCTGGGTCTTTCCGACGCCCCCGAGTCCGTACAGGGTCTGCGGCTGCGGCAGCACGACGGCCATGCCGCCGCCGAGCTGGTCGCGCATCCGCTCCAGGACCAGGGAGCGGCCGGTGAAGCCGGGGTTGCGCGGCGGGGCGTTCCAGATCCTGGGGACGGTGCCGGGGAAGCGCGGGCCGGGCGACACCGCGTCGGTCAGCTGGACCGGCCGGTCCAGGGCGCGCAGCAGCGCGGCGGTGGCGTGCACCTCGTCGAGCCGGAAGAGGTCGACGGGGTTGCGGTCGATGTAGTTGGCGGACAGCCGTACGTCACCGACCCTGATCGGCAGCAGATGGCGCCGGCCGCCCCCCGGGTCCTCCGCGACGGCCCGGTCCCAGACGCTCACCGCGCGCTGGGACTTGAGGTAGGCGGAGGAGAGCAGGACGACCGTGCGGGCGGCGTTCTCCCCGGCCGGGGCGGTCTCCTCGCTGCGCTCGGCGGACACGTCGCGCGGGACGACGCGGAACCCGGCGCGGGTGAGCACGGACTCGATCCAGTCGGCCCACATCCGGTTCTCGGCCACATAGCTGAGGAAGAGGTCGGCGGGGAGCGCGGGCCGGCGCCGGGTGAAGGCGTCCCGGATCCGCAGCCGGGCCTCCTCGCCGACCGGCGGCATCGCGGTGACCTGCTGGTCGGTGATGACGGAGGTGAGCCGCTCGAAGGCGGAGAGCAGGGAGTTGGTGAGGCCGGCCTCGTCGCCGAAGGTGGCGAGGGTCTCCTCGTAGGCGTAGTAGGGGCGGTACGGGATCTCCACCGCGCCCCAGTAGGCGGTGAGTTCGTCCCCGGACAGGTTGCGCGGCAGGCGGTCGAACTTCAGCCGGGCCAGCGCCCGTCCGGCGTCCGCCTTCTCCTTCTCGCCCTCGTCGATGCGCATCGGGACGGGGTAGATCGAGATGGGGCGGCCGGTGTAGCGCTCGGAGATCTGCCGGGCCACGGAGGCGGCACCGTCGATGGACTGGTCGCTGAGCGTGAAGCAGTCGACGAGGATGTCGGGGAGGTGGACGGTGCAGATGTCGGCGATGTCGCTGAGGCCGGTGCGGCTGTCGATGAGGACGTAGTCGTAGTTGGCCTTCATGTCGTCGCGGAGCGCGTCGAAGAAGTGGCCGCCGCCGAGCCGGTCGTAGAAGTTGTCCCAGTCGAAGGTGGAGACGGTCGCGGAGTACTCGCGGTTCTGCCGTCCGGCGGAGACGAAGTCGAGCGTGCCGCCCTGCGGGAACTCCCAGCCGAGCGCCTCGGGGGTGAGCGAGACGGCGTGCGGCTGGATCCGCGCGTAGTCGCGGTGCCAGTCGTCGGCGCGCTGGACCGGGCTGGTCGCGGCCCAGGCGTACTCGGTGATCAGGTCGATGACACCGGTGGTGGCACCGAGGGTGGACGGGTCGAGGAACGGGTGGAAGAAGCGGTGGAGCCCCGGCGCCTCCAGGTCCCAGTCGACGGCCAGCACCCGTTTTCCGTTGGCGGCGAGTATCCAGGCAGTGTTGGCCAGGGCCATGGTGCGCCCGGTGCCGCCCTTGTACGAGTAGAAAGTGACGATGCGCCCGTCACGACCGGCCGTCATCCGTGTCCTCCGCATCCGTCGCAGGATCGTGTGTCTCGGGGATGTAGTTCGTCTGCGCCATCGGCCCCATCAGCCGGGTCCGTTCGGTGTGTCCGCCGCCGCTGCTCGCGGGCGGATAGGCGGTCGCGTGCCGCAGATACTGCTGGGCCGCCACTTCGACGACCTGCGGCAGGATCTGGCCGAACGCCTCCATGCTGGGCACGCCCTTGGCCGCGGAGCGGCAGAAGGCCCGCCCCTGGCTCATCTTGATCGGCATCGTCTCTTCGAGTTTCGCGGTCAGCTCGGCCTCCGCCGCCATGCTCTGGGGGTCCTCGCGGCTCCACGGCACGACCATCGTCACCCAGGGGCGGTCCTCGGCGTCGAAGGCGGCGAGGCGCCTGCGGCGGTCCTCGTCCTGGAGGGCCCAGCGGTCGACGAGCAGGATCTCCGGCCTGCTCGGCGGCTGCTTGCCCTCGCCGTGCCCGGCCTCCTCGTCGAAGGACGAGATGGTCGGCTGGTAGTTCAGGGAGCGCACCAGGTCCTCCGCGACGTAGGCCAACGGGCGGGCCGAGGAGGGGTGGTAGGGGTTCCAGTCCTGCGGGTTGTCGCCGTAGTAGTCGGCACTGCGGCCCGGGGGCAGGTCGTGCCGGGTGGGCGCGGCGACGGTGACCTGCATGGGGCGGGGGCCGCCGGGCGTGCTGTTGCGCGGGCCGAAGGCGCTGGGGGCGAGCCGGTAGTCGACGGGGCGCCCGGTGCCGATCCTGATGGTTCCGGCGACGTTGACGATGCGCTTGGCGAGCTCGTAGACCGCGCGCTCGTACTCCTCGGCGAACAGCTTCAGCTTGATGAGGCCGTAGAGCCCGTCGCTGGCGTAACGGTCCCCGAAGTCACGGTGGTTGAACTGGAGCCGTTCGGCGGGCACCGGGAGCTGGGTCGGCGGGACGGGCACCCAGAGCGCCGGGACGATCGCCTCGGCCGGCTGGTTGGAGCGGGCCCGGTAGTGGATGGCGCGCTGCGCGAAGGCGTACCACTCCTTGCCGCACATCTCACTGGCGAAATAGCGCGGCGAGAACAGCGGAACGAACACCCGGCAGGTGGCGAGCACCTCGCCGAGCCGTTCCGACCAGCCCTCGCCGGAGCGTATTTCGCGGTCTATGAACCCCGCGGGCGCGCCCGCGGGCAGATCCGTCATGGCCAGCACGTGGTCACAGAGATCCTTGAAGAGGCGCTCGACCCACATGTCCGGGTCCGTGCCACTGCCGTACCCCGGTGTATGGGCGTAACTCAAGAAGAAGTACGGTCGATGGTCCGCCGCTCGCTGCTGCGTCATCGCGTGAACACGACCCCCGTCCTGTGTGAGCACCCGCATCCGTGAAGTGAATCGAATGCGAGCGAATTCATCATTCCGGAGCGGACCTTGCTCCACCCCCATGGCGTTCGGTCATTCAACGCCGGTTTTCAGTCATAGGTTCCCGCGGTGCGTCGAGACTCACCTTGATCGAATTCGGTCTGGGACCGTTCTTCCCAGTTGTCCCACGCGCCCCCACACCCTCGTTCGAACCGGAATTCGAGCCTCAGACTTCTTTTCGCATCAGATCCAGCAATCGCTTTCCGCTGACGGTGAGCTCGGCTCCACCTTCCAGCGTATCGAGAGCCTGTGCGACACCCTCCAGACAACGTGGCTCGAATACACCCAACGCCATCCGCTCATAGGTCTCGGCCAACAACCGGGAAAACGGAACTGTTTCTTCCTGCCAGGGAATCCGATGTTCCCAGGAGCCGTCCGCCGCGTAAAGATCCGTGACGTCGGCGAGGGCCCGCAATTCGGCCCGCCGGAAACCCCGGAGCAGCGCGAACGCCAGCTCCTCGACGCCGCCGTCCACGGCGATTCCGAGGGCCCCGTATCCGTGCCGCCCGACAGCGGGCTCGGAGGGGGCGAGACCGGTGAGCGGGGTGAGGGTGGTGAGGCTCCGGACCATCTCCGCGGCCCGCGCGGGCGCCTTCGCCTCGATCAGCACCCAGGCCTCACCGAGCCGGAACACCAGATCCGCGGCGGCCCGGTCCCCGAGGGGCGCGGCGACCGGGGCGGGGAAGCAGTCGCGGTACGGGTCGAGGTCGTCGAGCGCCAGCTCGAAGACCGGGCCGGGCGCACCGCCCGGCATCGCGAACCGACGCACCGGCCGCCAGCCGGGGGCGGCCGTCCGGGGCCGGGTGACCCGCCGCTCCGCCGGAGCGGAACCCTGCCCGCCCCACCGGACCAGGAAGCCGTCCTCGACGGCGCGCACCTGCGCCGTCCCGCGCTCCCCCGCGCCCTCGATCCGCAACTCCCCCATCCCGGGCAGCACCAGCCGGCCGTCCGCGTGGCCGACGTCCACGGGGAGATCGAGACCGGCCCGGACCGCGGCGACCGCGAGGTACTCCGGAAGCCTCCGCGCGACGGACACGTCCCCCTCCTGGAGCCGCTCCAGCGCATGGAGCAGCCAGGTGCGGGTGTAGGGGTGGGCCAGCACCTCGTCGAGACCGCCGGCGCCCTCGTCGGACGCCTCGATCGCGGCGGCCAGTTCCCAGGCCCGCGCCCACGGCTCGCCGCCGCGCCCTTCCAGGTCGGCGTTGAGCCGGGCCAGCAGCATGCGGGTGAGGTCCCGCTGGGAGCCGGGCAGTTCCTCCCGCCCGGTCACCTCGGGGGCGATCAGGGAGGCGGCCGTACGCGCCTCGATGCCGCGCACCAGGGCCATCAGGTCGGCGCAGTACACGGACGGGTTGCCGAAGGGGCCCGACGGGCCGGTGGAGCGGTACCGGTGGGTGTAGAGGCCGCCGCCGCAGGAGCGGACGACGGGGCACCGCCGGCAGGCCTCGCCGACCCCGGCGAGCCCGAGCTGCCGGGCCCGGACGCCCGGGTGGGACGCGACCTCGTCGAGGGTGTGGGTGAAGACGTCGAAACCGGTGGCCGCGGCGCCCTCGTAGGCGCTCTTGAGCGAGTCGACCTGTTCGAGCTGGCCGTCGGTCTCGACGACGACGAGATCGGTGGGGGCGAGCCCCAGGGACTCGGTGAGGCTGGGGCCGCCGCTCAGCGTGGAGAGCACCGAGGAGAAGATCCGCACCGGCACCGGACGCCCCCGCTCCTGCCAGCGGTCGAAGACCGCGAGGAGCCAGTCGGCGTAGGCGGTGGTCGCGCCTTCCGGGCGCGGCGGCGGATCGTCCCAGGTGGCGTGCGGGAGCAGGAAGTCGATGAGCGGTGGTTCGAGTTCGGCCAGGGCGTCGAGGACCGCGTGGGGGTCGTTCTCGATGTCGACGGTGCACAGGAGCCCGAGGTACAGATGGCGGTACCGCTCCTGCCGGAGCAGCTCCACGGCCCTGAGGACCAGCGGGTGGCTGCTGCGCCCGTCGGCGAAGCGGCGATGCCGGTCGTTGGCTGCCTTGTCGCCGTCGAGGGAGATGCCGACCCTGACGCCGAATTCGTCGAAGAGGTCGAGATACCGGGGACTGAGCTGGAGTCCGTTGGTATGGATGCGGAGGTCGAGTTCCGCGACGCCGTCGAGGGCGGAGGTCAGAGCTTCGCAGACCTGCCGCAGTCGGGCGGGCCCCGCCAGTAGAGGCTCCCCTCCGTGCAGGATGACCGACACGGAGGGCAGTGCATGTGCTTTGGCATGCTCGGCCAAGCGCTGAGCGGTCCGGAGGATGACATCGTCGGAAGATGCCTTGGGCCGGGTGCGCCAGCTCTGATCTGCATGTTCATAGACATAGCAATGGTCACAGGCAAGATCGCATCTGCTGTGGACCTTGAGAACAACTTCACGAAAAGGGACCAGGGGTCCTGTCATTCCACCAGTCTATCCAGTCCGAAGGGGTGGCTCGGACCTCGAATCGTGAAGTATGGTGCGGTTTTTTCAGAGCGCCGAGTTGAAGGTGGCCGCCTGGGTGCGGCGGGCCGCCGACGCGGCGTGCACACGGCCGAGCTTGCGGTCCGCGGCGGTGCCGTGGACGTCGATCTGGGCGAGCGGCACACGGTTCTTCTTCGCGGCGGCGAAGGAGACGGAGGATTCAGAGGTGTTCACGGCCGTCCTTGAGGGGATTCGTTCCGATGGAAGGGTTCCGGACAGGAATGCCGCGATGCCTTCTGCACCATTGCAGTGTCCGGTAGCACGACTTTACTCTCATGCCCTCGGTTGGCAACTGAAGTAAGCCGCACGTGTACCAGGGCGTCGGACACGGCTGCCCGGAATCGAACGGAACTATCGATTCCGCCACGGGAAAGACGACATAACCGCAGACGGGAGTGAACATGACGGCGCTTCCCGGGCCGCTCCAGAGCATGGTCTTCAGGAACGCCGACCTCCCGGCGCTCTTCCACCACACGGACGAGATCGCCGTCGCCCGGCAGCGGGAGGCCGTGAACACCACCCGCTTCCAGCTGATCCTACTGGTCGCCGGGGCCGTTCCGGCAGCCATCCCCTGGCACTTCACCGTGGCTGACACGCTTCAACTCACCGATTCCGTCAGCGTGTTGGCGTACCTGGGTGTCTTGATATCGACGTACCTCTCGGCCCGGCGCAAGGCGAAGTCGCACTGGCAGCTCAACCGGTCGGCCGCGGAGTTCATCAAGTCGATGTGCTGGCGCTACTCGGTGCACGGCTCCCCGTTCGACACCGGCACCCATCACCCGGAGGCGGTGTTCGCCAACCGGCTGGAGGAGGGGCTCCAGGAGCTCCGCAAGGTGGGATGGGCCGACCCCCGGGACCTGACGGCCGATTCGGGCGGGCTGATCACCGACTCGATGCGCGAACTGCGGGAGAAGGCGTTCACCGTACGCAAGGAGACCTACGTACGGGACCGGTTGATCGAGCAGCGGAACTGGTACCGCAGGCGGCAGGAGGTGTCCCGGCGGGCCACGTTGGTCTGGTCGACGACGATCGCCGTCCTGACCGCGCTGGCCCTGGTGTTCGCGGTGCTGAGGACGTTCTCCGCCGCCCAGTCCTTCGCCCTGACGGGCGCGCTCTCGGCGGCGGCGGCCGCCTGCCTCGCCTGGAGCGAGATGCGCCGCCACCACCCGCTGATCTCGGCGCACTCCCTGGTGGAGGAGGACCTGGAGGCCATGCAGGTGGCGATGGAGACGACGCTGACGGAGCGCCAGTGGCCGGGGGCGGTCTTCGAGACCGAGCGGATCGTCTCCCCGCAGCACACCGACTGGCTGGCCCGCCACCAGATGTGACGGCGGGCCGGGTCCGGCCCGCCGGCCGGACCCTCAGTCGCGCTCGACGCCCTCGCGCCAGATGATCGTGACCGGGCGGCCCAGGCTCCGGGCGTACGTCACGATGTCGCCCGTGCCGCCGAGACCGCGGGCGGGCCGGCCGTCCCAGACCGCCAGGAGGCGGTCGCAGTGGTCGGCGATGTAGGTGCCCGCCGCGTAGTACGCCTCGTCGGTGGAGTGCGGGTAGCCGAGGCGCACCTCCCGGGCGGCCCGGCCCTTGAGGGCCCGGTAGCGGGCGAGTTCGGCCTCGTCGGCGAAGCAGGCCTCGTAGTCGCCGCTCGGGATGACCACGGTGAGGTCCGCGCCACGGGCCAGGGCCAGATCGGCGAAGAGCTGATCGGCCCCCACCGCCAGGCTGGAGAGCGCCTCCAGGGATCCCTCCAGACCGCAGAGCGCCGCTCTCAGCCCCGCGAGCACATGGGCCCGGGCCTCTTCCGGGATGGTGCGATGACCGGTCACTCCGATGCGATTCACGGACCCGAACCCCCTGAGGTTTCTGCCGGGGGCCCGGAGGACGTCTCCGTACGGCGACCGCCCGCCCCCGTTGCTCCAGCGTGACCGACCTGCCCCACATCATGCCAAATGCCGCGGTGCGAGCGGGAGCCCCCGCCCGGCATTCGGACGAGGGCTCCGCGTGTGGTCGGCCGCCTGTTCGACGGGGTGGAACCGGAGGTGCCGGGGTGTCAGTAGATGCTGACCCCGTAGGCGCTCAGCGCCTCGGTGACCGGCTGGAAGTACGTGGTTCCGCCCGAGGAGCAGTTGCCGCTGCCGCCCGAGGTGAGGCCGATCGCGTTGGAGCCGGAGTAGAGCGGGCCGCCGGAGTCGCCGGGCTCCGCGCAGACATTGGTCTTGATCATGCCGTAGACGATGTCGCCGTTGCCGTAGTTGACCGTGGCGTTGAGGCCCGTGACCGAGCCGCTGTGGGTGCCGGTGGTCGAGCCGCGGCGGGTGACCGACATGCCGACCGTGGCGTTGGCCGCGCCGGTGATGTCGACGCTGCCGACGGTGCCCTCGTGGGAGACCGCGGAGTTGTCGTACCGGACCAGGCCGTAGTCGTTGGTCGGGAAGCTGGAGCCGACCGTCGGGCCGATGCTGGTCGAGCTCGACGAGTTGGTGTACCAGGGCGGGTTGCCGTCGGTGCAGTGACCGGCGGTCAGGAAGTAGTAGGTGCTGCCGCTGCGGACGTTGAAGCCGAGGGAGCAGCGCCAGCTGGGGGCGTAGATCGCGTCGCCGCCGGAGATCAGCTTTCTGATCTTGCCGGACGTGCGCTCGATCTTCAGGGCGCCCGCGTTGGCACCGGCGAGCTCCTTGATCCGCGCGATGTCGGCCCGGGAGACCGTGCTGTCGGCGGTGACCACGAGCTTCTTGGTCGTCGGGTCGACGCTCCAGGCGGTGCCCGCCACGTCGGCGCCGAGCACGGCGTCGCTCGCGGCGGAGAGCTGCTGGGCGCTGAAGGTGGTGGGGGAATCGGCCTGGGCGCTGGGGACGGCCAGGGCGGCGACGGCGACGAGGCCCGCGGCGATGGCGACGGCCCGGGTGCGTCCGGCGGTGGAACCGAGGGGGGCGGTGCGCTTGATCCTCACTTTTCATCCTCCCGTGGGGAAGTCGGGGGTCCGCCCGTGGGGTGGTCGGACCCGTGAGGCGCAGTCGTCGGCACGGCGGGATCCCGCAGCGCGGGCCTGCCGTGCTCCTGACAAGCGCTGCGAGGGAGTATTCAAGGCGTCAACTTGTCACGCAAGAGGGCCCGTTGGCCCCGGGCCGCCCTTCGGACGGCGAACGACCCCCGCCGCGCAGGTGGGCGCCGGGGGCCGTCGTTCCGAATTCCCGTGACGAGCGGTCAGCCGTCGACGCGGTTGCGCTCACCGGCCTCGACGGCCAGGGAGAGGGTGTTGCCGGGCGGCGGGAAGGGGCAGATGAAGTGGTCCGCGAAGGCGCACGGCGGCAGCATCGCCCGGTTGAGGTCGACCGTCACGCCGCCGTCCCCGGCGGGCGCCGCGGGCCGCAGGAAGCGGAAGCGGTAGCTGGTGTTCCCGCTGGTGGCGTCGGCGAAGACGGCCCAGAGCGATCCGTCCGGCTCGACCGCGACCCGCAGCGTGTGCTCCGCGCCGTCCGCCTCGAAGGCGACCTCCCCGGCGAGCCCGAGACCGCGCTCCACCCCGTCGGCGTTCTCGACCCGGACCGTGCGGGCGTCCTCGTACGGGCGGAAGGTGCCCGGGAACACCCAGCGCGGGTCGTACGGGGTGGCCTCGATGGCCCGGAAGGCGCGCCGCGCGGGGGCGTCCGGGTCGAAGTCGCGTACCGCCCAGAGCCCTTCCCGGCTCAGTACGACCAGCCGGCGGTGGCCGTGGGCGACGCGGGAGGTCTCGATCGGGCCCCGGTCGGCGGTGAGGCGGGCCCGGCCGGTGAAGGGTTCGCCGTCGACGGTCAGCCCGTCCTCGGCCGAGGCGCTGAGCAGGACCGCCCCGTCGTCCTCCCGCCACTGTCCGGGTACCCCGGGGATGCGGCCCTCCGGGTGGTCGGAGAGCCAGTGGGTGCCGGTGAGGGAGAGGGGTCCGTAGGGGCCGGCGACCGTGACGGTGCGCTCCTCGTGCCAGTGCTTCCAGTCCTGTGCCGCCTGCTCGGCTCCGTGCGGCTGCGGTGCGTCCGTGCTCATGGGGTCAACCCTTCCACACCGGCTCGGCGAGTCGCAGGTGCGACCGCAGCGTGGGGCCGGTGTACGCGGCGCGGAAGGCCCCGCGCTCCCGCAGGAGCGGGACGACCCGGTCGACGAATCCGTCCAGGCCGCCGGGGGTGAGGTGGGGGACGAGGATGAATCCGTCGGCGGCCCCGGCGGCGACGAACCGGACGAGCTGTTCGGCGACGGTGCGCGGGCTGCCGACGAAGGACTGACGGCTCGTCGTCTCGATGACGGTCTGCCGGATCGACAGCCCCTTCTCCTCGGCCAGCGCCCGCCAGCGCGCCGCGACGACGAGCGGGTCGCCGTGCCTGACCCTGCCCCGGGCGAGCGCGGCCGTGGGATCCGGGTCGATGTCCGGCAGCGGCCCGTCGGGGTCGTAGGCGGAGAGGTCGCGGCCCCAGACCTGTTCCAGGGCCAGCATCGCGTTCTGCGGGGAGACCTGGAGGCGGCGGATCTCGGCCGCCTCCTCCTGGGCGTCGGCGTCGCTGTCGCCGACCACGAAGGTGACCCCGGGCATGATCTTCAGCTCGTCCGGCGACCGGCCGTACTTCGCCAGCCGTGCCTTGACGTCGGCGTAGAAGGCGCGGCCCTCCTCCAGGGTGCCGTGACGGGTGAAGACGACGTCGGCGGCGGACGCGGCGAACTCCCGGCCCTCCGGGGAGTCCCCGGCCTGGATCACGACCGGGCGGCCCTGCGGGGAGCGGGGCACGGTGAACTCGCCCTCGACGGCGAAGTGCCGTCCGTGGTGGCGGAACGGGCGCGGGGTGCCCTCGGGGGTCCAGCTGTCCCACAGCTCCCGGGCGGTGGCCACGAACTCGGCGGCCCGGCCGTACCGGTCGGCCGGGTCGAGGTAGCCGCCGCGCCGGAAGTTCTCGCCGGTGAAGGCGTCCGGCGAGGTGACCACGTTCCAGGCGGCCCGGCCCTCGCTGAGGTGGTCGAGGGTGGCGAGGCGGCGGGCCAGTTCGTAGGGCTCGTTGAAGGTGGCGTTGAGGGTGGCGGCGAGGCCGATCCGGTCGGTGACGGCCGCCAGCGCCGAGAGCACGGTGAGGGAGTCGGGGCGGCCGACCACGTCCAGGTCGTGGACGCGCCCCTTGTGCTCGCGCAGCCGCAGTCCCTCGGCGAGGAAGAAGAAGTCGAACGTGCCCCGTTCCGCGGTGCGGGCCAGGTGCTCGAAGGAGGCGAACTCGATCTGGCTCCCGGCGCGGGGGTCCGACCAGACGGTGGTGTTGTTGACGCCCGGGAAGTGGGCGGCGAGATGCATCTGCGGGGGCGCGGTGGTCATGCCCGGTCTCCTCGGGTGGCGTACCGGTTGGCGGGGCGGGCCAGCCCGAGGTGCTCGCGCAGGGTGCCGCCGGGATAGAAGGTGCGGAAGAGGCCGCGGTGCTGGAGCAGGGCCACGGTGCCGTTGACGATCCGTTCGAGGTCGCGGCCGGGGGTGATGGGGGTGAGGTGGAAGCCGTCGGCCGCTTCGGCGCGGTGCCACCGGGTGATCAGTTCGGCGAGGTCCACCGGGCCGCCCCGGTAGTACGAACCGCCCGCGGCCAGCGGCGGGCCGCTCGCCAGACCGGGCTCCCGGGCGCTCTCGGCGTCGCCCAGGTCGACGGTGAGCGCGACCAGGACCCGGAGCGTTCCGGGGTCGCGTCCGTACGCGGCGGCGCGGCGGCGCAGTTCGGCGCGCGCCTCGGCCGCCCGTTCGGGGGTGGTGGCCCGGACCAGGGCCACGTCGGCGTGGCGGGCCGCGGTCCCCCGGGCCGGGCCGCCCGTCGCGTCGACCACGGTCACCGGGCGGCCCTGCGGGGGCCGGGGGACGATCGCCGGACCCCGGACGGAGAAGAACTCGCCCTCGAAATCGATGTGGTGGACCTTGTCCCGGTCGATGAAGCGGCCGGTGGCGACGGACCGGATCTCGGCGCCGTCCTCCCAGCTGTCCCAGAGCCGGGCGCCGACGTCGGCGCACTCCCCCGCCTCGCGCCACAGCTCCTCGGCGGGCGCCGCCGGGCGGCGGCCGAACAGCCGGGCCTCGGCCTCCGTCGCCGACACGTCCGCCTGCCAGCCGGCCCGGCCCCGGCTCACCCAGTCCAGGGTGGCCACGGCGGACGACACGTGGAAGGGCTCGGTGTGGGTGGTGGTGACGGTGGGCACCAGCCCGATCCGGCGGGTGGCGGGGGCGACCCGGGCGAGTACGGCGAGCGCGTCGGGGCCCGGCCGGGCGAAGGAGTCGCCGAGCGTGACGAAGTCGAGGGCGCCGCGCTCGGCGAGCCGGGCGAGGCCGGTGTAGTGCGCCGGGTCGTAGCGGGGCGGGCCGCCGATCTCGGCGGCGAGGTGCAGGGGCGCGGTCGGGGGCATGGACGTACCTCTCGGGGTCGGGGGAACGCGGCCCGGGGCGTTTCGGGCCCCGGGCCGTGCGGTGGTGGCGTGGCTCGCCTCAGGCGAGGTCCCTCAGGAGGGTGAGTGCCGCGCGGGCGGTCGCGTCGTTCTGCCGGAAGGCCGGTCCGCCGGTGCGCGGCCGGGTGAAGACCGCGCCGGTACGGGCGCTGGTGTACGGGCCGAGGGCGAAGCGGCGCCGGTGCGGCCGGCCGTCGCTCCACAGCACGTGGCCGGTGTCGGGGTCGACCGCGAGCAGTCCGCCGGCGGTGACGGCGGCCCCCTCGGCGTACAGCTCCTGGAGCAGTGGGCTGCGGGTGCGTTCCAGGGCGGGGCCGGGCAGACGGGCCTCGATCAGGGTGCGGGCCGCCGTCCGCGGGCCGGGGACGGTGGTGGAGCCCGCCAGGAAGAGGCCGCGCCGTTCGTCGGCGGCGACGGTCGTCCCGGCGCCCAGGAACCGTACGATTCCGGCCCGGGAGAGCGCGAGGAGCTGGTGCAGCCGGGGTCCGGGCGGGCCGGAGGCGAGGAAGCCGAAGAACCCGGGCCACCAGTCCCCGACGTCGCCGAGGCGGGTCAGCTGCCCGTGGACGGAGAGCAGTCCGAGGAAGACCGCGAGGTCCGCGCTGTGCGCGGGGTCGTGACGGCGCGCCAGGTCGGCGGCGACGTAGCCGCGCATCGCCTTCTGGAGGGCCTCGTGGGACGGGTGGCGCACACCGCGCAGCGGGCGGTCGAGCGCGCCGAGGTCGAGCCGGTCGGCGGGGTCGGGGACGGCGGCGGCGACGAGTGCGGCCAGTTCGGCCCCGCCCGGTTCGGCGGCGGCGTACCGCTCCTCGAAGTCCTTCCGGCGGCCCGTGGTGCGTTCGGGGTGGGCGGTGAAGAGCCGGTGGTAGTGGGCGTGTCCGAGCTCTTTGTCGATATGCGGCCACACATCGCGCCGGAAGTCGAGCGGCCCGTCCGCCTTCAGCAGCGCCTCGATCCGGTCCGGGCCGAAGAAGCGCGGCAGCGGCGGCCTCTCGCCGTGCCAGCCGTACCCGAGCTTGGAGTGGTACGGGACGCCCCGGCGCGATCCGACGTACAGCACCGGTTCCCGGCCGGACGGCAGGTACGCGCCGTCCGCATGGCGTCCACCGCGCCCCTCGGTGAGCAGCACCATCAGGTCGACGAAGGCGAGTCCGAAGCCGCGGACGAGGACCGGTTCGCCGGCGGGCACCGCGTCCAGGTCGGTGTCGGCGGTGAAGTCGGGCGGCAGGTGGAGAAGCCCGTGCCGCCGCGCGAAATCGGCCAACTCCAGGTGCTCCGGCTCAGGTTCGGCCTCCAGATGGCCTACGGCGAGGACGACGGCGTCGGCGAGCAGCGGGGTGCCGTGCCCGGCCAGCCAGACCCGCTGGCGCCCCTCGCGCGAACCGGAGACCCGGACCGCGCTGCCCCGGTGCCAGTGGACGGTGACGCGCCGCGGGAGGGCGGCCACGGCCCGTTCGTACACCCAGCGCAGATAGGCGCCCTGCACCCGTCGGCCCGGGAAGCCGTCGTCCGCCAGGGTGCCGATCCCGTCGCGGAGGCCGGTGTCGGCCCGCGCCCCGTCCGGCAGCTCCGCGCGGCCGCTCCGGACGTCGGCGGCCCAGGTGTGCAGCGCGGGCCCGGGGCGGACCGGCCCCGCCATGCGGACCGTGTCGTCCGTGAACATGGTGACGTCCTCGGCCCGGGAGTTCATCCAGAGCAGCGGCGACTGGCCGTGCCGCCAGATCCGTCCGCCGCCGGGCGGGTGCGGGTCGACGAGGTGGATGGTCAGCGGCTGGTCGCCGTACAGGTCGGGGGCGTTGGCGGCGATGCGCTCGATCAGTCCGGTACCGCTCGGTCCGGCGCCTATGACGACGAGTGCCGGTGTCCCGCTCACCGGGCACCGGCCGGGAGGCGCGCGGGACGGGTGGGGGCAGGGGTGTGCGCGGGCATGGGAAGGCTCCGTGGATGCAGAGATCGGACACGGGGTGCCTTCGGCCGTCACACAACGCGGACCGGGCCCCTCAGCGCCGGTCCGGCTCCGAGACAAGCGCCGACGACGGGGGGTTGTCAACGCCCGTCCACACTGTGGTCCCCTCGACCAGGCGTGGTTGACGGCTCGTCGGATGCCTGTTCCACTGGGTCCATGCATGCGCAGCAGCGGCTGGTCAAACGCTCCCACATCGACTTCGGTCGCGTGTGGTCCGCCTCCTGTTGAGCCGACCCCCCGCGCCTTCGCGCCTCCCGGCCCCGGGCCCCGTACGGCATCCGGGTGCCGCTCCCCCCGTGCCTTCGGCACACGACGCAGCTTCCCCCTCCCCTCGCCGCGCCCTGTCCTACCGTCCGGTCCGGCTCCGTCAACCGCAGTCGCAGCCACAGTCGCAGCAGTCGCATCCGTCGCAGCACTCACCGCAGTTGCAGCAGCAGTCGCATCCCTCGCAGCAGTCCCCGCAGTCGCATTGGCTGCAGAGGCCCTCGCGGCGCTGACGGGTCCACGGGTCCTCGAACGTGCCGCAGCACATCTGGCAGGTGCAGGCCAGCCCCGCCCAGACCAGGCATCCGGCGACCAGACCGCGCCGGTCGCGCGGCGGCTCCGGCGGGGGCTGCGGCGGGCTCACGGGTCCGCCGGGCGCGTACGGGTTGCCCGGCGGCGGCCCGAAGGAGCCGTCCGGCCGGCCCCCCACCGGCGCGCCGGTCCCGTCCAGGAGCACCCCGCCCGCCCGGTGCGAGCACGCCTCGGCGCCGAAGGCCCGGTCCACCGACCGGCGCAGCTCGTGCGCGAGCAGGACGTGGACCAGCTTTCCGTCGGTGAACTCGGCGTCGCGCAGCGCCAGGCGCACCCCGTGCACGGCGTCGTCGCAGAGCCGTCGCGCCTCGGCGCGCGAGGTGCCGGTCGCGGTGAGCGGGTTCCAGGCGCCGGACGCGGCGTCGGCCGCCTGGTCCTCCACGGCGTCCAGCAGATGGGCCAGGCGGCCGAAGAGGCGCCCCGCCTCGGCGAGCGGGACGGCGTTCCCCGGCCTCCCGGCGAGTACCGCGGTGTGGGCGAAGGCGGCCGCGGTGGCGGTCTCGGTGGGCTCGGTGACGGTGAGCAGCGGGGTGCCGGGGCCGGCGGCCAGCTCGATGCCGGTCTGCCGGTCGACGGCGTCCACCAGCAGCGCCGTGTCGAAGCCGAGCCGGGCGCCGGCGCGGGCACCGGCGCGGTCCCAGCCCGCGGCGACCCGGCGGGCGGCGGCCGCGACCGGACGGCGCCTCAGCAGGCCGTCCCCGTCCGCGACATGGTCCCGGACCTTCGCCGAGGCGAGCACCAGGGAGACGGCGGCGGCCAGCCGGGCCCCCTCGCCCCGGGCGACCGGGGCGGTGCGCATGGCGCGCAGCGGGCAGGGGCCCGCCGTACGCCGCCAGCCGGTGGTGCGCTCGGACTGGGCCTCCGTCAGGACGGAGACGATCAGCCCGTCGTAGTTCGTCACGATCCGGGCGAACTGGCCGTGGTCGGAGCGGAGAGCGAGACAGAGCCCGCAGAGGTGTGCCATCCACTCGGTCCTGAGCCCTTCGGACAAGCGATGGGTGCAGGGCCTGACGATTCCGAACACGACGTTCCCCCGGGAGTCGTTCACCTGTACGCCGGGCTCGTGCGCCCGGGCGACAGGCATCGTATTCGAGCGTTCCCCCACCCGTACGCCCCCGGCATCACCCGTCCGGCCCGAAGCGTCATATTTTCTTTCCTTCGGACTCCCGATGCGGGAGAAACCCTGACGAATCGACAGATCTTCTGCACCAGTACCGTCACGAAACCCCTGCGCGCCGACTATCCACTTGGCGCACGATCCGCATCATGGACGACCATAGGGAGACGAAAGAGATGCGGAACATCACGGAACCGCGGTGAGAGGAGGCGTCCATGGGATCGGTGCGCAAGGCAAGTGCCTGGCTGGGCCTCGTGGAGGACAACGACGAGCGGTACTACGACGACGAGTACGCCGAGGGCGCGCAGACCGGGACCGGCCCGGCGTGGGTGACGGATCCCCGGGTCCAGGTCGCGGCGGAGGCCGCCGAGGAGACGGACCGTCGGATCGCCACCGTCACCCCGGAGAGCTTCCGGGACGCGCGGGCCATCGGTGAGCTGTTCCGGGACGGCGTTCCCGTGATCGTCAACCTCACGACCATGGACCCCACGGACGCGAAGCGGGTCGTCGACTTCGCCGCCGGACTGATCTTCGGGCTGCGCGGTTCGATCGAGCGCGTGGCCACCCGGGTCTTCCTGCTGACCCCGGCCGACACCCAGATCGTCACCGAGACCGCCGGCCGCCCGGCCGACGGCTTCTTCAACCAGAGCTGAGCAGGGTGCTCGCCGGACGGCCCGGGGCGGACGGGGCGCCGCTTCCTACCGGAAGGCGTCCAGGCCGGTGAGCGCCTTGCCCAGCACCAGCTGGTGCATCTCCACGGTCCCCTCGTACGTGAGCACCGACTCCAGATTCGTCGCATGGCGCATCACGGGGTACTCCAGCGAGATCCCGTTGGCGCCGAGGACCGTGCGCGCGGTACGGCAGATCTCGATCGCCTCCCGCACGTTGTTGAGCTTCCCGAAGCTGACCTGCTCCGGGCGGAGCCTGCCGGCGTCCATCCGCCGCCCCAGGTGGTGGGCGAGGAGGATGCCCTTGTGCAGCTCGACGGCCATGTCCGCGAGCTTGGCCTGGGTGAGCTGGAAGCCCCCGATCGGCCGGCCGAACTGCTCCCTGGTGCGCGCGTAGTCCACCGCCGCCTCGAAGCTGGCCCGGGCCGCGCCCATGGCGCCCCAGACGATTCCGTACCGGGCGTGGCTGAGGCAGCCGAGCGGACCGCGCAGACCGGTGACGCCCGGGAGCACCGCGTCGGCGGGCAGCCGCACCCCGTCGAGGACCAGCTCGCTGGTGACCGAGGCGCGCAGGGACCACTTGTGCTTGATCTCCGGCGCCGAGAAGCCTGGGGTGTCGGTCGGTACGGCGAAGCCGCGGATCCCCTCGTCGGTCTGCGCCCAGACCACCGCGACCCCGGCGACCGAGCCGTTGGTGATCCACATCTTGCGGCCGTCGAGCACCCAGTCCCCGCCGTCGCGCCGGGCACGGGTCCGCATCCCGGCCGGGTCGGAGCCGTGGTCCGGCTCGGTGAGCCCGAAGCAGCCGATGATCTCACCGGCCGCCATGCCCGGAAGCCAGCGCTGCCGCTGCTCCTCGGAGCCGTAGCGGTGGATGGCGTACATGGCGAGCGAGCCCTGTACGGAGACCAGGGAGCGGATCCCCGAGTCGGCGGCCTCCAGCTCCAGGCAGGCCAGCCCGTACTGGACGGCGGTGGCGCCCGCGCAGCCGTACCCCTGGAGGGACATCCCGAGCGCGCCGAGCGAGCCCAGCTCGCGGGCCAGTTCGCGGATGCCGGGCAGTTCGCCGTTCTCGTACCACTCGGCGATGTGCGGCAGGACCCGGTCGGCTGCCCAGCCCCGGACGGTGTCGCGGATCGCGAGGTCCTCCGCGCCGAGCAGATCGTCGATGCCGAGCGGGTCGGCGGGGTCGAAAGGGGGGAGCTTCGAGGGCTCGGTGGTGGACATGCGACTGCCTCCGGCGGCTCGCGCGACGCTGAAACTAGCAGTGGTAGTTACGAACTCGCCCCGACGTTACGGCTCAGTGCGCCGCCCGTCCAGGGCCGGTCGCCCCGGCGGGTCGACCCTGGCGGGGGCGCGGCAGGGAGCGCTGCGGGCGGTCGGTGCCGGGGCTCTCGGACGGGGTTTCGCGCCCCTCGCACGCCGTCTTCGCACCGGCCGGCTCCTCCGTCCCCCCGGGCACCGGCGGGGAGTCCATCCGCCTCGGCAGCCGCAGCGCGGCGAACGCCCCGGCCAGCAGCAGGGCGGCGCTGACCAGCAGCGTGACATGGAGGCCCGTGACGAAGGAGGTACGGGCGGTGGAGCGCAGCACCGTACCCAGCGGCCCGCCCAGCCGGTCCGCCACCTGGTAGGCCTCGCCCAGCGAGTGGGCGGCCGCGCCCCGGGCCCCGGCCGGGACACCGTCGTCGGCGAGCTTCGAGAGGCCGGGCGCGTAGGCGGCGTTCATGACACTGCCGAGCAGGGCTATCCCCATCCCCGCGCCCAACTGGTACGAGGTCTCGCCGATCGCCGCCGCTCCGCCCGCCCGGTCGGCGGGGGCCTCGCTGAGCATGGACTCGTACGCCCCGAAGAGGGTGGTCTGGAGCCCGAAGCCGAGGAAGACGAAGGCCACCGCGAGCAGGAGGGGCCGGTCGTGCTGGCCCATCGCGGTCAGCACCAGCACCGAGACGGCGGTGATCACGAAGCCCCAGCCGACCATCCGGCGCGGGCCGACGAGACGCAGGGTGTACGAGCCGGTGGCGCCCGCGGCCATCGCGGCGAAGGTGAGCGGCAGCAGTCGCAGGCCGGTCTCCAGCGGGCTCAGGCCGAGGACGAGCTGGAGGTACTGCACGGCGATGAGCTCCAGGCCGACCAGCGCCAGCATGGCGATGACGATGCAGCCCACCGCGGTGGAGAAGGCGGGCCGGGTGAACAGCCCGATGTCGATGAGCGGATTCGCGCGCCGCTTCTGACGGCGTACGAACACCACGAGCAGCACCGCACCGACCAGCAGCGGGACGAGCGCGGCCAGGGTCAGCGCCCCCTCGCCGGTACCCACCCGCTTCACCCCGAGGACCACCCCGAGCACCCCGGCCGCCGCCATCAGCGCGCCCAGCACGTCCCAGGGGCCGTCGTGGCTGCCGCGCGACTCGGGCAGGAGCAGCCGCCCGACCGGCAGGACCAGCGCCATCAGCGGAACGTTGATCAGGAAGACCGAGCCCCACCAGAAGTGCTCGACGAGGAAGCCCCCGACGACGGGGCCGGCGGCGGCGCCCACCGCCGCGACCGCGCTCCAGACGCCGATCGCCACCGCCCGTTCGCGCCGGTCGGGGAAGACCTGGCGGAGGATCGACAGCGTCGCGGGCATGATCATCGCGCCGCCGACCCCGAGCAGGGCTCGTGCCGCGATGAGGACGGCGGGGCTGTCCGCCATCGCGGCGAGCGCGGAGGCGGCCCCGAAGAGCGCGTAGCCGAGCAGCAGCACCCGGCGGCGGCCGACCCGGTCGCCGAGGGTGCCGAAGAGGACCAGGAGCGAGGCGCAGACCAGCGGATAGGCGTCGACGATCCAGAGCAGGGCGGCCGCGTTCGGCCGGAGGTCCTCGGTGACGGCGGGTACGGCGACGTGGAGCACGGTCGAGTCGAGCGCCACCAGCAGGAGGCTGAGGCAGAGGACGACGAGGACGACCCATCGATGGGCACCGTCGGCCGCCGGGCGCAGCCGGAATCGGGCTCTGGTCGTCCCGGTCATGCATGTACCTCCAAAGGTCCCTCGCGCGCGGCGGGCCATCCGGGAGCGCGGCCGTTCGCCGCCCCTCACGGCCCGGCATCGGCGGGCGAGTGATCCGTCAGCGTACGCGAGTTCGGACCCCCCACACGTGGTCCATCTCATACCCGTTCCGGCCCGGAGATGTGGCATGGGCCACGCCGGGACCTGCGAGGACGCCCCCGGCGCCCGGCACAGGACGGTACTCGGCCGCCCGCGCGGAGCGTCCGCCGGGCCCGCGCCGGGAGCGGCGGGTGACCGGACCGGCACGTTCCGTTCCACCGCCCCGAAGGGCCGGATAAATTCATACCGGCACCTCCTGCGCTTTTCTGCACGCGGCCAAACACCCTTCCGAAATGCGTGCGAAATCAATAGCGCCATCCCCTGCCGGGGACCGTTTGCGGGTCAGGAATAAAGACCTCACTGAGACATACTCCACATCACATCGTCATCACGAAGAGACCGGAACGCCCTGGTCCTGCACTCACTCGCTGTAACGTCGATTGGGTGCGTACCGACATCTTTGCCCGGCTGGACCGGGAGCCGGAGCCGCCGAAGATAGAGCCGCCGCGGATGAGCCGTCACCGCATCGCCCTCTTCGGCGGGACGCTGGCGTTCTATGTCGCCATCGTCGTGGCCGTGCTGGTCTCGTCCTGGCTGGTGACCCTGGACTGGAAGGTCATGCTGTTCCGGCCGTACCAGCAGTGGCCGGAGATCCACGCGTTCCTCGACTACTACGTCGTGCTCGGCCAGCGCGGGCCCACCGCCACGATGGTCGCCTGCTGGCTCGGCTGGCGCTCCTGGCGGCAGCACACGCTGCGGCCGCTGCTGACGCTGGCCGCCGCGCTGCTGCTGCTCAATGTGACGGTCGGCGCGGTGAAGATCGGCCTGGGGCGCCTCGGTCCGCACTACGCGACCCAGATCGGCTCCGCCGAGCTCTTCGCCGGCGGCGACATATTTCCCTCCGGGCACACCGCGAACGCGGTGGTGACCTGGGGAATCCTCGCTTATCTGGCCACCACGCCGAGGGCCCGGCGGTATCTCTCGGCGATGTCGGCCATCGTCTCGCTCGGCGTCGGCCTCACCACCGTCTATCTCGGTACGCACTGGCTGAGCGACGTCCTGCTGGGCTGGGCCGCCGGGCTGCTGATCATGCTGGGGCTGCCCTGGGTGGAGCCGCTGATCACCCGGGCCGAGGCCTGGATCTTCACCCAGCGCGAGCTCCTGGGGCTGGGCCGCCCCTCCCCTGCCCCCGCCCCCGCGGCGCCGGTCACGGTCGGCGGCCCCCGGACCGCTGTGCCGCTGCCGCAGCAGGACGGCGGCGAGATCCCCGTACGGAGCCTGGCGCCGGAGCCGGTGGCCACGGGCGGCGCGGGCGGACGCCCTCGGGCGCACGCGCCGCATCTGGCGCGCTCGGAACGGCCTCCGGTCACCCCGGCGGGCAGCCGCCGCCCGCCGCACGCGGACCGCACACCGCGCGGCGGCACCGCCCCGGCCCGGCCGGTGGCCGGCGGCTGAGCCCCCGCGCCCGGGGCCGGTACGCCCCCCGGACGACGAGAAGGCCCCGACTCCGGTCGGGGCCTTCCTCATGTGCCGGGGCGAACGCCTCTCAGCCGAGCCAGCAGCGGGTGACGACGGCGCCGTCGACCTCGAAGTTGATCCGTCCGCTGCGGAACTCCATCGTGACGACCGTCCCCGGCGGCAGGGATCTGACGGTGGTCCAGCCACGGCTGCGGGCGCGCCGCTCGGCGGCGTCGGCGGCGAGGCCGACGTACTGCCCGGGGGCGTCGTCGGGCTGGGCGGGCGGGGTCGGTATGGGTGCCATGCTCTTCACCGTAGGCCGGTTCGCCCGGCGACGGTAGCGGAGCCGCCCCCGCCGACCGGCATCCCCGCATCCCCCGCCGGTCACGCTTGTGTCACAGGATCACGACACGCCTGCCGTACGGATCGCCCCGCACGGACACCCTCCCCGGACATCGGACACACAGTAATCACACAAGCGGGAGAACGATCACGTACAAGGTCGGAAATCGGATCGGAATACCCGGTGCCGGGTGCCGGGAATTTCCGGTCCGAATGGCCTCCGTAAAGGGCCGGGTCGCCGGGAATTCACGCTTCCTTATGGCACCCTTATCCTTTGGTCACAATATTTCGTACCGAAGCGGCGGCCCGCGCAGCGCTCAGTCCAGGGCCCGGGAGAGCCGGTCCCGGAGCCCCCTGATCGCGTCCCGCAGCTCCGGGGGTTCGACCACCTCGAAGTCGAAGCCCGTCATCATCGCGTGGATGATCAGCACCTCCACGCCGTGCGCCCCGGTATGCAGCAGGCAGGTGTCGTCGTCGACCGCCTCCAGCACTCCGGCCGACGGCGAGATCCGCTCGGCGGCGCGGTCGATCCCCGCCTTCAGCCGGATCACCGCGCGGTCCGGGTACGCCCCGATGGAGACCCCCTTCGAGACGTAGGCGGCCAGATCCTCGGCGGGGCCCTCACGGGGGACGAACCTCGGGCCGTGCGGCGGGGTGGGGGTGATCCGGTCCACCCGGAACGTACGCCAGTCGGCCCGGTCCAGGTCCCAGGCGACGAGGTACCAGCGCCGCTCGGTGCAGACCAGCCGGTGCGGCTCGACGGCGCGCCGGGAGACGGAGCCGGGGTGGTCGCGGTACGCGAAGCGCAGCCGTTCGGCGTCCCGGCAGGCCCCGGCGAGTTCGGTCAGCACGCCCGCGTCGGCGACCGGGCCGGCGGGCCCGCGCAGCATCGGCACGGTGAAGGTGTTCAGCGCGTTCACCCGGCGTCTCAGCCGGTCCGGCAGCACCTGTTCGAGCTTGCCCAGGGCCCGCACGGAGGTCTCGCCGATGCCCTCGACGCCGTGGCCCGCCGCGGTGCGCAGACCGACCGCGACGGCGACGGCCTCCTCGTCGTCCAGGAGCAGCGGCGGCAGCCGGGCACCGGCACCGAGCTGGTAGCCGCCGCCGGTACCCGGGCTGGCGTGCACCGGGTAGCCCAGTTCGCGCAGCTTGTCGACGTCGCGCCGGACCGTCCTCGGGGTGACCCCGAGGCGGTCGGCGAGATCGGGCCCGGACCATTCGCGGTGGGCCTGGAGCAGTGAGAGCAGACGCAGCAGTCGTGCCGAGGTCTCCAGCATGGGGCGAGTCTGCCAGGGCTTGCGGACAGGTGGTGTCCGCAAGCCGGTCACGTCCGGGCGGGCTCAGGCGGCCGGTTCCGGTTCGAGCCGTACGCAGAGGTCGTTGTCGGTGGTGTAGCAGGGGGTGGCCCGGACACCCGGGCCCGCGCTGCGGCCGGGGTAGACGTGGATCTTCTTGCGGTCCCAGATGTCGTCGAGGATGCGGGAGATCCGTACGCCCTCGTCCGGCCCGCCCTCCGCCGCCCCGGGGAGCAGCCAGAGCGTCCAGAACTGCGGGGCGGTGACGGGTCCGTCGGCCAGCCGGTCCAGCGGGAGCGTGAAGGCGAAGGCGCCGTCCTCGTCGCCGGGGGCGGCCGGCACCCTGAGCACCCGTCCCCCGGCCCCGGGCTGCCGGGCCTCGACGTGGGCGCCGTCCCCCGGCCGCGCCCCGTGGAGCCGTCCCCGGACGGTCATCGCGGCCCCGTCGAGGGTCACCGCCCCGGCCTCGGCGTGCGGTGCGCGCAGCCAGCAGCGGACCGCGAGCCGGCCGTCGAGCGTCGGGTACGGGATGCGGACCGCGACGCGCCCGGCCCCCGGGGCGGGGTCGGGGTCGACGAGCCGGCGCAGGTCCCGGATCCCGGGCTCGACGGCCACCGCCCCGTCGTCGCCCGCGTCCGGCCCCCGCAGGTGGACGTCCCAGCGGCCCTCGGCGTACTCCGCGTCCGCGGGCAGCACGGCGCGCAGCCGCCCGTCGTCCAGCGGGTCGAGCGGCAGCCGTACGGTCCGGGCGTCCGGCCCCTTGGCGCCGCGCAGCCGGAGCAGCAGTTCGGGCGCGGTGCCGTGCCCGGCGCCGTGGGTGTCGAGGTCGAAGGTGATCCGGCCGTCGGACGTCACGGCGCAGTCGGCCCGGGGGGCCCGGCGCCCGGTGGTGGCGGTCATGCGGTCTTCCCCTTGCGGATCACGGCGGCTGCCTTGTAGCGCAGGGCGTACGCCCCGTCGAGTACGGTGCCCCGGGCACGGTGCAGGGAGGTGCTCAGCGCGCCGTGCGAGCGGTCGCGCGGACCGCGTGAGGCGAGTTCGGTGAAGAGCCGTTCGTGGCGTTCGGCGATCGTCGCCGGGTCGAACCGCCGCGAGGCCGCCAGCGCGGCCCGCCCCGCGCGGTGGCGCGCCTCGTCGTCCTGGATCAGGCCGAGCAGGGCGTCGGTGACCGCGGCCCGGTCCCCCACGGGCACCAGGCGGCCGTCGGTGCCGTCGTCGATGATTTCGCGGGGTCCGTGCGGGCAGTCGGTGGCGACGACCGGCAGTCCGCAGCGCATCGCCTCGACGATGGTCATCCCGAAGGACTCGCGGTCCGAGGTCACGGCGGCGATCGACCCCTTGGGCCACTCGGCCTCCAGCGGGTTGACCGGGCCCATCAGGAGCACGTGCTCGTGCAGGCCGAGTTCGGCGACGAGATCGAGCAGGGTGCCCCGTTCGTCGCCGGTGGCGTCGCCGGCCCCGTAGATGCGCAGCCGCCAGTCCGGGCGGACGGCGACCACGTCGGCGAAGGCCCGCACGAGCAGGTCGTACCGCTTGACCTTGTGCAGCCGGCCCGCGGCGATCACCCATTTGCGGTCGCCCTCGGCCGGGGCGACGGCCGGGGCGGGCACGCTGTTGGGGATGGCCTCGATCCGTACGCCGGGCAGTCTGAACCCGGCCCGGTAGGCGCGGGCGTCGGCCTCGGTGACGGTGGTGATCGCGTCGAGCAGGGCGTACCGGTGCCCGATCTCGCGGCGGAGCCGGTAGCCGTGGCTGTCGAGGGTGAGGTGCTCCTGGCCGATCAGGACCGGGCCGCGGCGGGCCTGCCGGGTGATGTGCACGTTGAGCCCCGGCCGGGTACCGACCACGACGTCCGCCTCCAGGGAGCGCAGATGCTCCGCGATCCGTGCGTCGCTCAGCCTGCTGTACTGCCGGTACCTGCTGTCGCCGCGCGGGAAGACGGCCGCCGGGCGAGCGTAGTCGGCGGCGTCGCCGTCGTACGCGGGGCTCTTCTTCCGGAGATCGACGAGGTGGCTCATGCGCACCCCCTCGGGAGCCCCCAGCGCCGGCACGTCACGGTGGCGGAAGACCGAGACGATCTCGACGTCGTGGTGCCCGGCCAGTTCCCCGGCGAGGTTGAACGTCGTACGGATCGTGCCCCCGACCCCGTAGGCGTTGTGGAGCAGGAAGGAAATGTGCATGTAACGCGATGTCTCCCGGTTCGGCTGATCGACTGCGGGCTGCACTGGGCAGGACGGCTCGGGCCGACGGACGGTTCACTCCGGGAGCGACAAGATCCGGCCAAATGTAGACTCGTTAACTTTCCGACTATGTCGCCGTATTGGGGCCCGAGCGCGTCGGCGAGTGCACCACACCGACCGCACCGCGCTCCCGCTGAACCGACACGAAAAGGGACCAAACACCCCTTTCGGAGCCGGATATTCACTCTCCGCACCGGTTGGTTCGATTACGTTCCCTTTACCGCGTGACCCCGGCCGTGGATCTCCCGTTGTCATATCCATGAGCCGGGAACCGCCCGGCGCACGCACCGAGTTCGAGGAGCCACCCGTGCCGCGCATGCTCGACGTCAGCGAGGACGTACGCGCCGAGATCGGCGATACCGAAGCCGACCGGCTGCTGGCCGGGGACAGCGCCCCGGGCAGCTACGACTGCACCTCCTGCCGCACCCCCGGCAACTCCGAGCAGGAGCGCACCAGCACCGTGCTCTTCGTCGGCGACGAGACGGCCGTCCTCGCCTTCGCCCATGCGACGTGCATCCCCTCCCAGGTCGTCCAGGTCGCCGAGGAGCAGTTGCAGGGCGCGGTACGCAGCATCACCGGCGACGAGCGCGGCGGCACGGCGGTACCGCAGAACGTCCCCGGCGGGCAGGCCGTCCTCGGTATCACCAGCGGCCTCGTCCTGATCGACGGCGACCTCCACCCGGCCCTCGTCGTCGAGCCGACCGGTGCGATCGCCCGGCCGGGCACGGACGGCAGCCAGGGCGACGAGTTCCTCCAGCTGCTGGTGGAGCAGGGCTTCCACTCGGTCCACCGGATGGAGGAGATGCCCGCCGCGCTGCCCGGCTGGTCGATCCTGCTCGCCGTGGGCCAGCTGCACGCCGTGCTCCAGCCGGGCACGGACGGCGGTGCCCCGGTCGCGTGGTGGCAGGCCCATACGCCGCTCCAGGTCACCGAGGGCTGGCGCACGGCGGCGGGCAAGTCGCAGACCGTGCTGGTCTACGCCGCCCCCGCCGGGACGATCGGCCAGCAGCCCCGCGAGGACCTGATGCGCGATGCCCTGGACAAGGCTGCGGCGGAGGGGCTGCTGGTCGCCGCCACGATGCCGCTGGCCGGGACCTGATCGTGTCGGGCGAGCTTCCGCGGCGACGGCGCCGCACCGCGATTTCTCCGCCGGGCCCGCATCCGACGGAGAGCGACGTCGTTGGCAGGTACGTGCACTCATACGACTCCTCCCACCAGCGCCCGACCCCGATTCCTGCCATGCGGCCCTCGCAGGACCCTTCGGCCGGTCCGTCCCAGACCCCGATCTACGACGCGCTGTACACCGAGTACCGGCGGTCGTTCCGGGCGCTGCCAGGTGATCGGAGCGGTGAGGAGAACCTCGGCTTCATGGCCTTCGGCCTCGGGCTCTTCGGCAGCCGTCTCCCGGCGAGCGGCCACTCCGGTCACTCCGCCGGGTTCTCCACCGGGCTCGCCATGACCGGCGGGGCCAGTGGGATCGGCGGTGGCGGGGTCGGCGGTGGCGGTCCCGGTGCGCAGAGCGGCGGCCCCGGCGCCTGGCAGCGGGTGGGCCGGCATTCGGGGCGGGCCCGTCCGGCGGCCCTGCCGCCGGGTTCGTGATCCACCTGATCCTCCGGGCCCCGGCCCCGCTGTCATGACGGAGCCCCGGGCCCGCCTCGTACGAGAGGCGGGCCCGGGGCTCCGTCATGGGCCCGGAGATCCCGGGCCGGGGTGCTACTTCTTGCGGCCGCGCTTCTCGCGGACCCGCACGGAGATGTGGATCGGGGTGCCCTCGAAGCCGAACTCCTCGCGCAGCCGACGCTCGACGAACCGGCGGTAGCCGTGCTCCAGGAAGCCGGAGGAGAACAGGACGAACCGCGGCGGCTTGGTGCCCGCCTGGGTGCCGAAGAGGATCCGGGGCTGCTTGCCGCCACGGACGGGGTGCGGGTGGGAGGCGACGATCTCACCGAGGAAGGCGTTCAGCCGACCGGTGGGGATACGGGTCTCCCAGCTGGCGAGCGCGGTCTCGATCGCCGGGACGAGCTTCTCCATGTGGCGGCCGGTGGACGCGGAGACGTTGACCCGCGGGGCCCACGCGACCTGCGCCAGCTCCGTCTCGATCTCGCGCTCCAGGTAGTAGCGGCGCTCCTCGTCGAGCTTGTCCCACTTGTTGTAGGCGATGACCAGGGCGCGCCCGGCCTCCACGGCCATGGTGATGATGCGCTGGTCCTGGACGCTGACCGTCTCGGAGGCGTCGATCAGGACGACGGCGACCTCGGCCTTCTCCACGGCGGCGGCGGTGCGCAGCGAGGCGTAGTAGTCGGCGCCCTCCTGGAGGTGGACGCGGCGGCGGATACCGGCCGTGTCGATGAACTTCCAGGTGATGCCGCCGAGCTCGATCAGCTCGTCGACCGGGTCGCGGGTGGTGCCCGCGAGCTCGTTGACGACGACGCGGTCCTCGTTGGCCACCTTGTTCAGCAGCGAGGACTTGCCGACGTTCGGGCGGCCGATGAGCGCGATCCGGCGCGGGCCGCCGACCACGTTGCCGAAGCGCTGCGCCGGGGCCTCCGGGAGCGCTTCGAGCACGGCGTCGAGCAGGTCGCCGGTGCCGCGGCCGTGCAGCGAGGAGACCGGGTGCGGCTCGCCGAGACCCAGCGACCAGAGCGCCGTGGCGTCGGCCTCGCCGCTCTGCCCGTCCACCTTGTTGGCGCAGAGCACGACCGGCTTGCCGGCCCGGCGGAGCAGCTTGACGACGGCCTCGTCGGTGTCGGTCGCGCCGACGGTCGAGTCGACCACGAAGACGACCGCGTCGGACGCCTCGATCGCGTACTCGGCCTGGGCGGCGACGGAGGCGTCGATGCCGAGCACGTCCTGCTCCCAGCCGCCGGTGTCGACGACCTTGAAGCGGCGGCCCGCCCACTCCGCCTCGTAGGTGACGCGGTCGCGGGTGACGCCGGGCTTGTCCTCGACGACGGCCTCGCGGCGGCCGATGATCCGGTTCACCAAGGTCGACTTGCCGACATTGGGGCGGCCGACGACGGCGAGGACGGGCAGCGGCCCGTGTCCGGCCTCGTCGATGGCGCCCTCGACCTCTTCGAGGTCGAAGCCCTCCTCCGCGGCGAGCTCCATGAACTCCGCGTACTCGGCGTCGCCAAGTGCTCCGTGCTCATGGTCCGAGCCGTCGGAGTGAATCTGGTCGTTCATGAAGTCCGTTCCTCTTGCATCATCGATGGGCCGCGAACAGGCGGCCCACTACTCAAGTCTTACTTAACGCCCGGTGAAGCGCCTGGCCTCGTCCAGGTGGGCGGTCAGCCGCCCCTGGATCCGTACCGTCGCCTCGTCCAGCGCCTTGCGCGTACGCCGCCCGCTTCCGTCACCGGCCTCGAAGGGGTCCCCGAAGACGACGTCGACCCGGCTGCGCAGCGGCGGCAGCGCCGATATCAACCGCCCGCGCCGCTCGGTGCTTCCCAGGACGGCCACGGGCACGATCGGCGCCCCGCTGCGCACCGCGAAGTACGCCAGCCCGGCCCGCAGGGAGGCGAAGTCGCCCTCGCCCCTGGTGCCCTCGGGGAAGATCCCGAGGACCCCGCCGCTCTCCAGTACGCCGAGGGCGTCGGTGACGGCGGTGCGGTCGACGGTCGTACGGTCCACCTTGAGCTGGCCGATTCCCCGCAGGAACGGGTCCAGCGGACCGACGAACGCCTCCTTCTTGATCAGGAAGTGGACGGGCCGGGGCGCGGTGCCCATCAGCATCGGACCGTCGATGTTGTGCGCGTGGTTCACCGCGAGTATGACGGGTCCGGCGGCCGGGACCCGCCACGCGCCGAGGACGCGGGGCTTCCACAGCCCGTACATCAGCCCGATGCCGATGCCGCGCCCGACCGCCGCGCCGCGCGGCGAGGGCGACGACGGGCCCTGGGCGGCTCCGGTCACCGGGAGGCCCGCTTCTCCTCGACGAGGGTGACGACGCACTCGATGACCTGCTGGAGGCTCAGCTCGGTGGTGTCCACCTCCACGGCGTCGCCCGCCTTGGCCAGCGGGGAGGTCTTCCGGCCGGAGTCGGCCGCGTCCCGCTTGATCAGGGCCTCCTTGGTGGCGGCCAGGTCGGAGCCCTTGACCTCGGCGCTGCGCCGGGCGGCGCGGGCCTCCGGGGAGGCGGTGAGGAAGATCTTCAGGTCGGCGTCGGGCAGCACGGTCGTACCGATGTCCCGGCCCTCCACGACGATGCCCCGCTCGGCCGCGGCGGCGATGGTGCGCTGGAGCTCGGTGATCCGGGTGCGGACCTCGGGGACGGCGCTGACGGCGCTGACCCTGGAGGTGACCTCCTGGGTGCGGATCGGGCCCGAGGCGTCCTCGCCGTCGACGGTGATCGTGGGGGCGGAGGGGTCCGTGCCGGAGACGATGACGGGCTTGGCGGCCGCGGTCGCGACCTCCGCCGCGTCCTGCACGTCGATGCCGTTGTTCAGCATCCACCAGGTGATCGCCCGGTACTGGGCGCCGGTGTCCAGGTAGCTCAGGCCGAGCTGTGCGGCGACGGCCTTGGACGTGCTCGACTTGCCGGTGCCGGAGGGCCCGTCGATGGCGACGATCACTGCGGCCGGGGCCGTACGGGTTTCCACGGTGGTGGACACCTTCCTGAGTACACGGGGTGGGCGGGACGAGGGCGTGTGCGAACCCCGCCCCGAACAAGGTTACCGAGTGTCGGGACGGGCCCGGTCACCCCTGTGGACAACCGGCGCCCGGCCCCGGCCCCGGCGCCCCGTGCCTACTGCCGTATCGACCAGCCGCGCTCGCGCAGCGCGGCGCTCAGCCCGGGGGCCGCGCTCGGCTCGACCATCAGCTGCACCAGACCGGCCTGCTGCCCGGTGGCGTGCTCGATGCGCACGTCCTCGACGTTGACCCCGGCCCGTCCGGCGTCGGCGAAGATCCCGGCCAGCTCGCCCGGCCGGTCGCTGATGAGCACGGTGACCGTCTCGTAGGCGGTGGGAGCGGTGCCGTGCTTGCCGGGCACCCTGACCCGGCCCGCGTTGCCGCGCCGCAGCACGTCCTCGATGCCCTCGGTGCCCGCGCGGCGGCGGTCGTCGTCGGCGGACTCCAGGCCGCGCAGCGCCCGTACCGTCTCCTCCAGGTCGGCGGCGACCCCGGCCAGCACGTCGGCGACCGGGCCGGGGTTGGCGGCCAGGATCTCCACCCACATCCGGGGGTCCGAGGCGGCGATCCGGGTGACGTCCCTGATGCCCTGCCCGCAGAGGCGTACGGCGGTCTCGTCGGCCTCCTCCAGCCGGGCGGCGACCATCGACGAGATCAGCTGCGGGGTGTGGGAGACGAGGGCGACGGCCCGGTCGTGCGCGTCGGCGTCCATCACGACCGGGACGGCGCGGCAGAGCGCGACCAGCTCCAGGGCCAGGTTGAGCACCTCGGTGTCGGTGTCCCGGGTCGGCGTGAGGACCCAGGGCCGCCCCTCGAACATGTCCGCGCTCGCGGCGAGCGGGCCCGACCGCTCCTTGCCCGCCATCGGGTGCGTGCCGATGTAGTGCGTGAGGTCGAGGCCGAGGGCCTCCAGCTCGCGCCGCGGGCCGCCCTTCACGCTGGCGACGTCCAGGTAGCCGCGGGCCACGCCCTCCCGTACGGCGTCGGCGAGCACCGGAGCCACATGGGCGGGCGGCACGGCGACGATCGCCAGGTCCACCCGCTCCTCGGGCGCCTCGCCCGTGCCCGCGCCCAGCGCGGCGGCGGTGCGGACCGAGCCGGGGTCGTGGTCGCGGAGGTGGACCTGGATGCCGCGCCCGGCGAGGGCGAGGGCCGCGGAGGTGCCGACAAGGCCCGTTCCGATGACGACGGCGGTTCTCACTGGGCGATGTCCTTGCGGGTGCGGGGGTGTTACCCGTCAGCCTAAGGGCTGGCCGTAATCCCCGGCGCAAGCCGATTCCGCTCCCGTACGCTCGCCGTCATGATCACTCCCGGCCCCGAGGCCCTCGTCCGCGACCACACGGTCTACTCCTGTGTGATGGGCTCGCGCGCCTTCGGGCTGGCCACCGAGGGGAGCGACACCGACCGGCGCGGGGTGTTCCTCGCGCCGACCCCGCTGTTCTGGCGGTTCGAGAAGCCGCCGACCCATGTCGAGGGGCCGGCCCCGGAGCAGTTCTCCTGGGAGCTGGAGCGGTTCTGCGAACTGGCGCTACGGGCCAATCCCAATGTGCTGGAGTGCCTGCACTCGCCGCTGGTGGACCATGCCGACGCGGTGGGCCGGGAGCTGCTCGCCCTGCGCGGCGCCTTCCTCTCCCGGCAGGCCCACCAGACCTTCGTACGCTACGCCGTCGGCCAGCGCCGGAAGCTGGAGGCCGACGTACGGCAGCACGGGGTGCCGCGCTGGAAGCACGCCATGCATCTGCTGCGCCTGCTGGCCTCCTGCCTGGACCTGCTGCGCACCGGGGCGCTCACGATCGAGGTGGGCGCGGCCCGCGAGGAGCTGCTGGCGGTGAAGCGGGGCGAGGTGCCGTGGGCGGAGGTGGAGCGCCGGATGAACCGCCTGATCGAGCGGAACGACGAGGCGGTCCGGGACTCCCCGCTCCCGCCCGGACCGGACCGGGCCCGGGTGGAGGACTTCCTGGTCCGCACCCGCCGGGCCTCGGCCTCCTGGGACAGGGCCTAGCTAGGGGGTGTCCCGGCCTCCCAGCCTCGCCCGCACCACGAGGTCGTGCAGGGCGTCGAACCCGCCCGCGGTCCCCGGGAGCCGTGAGGCGACCCGGGCCCGGTCCAGCACCTCGTGCAGCGCCTCGACGTCCCGGGCCGCCCGGACACCGGCCGCGTCCTCCGCTCCCCCGTGCTCGGCCGCGGCCTTCGCCTCGATCAGACCGGGCAGGTAGGACGGGGCCTCCGCCACCTCGGCGAGGAGGGAGGGCAGATGGGCCAGCACCTCACCGCGGCGCATCAGGTGGATCCCAGTGAGCAGGGCCCGGAACGTGTAGAGCAGTGGTTTCAGTTCGCCGGTCTTCTCGAAGAGCCGCCACTGGGTGCCCGCGAAGCCCCGGTAGTGGTGGGCGTGGTGGCGGGTGAGCACGCCCGGCGCCAGGGCCGACAGCTCCGCGTGGATCCCGCCCGTGTGCACGACCAGCGGCGAGAGCAACTGTTCCAGCACATAGCCGTTCGGCTTCAGCATCAGCCGGACGAACTTACGCAGGTCGTGCGTGACGAGATCCATCTCGACGCCGTCCGCGTCCCACATCCGCGAGCACGTCTCGTCGGCCTCGCGCAGGCCCACGAGGTCCTCCGCGGGCAGGAGATGGACCCCCCGAAGGTCCACGTCCGAGTCGGCGGAAGGGAACCCGTACAGATGCGCCCCCGAGACCGTGGCGAACAGCAGCGGGTGGCGCTCCCCGGCGATGACCGGGGCGAGATCCGTGACCGGCAGTCCGGCCGCCCCGAGGTCGCCGTCGAGATGTTCGTTCTTCGTACGCATGGCTCAAGCGTCCCAGAGCGCCCCCAGGGCCAGCAGGTCGCTCCGGTGCTCGATCCGCTCCGCCCACTCCTTGGGCCAGGCCGCCGCTCCCCGGTGGGCCCCGGCGAAGGCGCCGGTCAGGCAGGCCAGGGAGTCGGAGTCGCCCCGGGTGCAGGCGGCGCGGCGGAGGGCGGTGACGGGGTCCTCGGGGAAGAGAAGGAAGCAGTGCAGGGCGGTGGCCAGGGCCTCCTCGGCGATCCAGCCGTCGCCGGTCCGCTCGCACGGGTCGGTCTCCGGGGACGGGTCGCGCAGCGCGTCCTGGACCCGGTCGAGGGCGGTCAGGCACTCCTCCCAGCCGCGCCGGACGTACCGCTCGGGCGAGGGGTCGCCCGCGTACCGCCAGAGGTCGCCGAGCCAGCGGGTGAGGTACCGGCCGCTGTTCTCGTACGCGTAGGAGCGCAGCTGCCCGAGCAGGCCCGCCGGGTCGGCGCCCCGCGCCAGCAGGTGCACGGCGCGGGCGGTCAGGTCGGAGGCGGCGAGCGCGGTCGGGTGGCCGTGGGTGAGGGCGGCCTGCAACTGGGCCGCCCCGGAACGCTGTTCGTCGCTCAGGCCGGGTACGAGGCCGATCGGGGCGACCCGCATGTTGGCGCCGCAGCCCTTGGAGCCGGTCTGGCTGGCCTCCTGCCAGGGCCGGTCGCCGTCGAGCAGCCGGCAGGCGGTCATGCACGTGCGGCCGGGGGCGCGGTTGTTGTCGGGCGAGTGGTACCAGTCGACGAACTCCTCGCGGACCGGGCGGACCAGCCGCGGACCGGTGAGCGGGCCCCGGTCCATGGCGGTGCGGATGCCGCGCGCCAGGGCCAGCGTCATCTGGGTGTCGTCGGTGACGAAGGCCGGCTTCGGCAGCCGCATGGTGCGCCAGGGCCCGCACTTCGCGAGGATCGACGGCACGTTGTTGAACTCGGTCGGGAAGCCCAGCGCGTCGCCGAGCGCCAGCCCGGTGAGCGTGCCGGTGGCGGCCTGCTTGGTGGTGGTCCCGGTCACGGTCATGTGGTTCTTCCTTCCGGTCTCAGCAGCGGCGGGTGCAGCGCGGTGGCGGCACCCGCCCGGTAGAGCGCGGCCGGTTTTCCCCGTCCGCCGGTGCGGCGCGGGGCCCCTTCCACGGCCTGGACGAAGCCGGGCGTGGTGAGGACCTTGCGCCGGAAGTTGGGCCGGTCCAGCTCGACGCCCCAGACCGTCTCGTACACCTGCTGGAGCTCCCCCAGGGTGAATTCGGGCGGGCAGAAGGCGGTGGCCAGACAGCTGTACTCGAGCCGGGCGCCGATCCGTTCGTGGGCGTCGGCGAGGATGCGGTCGTGGTCGAAGGCGAGCGGGCCGGCGTCGGCGGTCTCCCACCACCGGGCGCTGGCCGCGTCCCCGCCGCCGCGCGGTTCGGGCAGGTCGGGCAGGAGGGCGGCGTAGGCGACCGAGACGACCCGCATCCTGGGGTCGCGGTCCGGATCGCTGTAGGTGCGCAGCTGCTCCAGGTGGAAGGCGCTGACGGCGTCCTCCGTCAGCCCGGTCTCCTCGGCGAGCTCCCGGCGGGCGGCCGTCCCGGCGGACTCGCGGGGCAGGACGAAGCCGCCGGGCAGGGCCCACTGCCCCTGGTACGGCTCCTCGCCGCGTTCGACGAGCAGGACGTGCAGCCGGCCGCCCCGGACGGTGAAGACGGCGAGGTCCACGGTGACCGCGAAGGGCTCGAAGGCGCGCGGGTCGTAGCCCTCGGGGACGCGGGCGCTCACCGGTTCTCCGGCAGGGGCGGGGCGAACCGCCAGCTGTCGGCGAGCAGCGCGTCGACGGCGGCCACCGCGGTGGCCAGGCGTTCCTCGCGGGTCCCGGTGAGTTCGACGAACCGCCTTCCGGTACGGGTGAGTTCGGCCCGGAAGCGGTCGGTCATCCAGGGGCGCAGCTCCTCGCCGTCGCGCAGCCCGTCGTCCTCGAAGGCGACGCCCTCGTGGTCGGTGAGCAGCCACAGGTGGTGGGCGATCCGGTCGGCGGTGCGCTCGACGAGCGGGTTGCGGCCGCCGACGTAGCGCTCGTGCCAGACGGTGGTGGCGAAGGAGTCGGTGTCGCAGATGAGGACCGGGGAGCCGGTCCGCGCGGCGGCCTCCTCCCGGGCGTTCTGGACCTCGGCGATCAGCGGGAAGTCGTCGGTGGTGAAGACGACGTCCTCCCACTGGGCGCCGGGGTGGCGGGAGCGGAGCGCGGCCAGCTTCCGTTCGCTGAACTCCCGCCCGTACTCGTCGACGCGGGCGGTCCGGGCCCAGACCCCGCCGCGGGCGCGGTAGTGCCGGGTGAGGTCGCGGGCCATGGTCGTGGTGCCGGTGGACTCGGCGCCGAGCACGACGACCCGGCGGGTGAGGGCGGCCCGGACCGGCGCTTCCAGGAAGTCCCAGCAGCCGACCGGGTCCTGACGGACGGCGGTGCCGGAGACCGGGAAGCGGGTGCGGTCCGGGTCGACGCAGACGGACGCGGCGCCGAACCGGCGGCCCAGTTCGTCCCCGTACGGTTCCGAGGTGAAGACGGCGTCCACCGGTTCGGGGACGGCTTCGGTGAAGACGGCCATGTGCGCGTCCCAGATCGCCGGGTCGTGGACGTCCATCCGGATGTCGTCGACGGCGCCGACGACCGTCACGTCCGGGTGTGCCTCGCGCATCCAGGCCACCCGGTCGGCGAGCGGCACGGATTCGACGGAGGCGGCGCAGACCAGCACGGTCAGCCGGTCGCAGCGGTCCCGCGCGGTGCGGACCAGGTGGTGGTGGCCGGCGTGCGGCGGGTAGAACTTGCCGAGGACCAGTCCGTGTCCGAAGCGCCTCATGCCGCCGCCCCCGCGGGCTCGCGCCGCTCCCCGGCCGCATCGCGGCGCCAGTTGCGCAGGCCGATCAGGCAGAGCGTCAGGAAGCCGCAGTACAGCAGCGAGGTCAGATAGAGCTCCTTGTACGCGTAGAGCGGGATGTACACCACGTCGGCGGCGATCCAGAGCCACCAGGACTCGACGAGCTTGCGGCACTGCCCGTACGTCGCCGTCAGGGACAGCGCGGTCGTCAGGGCGTCCCAGAAGGGCACGGTCGAGTCGGTGGCGCGGGCGAGCAGGACGGTCAGGGCGAGGGTCCCCACCGCCCCCGCCGCGAGCAGCCAGGCCCATTCGGTGCGCGTGGTGCGGCGCACCGGCAGGCCGGGTGAGCCCGGTCCACCCCCGTGGGTCCAGGTCCACCAGCCGTAGGCGGCGAGGGCGATGAAGACGATCTGGAGTCCGGCGTCGGCGTACAGGCCGGACTGGGTGAAGAGCAGGATGAAGAAGACGTTGTTGGCGATGCCGATCGGCCAGTTGGCGAGGTGCTGGCGGGCCACGAGCCATACGCAGAGCGCCCCGCTGCCGAAGCCGAGCACCTCGGTCCAGCTGACCGGGGTGCCGAGCACCGTCACAAAGGGTTGTTGCAGGGGATCGAGGTACTCCGCGAGACTCACGCCCGCCTCCTTCTTAATAGTCATATTGACTATAAAGCGGGGAGGGGGCAGGGAAAAGACCCGCGGCCGGTCCCTGTCCCGGATTTCGGGGACGGGGACCGGCCGCGGGTCGTGGAGCGGACGGCCGGGCGGTCGTTACAGACCGACCTCGCGCATCAGCATGCCGACCTCGGTGTTGGTGAGGCGGCGCAGCCAGCCGGACTTCTGGTCGCCCAGCGGGATCGGCCCGAAGGAGGTGCGGACGAGCCGCTCGACCGGGAAGCCCGCCTCGGCGAGCATCCGGCGGACGATGTGCTTGCGGCCCTCGTGGAGGGTGACCTCGACCAGGTAGTTCTTCCCGGTGTTCTCGACGACCCGGAAGTGGTCGGCGCGGGCGTACCCGTCCTCCAGCTGGATGCCGTCCTTGAGCCGCTTGCCCAGGTCGCGCGGGAGCGGGCCCTGGATGGCGGCCAGGTAGGTCTTCTTCACCCCGTACTTGGGGTGGGTGAGGCGGTGGGCCAGCTCGCCGTGGTTGGTGAGCAGGATGATGCCCTCGGTCTCGGTGTCCAGCCGGCCGACGTGGAAGAGCCGCGTCTCACGGTTGGTGACGTAGTCGCCGAGGCACTGGCGGCCGTCCGGGTCCTCCATCGAGGAGACGACACCGGCCGGCTTGTTCAGCGCGAAGAACAGGTAGGACTGGGCGGCGACGGTCAGGCCGTCGACCTTGATCTCGTCCTTGTGCACGTCGACGCGCATGCCCTGCTCGACCACGATCTCGCCGTTGACCTCGACGCGGGCCTGCTCGATCAGCTCCTCGCACGCCCGGCGCGAGCCCATGCCGGCGCGGGCGAGGACCTTCTGCAGCCGCTCGCCCTCCTGCTCGGCGCCGGGGTGCGTCCGGGGCGTTTTGATCTCGGGCTTGTTCGCGTACCGGTCCCGGTTGCGCTGCTCGATCTTGGCGTCGAGCTCGCGCGGGCGGGACGGGGCGCCCTGGCGGCGCCGGTCACCGCCGCCGCTGCGTCCGCCACCCGACTGCGGGGTGCGCGGGCCGCCCTTGGCGCCGCCCCGGGCCGCGGCGCCGCGGCCCTTGCGGGGGCCGTCGCCGCCCTGCTCGCCGGAGCCCACGTCGTAGCGGCGCTCCTCGGGGCGGGGGCGGCGGGGGCGCTGCTCCTGCCTGCCGTCACGCCCGGCGCCCGCGCCGCGGGGGTTCCGGCCGCCGCTGCCGCTGCCGCTCCGGCCGCCGCTGTTGCCGCTTCCGCTGTTCCTGCCACTGCTTCGCATCAAAATTCCGTCTTGTCGTCTGCGTGGGTATCCGGGGTGTCCGGTGCGTCCGGATCGAACGACGGCACACCCTCTAGCGTCTCAGCCTCGATCGCGTCCGCCTCGGGGAGGAAGGGCGCGAGCTCCGGGAGCTCATCCAGGCCACGCAGGCCCATCCGCTCCAGAAAGTAGTTCGTCGTCCTGTACAGGATCGCACCTGTTTCGGGTTCCGTGCCCGCCTCCTGCACCAGACCCCGCTGGAGCAGGGTCCGCATGACCCCGTCACAGTTCACGCCGCGGACCGCGGAGACCCGGGAACGGCTGACCGGCTGGCGGTACGCGACCACCGCGAGGGTCTCCAGCGCCGCCTGGGTCAGCCGGGCCTGCTGGCCGTCCAGGACGAAGCGCTCGACGGCCGCCGCGTAGGCGGGCCGGGTGTAGAAGCGCCAGCCGCCGGCGACCAGCCGCAGCTCGAAGCCCCGGCGCTGCACGGTGTAGTCGTCGGCCAGCTCGCGCAGCGCGTCGGCGACGGCCCGGCGGGGCCGCTCCAGCACCTTGGCGAGGTGCTCCTCGGTGGCGGGCTCGTCGACGACCATGAGGACGGCCTCCAGCGCGGGCTTGAGGTCGAGCTCCGCGACGGCGGGGTCGCCCGTCTCCTGCTGGTTCATGCCTTCCCGTCCTCCTCGTCGGCGTCGCGCGCCTCGCTGTCGAACTCGTCCGTGACCACGGGCCCGGCGCCCTCTCCCCCGGCCCAGCGCACCAGCAGCTCGCCGAGCGCCTCGGGCTGGTCGAGCGCGACGGCCCTCTCCCGGTACAGCTCCAGCAGCGCGAGGAACCGGGCGACGACGGTGAGGGTGTCGGGGGCGTCCTCGGTGAGCGCGCGGAAGCTGGCCTCGCCCGCCTCGCGCAGCCGGGCCACCACGATCCCGGCCTGCTCCCGCACGCTGACCAGCGGGGCGTGGATGTGGTCGACGTACACCTGGGGCGGGGCCTTCGGCTGCATCGCCTTCACGGCCAGCTCGGCGAACCGCCGTGCCCCGATGCCGATCACCACTTCGGGCAGCAGTTCCGCGTGGTGCGGCTCCAGCCCGACGGTGCGGGGGAAGCGCCGCTCCTCCGAGGCCAGCCGCTCACTGAGGATGTCCGCGATGCGTTTGTACGCGCGGTACTGGAGCAGCCGGGCGAAGAGCAGGTCCCGGGCTTCGAGCAGTGCCAGGTCCGCCTCGTCCTCCACTTCGGCGGCGGGCAGCAGCCGGGCGGCCTTCAGGTCGAGCAGGGTCGCGGCGACGACCAGGAACTCGGTGGTCTGGTCGAGGTCCCAGTCCGGGCCCATCGCGCGGATGTGCGCCATGAACTCGTCGGTGACCTTCGAGAGCGCGACCTCGGTCACGTCCAGCTTGTGCTTGGCGATGAGCTGGAGGAGGAGGTCGAACGGCCCCTCGAAGTTCGCCAGCCGGACGGTGAACCGTCCGTCGGTACCGTCCTGGCCGGACGCGGGCGCGGGTGACTCGGGGGTTTCAGCCGCCTCGGGGGTGTCGGAAGCCGCAGGCGCCTCGGACGACCCGGGCTCCTCCGACACCTCGGACGCCTCGTGCGTATGTGGCACCTCTTGCGGCTCTTGCGGCTCGGAGGTCTTGCGGATCTCCTCGTCGGCCCGTTCCGGCACCGCCGCGGAGCCCGGACCGCGTCCCAGGGGGCGGCGGCGGGCGCGGGCGGATTCGTCGGTCGTCGGCATGAGGGTCCAGGGGCGAGCGGGATACGGGCGGCGGGCTTCGGCCCGTACGGGAGGGGGCCGCACCGCTCGTCCGGCGGCCGCCCCTCGGGCAGGCTACCGGCGCCGTGCCCGTCAGCGGCCGCGCAGCCGCCGTACGAGGATGCTCGCGTCGCCCCGGGACTCCAGGTCGGCCAGGACCACCGCGACCGCCTCGCGGACGATCCGCCCGCGGTCGACGGCCAGCCCGTGCTCCCCGCGCAGCACCAGGCGGGCGTGTTCGAGGTCCATCAGTTCCTCGGCCGAGACATAGACCGTGATCTTCTCGTCGTGGCGCTCGCGGCCGCTGGGGCGGCGGTTCGAACCGCGCCCGCCCGCGCTCCCGCGCCGCCGCTGCTGCTGGACGGCGGCGGAGGCCGCCTCCTGGGCGGCGGGCGCCGGGGTCTGCCGCTGGGCGCCTCGTCCGGCCGCAGCGGGCCGGTCCTCGTCACCGGCCCGGCTGCGCGGCTCCCCCGCGTCGGCGTCGGCCGCGGAGTGCTCCTCGCGCGCGACGCCGGCGGCCCGGTCCGGGTCCGTCCCGGCGCCGTCCACCGCGGCGTCGCCCTCACCGGCCGGAGCGGGCACCCGGGTCTCGCTGTTCGCCTTGCGCCGCCGTTCCACGGGCGAGGATGCCTGGAGCCCCATCCCCCCGGTGGTGCGGAACAGTTCGTCGGCCCCGGGCAGACTCACTCGGCGTGACACCGGGCGAGCACCTCCCTGGCGAGCTGGCGGTAGGCGGCGGCACCGACCGAGTTGGAGGCGTAGGTGGTGATGGGCTCACCGGCGACGGTGGTCTCCGGGAAGCGCACGGTGCGCCCGATGACCGTGTGGTAGACGTGGTCGTCGAACGCCTCGACGACGCGCGCGAGGACCTCGCGGCTGTGCACCGTACGGGAGTCGTACATGGTGGCGAGGATGCCGTCGAGCTCCAGGTCGGGGTTGAGGCGCTCCTGGACCTTCTCGATGGTCTCGGTGAGCAGCGCCACCCCGCGCAGGGCGAAGAACTCGCATTCGAGCGGCACTATGACCTTGTGGGCCGCCGTCAGGGCGTTCACCGTGAGCAGGCCCAGCGAGGGCTGACAGTCGATCACGATGTAGTCGTAGTCGGCCAGCAGCGGCTTCAGGGCGCGCTGGAGCGTGGACTCCCGGGCCACCTCGCTCACCAGCTGCACCTCGGCGGCCGAGAGGTCGATGTTGCTGGGCAGCAGGTCCATGTTGGGGACCGCGGTCTTCAGCAGGACCTCGTCGGCCGACATGCCCCGCTCCATGAGCAGGTTGTAGACCGTGAGGTCGAGCTCCATCGGGTTGACGCCCAGTCCGACCGAGAGGGCTCCCTGCGGGTCGAAGTCGACGAGCAGGACGCGCCGTCCGTACTCGGCGAGCGCGGCACCCAGGTTGATGGTCGACGTGGTCTTGCCGACGCCGCCCTTCTGGTTGCACATCGCGATGATCTTCGCGGGACCGTGATCGGTCAGCGGGCCCGGGATCGGGAAGTAGGGCAGGGGGCGGCCGGTCGGGCCGATCCGCTCGCGGCGCTGCCGGGCGGCGTCGGGCGCGAGGGTGGCCGCGTACTCCGGATCGGGCTCGTACTCGGCGTCGGGGTCGTAGAAGTGCCCCTGGGGCTCGTCGAAGTCGGCGAAGTGGGCGGTGTCCCGGCCACTCTCGTTGCCGGCCATGGCGTTCACGTGTAGGCCGTCCATCATCTGGGGGGCTGTCGTCATGTGCTGTTGGGTGGCGAAGGTGCGGACAGCGACGGAGCCGACAGCCTCCAGCCCGTTCGGGCTCTGGCTCCGCGCGGACATTCCTGGCCGGACACCCCCGGGAGTAAATGTCGACTCATTCACAAGTCGTCTTACCTCCTTGGATGTGACCAGGAAACTTATCGATAGGTCAGCGTGGCACCATGCCGACGATTGGCGACTCTATGGCGTGTCACCGCTCCGCAGCAACACAATCCGCCGGACCCGGCCCGATGTGTCGGCAATCGAACACCCCGCTGTCAAGGGCGTGCGACCACCGGCGTGCGTGTTTCCCGGGTGTACGAATCGGTCGAAGGCTCACGTTCGAGACGAGTCGCACGCCGTCCGGAGCGGGCCCGGACATGCCTCCGGCCGGACCTTGCTCGGCAAGGTCCGGCCGGACACGTGAGGTTGACGAACGAGGTTGACCCGTCAGCCGAGGAGCGAGCTCAGCTCGACGTGCTCCAGGCCGTGCGCCTCGGCCACCTCGCGGTAGACGACCTGCCCGTCATGGGTGTTGAGGCCCTTGGCGAGCGCGGCGTCGCGGCGCAGCGCCTCGACCCAGCCGCGGTTGGCCAGCTCCACGATGTACGGGAGCGTGGCGTTGGTGAGGGCGTAGGTGGAGGTGTTCGGCACCGCGCCCGGCATGTTCGCGACGCAGTAGAAGACCGAGTTGTGGACCTTGAAGGTCGGGTCGGTGTGCGTCGTCGGGTGCGAGTCCTCGAAGCAGCCGCCCTGGTCGATCGCGATGTCGACAAGGACACTTCCGGGCTTCATCTTGGCGACGAGCTCGTTGGTGACCAGCTTCGGGGCCTTGGCGCCGGGGATGAGCACGGCACCGACGACCAGGTCGGCCTCGACGACGGCCTTCTCCAGCTCGAAGGCGTTGGAGACGACGGTCTGCACCTTGGTGCCGAAGACCTTGTCCGCCTCGCGGAGCTTGTTGATGTCCTTGTCGAGCAGCGTGACGTGGAAGCCGAGGCCCACGGCGATCTGCGTGGCGTTCCAGCCGGAGACACCGCCGCCGATGACGACGGCCTTGCCGGCCGCCGTGCCCGGGACGCCGCCCGGCAGCACACCGCGGCCACCGGCCGAGCGCATCAGGTGGTAGGCGCCGACCTGCGGGGCGAGGCGGCCCGCGACCTCGGACATCGGGGCGAGCAGCGGGAGGGCGCGGGTGGCGGTCTCGACCGTCTCGTAGGCGATGGCCGTGGTGCCCGACGCGAGGAGGGCGTCCGTGCACTCGCGGGAGGCGGCGAGGTGCAGGTAGGTGAAGAGCGTCTGGTCCTTGCGGAGGCGGTGGTACTCCTCGGCGATCGGCTCCTTGACCTTGAGGACCAGGTCGGCGGCGGCCCAGACCTCGTCGGCGGTGGAGAGGATCTCGGCTCCGGCGGCGGTGTACTCCTCGTCCGTGATCGAGGAGCCGAGGCCGGCGTCCTTCTCGACGACGACCTGGTGGCCGTTGCGGACGAGCTCGTTCACACCAGCAGGCGTGATCGCCACGCGGAACTCGTTGTTCTTGACTTCGCGGGGGATGCCGACCTTCACGTCGATCACGGTCCTTGACTCAGAGGGTTATCCGGACATAGCAATACATACCCGGATAGACACTACGTAAATGGAGACACCGCGAACACACGCGGCACGACCATTCTAATGAAGGGTTTCTCGGTGTCTAGCCTTACAAAGCATTATTTTTCTGTCGGGGCACTGCGGATTTCGTAGGTCACATCCTTCTGATTCAGCAGTCTCTCCGCCACGCCCCGGTGCAGCCCGGCCGCCGCCGGGTCGCCGAGCCGGTAGAGGGTGTCGGCCAGCCGGAGCTCCAGCGCCGCCTGGAGCCGTACGTCCTCGGCCCGCCGGGCCCATTCGACGGCCTCCTGGCAGGTCCGCAGCGACTCCTGCGGCCGCCCCGCGTACTCCTGGACCCGGGCCACCTCGCTGAGCGCCCGCGCCTGGCCCGGTACGTCCCCGAGCCTGCGGTAGCCCGCCGCCGCGGCGCGCCAGTTCCGCAGCGCCTCGCCGTACCGCCCGGCATAGGTGTGCACGGCGCCGAGCCGTCCGTACAGCCGGGCCTCCTCGGCCCGCTCCCCCTGGCCGAGCCGGTGGGCCAGCGCCCGGCCGTACCAGTCGGAGGCCCGCTGGAAGTCCCCGAGCTCCGCGTAGGCGCCGGCTACGGATTCCATCGCGCGGCCGGTGGCGTACAGGTCCTTCGCGGCCCGTCCGGCGTCCAGCGCGGCCCGGTAGCGGGCCAGCGCCTCCCGGGTGCGGCCGTTCCCGGCGTCGAGGTCGGCGAGGTTGAGCAGCGCGGCGGCCTGTTCGCGCGCCAGCCCGCGCCGCTCGGCGACCGCCAGCACCAGGCCGTGCAGCCCGTACAGGTCCGGGGCGGCGGACTCGGTGCCCTCGTGCACCGCCAGCGCCCGCACCAGGGCCGAGACCAGCCTCCGCGCCAGCGTGTCGAGCTCACCGTCCTCGACGGCCGCCCGGGCGGCGGCGAGCAGGGCCGGTTTACGGGCCCGCAGCCACGCGGCGGCGGCCTCCGGTCCGGGGAACCGCAGCGACCTGGGCAGCCCGGCGAGCCTGCGGCGGACCGGGGAGCCCTCGGGCTCGGTGACCGCCCGGCAGGACTGGAGCAGCCGTACGGTCCGCTCCAGCATCCGGGCCCTGGCCAGCTGGATCTCCGCCGGCCGGTCCCGCTCCGCCAGCAGTTCCCGCAGCAGCGGCGCGAGGCAGCCGGGCACCTCGTACTGCGGCCGGCCGGCCTCGTCGCCGTGCAGCAGCCCGAGGGAGACGAAGTCGTCGAGGGCCCGCTGCGCGGCCGATACGGAGCAGCCGGCCAGCGCGGACGCGGTGTGGGCGTCGACGAGGCCGGCGGGCGCGAGGGCGAGCAGCCGCAGTATCCGGGCGGACACCGGCGGCAGCGCGTCGTGGGCCAGCCGGAAGGCGCGGGCCAGCGGACGGGGACCGGCGGACGGCTCGGTGGTGTCCGCCGACTCGCGCAGCCGCCGGGTGGCGTCGGCGACCGAGGCCATCGGGTGCGCGGCGAGCCAGCCGCCGACCAGCACCAGGGCGGCCGGCAGCCCGCCGCACTCCTCCGCGAGGGTCTCGGCGGTCCGGGGGTCGACGGTGATCCGCACCTCGCCGATGAGCCGGGCCAGCAGCCGGACGGCCGGGCCCGCCTCCAGTCCGCCGATGGTGCAGGGCCGGACGCCCGGAATGCCGGTCAGCGGGCCCCCGGAGGTGGCGACGACCAGGCAGTCCGGGTTGTCCGGCAGCAGCGGGTCGACCTGTTCGGCGTCCACCGCGTCGTCCAGGACCAGCACGGCACGCCGCCCGGCCAGTTCGTCGCGGACCATCCCGGCCAGCTCGTCCCCGTCCGCCCCGGGCGGGCCGGTCACGCCGAACCGGTCGAGGAGTTCACGGGCGGTGCGCTCGGTGGGGACCGGGGTGCCGCCGGGTTCGGTGAGCCGGACGCGGAACGGCCCGTCGGGGTGGCCGCCCTCGGCGAGCAGCTCCCGGACCAGCTCGTCGGCGAGCGCGGTACGGCCGGATCCGGGACGACCGGCGATCAGCAGGACCCGGGGGCGGGCGGCCCGGCGGCCGGCCAGGGTGTCCAGACCCGCGTGCCCGACGTCGGCCCGCAGGGACTTCAACTCCCGTTCCCGGCCGAGGAATCGGGGTGGGGCGGCACCGGACGGCTCCTCGGCTCCCGGCGCCTCGACCGGGCCGCTGGTGTCCACCGCCTGATCCGTCACGGGCCACGCTCCACTTCGCTGCACGCGTCGCCCCCCGGGACTCCGGTCAGGGCGTTCCGAGCGTAGTTCAGGCGCGCGGGCGTTCTCGGCGGAGCGTGCCGCACGGATCCCCCGATCGGATCAACGGCTTGTCCGATCGAAGGACCGTGCGGGCCCGTGGGGCGGGTGGCCTGTCAGACCGTGAACGGGCGGGCCGGCCAGGGCGCCTCGGCCGGGCGCAGCGCGTCGATCCCGTCCCCGGCGAGGGCCGCCGCCAGCGAGAGGACACCGATCACCAGGCAGCTGTTGTGCAGTTCCCCCGCGAGCGCCCCCCGGACCAGCTCCTGGAGCGGCACCCGGGCCAGCTCCATGTCGGCCTCCTCCTCGGAGACCTCGAAGCGCTCCCCGTCCGCCTCGGAGAGGCCGCGGGCCAGGAAGATCCGTACGGCCTCGTCGCAGCCGCCCGGTGTGGTGAAGACGTCGGTCAGCACCCGCCAGTCCTCGGCCTTGACGTACGCCTCCTCGTACAGCTCGCGCTGGGCGGCGTGCAGCGGGTTCTCGCCGGGGACGTCGAGCAGTCCGGCGGGGATCTCCCAGAGCTTGTGGCGCACCGGGTGGCGGTACTGGCGCAGCACGACGACGCGGCCGTCCGCGTCGAGCGCGAGCACGGCGACCGAACCGGGGTGGACCTGGTAGTCGCGGCGTACGACGGTGCCGTCCGGCATCACCACCTCGTCGGTGCGGACGCTGGTCTTGTTGCCGGTGAAGGGCGTCTCGGTCTTGGTGACCTGCCACTCCTCGGGCGTGTCCTGGAAACCCATCTGCGTCCTCCCACGAAAACCACGGAAACCGGGGCACGGAGTCCTTCGCGGATCCGTACCCCGGTCAACGTTAATACCTGCGCGGCCCCGGACTACTTGCCCGGGTTGGCACCGGTCTTGCGCTCGACGGCCGCCTTGACCAGGCCCGCGAAGAGCGGGTGCGGGCGGGTCGGGCGGGAGCGGAGCTCCGGGTGCGCCTGGGTGGCGACCAGGTAGGGGTGGATCTCGCGGGGGTACTCGACGTACTCGACGAGCTTGTTGTCCGGGGAGGTGCCGGAGAAGACCAGTCCGGCCTTCTTCTCCAGCTCGGCCCGGTAGGCGTTGTTGACCTCGTAGCGGTGGCGGTGGCGCTCCTCCACGTACGGCTGGTCCTCGTACGCCTCGCGGACCACCGAGCCCTCGGCGAGCTTCGCCGGGTACAGGCCGAGCCGCATGGTGCCGCCCAGGTCGCCCGCGCCCTCGACGTACGCCAGCTGCTCCTCCATCGTCGAGATGACGGGGTGCGCGGTGGCGGCGTCGAACTCGGTGGAGTTGGCGTCGGGGATCTCCGCGAGGTTGCGCGCCGCCTCGATGACCACGCACTGGAGACCCAGGCAGAGGCCGAGCAGGGGCAGCTTGTTCTCGCGGGCGTAGCGGATGGCGCCGATCTTGCCGTCGACACCGCGGTCGCCGAAGCCGCCGGGGACGCAGATCGCGTCGACGTCGCCGAGCTGCTTCGCGGCGCCCGCCGCGGTCTTGCAGTCGTCGGAGGCGACCCACTTGACCTTGACCCGGGCCCGGTTCGCGAAGCCGCCGGCCCGGATGGCCTCGGTGACCGAGAGGTAGGCGTCCGGCAGGTCGATGTACTTGCCGACGAGCGCGACGGTGACCTCGTGGTCGGGGTTGTGGACCCGGTCCAGCAGGTCGTCCCAGGTCGTCCAGTCGACGTCGCGGAACGGCAGGTCGAGCTTGCGCACGACGTAGGCGTCCAGGCCCTCGGTGTGCAGCACCTTCGGGATGTCGTAGATCGACTTGGCGTCCACGCAGGCCACCACGGCGGCCTCGTCCACGTCGCACATCAGGGAGATCTTGCGCTTGATGGCGGTCGGCACGTCGCGGTCGGCGCGCAGCACGATGGCGTCGGGCTGGATGCCGATGTTGCGCAGCGCGGCGACGGAGTGCTGGGTGGGCTTGGTCTTCAGCTCGCCGGACGGGCCGATGTAGGGCAGCAGCGAGATGTGGACGACGAAGACGTTGTCCCGGCCGACCTCGTGGCGGACCTGGCGGACGGTCTCCAGGAACGGCAGCGACTCGATGTCCCCGACCGTGCCGCCGACCTCGGTGATCACGACGTCGACGTCGTCGGTGGCCATGCGGCGGATGCGGTGCTTGATCTCGTTGGTGATGTGCGGGATGACCTGCACGGTGTCGCCGAGGTACTCGCCGCGCCGCTCCTTGGCGATCACCTGGGAGTAGACCTGGCCGGTGGTGACGTTGGCGGAGCCGTCGAGGTCGACGTCGAGGAAGCGCTCGTAGTGGCCGATGTCCAGGTCGGTCTCGGCGCCGTCGTTGGTGACGAACACCTCACCGTGCTGGAACGGGTTCATCGTGCCCGGGTCGACGTTGAGGTAGGGGTCGAGCTTCTGCATGGTGACCCGGAGGCCACGCGCCTTGAGCAGGGCACCGAGGCTGGAGGCAGTCAGACCCTTGCCGAGGGATGAGGCGACACCCCCGGTGACGAAGATGTGCTTGGTCGTCGTGGATGTGGGCTGCATAGCCAAAGGGGGCTCCCGTGGTCGCGATCGTGAGGTGCGTACCGGCTGTGTCGTCCGGAGACTCCGGAGGTGCCGTCGCTGCGGTTCGGGGGCCTCGTCTGCGGTTGCGGACGACCACCGGTCCACGGGCTACCAGGGTAACAGCGCCGAGTGGGACCCGCTTCCGGCGGCGTCCCGGCCCCCCACCACGCACGATCACCGCGGGTGTCCGTACACACACCCGTTCGGACCTGTCCGGTTGTCAAGACCGTCGCGCGGATCAACGGAGTGCGTCGTATCCTGCTCGGACCACTCGCCCCGGGCGAGGTGAAGCGTTCGCGGGTTTCCCCATACCAAGGCCTTGCGACGACACTCTGTTTCCCGTTTTCCCCTTCTTTCGCAGCAATGCCCTACGGGGCTCCATGGCCGTTCGACTGGAGATTGCACGTGGCCGGGCGCATCGAGGATTACGCACTCATCGGAGACATGCAGACCGCGGCGCTGGTCTGCCGGGACGGCACGGTGGACTGGCTCTGCCTTCCCCGCTTCGACTCGCACGCCGTCTTCGCGGGGCTGCTCGGCACCGAGGAGCACGGCTTCTGGCGCCTCGGCCCGGCGCCCGCGGACGGGACGGGGCCGCAGGCGGCGGACCGCCGTCACTACCGCGGGGACTCCTTGGTCCTGGAATCGGAGTGGGACACCCCGCGCGGCACGGTCAGAGTGACCGATTTCATGCCGCCGCGCGACGGGGCCCCGCAGGTGATCCGGATCGTGGAGGGGGTCAGCGGCCGGGTGCCGATGCGCTCGGAGCTGCGGATGCGGTTCAGCTACGGCCGGGTCACCCCGTGGGTGCACAAGGTCGACGGGCGCACGGTCGCCGTCGCGGGCCCGGACTCCGTCTGGCTGGACACCTCCGCCGAGACGTACGGCGAGAACCTCACGACGTACTCCGACTTCACCGTGGCGCCGGGCGACCGGGTGGCGTTCACCATCAGCTGGCAGCCCTCGCACCACGAGCCACCGGGCCTGCCGGACCCGGACGGTTCGCTGGACGCGACCGTCGATTTCTGGCGCGAGTGGGTCGACCAGTGCACGTACCACGGGCCCTACCGCGAGGCGGTGGTCCGCTCCCTGATCACGCTCAAGGCCCTGACGTACGCGCCGACCGGCGGCATCGTCGCCGCCCCCACCACCTCCCTGCCGGAGGACGTCGGCGGCTCCCGGAACTGGGACTACCGCTACACCTGGCTGCGCGACGCCGCGATCACGCTCTCCTCGCTGCTGCGCACCGGCTACCGCGAGGAGGCCCGCGCCTGGCGCGAGTGGCTGCTGCGGGCCGTCGCCGGCGACCCGGAGAACCTCCAGATCATGTACGGCATCGCGGGCGAGCGCGAGCTGGGCGAGGCCGAGCTGGACTGGCTGCCCGGCTACGAGAACTCCGCCCCGGTCCGGGTCGGCAACGGCGCGGCGGGCCAGCTCCAGCTCGACGTGTACGGCGAGGTCACCGAGGCCCTGCACCTGGCCCACATGACCGGCCTGACCCGCAACGACTACGCGACGGGGCTCCAGCTCAAGCTGATCGAGTACCTGGAGAAGCACTGGGACGAGCCGGACGAGGGAATCTGGGAGGTGCGCGGCCCGCGCCGCCACTTCGTCCACTCGAAGGTGATGGCCTGGGTCGCCGTCGACCGGACGATCAAGCTCATCGAGTCCGGGGACGCGGAGGGCCCGGTGGAGCGGCTGCGCGAGCTGCGCGACGAGATCCACCGCGACGTCTGCGAGCGGGGCTACGACCCGGAGCGCAACACCTTCACCCAGTCCTACGGCTCACGGGAGCTGGACGCCTCGCTGCTGCTGATCCCGCAGATGGGCTTCCTGCCGCCGGACGACAAGCGGGTGATCGGCACGATCGAGGCGATCCAGCGGGAGCTGTCCACCGAGGACGGCTTCGTGCTGCGCTATCCGACGTCCGGCGATGACGCCGGGGTGGACGGTCTGGAGGGCGACGAGGGCGCCTTCCTGGCCTGCTCGTTCTGGCTGGCGGACGATCTGGCGATGATCGGCCGGGTCGACGAGGCCCGTCAGCTCTTCGAACGGCTGCTGTCGCTCCGCAACGACCTGGGCCTGCTCGCGGAGGAGTGGGACTCCCGGCTCCAGCGCCAGGTGGGCAACTTCCCGCAGGCGTTCAGCCACGTTCCGCTGATCGACACGGCACTGCGGCTGACCGCGAGCGGGGCGTACGTCGGCTGACCGGCCCGGCCGGGCCGGTCTCACGGGGCGGGCGCCGGCCCGTCCGCCCCGGTCGCCACGGGGTGCGGCCCCGAGGCAATCCCCCACTCGCTCCACGAACCGTCGTACACCGCCTGTCCGCGGTACCCGGCGAGCTCCGCCGCCAGGGCCAGCACGCAGGCGGTGACCCCTGATCCGCAGCTGAGGACCAGCCGCTCGCGCTCCCCGGCGCGGGCGGTGAGGGCGGCGCGCAGTTCGTCCGCCGGGCGCATCCGGCCGTCGTGCTGGAGGGTGTCGAAGGGCAGGTTGACCGCCCCCGGCATGTGTCCGGCGCGCAGCCCCGGGCGGGGCTCGGCGACGGTACCGGCGTACCGCTGCGGGGACCGGGCGTCGAGGACCACAGCGGCGGGGTCGGTCAGGGTCCGCGCCACCTCGTCGGCGGTGACGAACATCCCGGCGCGCGGTCGTGCGGTGAAGTCACCGGGAGCCGCCGGGGGCGCGGGAGGGGCGCTCTCCAGGGGCAGCCCGGCCGCGGTCCAGGCCGGCAGGCCGCCGTCGAGCACCGCGACCTGGTCGAAGCCCATCGCCCGCAGCATCCACCAGGCCCGGGCGCTGGAGTAGATCCCGGCGCCGTCGTACACGACGACGGTGTCCGCGTCGTTCACGCCGAGGGCGCGCAGCTCCCGGGTGAACCGGTCGGCGCCGGGCATCGTGTGGGGCAGCGGCACGGAGGGGTCGGAGAGGGCTCCGTCGATGTCGAAGACCCGGGCGCCGGGAATGCGCCGTTCCCCGCCCCGATGCGCTCCGACCGAGGCGTCGAGGACCACCGGCCCGTCCGGCGCGCCGATCCGCGCCGCCAGCCAGTCGACGCCGACCAACGGGCCGGACGGTTCCTGGGACACGTCGCCCACACCTGCTCCAAGGTCATCTCTGTGGATACGGGGCCGCCCGGACAGCGCGGCGTCCACAAGATCGCAGCGGCGCTCACCCCGTGTCAACGCCGGCCGGCATCGGGCCCGCACCGGCTCCCACCGGCGGCTCCCCCGGCGGCGCCCTGGGCGCCGAGTGCCGGTACCGTCCTGAACCGGGGCGAAAATCAAGGTGGAGACCCGGGCGGACGCCCATCGGATCAAGCGGAAGTACGAGGCCTGAGCAAGTGGAGACCCAAGGCGGAATCACCGTGCAGCGCGCCCTGGAGCTGCCGGGGCTGCGGGGCGGGCTCCCGGAGGTGGTGGCGGGCTCGGAGCGGCTGAACCGTACGGTCCGCTGGGTGCACGCGGGTGAGGTGCCGAACATCGCCTCGCTGCTCAAGGGCGGTGAGCTGCTGCTCACCACGGGGCTCGGGCTCGGCACCCGTCCGGCCGAGCAGCGCGCCTTCGTCCGCAGGCTCGCCGACCGGCAGATCGCCGCCCTGGTGGTGGAGCTCGGTCCGCGTTTCAGCCGGCTGCCGTCCTCGATCGTGGACGCCGCCCGGGCCGCGGGGCTGCCGCTGGTGCAGCTGCACCGCGAGGTGCCGTTCGTGGCGGTGACGGAGGAGATCCACACCGAGATCGTCAACGGCCACTACGCCCTGCTGCGGCAGGCCGAGGACGTGCACCGGCGGTGCACCCAGGCGCTGCTCGGCGGTGGCGGGGTGCCCCAGGTCCTCGGCATCCTGGCGGACTTCGCGGCCAACCCGGTCTTCCTGGAGACGGCGGACGGGCAGCTGCTGTACGCGGCGGGGCCGGGCACCGGCCCGGTCGGCGCCGATCCCCTCCAGGTGTGGGACGGGATGCGGGGCGGGCGGGCGGCCCGCGAGGCGCCGCCGACCGGTTCGGTGCTGGTGGACGTACCGGGCGGCGGGCCCGGCACCGGTGCGGTGCGGGCCAGGCTGGTGCTGCTGGCGGTGTCCGGGCCGCTGCTGCCGGTGCACCGGATGGCGGCGGAGCGGGCGGCGGGCATCCTCGCCGTCGTCCTGATGCAGGCCCGCCAGGAGGAGGAGCTCGCCGCCCGGGGCCGGGGCGACTTCCTCTCCGATCTCGCCGAGGGCCGGATCACCCCGGAGGACGCGCCCGCCCAGGCCCGGGTCCTGGGTTTCAAGCCGGGTGCGCTGCCGCTGCTGCCGGTCGTGATGCGGCTGGCCCCGGAGCTGTCGGCGTCCGGGAACTGGGCGTCGCTGGCCCGCGCGGTGCTGGAGGAGCTGTCGTCGGTGGGTGTGCCGGTGCTGCTGGGGGTGCGGCCGGTGGAGGGCCGGGTGCCGGTGCTGCTGGGGCTGCGATCCGAGTCGGAGCGCACGGCGGTCGCGGACCGGGTCGCGACGGCGCTGCGGGCCGGGGTGGAGCGGGCCGGTCTCGAACGGGCCGGGGCGCGGCCCCCGGTCGTGGTGGTGGGGGTGGCGGGCGGCTGGGCGACGGCCGGGGCGAGCCTGCGGCACGCCGCCGAGACGGCGACGGCCGCGTACGGCCTCGACGACCGGCCCTGGTACGACGCCCGGCGTCTCGACATCGATCTGCTGCTGTGGCGGCTGCGCGACCACCCGGACCTGGCCGCGTTCGTGGACCGGGCGATCGGGCCGCTGCGGGACCACGACCGGACCTCGCGCCCCGCGCTGCTGCCGACGCTGGAGACGTATCTGGCGCACGCGGGCCGCAAGGCGGAGACGGCGCGGGAGCTGCATCTGAACCGGCAGACCCTGTACAACCGGCTGGCCCGGATCGGGGAGCTGCTCGGCACCGATCTGGACGACCCGCAGGCGGTGCTGGCGCTGAGCCTGGCGCTCCGGGCCCGCCGGCACACCGAGTAGCCGGGAGGCTCAGCGCGCCCGTACCGCCACCGCCAGCGGCTGGGTCAACTCGTCGTAAACGCTGAGCACTTGGGCGATGGTGTCGTCCTCGGTGGGCCATTCGGCGGCCTGCGCGAGCCCGGTGGCGGCCATCTCCGCGCGGCGCAGCGGATCGCCGAGCAGCCGGGTCACCGTCCGCCCGAGGGCCTCCGCGTTGCCGTACGGCACGAGCTCCGCCGCGTCGCCCACCAGGTCGGGCACGCCACCGACCGCGGTGGCGACCAGCGGGACGCCGAGCCTGAGCGCCTCCTGCGCCTGCACCGAGCGCTCCTCCCAACTGCTGGGCAGCACGGCCAGATCCGCCGCGGCGAGCAGCTCGGCGCGGTCCTCGCGGTCGCCGACGAGCCGGACGGGCAGTTCCTCGTCCCGGATCCGGCGCTGGAGCGCGGACCGCTCCCGCCCCTCGCCCACGACGACCAGGAGCGGCCCGGGGTCGAGGTCCCGCCACATCCGGGCGGCGTCGAACAGGGTGCCGTAGCCGTGATGCGGCACGAGGCTTCCGCAGGTGACGATCAACGGCCTTCCCACCACGCCGAGTTCGGCCCTGGCCTTGTCCGGCCGGGCGCCTTCCGGCAGCCGGGGCGCGGGGGCGGAGACCGGTGCGAGCCGGGCGTCCCGCGCCCCTCTCCGGCGCGCCCGGTCGACCAGGTCCGACGTGGTGCCGAGGACGACCGCGGCCGCCCGCGCGGCCCGTCGCTCCATCATCCGGACCAACCGGCGGCGGGCCCCGTCGACGTGGGCGCGGGCATGCCAGGTGACGACGAGGGGGACGCTCCGTCCGCCGAGCGCGAGGGCGGCGCGCACGGCGGCGTGCGGTCCGTGCGCGTGGACGAGGTCCGCGCTCGCGCAGGCGCTCCGCAGGGCGGCGACGGAGACGGGGTCCCCGCGCCGGGGTACGGGGGTGAACCGGGCGCCCGTGCCGGAGTAGCCGTAGGCGTGGTCCAGTTCGGCGGGGGCGCAGACGGTGACGTGCACGCCCCGCGCCACGAGCCCGGCGGTCAGCGAGCCGACGTGGGCGTTGCTGCCCGCGCTGCCGCCGCCCAGGACTTGGACCGTACGCAGCTGTGACACGTTGAATGGCTCCCGGGGCTCCCGAGTCGGTGGTGAGGGCACCGCCAAGGATGCCAGTCCGTACGGGCGTTCCGGCACAGTCGGGCGGCTGTCATGGCCCCTACCTCGACTTCCGGACACCGCCTGCCACCCGCACGGGTGAGAAAACGGCGCGATGTTGCCCCTCCGCCGCCCTCAGCGGTCCGCGACCGCCCGGACGAAGTCCCCGATCCGGTCCCCGTACGCCGCCGCCGCGACCAGTGCGGCTCCGTGCGCGAGGAGTCCGGCCCGGCCCCGGCCCGCGACGATCGCGACCCCGAGCCCGGCGCCCAGGGCGTGCGCCCCGGTGTCCCCGAGCATGGTCCGCTCCCCCAGGTCGTCGGCGAGGAGCGCGGCGACGGCGCCGACCGGGGCGGCGGCGAGCCCGCCCGGCAGCCCGGGGGCGCCGAGGGCGAGGACGGTGGCGGCGGCCGCCGCCGGCCGCAGGTCCGTCAGATTGACCAGATGCGCGGTTCCGGCGATCACCACCGCGCCGAGCATCCGGTCGACGGGCCGCTCCTTCAGCAGGGACGCGGCGACGAGCCCGGCGGCACCGATGCCGAGGAGCTTCACCGCGCCGGTGGTCAGTTCGCCGTCCCGGAGCGCGCCGAGGTGGGCCCGGAAGCCGCTGCGCGGGTCGCCCGCGCCGGCGCGGTCGTCGTGGGCGCCGCAGCCGCCGGCCGCCAGCACCGCGAGGACGGCGGCGCACCGGGTGCGGGGCGGCAGCGGAAGGACCGCCGCGCCGGCCGCGGTCCCGAGCACGGCGGCCGGACCCGCGCAGAGGTCGACGGCGCGGCCCGCGTGGTTGACGCGCCGTCCGAACGGGCGCGGCCGGGACCGCAGGACCCGGTACACCCCGCCCGCCACCGTCGCGGCGACGGCACCGGCCGCCACGGTCCTCCCGAACGTCGCTCCCATGCGCGCCAGCCTACGGGGACGGCCCGCCGGACGGTTTTGGCGGGCCGTCCCCGTGACGACGGGCGGGTGTCAGCCGTCCGAGCGGGCCGCGGCGAGCAGTTCCTCCGCGTGGGCCCGTGCCGTCCGGGAGTCCTCCTGGCCCGCGAGCATCCGGGACAGCTCCCGCACCCGGTCCTCGCCCTCCAGGACCGTGACCCCGCTGCTGGTGACCGCCCCGTCGACGGTCTTCTCGACCAGCAACTGCCGGTCCGCGAAGGCCGCCACCTGCGGAAGGTGGGTGACGACGACGACCTGGGCGGACCGGGCGAGCTTCGCGAGCCGCCGCCCGACCTCGACCGCGGCCTTGCCGCCGACGCCCGCGTCGACCTCGTCGAAGAGGTACGTGGGCACGGGGTCGGCGCCCGCGAAGACCACCTCGACGGCGAGCATCACCCGGGACAGCTCACCGCCCGAGGCCCCCTTGGCGATCGGTCGCGGCTGGGCGCCGGGGTGCGGGGCCAGCAGCAGCTCCACCTCGTCGGCGCCGGACGGACCGTAGACCACGCTCCGCCCGTCGATGTCGATGCCGGAGGCCTCGTCGGGAGCCTCGGTCTGCCGGATCGCGAAGGAGACCCGGGCGTGCGGCATCGCCAGGGAGGCCAGCTCCTCGGTCACCGCCTCGGCGAAGAGCGCCGCCGCCCGGTTGCGGGCGTCGGTCAGCTCCTGCCCGAGGGCGGAGAGTTCGGCCCGCAGCGCGTCGCGCTCGGCGGTCAGCTCGCCGATCCGGTCGTCGTCGCCCTCCAGCTCGGTGAGGCGGGCGGCGCCCTCCTGGGCCCAGGCGAGCACGGCGCCGATGTCCTCGCCGTACTTCCTGGTGAGCACGGTGAGCGCGGCGCGGCGCTCCTCCACGGCGGCGAGCCGTCGCGGGTCGGCGTCCAACTGGTCGGCGTAACCGGCCAGTTCGCCCGCGACGTCGGAGAGCAGGATCGAGATCTCGCCGATCCGGTCGGCGAGCGCCGCCAGCGCCGGGTCGTGGGCGCGCACCGCGTCCAGCGCCCGTCCGGCGGCCGCGACGACGGTCGTCGCGTCGACGCCCTCCGGGTCCTCCGGGTCGCCCGCGAGCGCCGTGTGCGCCAGGGACGCGGCGGAAGCGAGCGCCTCCGCGTGGCCGAGCCGCTCGGCCTCGGCGGCCAGTTCGGCGTCCTCACCGGCCAGTGGTTCGACGGCGGCGATCTCGCCCAGCCCGAAGCGGAGCAGATCGGCTTCCTGGGCGCGCTCACGGGCGCGCGTGGTCAGCTCCTCCAGCTCCGTGGCGACGGCCCGCAGCCGCTGGTAGGCCGCGGCGTACGCGGCGTGCGGCCGGGCGACGCCGTCGCCGGCGTAACGGTCGAGCGCCTGCCGCTGCCGGGCCGGCTTGAGCAGGCCCTGCTGGTCGGTCTGGCCGTGCACGGCGACGAGTTCGTCGGCGAGTTCGGAGAGCACCCCGACCGGCACGGACCGGCCGCCGAGATGCGCCCGGGAGCGCCCCTCGGCGGAGACGGTACGGCTGATCAGCAGCGCGCCGTCCTCGATCTCGCCCCCGGCCTCCTCCGCCCGCAGGGCGACGGCGTCCCCCTCGGACACCGTGATCCGCCCCTCCACGACGGCGGCCTTGGCCCCGATCCGTACCAGGGCCGGGTCCGCGCGCCCGCCGAGCAGCAGCCCGAGGCTGGTGACGACCATGGTCTTGCCCGCGCCGGTCTCACCCGTCACGGCGGTGAAACCGGGTGACAGCTCCACCACCGCGTCGTCGATGACTCCGAGCGACCGTATCCGCATCTCCTCCAACACGGACACGACCTTACGAGGTCCGAAGGCCGATGTGCGACGTACCCCGCTCCACGGCTCACTCTCCCGGGTATGCTCCCCGCCCTTCGCGACACCTCCGGGGGAACGTCCGCCGGTCAGTGCGGGACGCCGCGCCACCCCGAGACCGGCAGCGCGAACTTCGCGACCAGCCGGTCCGTGAACGAGGCGTGGTGCAGCCGCGCGAGGCGTACGGGCACTGCCCCGCGCCGCACCTCGACCCGCGCCCCGGCGGGCAGCTCCACGGTCCTGCGGCCGTCGCACCAGAGCACCCCGTGCGGGGTGTGCTGCTGGACCTCCACGGCGAGCACCGAGTCCGGTGAGGTCACCAGCGGTTTGGCGAACAGCGCGTGGGCGCTGATCGGCACCATCAGCAGGGCCTCGACCTCGGGCCAGACGACCGGCCCGCCCGCCGAGAAGGCGTACGCGGTCGACCCGGTCGGCGTCGCGCAGACGATCCCGTCGCAGCCGAACCCGGTCACGGGGCGGCCGTCGATCTCCAGGACGACCTCCAGCATCCGCTCGGGCGACACCTTCTGCACGGCCGCCTCGTTGAGCGCCCAGTCGGTGTGGACGACGTCGCCGTTGGTACGCACCACGACGTCGAGCGTCATGCGTTCCTCGACCTGGTAGGAGCGGGTGACGACCCGGTCGACGACCTTGTCCAGGTCGTCGCGCTCGGCCTCGGCGAGGAACCCGACCCGGCCGAGGTTGACGCCGAGCATCGGCACCCCGGAGGCCCGGGAGAGCTCCGCGCCGCGCAGCAGCGTCCCGTCCCCACCGAGCACGATCAGCAGCTCACAGCCGTCCATCGCCGCTGGTGTGGTGTCCGTGACCGTCTCGACGGACGGCGGCAGCGGCAGGTCCGCCGCCTCGGTGGCCAGCACCCGTACGCCCAGACCGCTGCGGAGCAGCCCCTGTACGACCAGTTCGGCACTGCGGATCGCGGCCGGGCGGCCGGTGTGCGCGAGAAGGAACACGGTCCGGGCCGCGTCCGTCGTCATTCGTGCCGCATTCGTCGTCAACGAGGCCCCTCCGCCACTGCACGGTCGACATCCGCGGGATCCAGTTCAGGTGCCCCGGCCCGCAGCCACAGAAAGTACTCGACGTTCCCCGACGGACCGGGCAGCGGGCTCGCCGTCACCCCCCGCACCCCGAGGCCCAGTTCCCAGGCCCGGCGCGCGACCTCGCGCACCGCCTCGGCCCGCAGTTCGGGGCTGCGCACCACACCGCCGCTGCCGAGCCGCTCCTTGCCCACCTCGAACTGCGGCTTGACCATCAGGACCAGGTCGGCGCCGGGGGCGGCGCAGCGCGCCAGGGCGGGCAGGACCAGCCCCAGCGGGATGAACGACAGGTCCCCGACCACCAGGTCCACCGGCTGCCCGTCGATCGCCTCCAACGTCAACTCCCGTACGTTGGTACGGTCCTTGACGGTGACGCGGTCGTCGGACTGGAGCGACCAGGCGAGCTGCCCGTAGCCGACGTCCACGGCGACGACATGGCCGATGCCCGCCCTGAGCAGTACGTCGGTGAAGCCGCCGGTCGACGCCCCGGCGTCCAGGGCCCGGCGTCCCTCGACGGCCAGGCCGAGGGGGACGAAGGCGGCGAGGGCGCCCGCGAGCTTGTGCCCGCCGCGCGAGACGTACTCGGGGTCGCTGTCGTCCTTGGTCACGACGACGGCGGCGCTGGTCTCGACCTGGGTGGCGGGTTTGGTCGCGGTGTTCCCGCCGACGGTGACCCGCCCGGCGGCGATCAGCTGGCTGGCGTGCTCGCGCGAGCGCGCGAGTTTGCGGCGTACCAGTTCGGCGTCGAGACGGCGGCGTGCCACTCCGGCCACGTTCGGTTCAGCTCCTGTTGTCGTGCGGGGGCACCGGTGCGGGTACCGGTGCGGTCGTGGGCGCGTTGTCCAGCGCGGTCAAGGTCTCGCGCAGCCCACGGTGTACATCCTCGTACACCTCGATGTGTCCGTCCGCCGGGAGGTGGTCGGCGTCGGCGAGACGCTCCAGGCCCGCGTCCACCCCGGCGTGGCCGGTGGGGGTGCGGGGGACGCCCAGGGGCGCCGGTGCGGCGGGGTCGGGTTCGGGCACGGCCGCCGTCGCCGGTTCCGCCGCCTCCCGTGCCTCCCCTGTCCCCGGGGTCTCCCGCATCGAGTCGCTCATGCGGGAAACGCTACCCCGAAGGGCTGGGGTACCGTCGATCACGATGGCGACCATGGCGGAGTGCCGCAGCGCACTCGACAGACTTTCCGACCGCCTCGCGGAGGCCGACGGCGCCGTACGCGGTGCGGCCGCCGTCGACCGTTCGCTGAGCTGCCACATCAAGGACCTCGACGTCACGTTCACCGGCCGGCTGACCGATGGCCGGATCCAGGTGCTGGACGCGGTCGGGGGGCCACCCCGCGAGAAGGCGGCGATCCGGCTCGCGATGACCGGCGACGACCTGGTGGCCATGGTCGACGGCGAGTTGGACTTCGCCCGCGCCTGGGCCTCGGGCCGGGTCCGCCTGGAGGCGGGGTTCCGCGATCTCCTACGGCTGAGGTCGCTGCTGTAGGCCGGGCGCCGGTCCGCCGGGCGGGCCTCCGGCCGCCGCCGCGACGGCCCGGCGTGGTCCGCGCGCGGCCGGCACCACCAGCGGGGTCCCGGTCTCCGGATCGTCGATCACCTGGCAGCGCAGCCCGAAGACCCGCTCCACCAGGTCCGCGGTGACGATCTCGCCGGGCGGCCCCTCGGCGATCACCCGGCCGTCCCGCATCGCGACGAGGTGGGTGGCGTACCGCGCGGCGTGGTTCAGGTCGTGCAACACGGCGACCAGGGTGCGCCCCTGCGTCTCGTGCAGGTCGGCGCAGAGGTCGAGGACGTCGATCTGGTGCTGGATGTCGAGGTACGTGGTCGGCTCGTCGAGCAGCAGGAGCGGTGTCTGCTGGGCGAGCGCCATGGCGATCCAGACGCGCTGGCGCTGGCCGCCGGACAACGCGTCGACATGGCGGTCGGCGAGTGCGTCGACGCCGGTGGCCGCCATCGACTCCGCGACGACGCGTTCGTCCTCCGGCGACCACTGGCGCAGCAGCCCCTGGTGGGGGTACCGGCCGCGCCCGACGAGGTCGGCGACGGTGATCCCGTCCGGCGCGACGGAGGACTGCGGGAGCAGTCCCAGCGTCCGGGCGACCTTCTTCGCGGGCAGTCGGTGGATCGCCCGCCCGTCCAGCAGCACCCGGCCGCGCTCCGGTCTCAGCATCCGCGCGAGCGCGCGCAGCAGGGTCGACTTGCCGCAGGCGTTGGGGCCGACGATCACCGTGAAGGAACGGTCGGGGATCTCCACCGAGAGGTCCTCCGCGACCACCCTGCCGTCGTAGCCGAGGGTCACCGCGTCCGCGGCGAGGCGCTGCATGGTCGTACTCCCGGAGTCGGAGGGGGCGGGTGCGGAACGGCGGCACACCGAACAGAACAAAGTTAGGTTAGGTTAACCTATCTTTCCCTGTGGCGGTGGGCCGGTTCCCTGCGGCCGTCGACCGGCGTCCCTCCCCGGCCCCGCCCCTACAGCCCCAGCCGGGCGACCGCCTTCCCCGCGTCCAGCCCGCAGGAGCCCTCCCCCGCGTACGACCACGCCGCCCCGCAGAGCGCCCGCAGCCCGTCCAGCGCGTCCCCGTCCCCGTCCAGCGCCAGCCCGTCGCCGCGCACCGAGGCCGTCCAGCCCCCGCACACGAACCCGCCGCCGCTCTCCGCCACCTCGGGCTGCCCGGTCAGCAGCCCCCTCAGGTCCGCGTCCACGTAGGTCGGCCGGTGCGCCGGAACGGCGGCCAGCAGCCGCGCCGCGTCCGTCACCCCGGTGAGCACCAGCAGGGAGTCCACGCCCCCGTTGAACGCGCCCTCGATGTCCGTGTCGAGCCGGTCGCCGACCACCAGCGGGCGTTCGGCACCGGTCCGCAGCACCGTCTCCCGGTGCATCGGCGGCAGCGGCTTCCCGGCCACCTGCGGCTCGGCACCGGTCGCGATCCGTACGACCTCGACCGCGGCACCGTTGCCCGGTGCGATGCCCCGGGCGCTCGGGATCGTCAGGTCGGTGTTGGACGCGAACCACGGCACCCCGCGCGCGACCGCGTACGCGGCCTCGGCGAACCGCCCCCAGGCCATGTCCGGGCCGCCGTACCCCTGGGCCACCGCCGCCGGGTCGTCGTCCGCCGACTCCACCGGCACCAGGCCGCGCTCCCGCACCGCGGACCGCAGCCCCTCGCCGCCCACCACCAGCACCCGGGCACCGGGGGGAAGCTGATCGGCCATCAACCGGGCCACCGCCTGCGCCGAGGTGATCACGTCACCGGGCTCCGCGGGGACGCCGAGCGCGGTCAGATGGTCGGCCACCGCGTCCGGTGTGCGCAGGGCGTTGTTGGTGACGTACGCCAGGTGCATCCCGCCGTTCCTCGCCGCCGCCAGCGCGTCGACGGCGTGGACGATCGCCCGGTCGCCCGCGTAGACCACCCCGTCGAGATCGAGCAGCGCCGTGTCGTACGCCCTGCTCAGCGCCGTACCGCTGCCACTGGGTCGGGTTCTGCCCGTCTGACTCATTCCTTGTGCTCCTCGCTACCCGCTTCTGTTCAGATCATCGCGTATCCCCGTCCCGCACTTACCATGCACGGATGAACACATCAGGTCCGGCCGGCCAGGGACTGCGTCTGATTCCGTTCCGTGGGCTGCGGTACGTCCCCGAGCAGGTCGGCAGTCTCGCAGCGGTGACCTCTCCCCCGTACGACGTGGTGGTGCGGCCCGACGGGCTCCATCATCTGGAGTCGGCCGATCCGCACAACATCGTCCGGCTGATCCTGCCCCAGGCGGACACGGCCGCGGCCCGCCACGAACAGGCGGCGCGGACCCTGAAGCACTGGCTCGCCGAGGGCGTCCTCGCACCGGACCACGAGCCCGCTCTGTACGTGTACGAGCAGCGCAACGGCGATCTGCTGCAACGGGGTGTCATCGGGACGCTGGCGCTCTCCGCCCCGGCCGAGGGCGTCGTGCTGCCGCACGAGGACGTGATGGCCCATGTCGTGGAGGACCGGGCCGACCTGATGCGCACCACCGCGGCCCACCTCGAACCGCTGCTGCTGAGCTACCGGGGCGACGGCCGGGAGGCGGGGGCGGCCGCCGTCATCGAGCGGGCGACGGACCGTCCGCCGCTGCTCACCACCACGACCGAGGACGGGTTCCGGCACCGGCTCTGGGCGGTCACCGACCCCGTCGAGCAGGCGGAGATCGGCACCGATCTCGCCCACCACCAGGCGCTGATCGCCGACGGGCACCATCGCTGGGCCACCTACCTCCGCCTCCAGCGGGAGCACACGGTGCCCGGCCCCTGGGACTTCGGCCTGGTCCTGCTCGTCGACACGGCCCGCTATCCGCTCCGGGTACGCGCCATCCACCGGCTGCTGCACCGGCTCCCGGTCGACGCGGCGCTGGCCGCGCTGGACGGGCTCTTCCGGGTACGCGAGGTGCCCGGCCCGCTCCCCGACGCACTGGAGGCGCTCGCCGGGGCGTCCGCCGAGGGCAACGCGTTCCTGCTCGCCGGCGACGGCGGCTTCCATCTCGTCGACCGTCCGGATCCCGGTCTGCTGGCCCGCACGGTCCCAGCCGACCGACCGCCCGCCTGGCGGGCCCTGGACGCGACGGTCCTGCACGCGGCCCTGCTCGACCACGTCTGGGAGATACCGGACGCCCCGGAACACATCGCCTACATCCACGACACCGCCGCCGCCGTGGAGCAGGCCGAGCGGCGGGGCGGCACGGCGGTCCTGATGCATCCGGTGCGCGAGGAGGTGGTGCGGGATCTCGCCCGGCAGGGGGTCACGATGCCTCGCAAGTCGACGTCGTTCGGTCCGAAGCCGGCCACCGGGCTGGTCCTGCGCAGTCTCGACCTCGATCTGGACTGAGGCGGAACGGAGAAACGAGAGAGGGCGGCACCCCGGGTCCCGGGGTGCCGCCCTCTCTCGTTGTCTCACGCCTCGGGCGTGCGGTCCTTGTCGCCGTCCGTGGCGCCGTCCTTGTCGCCGTCCGCGGCGGTCTCCGGCTCCGGGCTCACGGCCTCGCCGTTGTCGTCCCCATCGCCGTTGCCGTCGGCCCCGTTCTCGTCGGCCTCTTCCTCGTCGAGGGCGTCGACGAACTCGACACCGTCCATCTCGGCGAGCCGGTCGGACGCGTCGGTGGAGCCGTCCTTGTCCGCCTCCAGCGCCTTCCCGAACCACTCCCGGGCCTCGTTCTCACGACCGGCGGCCAGCAGCGCGTCGGCGTACGCGTAGCGCAGCCTGGCCGTCCAGGGGTGCACGGCGCTCGACGCGAGCTCGGAGCTCTGGAGCGTCACGATGGCGGCGTCGAGCTGGTCCATGTCCCGCCGGGCACCGGCGGCGACCAGGCGCATCTCCACCTGTCCGGCCTTGTCCAGCTTCTGCACCTCGGGCTCACCGGCCATCGCCAGCGCCCGCTCGGGCCGACCGAGCCCGCGCTCGCAGTCCGCCATGACGGGCCACAGCTCCACGGAACCGGTCATCCGCTTGGCGGCCCGGAACTCCGCCAGCGCCTCCGAGTACTTCTGCGTGGCGTACGCGGCGAAGCCGGCCGCCTCCCGCACCGCGGCCACCCGCGAGGCCAGCCGGAGCGCGATCCGCGAGTACGCGTATGCCTGCTCGGGGTCCTCGTCGATCAGCCGGGCCACCATGACGAGGTTGCGCGAGACGTCCTCGGCCAGCGTCTTCGGCAGGCTCATCAGCTCCTGCCGCACGTCCTTGTCGATCTCGTCGCCGGTGACGTCCTCCGGGATCGGCAGCCGCTTGACGGGCTCGCGGTCCCGGTCGTCACGCCGGTCGTAGCCGCCGCGGTCGTCGCGTCCACGGTAGCCACCGCCCCGCCCACCCCGGTCGTCCCGCTGCCCGCGGTACCCACCACCGCGGTTGTCGTCGCGCCGGTTGTCGTCGCGGCGGAAGCCGCCACCGCGGTTGTCGTCGCGGCGGTAGCCACCCCGGTCATCGTCACGACGCGGACCACGCGGCCGGTCGTCGTCACGCCGGGGACCACGGAACCCGCCACGCTCGTCGTCCCGACGCGGCCCACGATCCCGATCACGGTCCCGGTCGTCACGACGGAACCCACCACCGTAACCACCGCTACGACTGTCATCACGCCGGTTGTCATCACGGCGGAACCCACCACCACGGTTGTCGTCGCGCCGGTTGTCGTCACGACGGAACCCACCACCGCGGTTGTCGCCACCGCGGTTGTCATCGCGGCGGTAGCCACCCCGGTCATCGTCACGACGCGGACCACGCGGCCGGTCGTCGTCACGCCGGGGACCACGGAACCCGCCACGCTCGTCGTCC